>PASL01000017.1 GCA_002712125.1 Chloroflexota bacterium | reverse complement strand
GTGCTAATATATAAAAATAAGAATTTTATTTACAAAAGGAAGTCAAATGGCCACAAAAAAAATAGATATTATAAAACCAATGAATGACAAAGAAAAAGATAATACATTAGAAATAGCACTCGCTCAAATTGAAAAATCTTTCGGGAAAGGCGCAGTAATGCGTTTAGGTGAACAAGGTAACTCAGAGCAAATACAATCAATACCTACAGGATCACTAACACTAGATACTGCATTAGGTATAGGGGGGCTACCCAGAGGAAGAATAATAGAAATATTCGGAGCAGAGTCAGCTGGAAAGTCAACATTAGCTATGTCTGTTGTGGCAGAAGCACAGCAAATGGGTGGACAAGCAGCATTTATAGATATAGAACATGCAATGGATCCTAATTATGCAAAAAAAATTGGAGTAGATACTGATAAATTACTAATATCACAACCAGACTCTGCAGAGCAAGCTTTAGAAATAACAGAATACCTAATTAGAAGTGGCGCCCTAGATATTATTGTTATAGATAGTGTGGCAGCTCTTGTACCAACAGCCGAAATTGAAGGAAACATGGCAGATATGCAAGTAGGATTACAGGCAAGGTTAATGTCAAAAGCTCTGAGAAAATTAACTTCAATAATACATAAAACAGATACTGTATGTATATTTATTAATCAGCTCAGAGAAAAAGTAGGGGTGATATTTGGAAATCCAGAAACAACTCCTGGAGGAAGAGCATTAAAATTTTATAGTTCTGTAAGAATTGATCTGAGAAAAACTGAAGCCATAAAAGTAGGAACTGAAATAATCGGTAATAGAGTAAGAGCACGAGTAGTAAAAAATAAAGTTGCAGCACCATTTAAAAAAGCAGAAATGGAAATTCTTTATGATTCTGGCATTAGTAAAGAAGGAAGTATATTAGATATAGGAACAGAAAAAGATATCATAAAGAAGAGTGGAGCTTTTTACTCATATAAAGATACAAGATTGGGCCAAGGTAGAGAGGCAGCCAGAATTTTTCTTAGAGATAACATAGAAATAAGAAAAGAAATTGAAGATACAATTCGAAATTCTGAGGAAGCTGAAAAAATATAGATAAAGTAATGAAATTAATTGTAGAATAAAATAATCATAATTTATGTAATATTAATTCTTGGTGAATAATTGACCATATCAATAATAATTATTTTGACTGGGCTTATTGGTAGCGCTTTTATAAGTGCTACCGAAGCAGCAATTTTAGACTCAAATAGATATAAAATAGAAAATCTTCTTGAAGAAGGAGACTCTAGAGCTAAATCTGTAATAAAAATTCTAAATAACTATGAGCAGTTTTTTGGAACAATTTTATTACTTGGAAACTTATTTAACGTAGTTGTTGCATCCGTTGGTACAACTCTTGCAATATCAACAATTGGTGGGGGTAATCCTTCTATAACTTCGACTATAATAGCAACTGTTATAAGCACAATTCTTATTGTTATAGTAGGAGAGTTAACACCTAAAACGTTAGCAGTATTATCATCCGAATCAATAGCATTAAGAAATGCTAGGGTTGTGAACTTACTAATAAAATTGACATGGCCTTTAGTTTTTATATTCACTCTTTTTCCAAAAATTATAATTAAACTACTCGGTGGTAAAGAGACTCTCACAAAACCCATAGTCACGGAGTCTGAGCTTAGAACTTTAATTGATATAGGTGAAGCAGAAGGTACTGTAGAAGAATCTAAAGGAGAAATGCTAGATAATATATTCAAGTTTAGTGAGATGGAAGTTAGAGATTTAATGACTCCAAGAACAGAAATAATATGGATAAAAACAAATACGAATTTTAGTGATTTTATGAGTGTTTATAATAGTAATCCTCATACCAGGTTTCCAGTATTTGAAGATGATAAAGATAATGTTGTAGGAATATTATCGGTTAAAGATATCATAGGTAAGATACCTAGCACTTCTTCTCCAGCTGAACAAATTGTCACAAAATTGATGAGAAAACCTTTTTTTATACCTGAAACTAAACAGTTAGACAATTTATTTGAAGAAATGCAAAAGTTTGGACACAAAATAGCATTAGTCATAGATGAATTTGGTGGTATCTCGGGTTTAATTACACAGAGTAAATTAGTAGAAAAAATTGTTGGAAAATCTAGTGAAGAAGGAGAAAGAATAGAAAAAGATTATATTTCAATAAACGAAAATACATTCGTTGTAGATGGTAGCATAAATATAGATGATATTAATGATGAATTAGAACTAGAAATACCTGAAGGCGATTATGAGACATTAGCGGGATTTTTTCTTGACAATGCTCAGATAATTCCCAAACTTGGTGCAAAAATTATTTTTAATGATCTTAGAATGGAAATAAATGAGATGGAAGATTCAAAGATTACTAGCATTAGAATCACTAAGATTTCTGAAGCAACCATAAACTCACCAAAAATTGACTAAATATGAATGCTAATTCAAATTTTTTTACTATATTTTCAAAAAACCTAGATAAATACATCCATGATATTGATAAAAATGTATTAGTAGGTTTTTCTGGAGGCCCAGACTCTACTGCATTATTATTAGGTTTGAAATTTTTTTTTAAGAACAAACCTAGAAAAATAATTGCATTACACCTTAATCACTTAATAGAAAAAAATTCTGATCTACACGAAGAAGAATCTAGAAAAATATGTGAAAATCTTTCTATTAATTTTCTATCTAATAAAATTAATATACGAAAAGTATCAAAACAACAAAAGATTTCACTAGAACTAGCCGGAAGAAATGAAAGATACAAGTTTTTCAACTCTATGGCAAAAAAATATGATACGGATATTGTAATTGTAGGACACACTATGGATGATCAAGCTGAAACAGTTATTCATAACTCAATAAGAGGATCAGGTATCACAGGAATATCCGGTATGAAAATCTTATCAAAGAATAGTTCTCTGAAAATTTTAAGACCAATGTTAGATATTAGAAAATCTGAATGCATAAAGTATTGTGAAATAAACAAAGTAAAACCCTTAAATGATCTTTCAAATCAAAAAAAAATTTACACTCGTAATAAGATTAGATTAGGTGTTATACCAGAACTAAATAAAGTCACAAATAGAAGCATAGAAAATATTTCTAAACTCACAAAAAATATAAGTTCAGAAATCAAAATTTTAGATTGGATCACTGATAAATATTATAAAAAAATTATAACTAATAAAAAAAATACTTACAATAGAGATATTCTCAATAAATTGCCTATAGATCTTACGGCAAAAGTCATAATGAAAATTTGGAGCACAAATTATATTCATAAGGGAAGTTTGGATAAAAAACATATTATAAAAATCTCAAAACTAATATATGGAAATAGCGGAAAAAAAGTATATCTTCCTGGAAAAATTATTCTATATTTTGACAAGGAAACATTTGTATTTTTAGATGCTCAAAATAATTCAAAAACTGAAATAATAACTAGTAAAAAATTTACTAAACTTAATTATCCTAAATTAGAAGAAACCAATACCATTAGTTTACCCAATACAAAATATTCTTTGAGCGCAAAATTAGAAAAATTTCCTNGTATTTTTCCTCCTAGCAATAAACTAGCAGTTTATATTTCTGAGAATATTTCCTTAGATTCAATTAAACTACGAACTATTAAAAGAAATGATGTATTTAGACCTTTGGGAATGAAAAAAGAAATCAACGCATATAATTTTCTTAAAGGACAAAACATACCTAACAGAAACAGAAAAGAAACAATAGTATTAGAAAATGAAAAAGGGATAATATGGGTAGTGGGATTAAGAATTGCTGAGTGGGCAAAAGTAAAAAATATTGATTCTCATGCAATAAAACTATGTTTGCGTTCTTTAAAAGAGTCTAACTAATTTATTATTTTCTGTTATTCCAGGTAGTCTGCCTCGTTTGGAAATAGGTTGGAAATTTTCTATTATCTGATCTACATCATCAATATTACTGTTTTCAAATTTTACTTTATCAGATTGAATAGCCTTTATATCTGCAGTAAAAGATAGAGGACTAGCAGAAGAAATATAATTTCCAACACCAAAGCCAATAACTGGAGCCTGACTATCGACAAATTCCTTTATTCTTTCAGGATTTAATCCACCGCTAACATATATATCAACATTATCAAATCCTTCATTTCTTAATCTTGACTGAATTTCAAAAACCATACTTGGAGTGACTCCACCTCTCTCCTTNGGGGTATCAAGCCTAATTCCTCTTAATTTTCTCTTCAATGATCTAGCTATTTCAACTGATTCTTGAGCCTCATCTCTAAATGTATCAACAAGTGCAACTCTAGGAACATCAGCNGCCATATGCTTGTCAAAAGCTAATACNGCTCTCAANGTATCACCAAATAACAGTATCATTGAATGTGGCATAGTTCCAGACGGGGTACCACCATGTAAATCTGAACCAACAGCAGTAGATGTTGCTGCACATCCGCCTATTCTAGCTGAATAATCCATTACTCCTACGACCTGAGGATGTATATTTCTAGCACCCATGCAAACAATAGGAATATCATTTGCAGCCTTAACGCACTCTTTTGCTGCCGTAGCCCAACCAGAAGAAGATGACAACGAACCTAATATTGCAGTTTCNTATANNCCAAAAGANGCGTATGGTCCAACAATTCTTNCNACAACCTCGCCTTTATTAATATTGCTACCTTCTTGNACTGACCAAAGTCCTCTAGAATTTTTTGGTAAGGAAAACAACCAGTCTCTTAGCCATGTTTGAATCTCTGTTACCCCACACAAAACTCCTGTTGACTCAGAAGTAATTTCCATAACAACTATAGGATTTATCCCTTCGTTTCTCAAAATTGTCATTGACCTAGATAATTCGTTATCTGCAGTTGCACCTGTAACTACAGAATTATATGTTACAAATGGGGATTGAAATTTATCTTGTTCATTTAATGATGTCATATTTATATTTTAAATTATAAAACGTTACCTATGATTTATCTAAAAATTAAATCGCACTCTCAAAAGACCTTTAATATCTTTTACTGCCGTAGATATAACATTTACCCTAGTATCTGGATCATCTTTCCATATCACAGGTATTTCTGAAATTTTATACCCATACTTTTTTGATAACAATAATAATTCTGTATCAAAAAACCATTCATTATCTTTTATTTTATTCAATAAATCNTTTCTTATATTTTTTGAAATAGCCTTGAATCCACACTGNGCATCCTTAAACCCTGGNAAAGGAAAAATTATATGNATTAAGAGATTATATGCCCTAGAAGTGAATTCTCTAANTGGAGTTCTATCNTATACTTTTGATTTTTTGTGTAATCTTGAGCCTATAGATATATCATAATTATTTTTAGTTATNTCNTCTACCAATAATGTAGTAAACTTCAAATCAGTAGATAAATCTACATCCATATACATACTTACATCTGAATCTGATGACAACCAAGCTTTTTTAAGAGCTCTACCTCTTCCTCTTTTAGATAAAGTAACAAGAGAAATATTTTTATATTTTTCCGCATATGANNTTGCGATTAAATTGGTAGAATCANTTGAACCGTTATCAGCAATAATGATNTNCCATTTATANTGNTTATTGTCATTTATATAAATTAATATNTTTTCTAAACAAATAGGTAATGACTTCTCTTCATTTAAGACAGGTATAACTATGTCAATACTTTTTTTATTCATGTATAAAATTAATGTAGAAAGTGTCTAGTATTCGTAAACATCATAACTATTCCTAGGTTATCAGCACATTCTATAACTTTTTTATCATTAATAGAACCTCCAGGCTGGATAATTATTGATGCACCATATTTATGAGCTAATTCTATACCATCTGGAAAAGGGAAAAAAGCATCACTGGCCATAATGAAATTTTTATCATCATCAAGCAAATTCTTTCCTGCGAGATAAACACTAATAGCTCTGTTTGGTTGGCCGGCACCCATTCCTTTGATCATTTGATCCTTCGCAAACACAATTGCATTTGAATGAATATATTTACATGCTTTCCAAGCAAATTCCATATCTAAAATATTTTTTTGGTTGGGCTTTTCTTTTGTTACACATTCCCATTTATCATAATTATCAAATTTGTTATCTTTTTCTTGAACAAGAACACCTCCAGACACATTCCTTATTTGTAGTGAGTTATTTACTGTTTTGGATACTTGGAGAACTCTTGTACGTTTTCTTTGTTTTAATAATTCTAGCGCAGATTTTTCGTAATCAGGTGCTACAATTACATCATATAGTACACCTTTCATTTCCAGAGCCGTTTCATGAGTAACTGTTGAATTAAATCCAACTATTCCTCCAAAAGCTGATATTGTATCACCAGAAAAAGCATTTTTATATGCTTTCGTTTGATTATTATTAGTTGATAAACCACAGGGATTAGCGTGCTTAATTATTGCAACGCAATGTTCTGAGAATTGATTTACGATATCCCATGAAGCATCTGCATCAAAATAATTTAGATAAGACATATCCAATCCATGAAGAAGTTTTGAATTAACTATTCCATTATTCTCATTTATATTTGAATATACTGCTGATTTTTGGTGGGGGTTTTCACCGTACCTAGTTTCTGATATTTTTTTCCATGTCATTGATAATTCGTTTGGGTAAATTAATTTTTCATCTGCAAGAAAACTTGCTATATTTGCATCATAAGCAGCTGTATGTTGAAATGCTTTTGAAGCAAGATGTTTTCTATAATCTAAAGTAATATTCTCTTCTCTTATTTGCTGAATAAAATTTTTATAATCTTTTGGATCAACTACAACAAGAACATCTTCGAAATTTTTTGCAGCAGCCCTTGTCATAGCTGGACCACCAATATCTATATTTTCTAAGGCTTCATTTAGACTTACATTTTTTTTTGAAATAGTTTTATTAAATGGATATAAATTATTTATTACTATATCAATTTTTTTAATGGAATGATCCTCTATTTGATTAATATGATTTGGATCTGATTTTTTAGCTAAAAGTCCTCCATGTATAAAAGGATTTAAAGTCTTTACCCTACCATCTAGTATTTCAGGAAAACCAGTAACTGTACTTACATCAATTACACTTATACCTAATTCTCTTAGGTGGTCTGCAGTACCACCTGTACTTATTATCTCTATATTTAGTTCAATAAATTCTTTAGCTAAAAAATCTAGATTAGATTTATCAGAAACAGAAATTAAAGCTCTCATTTGCTCTCCCTAAATTATTGTTATAGACCAATTAATTTTACACTATCTTTTTCATTGAAATTTTCTACCAATTTACCGATTACAATTGAATTAGGTAATTGTTTTTTTATTTCATCATATTTATCTGGATTAATAAAAACTGCCATACCTATTCCCATATTGAATACTCTATACATTTCATCTAAGTCCACGTTACCTTCTTGCTTTATAAATTCATAAATTGCAGGAGTAGTCCAAGCATCTAGTTGAATTTCAGCTGAAAGATTTTCACCAATCGACCTAGGAATATTTTTATAAAAACCACCCCCAGTTATATGGGATAATCCATTAATATTTTTTAATATCGGTGATAAATCATCAAGGTAACTCTTATGAGGTAACAATAGTATTTCTCCTAATTTTTTATCGGTTTTCGGAACTATCTCTTCCAGTATTTCAGGGTTCTTTTCTGTATCAAAAATATTTCTTACTAATGAGTATCCGTTTGTATGNAGACCATTAGATGNCAAGCCTAANATTAAGTCCCCNGCNNNTGTTTTAGAAGNTGATAAATAATCTACCTTTTTTACTTTTCCTACAATAAATCCAACNAGATCATAATCTTCATCATTATANGTATCCGGCATAGATGCTGTTTCTCCNCCTAAAAGAACACAGTTAGCNTNTTTACANGCATNTGAAATACCTTGAACTATCTCTGTAACCTTTTTTGTATCAAATCCATTTGCNCCTATATAATCTAAAAAAAATAAAGGNNTGGCNCCAGATGGTAANATGTCATTNATACAATGATTTACTATACTCTCTCCAACTGTAAAATGATTATTAAGTATGTTTGCAATTCTTAATTTAGTTCCAACTCCATCTGTGCTTGAAACCAAGTAGTCNTCATCTGTATCACTATGATTGAATACTCCCCCAAATGCCCCAGGCCCGGAAATTACATTTTTATTAAAAGAAGATTCAGCAATATCTTTAATTGATTCCTTTAAAATTTTAGCTTTACCCAGGTCTACACCTGATTCTAAATATGTTTTAGGCTTTTTATTTTTCATATTTTTATTTCTTTTTCTAAAGTTAATTTATCCATTTCTAATTGCACAGGTATAGGATAGTTCCCTGTAAAACACCCTTTACAATATTCAGATTTTCTAGATTTTGTAGCATGCTCTAATCCTTTAACTGATAAGTAAGCTAAACTGTCTGCTTTAATCAAGTCTCTTATTTCTTCATTAGTTTTATTCGCTGCAATCAACTGACTTAAGGTAGCCATATCAACTCCAAAGTGACATGTAGATTTTATAGGAGGAGACGCAACTCTTACATGAATTTCTTTTGCCCCTGCTTTTCTTAGCATGGCTATTACTTTTTTGATAGTAGTACTTCTAACTATCGAATCATCAACGACAATTAATCTTTTCCCATTGATAATCTCTTTCATAGGATTAAACTTATTAGCAACATTTGTATCTCTAGAACTTTGATCAGGGTTTATAAATGTTCTACCTACATACCTATTTCTAATAATTGCGTCAGAATAAGGTATTTTAGACTCAGCAGCTAAGCCTGCAGCATGAGGAGTAGAAGAATCTGGAATTCCCACAACGATATCTGCTTCTACTGGATGTTCTTTGAACAATTGAGATCCAAGCCTAAATCTAGTCTCATATGCCAATTCCCCATTTANTACTGAATCTGGCCTAGCAAAATATATATGCTCAAATATACACATTTTATGATCCTTACTAGAACCCTTCCATATTTTAGATTTTACTCCCTCAGAGTTTATAACTAATGTCTCACCATTTTCTATTTCTCTTATAAAATCAGCTCCTAAATTATCAAGAGCTGAGCTTTCTGAGGCAACTACCCATCCATCATCAAGTTTTCCTAAGCATAACGGTCTGATACCAAGGGGGTCTCTTACAGCAATTAGCTCGTCATCATTCATTATTACTAAAGAATAAGCACCTTTTAGCCTTCTCATAACATATGAAGATATTTCAAACCAATTTTTTCCTGGTGCATTTGCAAACATCTCTAAAATAACTTCAGTATCTGATGACCTCTCAAATTTTGAACCAAATTCTATGGCTAATTCTTCTCTTAATTCAGATGCATTTATAACATTACCATTATGGCCTATGGCAATTTCACCTCTTATACCTGAAGTAATNAATGGTTGNGCATTNTTTTTTTTACTNCCACCCATTGTTGAGTACCTAGTATGACCAATACCAATACCACCAGNCAATTTAGATATATTTTNCTCATTAAATACTTGAGANACTAAGCCCATGTTTGCTTCTAAGTTGATTCCAAAGCCAGANGTAGTCGCTATACCTGCNCTCTCTTGGCCTCNATGNTGTAAAGAAAANANCCCAAAAAACAAATCTTTTGCAACATTTTTTTTNGGATTATATACNCCAACAATACCACATTCCTCATGAGGTTTATCTTGTCTATTAAAATAATNTATTTTTGTCAATTTGAATAATAATTAAAGAAAAATTTTATGCACACTGTCACTCTAACTTTGAAATGAATTTTGGTCAATAAAATATNATAAGAATTNTCAAAATTATTACTAATATTTTTTTAGATANATCAAAAATTCTGTATTAATNTTANTTTTATCATGATTNTATTTTGAAATATTTAATATNCTAAGTTTGTTTTTTGTCGCCCAATGTATAAATTTNCCAATNACAGAAGCATAAACTGAANTATCCNTTATTATCCCNCCNNTTGGAACAAGTTTTTTNTGAGTTTCAAATTGTGGNTTTAACAATACTAGCAAACCAGCATTGCTNTTNAGTAAACTTAAATTTTTTTTAAGCACTGTGCTTAATGAAGTAAATGATACATCTGCNACCAAAAATTCGATAATATCAGNTATGCNTAATCCAAANGCCGCATTCGTTCTTTCTANACTTATTACTTTTTTATTATTCCTTAATTTGTTGTGTAATTGNCCNCTNCCTACATCAACAGAATAAACTTTTTTAGCACCTTTTTGAANCAAACAATCTGTAAANCCACCAGTTGANGANCCAATGTCTAAACATGTAAAATTTTNAANATNTATTCCAAATTTATCTANGCCAAATTTCAACTTATATCCACCTTTNGATACAAAATCAGGNGAATCTAAAATTTTCAAATNAATATTTTTATCAACTAANAAACCAGGGGTNGGATAAATTTTACCNTTNTTTAANANTACTTTACCAGACAAAATTAATGCCTCAGCATGCCTTAAGTCTTTTGCTATATTTTTCTCTTTTAAAAGAGCATTAAGTTTGATTTTTTCTTTTTTTAACATTGTAATTACAAAACATTTTATATCATAATCTGATTATATTATTATAAAATCAATAGGTTATGAAAAAATTTAAACAAATAATAGTTACGTCTAGGCCACAACAGATAACAAAAAACTTTCTTGTCTTAATTCCTCTTTTCTTCACAATTAATATTTGGTTCAGTCAACAAGATATTTCAGGAGTAATTTCTATAATTTTGAAGTCATTATTAGCCCTTGGAATAGCAATACTAATCTCTTCTGCTGTCTACTATATAAATGACCTCACAGATGTCAATCAAGATAAAAATCATCCTGTTAAGAAAAACAGACCTATTGCTAACGGTGATATTTCAGGCAAGCTCGCAATAACCATTGCAATAATATTAATTATTACTAGCCTTACTCTTTCTTATATCATCTCTTACCAAATGTTATTGGCAACGTTTACTTATTTAATAATTAATTTATTTTATAGCCTGTATCTAAAGAATTTAGTAATAATAGATATTTTGTGCATATCAGCAAGTTTTGTTATAAGGGCAATTATGGGATCAATTGCAATCGATTATTCTATAATAACTATTAATGAAAATCAGGTTGAATTAGACCTTACTATTTCACCTTGGCTTTATGTGGTTACTGGACTTGGATCATTAATGTTAGCTATTGGTAAACGTCGAGCAGAAATGAAAAATTTGGAGCAATCAAATAATTACGACCAAAGAATTGTACTTAGTAAATACTCCATACCCTTCATTGATAGTATTTTAAATATTGTTTCATCTGCAACGCTAATATGCTACACACTATACACTTTTAACTCAGAATCAAACTCTAACGTTCCAGATAATAATTCTATGATGATAACAATACCTTTTGTTGCCTTCGGCATTATACGATATATATACTTACTTTTTCATGATAATAAAGGAGAAACTCCAGAAAAAATTTTGGTGTCTGATCTTCCAACAATAATCAATATAATTTTATGGATAATTGCTGGATCAACCATACTTATGGTTGGGAAAAATTAGTTAATGAGTAATTTTATTAACCATTATTCTTTAATAATCTTTATACCTATTTTATTAATTATTTTATTATTCATATTTTTCAAAATAACAAAAAATAAAATTTCATTTTTATTTTTATTTTCTCTAAGTATTTTTATAATTTTTATAACAATCAATTATTTCTCTCCAAAAGAATTAGACCAAAAAGTAAACTCACCTAACGAACTAAGTGACGATAAGATTAAATTTGTTCAAGTATACTCAAAAACTTGTATCGGTTGCATAATCAATGAACCATTTATAAGAGAGCTAGAACTTGAGCTAGTTGATCAATTTAGTTTAAGTGTTAAGTTGTTAAAATTAGATGTAAGTAACCAAAACAACTTTGAGCTAATAAAAAAATTAAATGCTTTTACAACCCCAAGTTATCTCATATTGTCTAATGATAATAAAATACTGTGGAAACAATCAGGTGGTCTAATTAATAAAAAAGAAGTAATTAATGAAATTATTAATTATAAAGAATCAACTAATTGATAAATTTCTCTTTCATTAAATGTAAAATCTAATCCTTTATACTTAATTGATATTGCAGAGCATGCATTAGCAAACTTGGCTGATTCAATATGATTTTTACCCTGAGAAATCGCTATAGTGAATGAAGCAGCCCAGACATCTCCAGCCCCATTAAGATCCTTATGAATAACTTCAAATGCTGGTATTGAAAAATTCTCATCACTTAAAAAAATTTCAACCCCGTCATTACCTTTTGTTACACAAAGATATTTAGAAATATTAATTAGATCTGATAAATTAATATTACTTGAACGTATTTCATCACTTGAGACAACTATTATATCCCACTTTCCTTTATGAATTTTTGAAATATTATTTTTAAGGAAAATACTTGAATTGTCACGCTTTTCTCTAAACCAACCAGATGGAACTAAGCATGAAATTTCATGATCGAACCATTCATAGCAATCAGAAGAAATTTCATCAAATAAGGGTGCAACAAAAAGAATTTTTGAAGAAAGATTTTCTGGTAAATTTTTATTAGTAATATCAGTAGAAAAATCGAATAATTTTTGTTCTCGAGTTTGACCTGAAAAATAATTATAAAATATCGGCAAGTTAGCTTTATTTTTTGTTATAAGATCTACTTGTTTTAAATATTTCTTTAAAGGATAATCCTCATTAAATGCTGTAATCATCCCTGTTCTTAATCCTAAATTTATAGAAGTTTTAGCTGAGTAAGCCGCTGCTCCACCAGCAACAAGTTTATCGTCTATGACTTCGTCATATCTATTTCTATCATAGGATAGGCTACCAACAGAAATAAAATCATACAAAAATTTATTTTTCATAAAAAATTTATTTTGGTTTTACTACGACAAATCTATCTCTGCCTTTACCCTCTGATTCTGTAAGTATTTTAGGGTTTTTAGAAAGAGTTACATGTATTATTCTTCTGTCTACAGCTGACATTGGTTCCAGCGTTCTTTCTTCACCTGAGTTAATGACTTCTCTTGCTAGATTTTTGGCAATGTTTCTGAGAGTCCTAACCCTTCTTCTTCTGTAATCTTCAATATCAATTTGTATATTTGATTTTCTTCCTAATTGTTTACTAGTGATCATTCTAACTAAAAATTGTATTGACTGAAGAGTTTCACCTCTTTTACCAATAAGTAATGCCGAATCTTCGCCTTCTATTTCAAATGATACCCTTGAATTGTTTGAATCTTCACGAATATATGTATCTGCTACTACTCCTATTGAACTTAAAAAGTAATCTAAAAGTTCTGAAGATAGTTGTTCAACTTCATTGATGTTTCCAGGAGATTCACTATTGACAGGTTCTGCATCTTTAGAAGTAATATTTTTTGTTGCTTTGGGTTTTATATCAGATTTCTTTTTATTTTTAGCCACTGATTTCTTTTTAGTCTTTGTACTTTTTTCAGCATTCAAAAGCGTGACAGTAATTTCTGCTGGTTCTCCTCCAAAGCCCATAATTCCCGATCTACCAGGATTATCTACCTTTATGTCTATTTCTTCTAGCTCGACGTCCATCTCTTTTAGAGCGATTTCTGTTGCTTCGTCTACCGTTTTTCCCGAGAATTTCTTCATCTTCGTCATTGCTACTTTCCTCCTTATTATTATTTTTTGTATTTGGATTAGATTCCATTTCTAAAAGTTGCTTTCTTTCCAAACGAGTTTGTTCTGTACCAAGATATAAGTTACCAAAAAGTTCTATCGGCTGCTTTCCACTTGCATAATATTGTATGATTACACCAACAATGTTTGAAAATAATATATATAAACCTAAACCTGCTGGAAATTGCCACGTAAAAAAACCAAACATAATCGGCATCATCCAAAGCATCATTTGGTTAGTCTGTCTTTGCCTAGGGTCTGAAGTTGGGTTCGTTGTCATTTTTTGCTGAATGAACATAGATACTCCTACCAAAACAGGCAATAAATAGTTCCATGGAAAATAAGCGCTAGAAACTAAGTCGACTAGCAAAATTCCAAGAAATTCACTATCAAAAGGAACTACTGAAATAGCAGGATTCCAAGAGTAGAATANTGTAGATAATTTCGCCATTCCTTCGGGAGTAGAAGGCATAGTTTGAACTATCGCACGATATAAACCTATCCATAATGGCATTTGAATTATCATCGGACCTAGACATCCAATAGGGCTTACTCCAGCTTCTTTATATAGGGACATGGTCTCAGATGACATTTTTCTTCGTGCATCACCTGATTTGCCTTTATACTTCTCTTGAATAGCCTTCATTTTCGGCTGTATTGATTGTAATTTTTTCATCTGACTTGTCTGCCTAATAGTNAGNGGGATCATTAATATTCGAATAAAAATTGTAAAAACGATTATACTTAGTCCAAAATTCGAAAATAATAAATAATAAAGTGCCGCCAAACTATTAATCATTGGCCTCATTATTATTTCTAACCATAAAGTTCCTAAAAATTCCATCTAGATACTCCAAAACCAATAAAAATTTAAAATTCTAATCATCACAGAACCCCCCAGAATTTAAATCAACACAACCCTCAAGATTAGTAGAAATAGTCGAAAACCACTTAAATTCATTATTATTGGTTTGCAAATAAATTCTGTCGTCATGATATATAGGACTTGAAACAACTGAGTCTTCAGTAATAAATATTCCAAGCTCTCTGCCATCTAACACAGAAATTATATAAACATTTTTCTCTGAAGACGGAATAGCTAGAGAACGCTCTGTGACAGTTCCCCTGCTACGATTAAATAGAACAGGGCTAGAAACTATTTGACCATCTGGAATTTTAGTTTTCCAAATTGTTTCACCACTATCAACCTTCAGTGAATATATATCTCCTGCCAAAGAAAAAACAAATAAACTTTCATCTTCAATGATTGCTGGAGTTCCAATCCAAGAATCTAATTTTTTTTCCCATTCTCCCAATGAGGAGTCTAATCCAGTAACAGAATTTCTTTTGTTGTTAGAAATATTTAATCTATAAAATGTATTCGAGAAATCTCCAAAATATATATAATCACCCTTTATGTATAGAGAAGTGTAAATTGCGCCTTTGGAATCAAAAGTCCAAAGAATTCTATCGTCGGGATTTATATAGTTTTCATCAGATGACAAATCTATAGCGTATAAGTGTCCGGACATTGTCGGAACATAAGCGATCGATTCGTTTATGAGCACACCTCCCCAAGATGCCCCAGATAGGGGAAGTCTCCAAGATTCATACAAGTAGTTATCATCTAAAATAAATTCAAATAAATAACCTGGATCAGAATTATTTGTATCGGATATTGAGGAAGTAGAAACATATATCTTATCATTATCAAGTTTAGCTATAGGCCCAATTAATTTTGTCTTTAATTGATATCCATCCTCTCCCCATAATAATAAACCCGAATTTTTATTTATTTTATAAATCTGACCTTNACAATCATCGCCTCTACAAGAATATGCTGTTCCAATAAGACCATTGCCAANGGATATAGGGCTTGAGTATGTAGAACCTACGCTAACATTATTTTTATAACCCCAGTTTCTATTAACACTATTTGTGTTTATATCAAATTGAACGAACTCACCTTTTTTAGTTGGTATAATAATTTTTTCATCATCTAGTAAGGGATCTGCCCAGCCTCCTTGAGGAGAAAGATCATTCATACAACCCGAAAAAAATATCGTAAATAAAATAACTAATAAAATTGATAATTTAGTTTTATTTATCATTTTAAATTTTTCNCCTGAATCTCTACAGGGTCAAATATAACTTTATTCGATGGACGGCACTTTAAAATTCTAACTACACTCATATAAATCCCCTTAGTTATCCCAAATTCANAAAAAGCCTGGTAAGAGTATTCAGAACAAGTAGGATAGTACCTGCATTGACTAGGTAAGTATGGTGAAATTGAAAGCTTATAAAACTTCCAAACTAATTTTATTATTCTATTTTTCATTAACGTCTTCGGAATTTATAACATTTTTGGGAATAATAGATAAGAAATGTAAAGAATCTATAAAAGTTTTTCTAAATAATTTAAAGTCTGTTACTAATGATTCTCTCTTTGGTATAACTACTATGTCCCAACCTTTTTTTTTATTCTCTATACATATAAATAAATTTCTTAATCTTCTCTTTAATAAATTTCTTTCGTGTGCACTACCAACTGACTTAGGAACAGACAAACCTAACCTAGTAATTCCCAATGTATTAGTTTTGGCGGATACATCTAATAACGGACTAATATACCAAGTACCTGACCTATAAACTTCTCTATATTCCTGAGTATTAGTAATACGATATTTTCGAGAAAAGTCCAAATTAACTATACTGTTAANCGCAGTCTGCCTTTACCTCTGCGCCTAGCTAAAACAGAACGACCATTCTTTGAACTCATTCNTGATCGAAATCCATGAACTCTCATTCTTCTTCTATTTTTAGGCTGATATGTACGTTTAGGCATAATTTCAAAAAAGTTATTTTATTTGTTTAATAATTATTTTATTTGTTTAATAATTTTAATAGCCTAAATAACCTAATGTCAATGGAAAAAATAACTAGTTGATTTGTCTTAAAGGAATTTCAGAATTATCATTAAAGGTGGTTTAAGTTTAAATATCTAGTGGGAAAAATTAATTATGAGCGAAGAAATCACAAAAAATGTNGAANCTAAAGATGNAATTTCAATAAGTATAAANGATGCATTTCAAGAGTATGTCAAACAATTACCAAAAAAAAATAAGAGAAACGCTCAANCAGACGTTGCAAAATTTGTTAGATGGATTGGCGGNGAAAGGNNCACATCTTCTATAGNTCCTTCTGAAATTGGTGAATATAATGAAAATTTTGGGCCAAAAAANACNTCTAGAGATCTTANCGATAGAATCACNTCTACTAAAGAATTCTTAATTTTTATAAAAAAGAAAGAATATGTAGATTTAAATCTAGCAACACACTTAAGGTTGCGTAAATCTAAAGTTGCTTCCAAGGGGAAATCTATGNTTTCTAGNCCAACTATTAGACTAACACAGAGTGGATATAATGAGATGAATAAGCAACTAGCAGCACTTCAGAAAGAAAGAATTAAACTAACTTCTGAAATTCAAAAAGCAGCAGCAGATGGTGACGTGAGAGAGAACGCTCCACTTGAAGCAGCAAGGGAAAGTCAGGGTATGACAATAGGAAAAATCAAAGAAATTGAAGCGACTCTAAAAGCAGCGGTAGTTATAGATGGTTCAAAGAGTAATACTAGTATTGTCCAAATAGGCTCTAAACTTGAATTAACAGAAAAGTCTACGAAAAATTCCGGTAAATATCAACTAGTAGAGGCCAATGAAGCAAATCCTCTAGACGGAAAAATTTCAACGNTATCACCACTTGGATCTGCAGTTCTTGGTCAAAATGTCGGAGAAGAGGTAAATGTTACTACTCCTAGAGGTAATCAAGTATATATAATTAGTAAAATATTATAAATTTATAAAACATTAGTAATTGGAAATTTAATGGTAACTTTTTCACACTGGATAATTTTTAATATTGTACTTATAATCGCATTAATAATTGATTTGTGGTACTCTCGTCATACAAAAGAAGTATCAATGAAAGAGGCTGCTTACAGAACACTTTTTTGGACTGGAGTAGCTGCAGCGATTGGTGCCTGGATATTCATAGATATTGGTTCAACAAGATTAGGTATTGAGTACACCACAGCATACGTNGCAGAAAGAGCATTAAGTCTTGATAATTTATTTGTTTTTATAGTCATATTTAAGTATTTTAAACTCCCTAAAAAATTCGAAGCAAAAGGGCTTTTATACGGGATACTTGGAGCTCTTATTTTTAGAGCATTATTCATAACAATAGGTGTTGCTGCTATAAATACCTTTTCATGGTTTTTACTTATATTAGGTGGTTTCTTGATATACACTGCTTATAAATTAGCTTTCGCTGGTGACCATGAAGTTGACCCNTCAAATAACCTTGCGGTTAAGGCTTTCAAAAAAATAATGCCCGTAACTAAGGAATATCATGGAACCAAATTTTTTACTAAAATAAAAAATGTCCGATATGCTACACCTTTTTTAATGGTTGTAATAGTACTTGAAACATCCGATATAATTTTTGCAATTGACTCTATTCCTACTGTTTTTGGAATTACTGATGACCCATTTATTGTATGGAGCTCTAACACTATGGCTATACTCGGTATGAGACCTTTATATTTCCTACTTGCTGGCATGGTAAATATCTTCAGATATCTTCAATATGGATTGGCTTTAATTTTAGGTTTTATAGGGCTCAAAATGATTGTCGAATATTTATTTCATGGTTTTCATATAATTAGCGAATTAGGAGATGTATACCTTTCCTTAGCCATAATAATTTCTATTATAATGGGTAGTATATTATTTTCATTTATTAAAGATGAAAAAAAACCATAAAGATTAGAAAATAATGGTTAGTACATTAAATAGAAAAATTAATTCATCCTATACTGATCTAGAAAATGAGCTCAAAAAAAATATTTCAGGAGAAGTAAGGTTTGATGCTATCACTANACAGATGTATTCGACAGATGCATCTATTTATTCTATGGAACCTATAGGAGTTGTATTACCGCATTCCAAAGAAGATGTTTCAAACATAATTAAAATAGCATATAAAAATAATGTCAGTATACTTCCTAGAGGTGGAGGAACAGGGCTCTCAGGACAAACTGTTAATCATTCAATAGTTATAGATTTTTCAAAATATTTACATAATATTATTGAAGTAAACCCAGAAGAAAAGTGGGTTAAGACTCAACCTGGTATTACAATCGATCAACTTAATAGCCAAATCAGAAATCACAATCTTTTTTTCACTCCAGATCCAAGTACTACATCTAGGGCTAATGTCGGAGGTGCGTTAGGAAATAATTCATGTGGAGCACATTCTGTGGTCTACGGAAAAACAGTTGATCAAATTATTGATATGGAAGTGGTCCTGTCAGATGGATCTGTTGCTGATTTTAGAGAATTAGACTTAGAGGAAGTAATTATCAAATCTAAATCAAACTCCTTCGAAGGTAATATATATAAAAACTTAATTGAAATTGCAAAAAATTCTTCCCCTGAGGTTGAAAAAAGATTTTCGAAAATTCTCAGAAGAGTTGGAGGTTATAATTTAGACCTCATACAAAAAACAAACAAACTAAATTTATCAAAATTAATGGTTGGTTCTGAGGGTACACTTGCAGCAATTACAAATGCAAAAGTAAAACTAGAAGAAATACCAAAATTCAAAGCACTATCAATACTTCATTTCAAAGATATTAATTCAGCTATGGAAGCTACTGTCGCTACACTAGAAGAAAATCCAGCTGCAGTAGAACACATAGGTGAAATGATAATACGCCAAGCCAGAGAATCGTTAGGATTTTCTAGAAACTTAACTTTTTTAGAAGGTGAACCCTCAGATATTTTAGTTGTTGAAATGACTGGTAACTCAGAAAAAGAAGTTGAAGATAAACTAAATAAATTAGATACAAGAATGTCAAAAAATGGTAAGCCATATGCTGCGACTAAACTATTTACTAAATCTGAACAAAATCAAGTTTGGGGAATGCGACAAGCTGGTTTAGGTCTTCTTATGAATATACCGGGCGATGCAAAACCCGCTGCATTTGTAGAAGATACTGCTGTATCACCTGAGAAACTACCAGAGTATGTAAAAAGATTCGATGAGATTGTTCGCTCTAATAATACTGAGGCAGGCTATTACGGTCATGCATCTGTTGGATGCTTACATATTAGACCCATTGTTAACTTAAAGGATAAAGAAGGAATAAAAACAATGGAAAAAATTTCTGACGAAGTTTCCGATTTAGTTTTAGAGTTTGGAGGATCTCTGAGTGGAGAGCATGGAGATGGAATTGTTAGAGGAGCTTGGGCAGAAAAAATGTTTGGAAAAGATTTAGTAAATCACTTCAGAGAAGTGAAATCTACTTTTGACCCTAAGGGAATAATGAATCCTAAAAAAATATTTGACACTACTCCCTTAACCGAAAATTTAAGATATGGAGAAGAATATAAAACAATAGATATGCAAACAAAATACGATTGGAGTTCTGATGGTGGATTTTCTTCTGCGATAGAAAATTGTACAGGAGTAGGTGCTTGCAGAAAACTAAAAGCTGGATCAATGTGTCCTTCATATCAAGCTACTAGAGAAGAAATGCATTCAACCAGAGGAAGAGCTAACGTACTTAGAAGTGTTATTACTGGCAAGCTTCCATTTGAAAAATTTCACTCAAAAGAGCTTTTTAAAGTACTTAGCTTATGTGTTGAATGTAAGTCATGCAAATCTGAATGCCCTTCTAATGTTGATATGGCAAAAATTAAATCCGAATTTTTATACAATTACAATAAAAAAAATGGTACTCCTTTAGCATCAAGAATCATAGGTAATATACATCTATTAAATTCTTTGGGTTCAAAATTTTCATTTGTAACCAATCTAATTTTCAAATCATTTTTATTCAGACAAATAAACGAAAAAGTTTTAGGATTTGATAGTAGAAGGCCCTTACCTGCTCTATCAAACTTTACTTTTGAAAAATGGTTTAAGTCTCATAAAACTAAATCTTCTAAATCTAGAGGAAAAGTTATATTATTTCATGATACCTATATGAATTTTAATCATCCTGAATCAGGTGTTGCAGCAACAAAAATATTAGAAAATTTAGGTTATGAAATTGAAATATTAAAAAGAAAATGTTGTGGACGACCAATGATATCCAAAGGTTTATTAGATCAAGCAGCTAAAAATGCTAAGTATAATGTTGATCTTTTATACAAATATGTTGAAAAAGGTTACAAAATTATTGGATGCGAATCAAGTTGCATGATGACACTCAAGGATGAATACCCAGATTTACTTAAAAAAAGTGAAAAGTCTGTGAAAGTTTCTAAAAATACATTTATGCTAGAAGAAATAATTGCTCAAACAACAAACGATGGAAAAGAACAGATAAAATGGAATGAAAAATCCTCAAATATAAATATTCAAGTTCATTGTCATCAAAAAGCATTAATAGGAACCAAAGCTACAGAAGTGGCTTTAAACTTACCAAAAAATTTCAATGCAAAAATTATTGACGCTGGATGTTGTGGTATGGCTGGTTCTTTTGGTTTTGAAAAGAAAAATTATGATATTTCTATGAAAATGGCTGAGGATAGATTGTTTCCTGCTCTTAAAAAAAGCGATGAGAGTGACTCGGTAGTAATTACTGGAGTTTCATGCAAACAACAAATTATTGATGGTACGTCTAGAAATGCGAAATTCCTTTCAGAGGTATTAGCAGAAGCCATAGATGACTAGCCTAATTTAAAAAAATTTCTCTTAACCTTTCGCCAATTATTATTTCTTCCCCATCTTGGACGTTAACCATAATGAGACTTATTTCATTAATATTAGGTTGTGTTGAAACAAAAATATTAGGCTTACCATTTTCTAACTCAAATAAAATTTCATCTAATTGAGGACCTTTATAATTATCAGCAAATCTTATTACAACAGTAGGGCCTTGTCTAGTTTCTTCATCATCTTCAATTGTAACGATTATACCTTCTATATTTTTAATTGAATTTTTAATATTTTGAGACTTATCTAACCAATCATTCCATTCTTTTGATTCATCTGAGTCTATGAACATTTGTAGCGCCGTTACTAATCCAACTATATTTTCCTTAGATACTTTCATAGGCCTTCCTATTCCAGCAAGTTCTGAATGAAGATTAAGGGAATTCATAAAGGCTGCTTCAACTAATTCTTTTTTACCTGCTAAAAAACCTGTCGACTGTGGACCTTGAATTCCTTTTCCACCACTAAAAGCAACTAAATCTACACCCATATCAATAAATTTTGACAAGTTAGATCTAGGTGGTAGTTCTGCTGCAGCATCCATTATTATAGGAACTTCTTTTTCATGTGCTATATCTATGGTTTTACTTAAACCTAAACCTCTACTTAGCCAAGGAGCTAAAACATAAGCGACACAAGCAGTTTTATTTGAAATTAGTAATTTTAATTCTTCTTCTGATGAAAATTCAATAATTTCTGCACCAGGCATCGTGAATGATTTTTCATATCTATTTCGTTGTTTTGAATGTAACAAGACTTGATTTTTTTCGAAATCAGANCTTGGAAGAAGATCTATTTTGTTTTCATCTTTTCCAGTCATACAAGCAGAAACCATAAGTACTTGGGCAGCAGCACAGCCTGATGTTATTAAACCTTTTTCCGCATTACAAATTTTCGCAATAAAATCTCCGGCAGACTTGTTTAATTTAATCATATCTACAAATACTGAAGATGCTTCATTCATAGCTGATAAAACTTCTGGCTTCATCAGTGAACCACCTAAAACTGTAACCCAACTCTGTGCATTAATTACAGGTTCAATACCTAATTTTTTATAAACATCTGGTGAATTCATATGTGCCTAATCTATTATATTTAAGATTTTATTGAAAAATTATTCTACTAAAAAAATTAATTAGTAGATAGTACTCTTTCTCGTAATTGACCGCATCCAGCATTTATATCAATACCTTTTTCTACTCGTATTGTAGATGGAATGCCAAATCGTTTTAATACTCCTTGAAATAATCTATTAGCATTATCATCTGTTCTACCATATACACCGTTGGTCGTAGGATTTACAGGAATTAGGTTTACATGACAATGTAAACCATTTAATAATTTTCCAAGTTTTTCAGCATTAGAAAGTGAATCATTCTGGTCTTCTAATAAAATATACTCAAAAAAAATCCTTCTATTTGTTTGTTCAACATAATAGTGACATACATCTATAAGTTCTTCAATGGGGAACCTTTTATTAACAGGCATAGTTTCGGATCTTGTTTTGTTATCTGGTGCGTGCAAAGAAATTGCTAAATTTATTTGTAATTTTTCCTTTGATAGTTTTTTTATTTGAGGTACTAATCCTACTGTAGAAATAGTTATGTGGCGAGAGCCAATATTTATACCTGAATTATCAATAACATTTTTTACAGACTTAATCGTATTTTTATAATTAGCCAAAGGTTCTCCCATACCCATATAAACTATGTTTGTTATTCCTTGGATTTCTCCTTTTTTTCTTTTTCCCTGCTCTACTTCTAAAAGATCTTCTTTTAAAGCAATTTTTTGAAGTTGCAAAACCTGTTCAATGATTTCTCCAGATGTGAGGTTTCTTCTAAAACCTTGCTGNCCNGTAGCACAAAAAGTACAACCTAAAGCACANCCTGCCTGTGTAGAAATACATGCCGTTTTTCTACCTTTTTTACCATAATCTGANGTNTANCTCATAAGNACACTTTCGATCAGNTCTCCATCATTTAAACNAAACAAAAGTTTGGTAGTAGAAGAATCGATAGAATTTATNTGNATTTTTTTTTCTAATGTACCTATTCTAAATTTTGTTGATAANAAGTTTCTAAAGTTTTTTGNTAATGTNGTAATCTCTGAAAAATCTAAGTTNCANTCTTTGTATATAGATCTCCATAGTTGTTCAGCNCTGTAAGGTTTTTCACCTGATTCAGCTACTATTTTNTTCAGNTCTTCTTTTTCTAGGTCTANTATAGAAGNNNTATTTAATTTTTCTGTCAACTGTAAATTTTCCATAACNTATATGTTATGATAAAGTCTACATATGNAGNAAGAAACNATTTNATACCAGTTTTAATNGAAATTTAATTTTTTATATGTATATTTATNTATATATTAATTATTCAAANAATAATTTAAGCGAGCGAAAANTAATGCAAAAAATTGANAATCAANCAATANCATCATTAGGAAGTAATGAAAATATAATTAAATTTGACGACTCAAGCAATATTCTTGAATGTAAAAACCTTTCNGTAACTTATGGTGAAACAATTGCAATTGAAAATGTAAGTATGGGGATACCAAAAAATAGCATTGTGTCATTAATTGGGCCTTCTGGTTGCGGGAAAAGCACCCTTTTGAGATGTTTCAATCGAATGAATGACCTTATACCTCAAGCTAAAGTAAAAGGCAGTGTAAAGTTTTTTCAAAATGAAATTTATTCTGACAATATAGATCCAACTGAAATAAGATTTAGGATAGGTATGGTTTTTCAAAGGCCAAATCCTTTCCCTAAAAGTATCTATGAAAATATAGCCTTTGGACCTAAAATTAATGGAATAACAGATAATCTTGACGAAGTAGTTGAAAACTCATTAAGAAGAGCAGCAGTTTGGGATGAGGTAAAAGATAGGCTTAATGAAAGTGCATTAAGTGTTTCTGGTGGACAGCAACAAAGAATATGTATAGCTAGAGCCTTAGCAGTTAACCCTGAAGTAGTTCTCATGGATGAACCAGCCTCAGCGCTTGACCCAATATCAACACAATCTATAGAAGATTTGATAGTAGATTTATCATCTGAAGTTACTATTCTTATTGTCACACATAACATGCAACAGGCTACTAGAATTTCTGATTATGCTGCTTTTATGCTTGCAGGAGAAGAAAGGATTGGAAGACTTATAGAATATGGTACAAATGAACAAGTATTTGGAAATCCTAAGGATAATAGAACAGAAGCATATGTAACTGGAAGGATAGGATGAGTATGGATGAAAACAATGACTTAAACGTTGCTCGTCAAGGTTTTGAGGGAAGTTTAAACAAATTACAATCAGATATTTTGCTTTTAGGAGACTTAGTAATACAAGCAATCAACAAATCTATAAATTCCTTAAAAACTAGAAATATCGAACAATCTCAAGAAGTTATAAAAGATGATGATAATATTGATGAGTTAGAAACACAGATACAAGTATTATGTGTGGAGTTAATAAGAAAAGAAGCTCCACTAGCCTCAGACCTCAGAAGAATCGTCTCTGCACTACAGATAGTAGATGAACTTGAAAGAATTGGTGACTATGCTGAAGGCATAGCCAAAATTAGCGTGACAATGGGAAAATTAGTTCCGATAAATGAGTTAGTACTTATACCAAAAATGGCAGAAAGTTCTGTAAACATGTTATCAAGGTCTTTAGAATCTTATACCTTAAGAGATTTTTCATTATGTAGCTCTATACTTGATGAGTTAAGGACCAAGGATAAAGAAATTAATTTAATGCATAAGCAAGTTCAAAAAGAATTGTTAAATACAATTAAGTCTGAATCAGCCGAGGGTGGTGAACAAGCTACATATTTAATGTGGGCTGCTCATAATCTAGAAAGAATAGCAGATCGATCAAAAAATATTGCAGAGAGATCTCTTTTTCAAGTAACTGGAGAAATAAACTAAGATATTATTGGTGGCAATGGTATTCTAGGCTTAATTATCATTTTGGTAATATTCTCAGTATTAATAAATTTATAATTTGTGCTTTGCTTACTAGCATTATTCTTATTAATTCGACGAATTGTTCTAGTACTAAGATTAAACATATTCGAAATTTCTGTTAGTGAAAATCCCTCTTTGATTCTCAAATTGATTTCTTGATTTCTATGAATAATTTTATATTTTTTATCATCATATTTGCATAAAACTAATTTACAATTAAGACATGATGGAGAAATATCACAACCCCCATCAACATAATTATGATTATCAGGAAGAGAGTGCAAACGACTAACAGGATAATATTTTTGTTTTTTTTGTAACATATACTTTTATTATAGAACAAACGTTCTAATTATTTCAAGTTTTTTTTAAATTTTAAATAATAATCTCTTCTTCTAATATTCATATTTACATGCTAGACTAAATCTAAAGATTTATTATGCTAAATACACGGAGAATTTTTGATGAAAAGTAGAGCTGCTATTCATTTTGAATATAAGAAAAAATTAATTATTGATGAAATCAATATCCCAAGTCCAAGTGACGAACAAGTAATTGTAAAACTATTCTCCAGTGGAGTGTGCCATTCTCAATTACATCAAATGCATAATATTGAAACGCAGACACCTACTTTATTAGGCCATGAAGGATTCGGAATAGTAACTCACGTCGGCAAATCAATTACACATCTCAAAGAAGGAGATGCAGCAATTGTAACTTGGGTTCCAAGAGAGCCCATTAATGGTAGATGGTTTCCACCTCCAGGAGGAGCTACGTGGAATGGTCAAAGACTTGGTGGTGCTACTGCAACTTGGTCTGAAGATGTTATCGTATGGGGGGGATATGTAGTCAAAGTAAGGGATGATGCACCTAGAGATGTCACATCAATAGTTGGATGTGCAGTTTTAACTGGCGCTGGAGCAGTGATGCATACAGCAAAGGTCAGGCCGGAGGAATCAGTAGCAGTTTTCGGAGTTGGAGGTGTTGGAATTTCTGCTATTCAAATGGCTTCTATATTAGGAGCATATCCAATCATTGCAGTAGATTTAGATGACTCCAAATTAGATTTTGCTAAGCAATTTGGAGCAAGCCATACTGTAAATGCAAAAAAAGATAATCCTGTAGAAAAAATAATTGAAATTACTAATGGCGGAGCAGACTACTGTTTTGATGCGATAGGCTTAAAAATTACTAATGAACAAATTCTTCCTGCAACACGAGGAGGAGGGTCAGGTGCTGACAATATAGGAGGAATGGCCGTATTAATAGGAATGCCTGGAAAAGAAATGACAGTTGATCCTGGACATTTCATGTATCACCAAAGACAATATAGAGGGTCATTGGGTGCTACTTATCCAGAAAAAGATTTCAACATGTACCTAAGACTAAATCAAGAAGGTAAATTTCCTTTGAGTAAATTAGTAACAAAAAGATATAAATTAGATGAAATCAATATCGCATGTGATGATTTAGGAAATGGAAAAATTTATGGTAGAGCAATATTAGAATACTAGATTAGGTATTTTTCGTTAATTTCTTTTTGATAAATATCTTCTTTTTCTGAAATAACATCTTCAAGTTTTATTACATTACCCTTAATACCAGATTCTATAAGACCATAAGCCAAGCCTAGTGCTTTGATTCCTTCATCATAACCTACTTCCGGTTTTTTATTTTTAATAATAGATCTATAGAAATCTATATATTGAAAAGCTAAAATTTTTGCATCAACAAGATGAAAATCAAGATTATAGCTAGACATTTTTTTTGCACCATCCCATATCATAGAAGTATCATCATCTAATTTAAATTCTGGAATTAAGTCAAATAATTTATCGCCTGCAATCTCTCTTCCATTAGAAAAAATAATTCTTGGAGATTTTCCTGATCTGCTGGGAGATCTATATAAAGACCCTTCACTTCCATTTATAGTGCTAACTCCAAGATTATAACCATGAGAAGCATCTGAGAATGAAATTTGACCAATAGTTCCTGAATCAAATTTCAAAACACCAAAAGCTGAATCAATAGCATCTTGTAGTATAATATCCCCTTCTTGGCTATTTTCTTTTCTATGTGAATACATTTTTGAGAGTACAGGCGCAACCTCATTCATATTTCTTAAAATACGTTCTTTTTCAAAAATTGAAACTTGAGCAAAAATGGTTTCTACTGTTCCTAATAAGTATAAAAGCATATCAGCGTTATGCACCCCTGCATCAAGAACATTTCCTCCAGCTTGGAATTTTTTAGAACGCCAGACTGTGCTATGCATAACAGATTTATTTGAACTGGAAAGATTTAAATCCAATGTAAAATAAATTTCACCTATTTTTTTTGAGTCAATTAGTGCTTTTGTTAATCTATTTATAGGATCTCTTCTATAATTCTCTGCAACAGACAAAACCTTATTTGTTTTAATCGCAACATCTTTCATTTTATTTGCAGCTTTAATAGTTATGGCTATCGGTTTTTCTGTAATAACATGAAGTCCATTTTCCATAGCATTGATAGCTATCTCATGATGCATAGGTGTGCTAGTCGCAATATCTATAGCATCTAAATTCTTAAGAGATAAAACTTTATCTATATCAGTTAATACTCGAGGTTTTTTTCCTTCTTTTTCGTAAATATAATCTGCTACAGTTTTTGCAACAGATTCATGAATATCGCACACAGCTACAATATTTAAGTCTGAAAAATATTTTTTAAGTTCCAGATAGCCATTCGCATGCCTTTTTCCCATACCCCCAGCACCAATCAAAGCCATATTAATTGTCATGATTTCCTCTATAAATTTAGCATTTTAACTAATGGTTCTAAATGATTTTTATCACTAGTAAATTTAATACCAAGACCCTTAATTATTTCAACAATCTTGTCGTTAAATGGCGTTGCAACCCCAACTTTTTTACCCATCATAGACACGTATCCATTTAGATAATCAATCTCATTCCTTCTTCCTTTTTTAACATCCTGAGCAAATGAAGGATAACCTAGAGAACCAGCTTTTTTTCCTGATTCTGCCAAAGAGTTTTCCAAATCTTCGACATTTTTTCCATCAGCTGCATCGATTAATGCTTCTGGTGAAACACCGCCAACTGAATATATGTTATGCCCTAGTGCTTTTGCAACTTTTGCAACTTCTGCTCCAAGCTGTATAGCAATTTTTCTAGGATATAACTCAGTTCTAACTTCTGCTGTTCCGTAGCCACTTAAGCCAGCTAAAGCATTAGCCATACAATTAGTAATTAGTTTTGACCACCTTTCACCCCAGAGATCATTTGTTAATTCGGTTTCACCAACAGAATTCATTATTTCTACTAATTTTTTAGCTCTATCTGTTGACGAGCCATCCTGCTCAGCAATCTTAAATGCAGGAGAATTATTATCTGTTCGAATAGCAACACCAGGTTCATATGCTGCAGCTCCTATAGTTATAATACATCCTAAAGACCTCGTAGCCCCAACTATATTCGCCATTCTCTCATCATTGACACCATTTTGAAAATTAACAAAAAAACCTTCATTTTCCTCTATATAGTTTTTCATCATCATAGATACCCACTCAGTATCGTATGATTTAACAGCTATAAAAATCACATCAAAAGCAATCTCTTCATTTTGCAATTCGCTTATATGTATAGCTTTAGGTTTGGATAAATATTCACCATCTCTTGTTTGTACTATAAGTCCATCTTTTTTTATTTTTTTTACATGCTGATGCCATTGATCAACTAGAGTTATATCATATCCACTTTTTGACAACATTCCACCAACTACGCCTCCAATACCTCCAGCGCCTGCAATAGCTATTTTCATTTTTTTCTCCATATCATTTTATTTTTATTAAGAATTTAGTATACTCGGAATTTAAAATGTCTATCCACTTTTTATTTTTTTTATTTGATATTTAATTCTTCTTTTTCTATTATTTCTATTTTTTTCCACTAAGGCTTCAATGGTTTTCGTACCTTCATCAGTAATTCTTACCCTACCAATTGTTGTTATGTCAGCCAAGCCTTTTTTAGAAAGAAATGCTAGTTTAGCGCTAGCAGTAGTGATATGGATAGTTTTGTACCACTTTGATAACATTATGTAACAAATTTCCATCGCAGACAAAGAATCTGTTGAAGTCGCAAGAACAAATAAAACTCTATCAGTGGCATTATTCAATTTTGAGAAATCTGAAATATTAAATACAGTTCTTCTTGAATCCCATATTGAAATAATCCACTTTTTTTCAGAATCTGACAGTTTTTCCCATAGTAACTTTCTTTTCTCCTCAAGATTATGAGACTGTCCTTTTCTATGAGGAATATATGATAATGTTATTTGGTGATTTACTATTGTCATATCTAAAGTATAAAAAATAATTTAAAATAAATCTAAAACTAAATTAAACAACTTGATAGATTTATGAGTATAAATAAAAAAATAATAGCAGTGGATATAGGTGGTACTAATATTAGAGTTGCTATAACAAATTCTGATGGAGAAATTTTTAAGAAAATATCTTTTCAGACTAATGGTAACAAAGACATATCAATTGCTACTGAAAATTTAATATCAATAGTCCAAGATATTATAAAAAAAAATAAGATCCTGGGTGTTGGTGTATCCTCCGCGGGTCCAATTGATCCATATACCGGAATATATAACCATTCACCAAACCTTAGTTCTTGGCATGGAAAATCTATGAAAAAAGATCTAGAAGAAGCAACGAAGCTTCCAGTTTTTTTTGGTCATGATTGTACCCTAGCCGCACTTGCAGAAGTTACCTATGGAGAATTTAAAAATTCAGAAAATTTAATATACGTAACTATAAGTACTGGCATTGGAGGTGGAATCATAATGAATAAAAATATGGTGACAGGAAATAAAGGATCAATAGAAATTGGTCATATGATAGTAAATCCTGGTGGAGAAAAATGTAATATAGGTTGCATTGGATGCTTAGAAGGATGTGCCTCTGGTCCTGCTATAGTAAAACTTACCTCAAAACTTTACGAAGAATATCCTGATGAAGATATTCTAAAGAAAATGACAAACTTTGACAAAATAAACTTAACTACAAAAAAGATATTTGATGCAGATATAAAGGGGAGTATGTTGAGTAGAAAAATTGTAAAAAGTACATTAAATCATATTNCTACTGGAATNATAAATTTACTNAATATCTTCGANCCAGAAGTAATAGTTTTAGGAGGTGGAGTTATAAANAGCATTAGTCGTTATTTACCAGAATTACAAANNATGTCTAATACNATGGCNTTACCNGGACATAGAAAAACACCTATAAAAATTACATCATTAGGAGAAGANGTTTGNNTTTTAGGNGCAAGTGTTTTAGTTGCAAAAGAGATAATTTAATTATCTTCATCATAATCAAATAAATCTTCCGGTAGCAAATCTATATCGAATGGGTCACCTCTATCTAATCCGAGTTCCTCTGCTTCTTCAGTTATACCCGTTCCAAAATCATTACTTTCACTAAAGGTTGTATTGATTTCATCAAAATTGATTTCTAGTGGGTCGTAACCTTCTAAGTCTATTCCTGGTTGAATATCCGAAGAGCCATATAAATTTTGTGCCATCTCTGGAGTAACTACAAGATCCAAGTTTTGCTCTTCTTTAATAATTTGAATAGATAATTTTGATTGTTCAACAACCAAAGGCTCTGGGCTAAGTAAAGATTTTTCTAAAAGATTCAAGGCCTTATCACCACCAATATTTTGTATGGAAGTGATAGTGGATAGTTGAACATTCAAATCTTCATCTTCTAGCAATTTTTCTAGATGAAATAATTCATTTTCTGTACCAATGATTCCTAAGGATTTAGATGCTTCACATCTTATTTTTGGTTCTTCGTGACTTAAATCTTTTATAACATAATTTNTCCATTTTATATCACCAGATAAACCCATAGAAACAATAGATGATTTTTTTGAGTAAAAATCTTCAGAATTCCATGCATATAAAATATATTCATCTATACTTTCATGATTAAATATTGATATAGATTCAAGGGCATTCATTCTTAAACTAATAGGTTCATTAACATTAGAAATTATTCTAAATAAAGAANTAAAAATAAGTGTGGAGTCACTATTAATTAATTTTTTTTCGAAAGCCATAAAAGAAAAACCAATCAATACTTTAGCAGCTTGATTTCTCAATTCTAATGATTTCNCCTCAAGCATTATTTCAACAAAAATATTTATTAGTTTTCTATCTTCAGATTCACTTAGCCCTTTCATACAGGAAATCTTGATAATATCATTTGGGTAACTAAGAAATTTCTTAAATATTGATTCGTATTCTAAGTATGATTCTTGCTGATTAATCTGAACTAATTTATTAATTATTTCTAATATTTCAGTTAAAGAACACTTAGAAATATATTCAAAAAAATTTGAAGCTTCATCATCATTCAGGTTTGAAAGACTTACTAAATCTTTATAATTTATTTCTTTGACATTTTTATTTAGTAAATTTTCAAAGGATATATTTTTTGACATAGATTCACTTATTCAATAGGTAATAATATAATTATAGACAAAATAAATAATATTGGCATTATTAAATGATAAATAAAAATTTTGAAAAATCTCTAACAAAAGTCTTTTCCTTGGCTGATTTTGAAAGAAAGGAAAACTCCGTAAAATATAAAGATTTTCATCTTCTAAAAGTTAATAGATTATTAGATTACATAGGTAACCCTCATAAGAATCAAAATTTCATCCACGTCGCAGGAAGTAAAGGTAAAGGAAGTACCTCAAAAATAATCTCAGCCTGCTTAGTCGAAAATAAAATTAAAACTGGCTTATTTATATCTCCATCAATACATAGATTTACGGAAAGAATATCAATAAATGGAGAAAATATAGCAGAAGAAGAATTTGTGAGTTTAGTAGAAGATTTATGGCCATATGTAATAAAAATTAATAACGAAAAAAATTTAGGATCTATAACCGTTTTTGAATTTCTTACCGTTATGTCGTTCGAATATTTCAAAAGAAAAAAAACTGAACTAAATGTTATAGAAGTTGGCTTGGGAGGTAGGTTTGACTCTACGAACGTAATAACTCCAATGATTTCAGTAATCACACCTATCAGCCTAGATCATGTTAGCGTTCTTGGAAAAACAATTTCAAAAATTGCTTACCAAAAAGCTGGAATAATAAAGCAAAAAATTCCAACAGTCATTTCTAAACAAAATATTGAAGCTAAAAAAGTNATTAATATAGAGGCAAAAAAAAATAAATCAAGCATTTATGAGTCTTANAGAGAAATTGAAGTAATAGAAAAAATAGACCTTGGGTTAAAAGGATTAAGATTAAAACTTCACAACAAAATCTTAAAACAATACCATAACACCCAACTAAGTTTACTAGGAGAACATCAAGTTGAAAACCTAAAAACAGCATTNACAGTTTTATCNATAATNAAAAAAANNGGTATNAACATTGACTTAAATACCTCATGCAAAAAAATACAAAATATATCATGGCCTGCAAGAAATCATCTAGTTTCTAAGAACCCATATATTTTTGCAGATGGAGCGCATAATGATCATTCTGCAGAATTATTGTCAAAAAGTATTAATCATTTATTCCCTAAATTAGATAATTTGGTAATAATTTTTGGCTGTAATATTGGACATGAACCTAAGGATATAATTGAAAAGTTCAAGAAATATAATCCAAAAATTATAATTACTCAATCAAGACATCCAAAGTCTTTCGATTTAGAAACAATGAAAAATCTACTAGTTAATAGTANAATTAAGATATTAGAGTATGCAGAAAANACTAATTTAGCATTAATTCAAGCAAAAGAACTTGTGAAATCAAATGATCTAATATTAGTTACTGGATCTTTATTTATTGCTGCAGAAGTAATTGAAATAGAAGAAAAAATTAAACCTGAAATATACGAAATATANAAAAATTTTATGAATGAAAATGAAAAAATAGTTGTTACCGGTTTAGGTGTAGTCTCATGCTTAGGAGATAANGTAGAAGATTTTTGGACNTCCTTAAAAACTGGTAAATCAGGTATTAATGAAATTAGTTTGGTAAGNCCTGATGGTTTTCCTTGTAAAGTTTCAGGNGAAGTCAAAAACTTTGANCCTACAAAATATATAGATAAAAAAGAATCAAGAAGAATGGGTAGATTTTCGCAACTAGCAGTTGCAGCAGCCAAAAATGCCATAGATGATGCAAACCTAAACATAACTAACGAAAACTCAGACAGAATTGGAGTACTTATTGGAAGTGGTTCAGGCGGATTACCAGAGACAGACCAGCAAGCAGAAGTTAAGGTGAAAAGAGGCGCTTCAAGAATGAGTCCATTCTATATTCCTATGATGTTAGTTAATATGGCCTCAGCAAATATATCTAGAACATTTGGAATAACCGGTTATACTAATACTTGTATTACTGCCTGTGCCGCAAGCACACAAGCAATTGGAGAAGCAACTGAGATTATCAAAAGAGGTGACGCTGACGTAGTTATAACTGGTGGCACGGAAGCTGGTATTTGCGAAATCGGAATGGGTGGATTTAGTACCATGCAAGCATTATCTACCTGGAGTGGAGATCCAAAATTAGCGAGTAAGCCATTCGATATCAAACGTGATGGATTCGTACCTTCTGAAGGTAGTGGAGTACTAATTTTAGAAAGTTATAGTCACGCAAAAAAAAGAAATGCAAAAATTTATGCCGAAATATCAGGCTGGGGAGTATCATCAGATGCTTACCATTTAGTACAACCTCACCCAGAGGGTATAGGAGCAGCAAAAGCAATACAATCGGCATTAAAATCAGCAAGAGTTAATCCTGAAAATATAGATTATATAAATGCTCACGGAACATCTACGCCAATTAATGATAAGGCTGAAACCAACGCCATAAAAAAAGTCTTNAAAGAACTAGCATATAAAATACCAATAAGTTCTACTAAATCAATGATTGGACATAGTTTAGGAGCTTCTGGCTCGCTCGAAGCAATTGCATGTATCAAATCTATCGAAGAAAAGATAATTCATCCAACAATAAACCTAGAAGATCAAGATCCTGAATGCGATCTTAATTATGTTCCAAATAATTCTATAGAAAAAGAGTTAAACGTAGTTTTGTCTAACAGTTTTGGTTTTGGAGGGCAAAACGCATGTTTAGTATTACAAAAATTACAAGATTAATTTTTGTATACTATTACTGAACGATTCTTATTTAANTTTACCTGAACTTTTGAGTCGTCTAAAATATTTTCAACGTTGTTCATTCTTGAGTGAATCACTTCTCCTTTTTCAGATAAAATCTCATACTCATCATACTCACCTCTATACTCTCTAGAAATTATCCTATTCGAAAAATTTTCATTAACTTGATTGCATATGTTTACATCAGAAGGCCTAATTAATACTTTCACTTTTTGATTATCATCAATTTTTTCTAGAGATTTAGCGCTAAATTTTCCGAATGAAGTTGTAACAGAATTATTTTTGTACATCTCCATCAATAAAATCACAAGGACCAACTAACCTTGCAACNTCTGGTGATAAGGGATTATTATAAATATACTCTGGTGTATCTATCTGTAAAATTTTTCTATTGGAAACAACAGCAACTCTATCTGATATAGCTAAAGCTTCTTCCCGATCATGTGTTACTAAGATAGTAGTAGTTTTTGTATTAGTTACTATTTTCTTAATATCTTTTCTTAATTCTCTTGCCAACATTCTATCTAGATTACTAAATGGCTCGTCTAAAAGCAGTGCAATTGGATTGATTGCAACAGCTCTTGCAATGGCTACCCTTTGTTGTTGTCCTCCAGATAATTCATGAACATATTTATCCTCATATCCATGCATACCAACCATAGTTAAAATATTATTTATTATGTCTGTTTTATCATCAATTTTGCTATTCATACCAAACTCAATATTTTTATATACAGTCATATGTGGGAAAAGTGCATAATCTTGAAAAACTACTCCTAAATTTCTATGATTTGGTGGAACATGCAAAAAATTAGATCCAACTAATTGCCCCCCAATTCTCAGATATCCTGATGAAATTTTTTCAAAGCCTGCGATCATTCTAAGGGTGGTTGTTTTTCCAGCACCGCTTTCACCTAATATGCTTATAAATTCTCCATGCTTGACTAGCAAGTCNAGATTTTCAATGGTCGGCACACTATCATTCGGATAAAAATGAGTTACTGTGTCTAAATGAATTACACCAGTATCGTCCGAGCTCATTTCTGNTTTTAATTTTCTTTCTTGAGAGTTGGAGAATTTTTTTAGTTTATTGAAAATTAATTTCATTTGATCACTTTTGTATGTTGTATTTTGAACTTTTTAAAGTCATGAATGCCATTGGAATCCCCGCAATAAAAATAAGAATAAGAGAAGCTCCACCAGTTCTAGTGAAGAATGCTTCAGTCGCAGCTCCCCATATTGTTGTTGAAAGAGTATCGTATCCTATCGGAGACAATATAAGTGTAGCAGGAAGTTCTTTTAATGTAAGTAGAAAAACAATTATTCCACCAGATAGAATACCAGGCATAATTAATGGCAGGGTAACCTTTAATATCACCTTGATTGGTGTTTTACCTAAAGAATAAGCCGCATCTTCTAACCTTGGATTAACTTGTAATACTGATGCTCTAATTGATCCAATACAGGCTGGTATAAATAAAACAATATATGAAAAAATTAATAACCACATTGACTGATATAAAGGGAAGAATANATTTATACTTAAAAATACTAATGATAATGCTACAACTATACCCGGAAGCCCGAAACCNATATAAGAAGCAAATTCGATAAAACTATTTAGTTTATGCTTATATCTAGTGATCAAAATTGATACTGGTAGAGCAGTTAATACAGTAAAAAAACTAGCTAAAANAGCAACATATAATGAATTTATAACAGGATTTAGTAGAGGAAGAAGATCATTTCCATTAATTAGCCCTCTAATCAACCAATAAAATAGTACTCCGATAGGTGTTATCAATGAAAGTAAAATAATCAGGAATAACAANAAGACTAATGGCCATCTTAGAATACCTGTCTCTAATGGTTTNGAAATTTTTTCANCNCCAGATGTACTTCTGTGAAAAACCCCTTTACCTCTTGTAAAGTATTCAATAAAAATAAAAAATAATGCAAAGAAAACCAATAATAANGACAATATTGAAGGAAGAGATCTATTAATAGAAGCATCATATAAAGTCATAATATTTACAGTGAAAGTATTATACCTGAGTAGAGCCATGCCACCATAATCACTCAATGTGTATAGAGCTACCAAGAGCGTGCCNGATGCAATTGCTGGTCTAAGCAATGGAATAGTTATTAAGAAAAAAGTCTTAAAAGACCCATACCCTAGTGATCTTGAAGCTTCTAGTAATTGNGGATCAAGTCTTCTTAAAGCNCCTCTAACAATTAAGAAAACATATGGATAAGTCATAATGACAAGTACAAATGTAGCTCCTGGAAGGCCATAAATTTCTGGCAATCTATCAACTCCAAATATAGACAAAAATTTCTGTAACTGTCCTCGAGGGGAATATAACTCTACCACAGTTGTAGCCAGAATAAAGCTTGGTATAACTAAGGGCAAAATCAATCCTAAAGTAAGAGCTTTTTTGAATGGAATATCTGTTTTCTCCACTATCCAAGCAGAAAATACAGCAACAATACAAGAAAGCACGGAAACTAGAACAATTATTGAAATAGTACGAAAAAAAACTAAAAATACATTTTTAGTAAGTATAATACTTACCAACTTACCTTCAGAAATTTCAAAAGATCTAAAAAGTAAATATAGAGCTGGAGTTATACACAAAAAAGCTATACTTAAAGCTAGTATAATTAAAAAAGATGGAGGTTTACTTTTACTAGATAATATGTTTTTCTTAAAATTATTTTGATTCATGAAATTAAATTTTACTAAATTCATTACCAAAATTATACAGAATGATAAATATAAAAAATAATAAAGTAATTTATTTGATTATTTTCTTGATGATAATAGTAATATCATTACTAATTTATGATGATGACAAACAATCTACTGATAATTTTATCCCCACAGCAATTCCAACAATCACACCTGAACCAAAAATAAACCCTACATCAAACTTCGAAGAAAAACCAACTGTTATTCCAACAGTAATAGCAACTCCAACTATCGTAAAAATACAACCAACTCCAATACCGCCTAGATCTTATGTTGAAGAAATGGGAAGATTGATTTATGAAAAAGGTATAAGTGCTGAAACTTTATTTCTCAAGTCAGTATCTATAAATGAATGGGAAGATGAATCACTTGGATGTCCAAAATTAGGTGAGTACTATTCNGATAAAAATAAGCCTTATAAAGGATATAAATATATCCTCAGCGACGGAGAAAGCGAATGGGAATATCATACAAATTTAAATGATTCATACACAATAAGGTGTAATGAAATTACTGTAAATGATCCTGAATTAATTAATATAAATTCAGAATTAGACTTAAGTGAAACTAAAGAAATAAAATTATATCGATGGAATTTTGATGATAATGAATTTTTTTTCCTAGAATCATTAAGGGAAGAAGACTTGTTACAGGTCATTGACATACTAAAAACAGACTTAATTTTGTCTAACATGGAATCATGTCGAAGTTTATTCATGCTTGAATTTCATAAAGGCAATCAAAAAGATCAAATAGAATTTATATGCCCTGAAAACAAAGATGCTTTGTTTGGCAATCAAAAATTTTGGAGTGAAATGAAGGCAATAGCACCAAAAGAATTAGGAAAGATCGTTGGAGCTTATCTAACTGGGCAACCAATCCCAACCTTACCAGAATAATGATAAAATTATTAATAATTGAATAAATGACAGTAACTAACGTAGAAAACATATATCAAGAACTAATTAAAATAGTTAATAATTACCTGCCTGAAAAAGAAATTCTCTATATAAAAAAAGCTCTAGACTTCGCACATAATTCTCATCAAAATCAAAAAAGAATTTCAGGAGATCCTTTCATAATACACCCNGTATATACTGCTATTCATCTGGCCAACATGAAACTTGACAGTGAAACTATTCAGGCTGCACTACTTCATGATGTTATAGAAGATTGTGGAATATCTCACAAAGAATTATCTAATCAATTCAATAAAAGTATTGCCAATCTAGTTGACGGTGTAACCAAATTAAAAAAATTAGATATGATTTCAACAAACTCTAAAATGGTGAAACAATATATTAAACCAGAAGCATCAAGATCAGCTTCGTTGAGAAAAATGCTTGTAGCAATGGCTGAAGATATCAGAGTCGTATTGATTAAGTTAGCAGATAGACTACATAACATGGAAACTTTGGAGCATTTGTCGCCAACAAAGAGAAAAAGAATTTCTCGCGAAACATTAGATATTTATTCTCCAATAGCTCATAGACTAGGAATGAATGAAATGAAATGGAAACTTGAAGATTTTGCTTTTAGATATCTAAATCCAGATTCGTATAAAGCCACTTCAAGACTAGTAAATAGAAAGAGAATAGAAAGAGAAAAATATACTTCGGCAGCTATAAAATCAATCGAAAAACCCCTTATAGATAATGGAATACAATGCTTTATAGATGGTAGGGTAAAAAATTTATACAGTACGCATAACAAACTACAAAAATATAAAAATCTTGGGAAAAAATTTGATGAAATTTATGATTTAATAGCCCTAAGAGTAATCTGTGACAATGAAAAGGATTGCTACGCAGCATTAGGCATAGTACATTCTAAATGGAGACCTGTTCCGGGCCAATTTGATGATTACATAGCAACTCCAAAAGAAAATATGTACCAAGCACTTCATACCTCAGTTAGAGGGCCGGGAAACTATCCTATAGAAGTTCAAATAAAAACAAAAGAAATGCATATCATTGCTGAAGAAGGAGTTGCTTCACATTGGGTTTATAAAGAAACAAAAGATTCTCAAATAAATNTAGATGAATTCGAAAAAAAAATGTCTTGGCTGAGAAGACTTCTTGATTGGCATAATGAAATGTCCGGAGATGAAGAATACCTTAATAATGTAAAAAATGATATTCTAAAAGATCAAGTTTTTGTTTATACTCCCAAAGGCGATGTTAAAGACTTGCCAACTGGTGCAACTTCTCTAGATTTTGCGTATAGAATACATACAGATTTAGGACATGATGCAGTTGCAGCAATAATCAACGGAAAAATATCACCGTTAAATTCTCCGTTATCTAATGGAGATGTAATTGAAATTAAAAAGTCAAAGTCAAATAGAGGCCCCAGTTTAGATTGGCTAAATAAAGATCTAAGGTACTTAATAACAGGAAGCGCCCAAACTAAAGTACGACAGTGGTTTAGAAAGCAAGAAAGAGAAACAAATATCGAACGAGGTAAAGATATCATAAAAAGAGAGATTAAACGACTTGACATAAGAAACTTCTCTAAATTAGAAATAAGCAAAAATTTAGATTTTGAAAATTTTGAAGAATTGTCAGAGGCTGTAGGAATTGGTCAAATATCAATTCAGTCAATAACTGAACTGATAAATCCTATTACTGAAAATAATTTATCAATTTACACTGAGGAAGAAAACAATATATATACAAACAATACAAACATTTTTGTAATGGGAGATAATGACTTTTCTATTGATATATCAAAGTGTTGTAATCCAATTTACGGAGAAGAAATTATTGGTTACCAAACTGATAGTAAAATTGTTATAGTACACAGTGAAACTTGTAGAACAATTACTCAAGACCCGGAAAAATTTATACCCGTCGCTTGGAAGCATGATGAATCTGCATTCCCATCAAGAATAGAGATTCATGCATATGACCGCTTAGGTTTAATAAGAGATATTACAGACATAGTTTCATCTGAAAATATAAACATACATTCGTTAGTTTCGCAAGAACACCCAAAAAATAATATTTCTAATGTCTACTTAACAGTGTACACTACAGGAGTAGAACAATTAAGCAGGCTATTTTCGCGTATTGAAACNATACCTGGAGTAAATAACGTNTTTAGAGTGTATGAAAAATAAATATATATANTAGAAGGAAAATTAATGCCCCCAAAGAAAACTTTACGTTCACAAAAAAATAAAGCAGTTAGAAATAGAGCAGTCAAATCATTTACTAGAANTAGAGTAAAAAANGCTATAGATGCCCTTGANGANAGTACTGTTGAAAATAAAGAAANACTATTAAAACAGGCTTTCTCNGCANTAGATAAGGCAGCTTCTAAGGGAGTTATCCATAAAAATAATGCCTCTAGGAAAAAATCTAGATTATCTAAAAAAATTNAAGTAAAATAATTCATAAATGAATGANTTANATTCANAGCACGAAAATCACGATAACCACAAAATAAACNCAACAAAAACTAACACTCTTTATAATTGGAGAATTTACCANCCTTATGAAGATGTTGANAATAGGGTTTGCGTTGAAGTTAATGCTTGGANAGGNTTATTGTATCGCTGGCGATTTATACTACCTCATGACTATAAAGGNATNGTTAAATGGGGNGTAGGTAAGTCTGGAACAGGNTCATTAAATGATTCTATAAAAANCAAAATANAAAATGGNCCTGTAAAAATGATTAATGGGCCAACTGTAATATGGTTTGGTGGNAATGAATCNTTAAGTACAGAACTTTCAGCATANTTAGTTTTTGAAGGNGAACCNCCTCATTATATTTCATTTGGNCAAGCTAGAGAAGTAGACGGACCACCNTANGAAATGGAAGGTATAACGATGGGTAATAATACNCATCATCANCCTTAATTGACAAANTTGTTTGACATNTGATCACNTATAATGATAATTTAGAACATTAGTGCTATAATTANAATGAAAGGATCATAAANATGAAATCTATTTCAGAGCGACAAGAAATAATATTAGACTTTATTCAAGACTTNATAGANGTTAATGACTATCCACCAACGNTTAGAGATATTCAAGCTGGNTGCAATATNAGTTCTACTTCAGTGGTATCTTATAATTTAGATAAATTAAAAGAAACNGGTTATTTAGATAGAAATTCTGAGGTNTCTAGAGGNCTCAAACTTACAAAGAATAATAGTGATTTTGGCGTCCCATTATTAGGAACCATTGCNGCNGGNTCTCCATTCCCATTACCAGATAATGATACATGGTCAGATTTGAATGGACAGGAGATAATTGAAATACCTCATTCTATGATTAATTCTCCAGACGGTATTTATGCATTGAAAGTTAAGGGAGAATCTATGATTGATGCTTTTATTTCAGACGGAGACTTAGTTATCATGGAGCAAACAAGCAATGTTAGAAATGGTCAAATGGCAGCCGTTAAAATTATATCTGATGATTCTACAACACTTAAACATGTATATTCTGATGGAGAATTTACAAAACTTGAACCTGCAAATAAACAGATGAAAACAATGACATTTAAATCTAATAATATTCAAATACTAAGTAAAGTAATTGGCGTTTGGAGATACTTAGGATAGAATTATACTAAAATCATTAATCGTTAGGAAAAAATAATGCAAAATCTTGGAATAGCACAAATACTACTAATTTTAGTTATAGTTCTACTTTTATTTGGTGTGGGTAAGCTACCTCAAGTTGGAAAAGGACTTGGTCAAGCCTTAAGTGAATTTCGTGGAGCAGTAAATAAGGATGAAGATAAAAAAAAGAATAAGAAATAAATTTTTATTTTTCTCCAATCTTAACCAAAAACATACCAATTTCAAAAAGAAGTATAACGGGTATAGCTACAATTATCTGTGAAATAGGGTCCGTTGGAGTTATCAGCGCTCCAAAGATAAAAGCAAATAGGATCATCCATCTTCTAAATTTTCTTAATGAATCATAATTTATAAGCTGAATTTTTGCTAACAAAAACATTATAATTGGCAATTCAAAAACTAATCCAAGCCAAAAAATAAAAGTTACCATTTGAGAGATTAATGGCCCAACCATTATTACTGGTTCTCCAATATCTTTTGATAAATTAATCAAGAAATTTACTAATCTTGGTATTACAATAATGTATGCAAATAAAGAGCCAATACCAAAAGATATAAGAGAAAAAGGAATAAGGATAAATATATATTTTTGTTCTTGTTGTTTCAAAGCTGGTTTAAAAAACATTGATAACTCCCATAAAAAATACGGTAAAGTTAATATCACACCAAACGTTATTGCTAACTTTGCTGCTACGACCCACCCTTCAGTTATCCTTTGAATTGCTATAACACCTCCATTATCCTGAATAATTGATTCTACATTAATAATAAAAAAGTCAAAAATTTGTTTGTAAAAAAACAACGAGATTACAGATAGAATAAGAGCCAATAAAAAAACTCTAAGCATTCTTTTTTTCAATTCATCAAGGTGTTCCATTATTGACATCATCTTATCGTTCAAGATTTTTCATCCTTATTATTGCCAAATGGATCATTTACTTCATCAATTATTTGATCTAATTTTGTGGATGATTCAATTTTTTTTATGTCATCTTTTATGTCATTTATCGGATCTAACTTTTTCAATTCTTCTATCTCAACTGCTTCGGTTACAATCGATATTAATTCATCTCTTTGCTTTTTCAATTGAGTATATAGCAATCTCATCTTTCTTAAACCAAAAATTAAATTTTTTGGCCCTAAAAAAAATAAAGCAACAAATATTATCAATAAAAACTCAAATCCACCAACACCAAAAAAATTCATTTATACATTTTCCTCAATACTTAAGTGTGCTTATCACACAGTACGTTATTATAAATACTAAAGTTCATTTTACCTAACAATTTTATCAATTTACAAACAGGTAAACCCACTACATTATTGTAACAACCAATGTAACTTTTTACTAAGTTAAATTCTTCATCTTGAATTCCATAAGAACCAGCCTTAGATAATATATCATTATATTTTAAGTAACTATTTAAGTATTTATCACTATAATTTTTCATAACTACGGTAGTTGTTTGAAAATTTACTTCATAATTCTCTTTTTTCCTTAAACAAATTGCGGTAGATACAAAATGAGATTTATTTTTTAATTTATTAAGCATTTTTTTTCCTTCAACTAAATTATGAGGTTTAGGGAAAAAAGTTTTTGAATTCCAAACAAGAGTATCTGCCGTTAGCAAAAAATAATTTTTATCTTTATTATCTAAATTATTATAAATATATTCATTTTTTGCTATCGAAATATTCTTAACAACTTCTTCAAATGAATTACTTTTATTTATTAATTTGTGCTCATTAATATCGTGACTATATTTTTTAATTTTTAAGCCTAGGTCTAATAATATTTTCTCACGCCTAGGAGATTCAGAACCTAATAAGAGTAATTCATTGTTTTTCATAAAATCCTACTCATTTAGGGATAAATAAGCAATTATTTCGGTATGTTTCGTTTGAGGAAACATATCTAAAGGTATAACTTTTTTAACTTTAAATAAATTATTTTTGCATAATATGGATAGGTCCCTAGCAAAAAATTTAGGTTCACAAGATAAAATTATAATTTTTCTTGGTTTTAGTTTACGAACAGCTTCTAACACGTTTTCATGACATCCTATTCTTGGAGGGTCAAGTAATAAATAGTCAAAATCTTTATTCCAATTTAATAAAACTTCCTCTGTTTTACCCATTATAAATTCTATATTTTTTATATCCTTTGAATTGTATTTTGCGTCTTCTATAGCTGAATATGATTCTTCAATGCCATAAACATACTTTACATAAGATGATAATAAAATACTAAATACTCCCACACCAGAATATGCATCAACAAGGATTTCATTACCGGATAATTGTAAAAAATCCTTTATCTCATCAACTGCCTTAGATAACTGTTCAATATTTACTTGAAAAAACGAAGCTCCTGCAACTCTAAAATTTACACTTCTTACTTTTTCATCATAATATTTTTGACCTGAAAAAATGCCCGATGACTCTAAATTTAGTTTTGGCTGAATTATATAAGAATCATTATTTATTGCTGTTCTTATACTTACTTGAGTTCTATCTGAAAGTTTATTTTGAATATTAAGAAGAAAGTTATTTATTTTTTCATTCATAATGATACACTTGTCGATTTTTACAAAGTTTCTTGAATACATGTTTACGTAACCTAAATTTGTATGATTATTTTCGCTAAACGCTGTGAATCGAGCATGATTCCTATAATTAAACTCCTTATCGCTTGGAATAGTTTCACTAATTTTTACATGAGAAATATTTTTATAATTTTTTATCTCATTTTCTAATCTATTTTTTTTTAATTTCAATTGGAATTGATAATCAATGTGTTGCCATTGACAACCAGTACATTTTCCAAAAAATTCACACTCAGGCAATTTCCTATATTTACTAGGAGAGAGTATTTCTTCTATAGTACAAATAAATTTTTCAGGGTATTTTTTTAATACCTTAACCCTTAACTTTTCTCCTATAATAGCCCCTAATATAAGTACAGGAATGTTTTTGTCTAAAAATGTAATTCCTTCTCCTGATTCTGTGATTTTTTCAACTGTTAGTTCAAATATATCTCCAGGATATAAATCAAATCCTGAAGTAAGATCAGGTCCATCGTAATATTTTCTTCGTTTTCTTTTACCCATATATAATTTCAATTTTACTATATTGTTGTTTCATTATAGGAAAATAAATTATAAAATATAAAGTAATGATACCTGAACCTAAAGAAAAAAATAAATCTTCTGACATAAGAAGGTTACCTGAGTGGTTTAAGGTAAAGGCGCCTGGATCAGAAAAATACCTTTCAATAAAGAAAAAAATCCAAAATTTCAAACTCAACACTGTATGTGAAGAAGCTGCCTGCCCTAATATCGGTGAATGTTGGGATAGAGGAACTGCAACTTTTATGATACTTGGAGACACATGTACAAGAGCATGCTCTTACTGTAATGTAAAAACTGGTTGGCCGATTACAGTGGATAAGTCTGAACCAATAAGAGTATCTCAAACAATAAAAAATATGGAGTTAAAATATGCAGTAATTACTTCTGTAGATAGAGATGACTTAAAAGATTATGGTTCAGATATTTTTAGAGATACAATCGTAAACTCAAAAAAAATAAACCCACTATGTAAAATAGAAGTGCTGATACCTGATTTTGAAGGAGACCTAATTTCTCTTACAAAGGTTGTAAATGCTAAACCGGACGTGTTAAATCATAATATTGAAACTACTAGAAGAGTATTTAGAAAAGTCAGGCCTAGAGGAAATTATGATTTATCATTGAAATTATTAAGTAATGTAAAACAAATTAATAAATATATGCCAACAAAATCAGGTATGATGGTTGGATTGGGCGAGACAATGCCTGAAATAATAGAAACGATGAATGACTTAAGGTCGGTTAATTGTGATCTACTTACTATAGGGCAATACCTTAGGCCATCTAAAAATCATCACCCATTAATAAAATTTTATAATCCTAAAGAATTTAAGGAATTAGAAAAAATCGGATTAGATTTAGGATTTAAGCATGTAGCTTCAGGCCCATTAGTGAGAAGTTCGTACCATGCTGATGAACAGCATGATGCAGCATTAGAAAACCTCTTAAATCTTTCCAAATAAAGATATGTCAAACCTATATATTGTTGCAACCCCGATAGGCAATTTAGATGACATCACTATAAGAGCAAAAAAAATACTACAGAATGTCGATACAATAATTGCTGAAAATACTTATAACAGTAAAAAATTACTAAAAAAAATCAATTCAAATGCGAGGATTATTCAATATAATGATCACTCCAAAGAAAAAGATATTGAACATATTCTAGATATATTAAAAAATAATGATGTAGCACTTATCACAGATGCAGGTACACCAGGGGTATGTGATCCGGGAGCACCTATCATAAATATTTCAGAAAAATATAATCATAAAATTATTCCAATACCTGGCGCATCATCGATAATTGCAGCATTCTCTGTTTCAGGAATCTCTAGTAATGAATTTCAATTCATTGGATTTCTTCCAAAAAAACAAAAAGCTCGGCGAGATAAAATCTTAGAAATAAAAAACAGTATCATGCCTACAATAATGTTTGAATCGCCCCATAGATTTAATCAAACAATTAAAGATATTGATCAAATTATGCCCGAAAGAGAAATATTTATAGCGAAAGAAATTACGAAGATTTTTGAAACCTTCATTCATGGTAATGCAAAAAAAATCCAAGGAATATTTTCAAATGAAAATACTAAGGGTGAATTTGTGATTATTATAAATGGAGATAAAAAGAAAAAAAATGATACAAATAAAAATAATGATATTAAAAAAATCATAAAAAGTATGAAAAAAGAAAATATACAAGGGAAAGTAGTATCTAAAATAGTTTCCGAAAACTTCAATATATCAAAAAGTTCAGCATATAAATTATTTTTAGAATTACCATAAAAGTATTATTCTTAAAATACGTTTATAATAAAAATAATAAAAATTCATAAGGAATAAAGTTGAGAAGGAAAATCCTCGTAGGTGTAGCGTGGCCATATGTTAATGGTGAACCTCATCTAGGCCATATAGCAGGCATGAATATGTCGGCAGATATCTTTGCTAGATTTCATAGAATCTATGGTAACGATGTAGTTATGGTTTCNGGCTCAGATATGCATGGAACNCCNACTGCCTTAAAAGCTATTGATGAAAATACAACTCCTGAGAAAATTGCTACAAAATATCACGAAATTTGGNATCAANCNCTAAAAGANATGNGNTTTTCNTATGATTTATATACTAATACNCATACNGAAGAACANNAAAATGTAGTNCATGATATATTTCTAAAATTAGAGAAAAAAGACCTATTATACGANCAAACCCAATCAATGCCTTTTTCTGAAAAAGANAAACGTTTTTTATCAGATAGGTTTGTTTATGGTGAATGNCCTCACTGCGANAACAAAAAAGCNAGAGGAGANCAATGTGAAAAATGTGGAAAAACATTAGACCCAATTGACNTAAAAAANATTAAGAGTATACGTGATGATTCAACACCGATATTTAAGGAAACAACTCATAAGTTTATTAAGTTAAGTTTTTTTGAAAAAAAATTAAAAAATTGGATTGAAAGTAGATCTGATTGGAGACAAAATGTTGTTAATCAGTCATTAGGTATGATAAAAGAAGGACTGCATGATAGGGCTATTACTAGAGATATTGANTGGGGGGTTCCTGTACCAGTTACTGACAAAAAATATTCTTCAAAAAGTATATATGTATGGTTCGAGGCAGTTATAGGATATTTGTCCGCAACAAAAAGTTGGGCAAAAAAACAGGGCGATAAAAATTTGTGGAAAAAATGGTGGATTGATGATGATGGTGAAACTTATTACTTTCAAGGTAAAGACAATATACCATTTCATACAATTATATGGCCAGCTATACTTTTAGGTTATGAGAAACTAAATTTACCTACAGATGTTGTTGCTAATGAATACCTAAATCTTGGTGGTCTAGANTTCTCAAAAAGTAANGGTCATGCNGTTTGGGTTAGAGATTTTTTAGAAAGATATGAATCTGAACCTTTGAGATATTACCTGACTAAAATTATGCCTGAAACATCTGATTCTGAATTTACATGGAAGGGATTTGTTGAAAGTAATAATAATGAGTTGGTTGCAACTCTTGGAAATTTTGTTCATAGGATATTTAACATCATAAATAAAAATTATGACGGTATTATACCTGANCCAAAATCNATTGAAAAAGAAGATCAAAAAATACTTGATCAATGTNAGGAAACATTAATTGAGATATCAAGTTGCATAGACTCTAGAAAATTTCGTAATGCGTTAAATCATTTGATGAAACTTGCCAGAGACGGGAATAAATATATTGATAAAAAAGAACCATGGAAGTCAGTAAAAATAGATAAAGAAAAAAGTTCTACTAGTCTTTGGGTAGGATGTAATATAATTTCTGCACTAAGAACAGCTATGTATCCATTTCTACCAAAAACTTCAGATAAAATTCATAACATGATTTTTGATGACAGCAACACATTAAGCGATGGTTGGANCATAAGAAAAATACCTCCAAAAACAAAACTTAAGAACGTAAAAACACTATTTATAAAATTAGATGAATCTGTAATTGATTTAGAAAATGGAAAATTTAAGGACTAAATATTGGATCCAGATATAATATATAAACCTATTCAAAAAGAGCTTAATTTAGTTTTTGAAAAAATTGTAAATGTTTCTTCAAAATATGACAAAGATAAAAAAAATCAACAAGTTTTTGAACAGTTAACTCATGTTCTTGCTGTACCAGGCAAAAGAATACGTCCATCAATAACTTTATTAGTATCAAATCTATGGAGTGAATCTAATATTGATAAAACAATTTTAATGGCAACAGGGGTTGAGCTTCTGCATATCGCCACCCTAGTTCATGATGATACTGTGGATCATGCTAATCTAAGACGAGGGCATAAAACTGCAAGTAGTTTATGGGGTAGAAATGCCGCTGTTCTAATTGGAGATTATATATTTGCAACATCAGCAATATTTGTTTGCGAAACAAATAATGTAAGACTTATAAAAAGATTTGCTGAAACAATAACCGAATTATCTAGGGGAGAATTAAATGAAATTAATGACTCTTGGAAAACTGATATATCTGAAGATAATTACTATAAAAGAATTTATGATAAAACNGCATCTTTATTTTGTACCGCAACTGAAAGTGGAGCATTATTAGGAAATGCTACTGAAAAACACGTTAATAATCTAAAAAAATTTGGTTATTTTTTAGGTATGGCATATCAAATAATTGATGATTTACTAGATTATAAATATTCGACAGATGATATTGGTAAACCTTCAACAAATGATCTAAGAGAGGGAATAATGACCCTACCTGCAATTTATGCTTATAATAATGGTTTGAAAAAAGAAATTAATGAATATATGAATTCCCCTCAAGAAAAACAAATATCTACTTTACCTAAACTTGTTGATAAAGTCAGAAATTCTGGAGGCATAGAATACTCAGAAAAAAAATCAAAAGACTTAATAGATAGCGCAAAAAATATACTAAACAATTTACCAACCTCCACGTATAAAAATTCTTTAGAAATTATTGTTGAGTATATTGGATCAAGAAAAAAATAAACTCTAAGGGATAATTATAGTTGCTAAAAAAAGAACGAGCAGCATACGTCATGAAAAAATTAAATGAAGTTTTTCCACAAACTCCTATTCCATTATTTCACTCTAATAAATTTGAACTACTAATTGCTGTTTTACTAAGCGCTCAGTGCACTGATGAAAGAGTTAATAAAGTTTCACCTAAACTTTTTTCTTTGGCAAATAATCCAAAAGAAATGTCAAAAATCCCCGTAGAAACAATATATTCTTTAATTAAAACATGTGGCTTAGGTCCTAAAAAATCTAAAAATATAGTTAGTATTTCAAAAATCCTAACTGAAAAATATGACGGGAAGGTGCCAGCAAGTTATAGTGAATTAGAAAAATTACCTGGTATTGGGCATAAAACTGCCGGTGTTGTTATGTCTCAAGGTTTTGGTCATCCTGCTTTTCCAGTTGACACGCACATACATAGATTAGCTCAAAGATGGGGGTTGTCTAAGGGAAAAAATGTTTCTCAAACTGAAAAAGACTTAAAAAATTTATTTCCAAAAAGTCAGTGGAATAAATTACATCTACAAATTATTTTTTATGGTCGAGCATTTTGCAGCGCAAGAGGGTGCGATGGAAGAAAATGTGAAATTTGTGTAACCTGCTTTCCCAAACGAATAAAACCTTTTATAGCAAATAAAGCATAAAAAAAGCATACTTTTTTCATTTCTATAAAATATTACATTTTAGTTAATAAAAAATTAAGTATTTTTTTTAGTAAAATATATAATATTGTAATTATGGGGCCATCGTCCAGCGGCCTAGGACACCACCCTTTCAAGGTGGAGACCGGAGTTCGAGTCTCCGTGGCCCTACCAAAAAGCAATTTACATAGTGATATGAACTTTTATTGATCCTGATTTTTTATCAGATGCAATATCAAAACCTTTTTGAATGTTTTCTAAATTAAATCGATGCGTAACTATTTCTTTATATGGAAATTTATTCGAATCAAGCAAATCTATTGCAATTTCATAATCATGAATTCCATTCGATTCAGAATAACACATTACGGATTCTATTCTAATCTCTCTTAATGAGGCATCCATTAAGTCTAATTCCATAGGAATTTTCATGCCTCCAAGATAAACCATTTTGCCTTGACTCTTAGTTGCTCTAATTGATTGATGGAATGTTTCAGATTGATGCCCTCCAATGGATTCAACAACAATATCAGCTCCAATACCATCTGAAGCTTCCATGCATGCATCTTCAAATTCTCCATTTTTTGAACTTACTACCAAGTCCGCACCCATTTTATATGCTGCTTCTGCTTGATGTGGATACCTAGCTGAAGCAATTACTTTCTTTGCTCCAAAAGTTTTTGCTACACCAATAGATGATAGACCAATTGTTGATGAACCAACAACTCCGACAATGTCTCCTTTTTGCATTTGAGAATATCTTAACGCATGGACGCTAACTGCCATAGGTTCTACTAATGCTCCATCTGTCCAATCTAAAGAATCAGGTAATTTAAAAAGGCCTGATGGTAATCTAGTTACATATTCTCCAAATCCCCCTCCAGTATCCTCACACCTATTAATACAGTGTCTCATTTGCCCTTTTTTACAATATAAGCAGTTTAAACAAGCTCTTCCTGCACCTATCATTTCTACCGCAACTCTATCACCTGGAACTAAATTTTTATCATTCGTACCTATTTCAATGATTTCGCCAGTAACTTCATGGCCTGTAGGAATAGTTTGAGATTCATTTCTCTCTGTTGTTAAGTGAATATCCGAACCACAAATACCTGACTGAACAACTTTAATTAATGCTGAACTTTCAAATCTTTTTGGGAAAGGGATTTCTTGAACAATATAATTACCTTCGCCATTATCTAAAGCTGCTTTCATTAGTTTTTCATTCATTAATTATTCCTTTTAAAGTTTGTAAAATAAAATATCATTATAAGTAATGGAATACTGACCATAAAAATAACTAATATTACAACCATTGTAAAAGATGAAAAACCTGTAATACTTATTATTTTGTGTATTATTGCTTCAATTAATTCAGGATCAACTGATTCCGAATGATGTAGTAAATAATTATAAGGCATTATTATTTAAACTTGTTTCCTTAATATATCTAACTGATTTAGATTTTTCTGGTAGAGAAAGTGAAATAACTCCTGCAAATATTAAAGTTATTACACCAAGCAAGAATGCATAATCATAAGTTCCCCATTTAGTAAAAGACCAACCAAAAAATATAACTGCTCCAGCACCTCCAATTTGATGAGACATACTCGACAACCCAAAAAGAGTACCCATATTTTTTAATCCATAAATGTCTGAGGTAAGTGAAGCAGTTAATGGTACCGTTGCTAGCCATGATGCTCCACCAATAATAGCAAAAGACCATATAGCATAGTTTCCGGGTAAAATGATTATAGATGCAAACGCTAAACCTCTTACTAGATAAACAATCCCTAATAAGTTTTTTCTCTGAAATTTATCTGATAAAAGTCCTATAAATATTACCCCAATGGCATTTATAATACTAAGGAGACCAAAAGCCAAGGCTGCAGTACCTGTAGTGATATCTTCACTTATAGCCCAACGAATAAAATGAACAGAAATTGAGCCAGTTGTTATTCCACATACAAAATAAGAAATAGATAGGTCCCACATTGGTTTCGTTTTCATAGATGAAATCCAGCTAGAAAAAAAGTATGGACCGATAATTTGTTTTTCATTTAATGTTTTTTTATTAGTTTTTACTTCTCCATCAGGTAGCATATTTAATTCTTCAGGTTTGTTTTTTACAAATAACAACATAAGTGGAACACCAATAAGTAGAGAAAACGCACCTAGAATCATCCAAGAATACCTCCAACCAAATTCTATTAATGAAAAACTTAAGAAAGGTACAATTACTAGACTTCCTATTGAGCCACCAGACATAACTATAGCCATAGCCGTACCTCTTTTTTTTACAAACCATTTTGATACTATTACACCAACTGTTGCGGGAGATACTCCTCCTGAAAAAAATGCTGTTATAAATCCATATAAAATTAACAACCCAAACACACTATTAATCAGCGATATTAGTGCTGTTGCTGTGGACATCATTATCAAAGATGCTATTATAACTAACCTTGCACCATACAAATCAGCTAACCTGCCAAGCAAAGGTTGAGAAAATCCATTCACCAGCCAACCCATTGATGCAGCAAATGAAATGGCAGCCGTAGTTACTTGCCATTCATCTTCCCAAGTCTTAACAAAAACACCAAAACCTTGCCTACTTCCTATAGTAAGAAAACTTGTAAAAAATAATGATAAAACTATTAGCCAGCCGTAGAAAAAATTTTTATTTGAGAGTTTTTTCTTAATCATAAAACACTAATCAATCATTAATATTTCACATGAATCACGATTAATAATTCCATTAATAGAATCTTCAGGTATAGTGGGTAAATGATGATCTTTAGCAAATTTAGGAAGATTTAATAGACTATCAATATTATCTTGAGGTTTAGTTACAGGCCAATCTGACCCAAACAAAATTTTATCTATTGCTCCCCATTCATAAAATAGTCTCATTCCTTGCCAAAAAGAATAAGGTCTGTAAAATTGTGCTGACATATCAGCCCATACATTAGGATGCTTTCTAACAACTGACAAACAATCTGTCTGCCAAGGATGCCCTAAATGAGCTAAAACCATAGTTAACTTAGGAAAAGCCATAGCAATTTTGTCAGTTGTTAATGGATGAGCATAAGTTAATGGCGCATCAGTCATTGGAGAAGTTCCTTGATGAAATATTATAGGAATTCTATCTTTTTCTAACCTTGCAAATAGTCGAAATGCTTCTTCGGAAAGAGGGTCGAAATCTTGATAATTTGGACCAAGTTTTATCCCCTGACAATTTAAATCTCCAATACATCTTTCATATTCTTCTTCCCAATTAGGATCTAAAGGATGAAGAGTCATAAATGGAATAATTTTTTCAGGATTTTTTAGTGAAGTTTGGTAAGCTACATCATTTTGATTAAGATTTTTTGGCCAACCTGATACTTTTAAAACTCTTTCATTAGGCTTCCATGGCCGAGGAGCAATACCAAAAATAAAAGACTTATCAACAATTTTCATATCTCTAATATAATCATTAATAGAATTAGTTAACTGGACTTTTTCTCCAGATCTCATTGCTGTTTCATAGGCCATTTCATCTTCAGGAACGATATCCTGGTGACTAGGCAAGTGTGTGTGTACATCAATTATCATTTTATCTCCTTATTGATTTAAGTATTTTATATGAGATTTTGGTTCCCAGCCAAGAAATTGTTTTGCTTTTGTAAGGTTATGTTCTTCCTCACTTTCATCACCAGCTATAAAAATAGAATCAAATCTACCGTGACCTTTGTTAATTTTATCTAAAGATAAAATATACGCATTAGCTAAATCTTCTTCATCTGTTACATATAAATTTGTTATTGGAGCTAAGTTTTCTTTTGCTTGTCTTGTTTTTATATAATCGTTTCTTTTTCTTGGGCCTGTTATTCTTAGAGCAATAATATTCATATCAAACCAACTGGTAAAATATTCGCATATTTTTTCTCCAAAACCCTTGCTAAGGCCATATACACTAGGCGTATCTAAGGGCATATTTTCACTTGCAAAATATTCTCTTTCTCTATAATGAACACTCATGGAACTTGTGTAAATTCCCTTACTTATTCCTTCTTTTTGAGCAACCCACAGAAACGTATGTAAGCCTAAACAATTTGTGACGTAATTTTCTCTTATTATTTTTATATCTTGTTCCGTACTAGATCCTCCTTGAGGGCTCTGCATTGCAAGCCATATAAATGCATCAATACCTTTTACTGATTGAGCTATTGCCTTTGGGTCATCTATTGAACCATTAATCCATTCGATGTCGAGTTTTGGTTTTTTTTTATCTAGCACTTTTAGATTAAAATTTTTTTCTAGTAAATATGGAGAAATAAATGAACCCACCATACCAGAACCTCCAACAAGTAATACTTTCATAAATTATTATCCTTTCTATATTATTTTTTTAGTCTAGAATGTGATTAAGCTTACAAGAGGCATCATTTAATTCTTTTATAATTTCTGAAGGTAATTTAATTGTCATCGAATCAGCAGCTTCTGAGATTTGGTCTGAATTGTCAGCACCTGATATGGCTAAGGTAACTTCTGGATGAGATAAAACCCATGAGATTGCTAACTGCGACATTTTTATATCTAATTTTTTTGAAATTTCATATAGCTTACTTATGAACAAGCCATTCTGCCCACCTAAAAATTTATCGTAATCGTTTTTTCTTTTGGATCCCCATAAAGTATCTTCTTGAGGTTGCTCTCCTGGTGTATACATACCACTCAATAATCCCACTCCAAGTGGACTATAAGCCATAAAACCTAGGCCGATATCCTTAATCATTGGAAACATTTCATTTTCAGCCTCTCTATTTAATAATGAATATGGATTTTGAACACATAATAAAGGGTGAGCATTTATGGAATCTTGAACTCTTAAGGCTTGAACAACTTGCCATGCCTTAAAGTTACTAACGCCAACGTATAGTATTTTTCCTTGATTTTTTAATATTTCCATAGCTCGAAATTGTTCTTCAAATGAACGAATAGAATCAAAAATATGAAATATATATATATCAATTCTATCAGTAGAAAGCCTTTGTAGAGATTTTTCAACCTGATTAATTATATGATAAGCTGAAACACCTTTATCGTTAGGACCATCACCCATAGGAGATGCAACTTTTGATGTTATTACAAGGTCGTTCCTTTTATTTTTAATTATTTTACCCAATAATTTTTCTGAGGAACCAATATTTCTTCTATCATCCATATAACCATATACATTTGCACAGTCAATTATATTTATTCCTTTTTCAATAGCCGTATTTATTGTTTTTGTTGCTTCTTTTTCATCGTTTTGACCACGAAAACCTAATCCTAATGCTACTTTTGATACTTTAATACCAGAAGTTCCGAAATTAACATATTGGTCATGCATGTAATTATCCAATCAATAAATATATTTGTTAAGATTAAATTATAAAAATAAAATTATTATAAATATGAACCAAAGTATAGTAATAGTCAATAATCTTTCAAAAAAATATAATAGTGTTTATGCTGTTAATAATATTTCTTTTAAAGTGAAAAAAGGAGAAATATTTGGGCTATTAGGTCCTAATGGAGCAGGTAAAACGACTACTGTTGAAATTTTAGAAGGGCTAATCAGACCCGATGATGGAGAAGCAATAATCAACGATATTGATGCTATAAAAAACACAAAAAAAATCCGATCAATCATAGGAATACAACTACAACAAAATGCTTTTTTTGAGAACTTAAACTTATATGAAATAGTTGATATATATTCAAAATTATATAGTTCAAACAATGATCCTAATAAAATCTTAGAAAAAGTAGAATTAGCATCCAAAAAAAATGCATCTTATAATGAATTATCTGGTGGGCAGAAACAAAGACTTGCTATTGCTATAGCATTAGTTAATGACCCTTTAGTAATATTTCTAGATGAGCCTACAACTGGTCTTGACCCTAAGGCAAGAAGAAACTTATGGGATCTTATCAAAAACTTAAAAGAAAACGGAAAAACTATTTTACTTACAACTCATTATATGGAAGAAGCAGAAGAATTATGTGATAGAGTTGCAATAATTGAAAATGGAGAAATAATAGCACTTAACTCTCCAGAAAAATTAATTTCAAACCTTATTTCTAGTGGATTTAAAGCTCAAAAAAAAATAAACGAAGCAACTTTAGACGATGTTTTCTTAAACTTAACAGGAAAAAATTTAAACTAATTACTAATGAAACTTTTTTTAGCACTCACCATAATCACAACAAAAATGTATTTTAGAAATAAACAGGGAATTTTTTGGACTCTTTTTTTCCCAGGGTTCATAATGATAATTTTTGGTTTTCAGTCCGTTTTTTCTGTTTCAGAAAATCCTCAAGTCAGTGTTTATATAAATACAAATTCATCTGATTTTAAACAACAAAAGTTAAATGAAAAGGAAGAAAATTTACTGAATAATATTTCTACTGACATAGAAAATATTTTAGGAATAAAAACTATTTATAGTCTATATAATATTACAAATAAAAATAATTATGAAGATGACAGCATTATTAGAATAAACATACCTAGAGATATAATTCATGAAACTTCTATATGTAAAAAACTATCAGATAGTTGTAAAGTTCTAATTACATACGATGAATCATTTAAAAAAGATTCATTAACCAGTAAAATAATTGTCGAAAAAAATCTACAAAAAAATATCCTTGAAAATTCGCCTGAAGTAATATCAAATGATACTATCCAATTTTTCAATTCGATTAATTATGTTTTGAATAAAGAAAAATCAAAAAATAATTATAAAAATTGGATAGTTCCAGGAATAGCTGCAATGGCAATTATGCAGACAGGAATTTTTTCTGTAGGATTTACTTTAGTTAGGTTAAAAAGAACAGGTACTTTACGAAGAATAAAAGCTACTCCAGCAGGTGCATCTCATTTTTTAGCCGCTCAAATAGCAACAAGAGCAATAGTTATTTTATTACAAACTTACTTACTTTTAATATTAGGTAAAGTTTTTTTAGGGGCAGATATTAACATTTATAATTTTATTTTTTGGATAAATATTTCGATTGTTTCATTAATTGGGGGAGCTGTGTTTATTGGCCTAGGATTAGCAATTTCAGGAAAATCAAGAAGCGAAGATACACTTGCTCCAGTCGCAAACCTTATTGTATTTCCAATGATGTTACTTTCTGGAATATTTTTCCCAGTTTCTTCATTACCTAATTGGATTTCAAATTTCACACAATTTTTTCCTTTATCTTTTCTTGCAAATTTGATGAGATCTACCACAATGAATGAATTACAAATTTTTTCTTCAGGTATTCAAGTAGTAGGTTTACTAGTTTGGTTTGTTATAATTTTCTTGATTGCTATCAAGCTTTTTGAGTGGGAATAATTTATGTCAGAAAAAAAAAATCTTTCTATTAGTGATTTATCTGAAATTACTAATCTTTCGACTGCAACTATCAATTATTATGTAAAAATTGGAGTCCTTACTCCTCCCAAAAAAATCAACAAAACAAGAGCAATATATTCTGAAATTCATATAAAAATACTAAAAACAATCAAAAATCTTAAAGAAAAAAAAATAAACCTTAACGGTATTAAAGAAATTATAAATAATTCAGATTATTCAGATATAATTAGCAATAAAATCAAACATGAGAAAATTACTATTAATGACCTAATTAACAATAGTGATATTTCTCAGGGTATATATGAAAAACTTGTTGACTCAAAAATAATTAAATTACCCAAAATTTCTAACCAAGGTATTCCTTACCACACATTAAATGATTTAGCTCTTTCACAAGCCGTTGGAGAAATATTAAGTCACGGAGTTAGTATTGAACAAATTTTAAAAAACAAAGATCATTCTATTCTTTCAAAATCCGAATCCATACTATTGGCAGAATATATAAAATCAATTGAAGGTAAAAAAAATAGAAAAAATATTTCAAGCGTTATTCAGTCTTTCGATATTATAAGAAAATACCTGAGAAGATTAGAATTGGAAAAAGTTTTATACAGAAAGTAAATTAATTTCTTCTTTTTGTTTTAACATAATCCAATATTGCCATTAGCCCATCTTCATTTGCTCCTAAGGATTTTGCTTTATCAAAATCCTTAGATGAATTTTCATCTTCTCCAATAGCATAATAAGCTACACATCTATTACCATACGCATCAACTAGTTTATTATCAAGAAAAATAGCATTAGAGAGATTTATTATTGCTTGCTCAAAATTTCCTAAACTTAAGTGAGCAGTGCCCAAATTAAACTGTATTTTTGGGTTTTTAGGATCCAACCAACCAGCTTCTTCAAATAATTTAGAAGCATCATTTGGATTACCAAGTTGTGCTAACTTTAAGCCTTTTTCAAATAATATTTTTGATTTTTTTATATCTTCTTTTGATTCCATATTATTTCATATTTAATAAAAATTTCCTCATTAAGAAATTAACTTTTTTACTTTTTTCCACCAAAGGAATATGGCCACTATTTTTCACTAATTCTAAAGAAGAATTTTCAACTAATTTCATAATCCTATATCCATGTCTTAATGGAAAAATTTTGTCATTTTCGCCCCATATAATTAATATTTTCTTTTGTATTGAAGATAGTTCATTATCTGTAAATATCATTTTTTGCCCAAAAATATTTGTAACTGCAAATAAACTTTTTCTTAAAGCTTCTGAATGATTTTCAACTTTCGTTACTTTAAATGCATAATCTTTATATACATCGAATCCAGGGAATTTCGTTGACTGAACTTCTAAATTTTTTATTAACATATCGTTTGATCTGTTATTATTTTTGTTTATTAAAAATTTCCCTAAAATAGGCACCGTAGCCAATCTAAATACTAAAGGGAACTCTTTTCCAAGTCCAGCTGAGTCCATTAATATTACTCTTAAGAATCTTTCTGGAAATTTTAGTAAACATGCAATTAGTCCCTGTCCGCCCATAGATAATCCAACAACATTCGTTTTTTCTATACCTAGATTATCCATGAATGAGATTATATAATTTCTCAAATAATCATTTAATGGCTTTTTGTATGGGATTCTATCTGATAAACCGAAACATGGGTGATCAGGAACTATAACCCTGTAAAATCTAGAAAAAAATCTTATTTGATTAAAGAAAATTCCTGATCCTGCACCCCCACCATGTAAAAGTAATAATGGTTCACCTTTACCATATTCTAAATAATGTATATTTATTCCATTAATATTTACATACTTGCCTTGATAACCCAATCCAACAAACCTTAATAATGAACAAAGCGAGTTATACACATTTTCTTGACTTTTAGTAAAATTAGTAATGTTTTTGTCCATAATTGGTTAAGATTTCTTATGTTTTAGATTTATGTTAAAAGGAATATAATTAAAATAACAATAATTAATGATAGATTAAATATGAAAAATTATAAACATCCCAATGATAGAGGATATACCAATCCTGAATTGTTTGTAACTACTGACTGGTTAGAAGATAATATAAACAACCCTAATCTTCAAATAGTTGATGTAGATTCGCCTGAAGAATATAGCATTGGTCATATTCCAGGATCGTCTAATCCAATTGATAATTTTTATAAGACTTCACTTAAAGATAGAACACATATTCAAAGCCCAGAAATATTTTCTGAAACGATGTCTAAACTAGGTATTGATAACTCAACGCAAGTCATATGTTACGATCGTTCTGCAGGCTTATATGCTTTCAGACTAATTTGGGCTTTACATTATCATGGTCATAAAAATGTAAAATTTTTGGATGGTGGATTTCCTAAATGGGTTCATGAAGATCGGAAGGTTACAACAATTAAACCCTATATAGAAAGTAAAGTATTTAATACAAAAATTGATACAAATATCTTTGCTGATAAAAATTTTATACTTAAGAATTTTGATGACAAATCAACCATTATTCTTGATGTTCGTAGTGACGATGAACGCATTGGAGTCAATTTAAGGGGAGGCTCTAGAGGGGGCAAAATACCTGGTTCAGTCCATATTGAATGGAAAAATTTTCATACAACAGGGAATATACCTATATTAAAGAGTGCAGAAGAAATCAGAAAAATACTTTCTGAAAAGAATATTACTACAGATAAAAATATAATTACTTACTGTCAAGGTGGAATTCGTGCAGCACATACTTTTTGGGCATTGAAATTGTCTGGATTTAATAATGTAAAAAATTATGATGGATCTTGGAGAGAATGGGCTGAAGATTTTTCATGCCCAATAGAAAATTAATTATTTCAATTAACTAAAAATCAGAATAAAATGAAAATGAATAACACAAATTTAAACAATTCTATGGACATTAAAAAAATCTTAGTCCCTTTAGATGGGTCTTCTAAATCTGAAAAGATTTTACCTTATGCATGGCTTTTTTCAGAATGGTTTTCTAGTGAGTTGAATTTGTTCCATTCATTACCACCAAAACACCCATTGGCAAACT
>PASL01000016.1 GCA_002712125.1 Chloroflexota bacterium | reverse complement strand
TCTATTCTCGTATAGTTCAACAAATTTTGTCACTAAAGAAATCCTGTCTTCAATATCACTAAAAGCCCAAGTTTCGAAAGCATTTCTAGCAGCACTAACAGCAAGATCTAAATCTGCTTTAGTGCCCAGCGAGATTGTTGCAAAGCTTTCCTCTGTACAAGGATTGATCACTTGAAACGTATTTTCTTTTAAGGGTTTTACCCATTTCCCATTTATATAAAAATTGGTCTTGTTATTCACTATATAAACCTTTCAATAGTAATATTTTAAAAAATTATTTTTTAATTTTATATAATGTTTACCTTTTTAGTAAACAATCAAAAGATCATTTGTTGAAACTTTTTTTTAACATAAATAGATTGAAATAAAAAAGTGAGGAGATTTCTCTAAGTTCAGATTGAGATTGGTGAAGCGCCCGGGACTCGAACCCGGAACCTATTGATTAAGAGCGGCGTCAGGTCTAAAAATTGAGTAAAAATATTTTATTTATTCCGACGAGGATTGCGATAACATGAAATAACTATAGTAGGTGGATCAATTTGATTTGTAATTTTATGATCTGTTATATTGTTATTTCTATTATTATAATTATTTTTTTTACTCTTAGTTTTTATTATGGATATGGAACAAGCATAATTCAAAACATGAGTAGCATATGAATTTATTTTCATATAACTAATTTACACAAAATAAAAGATTTATTCCCAAGAGAACTTATACCGATTTATACCAGTAAGGTGTCTGGTGTTCTAAGTGAAAAATTAATTTCCATGAGGTCTAAAGACTTTATTTGCAAAGAGTAATTATTGCTTATGACATTATTTTCTATAAGATTATATTAGATTTAAATTTATAAGGAGGAATCAAATGGAATTAGATCTAGTCGCACAATTAATTACTAGTATTGCTACATTTTTGGTAGCCGTTATTCTTTTACAACAACTATTCAAACAAAACAAAGAATTAAATCTTCAGCACAAAGATTCTGAAAGAGATCATATGTTTCAAAGATTTGTGTCTCTACAGAGCATTGCAGTAGAGATCACAAGAACAAAAGAAACAGCTGACATATGGGTTAAAGGTGTGAATAATTGGAAAAATCTTATCGAAGATTCAGAAAAGCTTATATTTAGAAATTTATATAACCTTCAATGTAACATGATGATGAATAATTGGGAAACAAGTTCACCCACAGGAAGGATTAATGCAGCGCAACTAAGCCTAACAACAGAAGGATTGGCTACAGTATATAAATATTACCAAAGAAGACCTATTTATAATCATAGTTCAGATATGGGAAAGTTATGGGATAAAATTTATGAAGAAACATGGGGTGAATCTCTAGATAATTTTGATAAAGAAAAGGTCATTCCTTATGGTAAATTTCATGATGAAGTAAAATAAAATTGTTTTCATCTCAATGACCCACGATCAATATGATTTATTTTAAACTTCCGCATGCTATACCATCCCCATCTCCATCAAGTCGATGAGGGTCTTTTTCTGGACCACCAGCTACTTCAAAAAATGATTGAGCATTTTCCCAAGAACTAAAATCTCCACAATTTTTGTCAGGTCCAAAAGGGTCATATTGTAAATCTGGTTTTGAAATTATCACTTTAGGAGGTTCAGCTACTTCGGGGAATGATGAAAAAGAATATGAAATTTCTTTCTTATCTATGCTTCCTACATAAGGTTCACAGCCATCTGACATTATTTTTAATGCTACAGCTTCATCCATAGTAATAGTTAATCCCCAAGTAAACTTAATTACTACCCAAGCTTCTGCATATTCACACCAGAAATCTTCGTTTGCTGGCTTCCATTTATCTGGAGTTGAAGCTCCTTTAGACCTATTTGCAGAAGAAGATACTGCTATTAAGTGATTTTCATAACTCAAGTCGTTTGCATATTTTTTTTTGGTTTCTTTATCCCAGGTATACCCACCAGAGTTTCGAGCTTCTGAGAGTGGTACCATGTGATCCACATCAAGATCTTTGCTTTCAGTAAATTTATCATTAGTGTATGGGTCATACCACTCACCAGATTTTACTTTACAATTTCCATCCATAACCACTTCTTCTATTGATTCAGAAATTAGTACTTCATGCCTTACATTAATACAATTACCATCATCATCGCTCCAATGACTCCAATTGGATCTATTGTAGGCACCATAATGCTCATCAATCCAATCTGAGTCTAACTCAGCAATTTCCATACTTTTTAGCAAATCAGGTATAAAATGTGGACCATGACCAGGAGGAATTGGAATTGAACCACTTGCTGGAGTAGAAGAAGGTGGTGAAGTTNTTGGACCACTTGGTCCAGAAGCTATTGAGGGAGTATGAGGTATTGGGGAAGGTTTGGCTTCGACAGTTGCTGTTGCCGATTCAGATAATGCTTCGTTTACAATTTTCTCAATATTTGCATCAACAGTAGCATCTACATCAACTTTAGATAAATCGTCTGTTGAACAACCAAATAATAATATAAAAATGATCATGAATAACTTTTTCATAAAATCATTTTATTTACTAATGGGAAACAAGTCAAAATANNATAANTCNNNTGNGNCNTTNANTGNGNCNNANAAANAAATTGANNTAAAAAATNAGGAGATTTCTCTAAGTTCAGATTGAGATTGGTGAAGCGCCCGGGACTCGAACCCGGAACCTATTGATTAAGAGTCAATTGCTCTGCCAGTTGAGCTAGCGCTCCATGAAAATAATTATATTATAATTTTATTCCTCTGAAACAAGATTACCAGCGTTAGCCCAATTAGTTTTTTCTATATCGTGAAATAAAACTATTGTATCCGAATCATTAACCCCTGCTGAATCTGAAATCGCTTTAGTAACTGCTTTGGCAATTTTAGATTTTTGTTCAGTTGTCCTACCAGAATATAATGATATATTTACTATCGGCATGTTTTTATCCTTCTCATACTAAAATTTAATTGTATTTGATTAGTTTAAAAAAAAGTTAGCATTTATAATTTAATAATGGGTAAAAAAATAAATATTAAAAATGAACAAAGCTTTATCACGTTTATACAAAACTTAAACAAAGATAAGGCGACTAGCAAACACAAAAAAATACTTAGACATATAGGTGACGATGCTGCAGTATTTTCAAATTTTTCTGAAATAAGTGTTTTTGCAACTGACGCTATGGTTGATGGAGTTCATTTCGATTCAAATAATAGTAATTGGCTTGATATAGGTTGGAAATGTGCAGTTTCAAACTTAAGCGACATAGCAGCAATGGGAGGTATCCCAGATTACGCTTTAGTAACTATGGGTATTTCAAAAGATTACCCAAAAGAGAAATATTTAGAATTCAGCATGGGTATAAATGAAGCATTAAATATTTTCAATTGCGAGGTAATAGGAGGAGATATAGTTAGTTCTAAAAATATTTTTATTAACATCGCGATTATAGGGCATATAAGAGATAAAAACTTTTTATCTAGAAATAATGCAAATTCTGGGGATTGTGTGTATGTTACAGGAGAGTTAGGTGGTTCTGCTGGAGGATTAGATTTACTTCAAAAAGGGAAGAATATAGAAGATAAATACTCAAAAAAATTAATTGAAAAACATTTTAGACCATATCCTAGATTAGATATTTCTCAAAATATCATTAATGAAAAGATTACATGTGCAATGGATATAAGTGATGGTTTATATACAGATTTAGAAAAAATATCAATTGAAAGTAAAGTTGATATTAGAATATTTTTAGATCAAATACCAATAGATGAAAATTTATGTAATTATAATTTGGAAAAACAAAGACAATTTTCACTATATGGTGGAGAGGATTACGAACTTATAATTATAGGTAATATTGAAAAAATTTCTTCATTTAATAAACAATTCAATCCAAAAGGAAAGATTATTGGAGAAATAGTTAAGAAAAGCTCTAACCCAAAAATTACAATTTTAGATAAAAATAAAAAAACATATACAAGTAATCATCAAGGATGGGATCATCTAAAATAATGGATAAAATTCAAATAACTTCAAAATCAGATCTAGAAACAAAATTGTTAGGAAAAATAGTATCAAAATACCTAACAGTAGGAGATATAGTTTTTCTTAATGGTCATTTGGGAGCTGGTAAAACTAAGTTAGTTGAAGGAATATCAGAAGGATTGGAATCACCTCAAACTACAAAAAGTCCAACCTTTGTTCTTATTCATGAGTATGAAAGTAAAATTAAAATTTATCATTGTGATTTATATCGTATAAAAAATGAACTAGAAGCCATTGATCTAAATATTGATGAAAAATTAGAAAATGGAATAGTAATAATAGAATGGCCAGAAATAGCTAAAAGTATTTTACCATCTCCATCAATTGAAATGTATCTCAGTCATTGTGAAAATGATAATTACAGAAAAATTATTATCCATAACTATAAAGATATGGAAATAGATGAAATAAATGGAGAATTTAATAAATTATGATTTTAGTAAGTATTGACACTTCAACTAAATTTGCAAGCATTGGGATAACAAACCTTGAGGAGTCTTATTTTTATAACTGGGAATCTCAGTATAACCATGGTGTTGAACTAACAAAAAACTTGAGAAATTTATTAAGTAAAATTCAGGCAAAAGCATCAGATATAACTCACTTAGCAGTTGCTCTAGGACCAGGAGGATTTAGTTCTGTTAGAGTAGGAATAAGTACTGCTTTGGGATTAGCTACTCCAAATAACTTACCTGTGATTGGAGTTCCAACCCATGATATACAGTTAGAACCTTTTCGTCAAAAAATTGAAAATAATATTAATATAACTTCTATAATTTCTGCGGGGCGTAATGAAGTTAGTTGGAAAAAATATAATATTAACGAGATAACTAGCGGAGTATGTACATTTGAAAAACTTATTGAAACTTCAGGTAAAGAAGATATGTTTTGTGGAGAATATCTCTATGAAAAAAATGGTACAAATCTATCGAAAAAATCAATATTACTAGAAAAAATAGTTAGAGACCCTAAAACATTCAGTAATTTAGCCAAAAATATGTTTATGGACGGAAGATATAAAGAATATAATGAAATAAAACCTATTTATTCAAGAGAACCAACTATAAGTTCACCAAAGTCAACAAAAGGATTATAAAATGCCGAATGAAAAAACACTTGTCTTAGTTAAGCCAGATGGAGTCCAAAGAGGTCTCATAGGCGATGTAATTGGAAGATTAGAAAAGACAGGATTGAAAATCGTTGGAATAAAGTTTATTCAAATAAATGACGAGCTTGCAGGAAAACATTACGCTGAACATAAAGATAAGCCTTTTTTTGGAGGATTGGTAAAATTTATAACTTCTTCTCCGGTTGTAGCATTAGTTTTGGAAGGAAATAACGCAATTTCTATAACAAGAAAAACAATGGGTGCTACTAACCCTGTTGATTCACCACCTGGAACAATAAGGGGTGATTTCGCAATAGATTTAGGTAGAAATATTATTCATGGATCAGCTAATGACCAAGATGCTAAAAGAGAAGTAGATTTATTTTTTGACAAGGAAGAATTATGTAATTATTCAAGATCTAATGATAAATGGGTAACCGAATAATTACTGCAACCTTAATATTTCTTTAGCCCTATTCCATAAACCTTCAAGATCGTAATATTGTCTTATATTTTTCTTGAATATATGAACAACGAGGCCTGAAAATTCTAATATCATCCAGCCTCCGCTTCCAGACCCTTCTTTGTGGGTTCTATGAATTTTTTCACCTCTAATTGCTCTAGTTATATCATTTGCTATAGAATCAACATGCCTATCTGTTTCTGCCGAAATAATTACAAAGTAATCAGAAAAAGAGCTAACATCACTTGTATCTAATAAAACTATATCTGAACCAAGTCTATCTGATGCAACATCAACTGCCAACTTAGCGATGTTTTCATATTGTTTTTTTATATCTTTTTCTATCATATTATTAATATAATTATAAATATAAATACAAAATATTGTGTAAATTAATATACTTAATTAATAACTTATAGACGTTATGCCATCATATAAAAAGAAAAAAAGAGTTGTAGTTGCCATGAGCGGTGGAGTGGATTCATCTGTAGCTGCTGGATTATTAGCAGAAGATGGATACGAGGTAGTTGGTGTTACTATGAGACTGTTTGCCGCTAAAAATGAGTCATTTGCAAAGTTAAACAAGTCTTGTTGCTCCATAGAAGATGTAGAGGATGCTAGAAAAGTATGCAGGCAAATCAATGCTAAGCATTATTTCCTAAATTTTGAAAAAGAATTTGAGCAACATGTAATTAATTATTTTGTAAGCGAATATGAAAAAGGTAGGACCCCTCATCCATGCCTAGCCTGTAATGATAGATTGAAATTTGACTTCTTACTTAAGAGGTCAGAGTTAATGGATGCTGATTATTTAGCCACAGGCCATTATGCTCAAATTAGAAGATCTAAAAAAGGTAATAAACTAGTAAAAGCAAAGGATATATCAAAAGACCAGTCATATGTTCTTTTCAACTTAAATCAAGAAAAAATGGAAAGACTGCTATTACCAGTTGGAAAGTATTCAAAAGACGAGATCAGAGAAATAGCAAAAAACCTCAACCTATCTGTAGCTGATAAACCTGATTCACAAGATATATGCTTTATACCAAGCGGAGATTATAAAAAATTTGTAGAGCCTAAAATAACTAAAAATATAGGTGGTTCTATAATAAACAATGGAAAAGTAGTAGGAAAACATAAGGGTATACACTCATTTACAATTGGTCAAAGAAAAGGTTTACCTATTGAAAATATTTCTAATCGCCCTATTTACGTAACAAAAATAAACTCTGAAACTAATGAAGTTACTGTAGGCTATGCCGAAGAACTTATGAAAAAAAGATTATTCTGTAACAAAGTTAATTGGATATCTGAAATATCACCTAATAAACATATTAGAGCAAGTGTAAGAATAAGGTACAACGGTGCAGATTCACCTGCAGAAGTAATTCCTCATGGAAAAAAAGAAGCAATCATTAATTTTGACAACCCAGTTAGGGCTATTACACCTGGTCAAGCAGTCGTTTTTTATAAAGATTCCGAAGTGATTGGCGGGGGAATAATTGAGTACCCACTTGAAAATGATTCTAATAAAACTGAACCTATACTTATAAATACTTCATTATAATGAAAAACAAGGTTAATTTGCCAAACTTTTCAATTGAAAAAAATTTAATTGAAAAAAATTATAAAACAATTGCTGGAATAGATGAGGTTGGAAGAGGAACATTAGCAGGACCTGTAGTTGCTTGCGCTGCAATACTTCCAAGCGCAGTACCAAGTTTAAAAAAGTTTTTAGTTAATGATAGTAAAAAATTATCTATAAAAAAACGTATAAAATCTTTTGATTGGCTAAGAAATTGGTGCAGAAGTTACGCCATAGGTTCTAGTTCCCCTGAAGAAATAGATGAACATGGAATCGTTTACTCCGTTAAGTTAGCCATGATTAGGGCTGTTAATAATTTATCAATAAAACCAGACCATCTTATAATAGATGCTGTAAGATTAGAAAAATTAAATATTGACCAAACATGTGTTACAAAGGCGGATGAAAAAAGCGAATCAGTTGCAAGTGCATCAATTTTAGCAAAAGTATCAAGAGATAATCTAATGATAAAACTACATAAAAAATATAACGAATACGACTTCATATCTAATAAAGGATATGGAACCAAAAATCATTTGTTAGCTCTTAAGAAAAATGGTCCTTGTGAAATTCATAGAAAAACTTTTGCTAGGGTAAATGATTAAAAAATCACTATAGGGTTTACAGGGGAACCTGTAACGGAAGGAAGTTTTAGTGGATTTACTGTTATACAAAATTCCCATCTTTGCCTTTTAATACATTCTTCAGCTAATTCATCTAAACATAAGTTATCAAGAATCCATAACCCCATAGCAACTATACCCACTTGATGAAAAGGGTTAGTAAATTTATCATAGGGGTTTGGTAGTATATCATTACCTGTATCTGAACCTACTGAAGCAATCTTTTTTTCATATATAAATGGCAATATTTCAGGTGAAGGGCCACTTGAGCCTTTATCCCATACATCAACTGATCCATATTTTTTGATTTGCCCCATCTGCCCTGTTCTTAATAAAAGTATATCTCCTTCAGATATATCAAGGTCAAATTTATCTATAGCGATTTTTATGTCCTCTAAAGTAACACCATCGCCTCTTTCAAGATATTCTACATTTCTTATGTAAGGAACATCTATTAGTATCCCTTTAGATACTATCCCTTTAGTAGAGGGCATAACATCAAACTCTGTTGCACCATCAGATGTTGTCACTACATTAGAGGGTCGACCATTGAAAGTTCTTCCATTCCAGAAAAAATGAGAAAGACTATCAATATGAGTAACTGAATGACCATGAAATACCATTCCAAAATAGTCCATAGCAACTTGGCGACCATTATTTTCATTTTCACGGTAATTATCTCCGGCAGATATCATAAAATGTTGTGGTGTTTTTGGAGTACCAATTGAATTATTAAAATCTACTTCACCAGAACAGGAAACAGTAAAACCTTCTTGGACTAATTTTATTGAAGATAAAGTTTTTTTTGAATCTATAAAATTCAATGTGCCCTTTTGATCAGAGTTTCCCCATTTATACCAATTTCTCAAATCATTTTCAATCCAAGACAGCAGTTCTTTTTCATTAGGCCAATTTACTGACATTTTTCACCTCATTTTTAAAAACTATTCTACATATAAATATTTATTATGAATATTAGTAGATGTATAATAAATTGATAATAAAAAATCAATTTATATGTCAGCAAATAATCGAATATCAGGAATTTATGTAATAGTTGATCCCGAGCACACACTTGGCAGGGATATAATATATGTAGTTAAACAAGTTTTAGATGCTGGAGCAAATATCATACAACTTCGAGATAAAATTTCAACAAGTGAAGAAATTTCAAGAACCGCAGATGAAATTCAAAAAATAATTAAATCATATAATAAAATTTTTATCTTAAATGATTATGTTAAGATAGCTAAAAACATAAACGCAGACGGAGTCCACATAGGACAAAAAGATATGAGTATAATCAAAGCCCGAGAAATTTTATCCTCAAAAAAAATAATAGGTTCATCAAATGCTACTTTTCATGAAGCTAAAATATCAGAAAACAATGGTTCAGATTACATTGCAGTTGGAAGCATGTTCGAAACAAATACCAAAACCGACACTAGACCAGCAGGTATAGAAACCTTAAAAAAAGTAAGAGAACAAACATCAAAAAGTATTGTCGCAATTGGAGGAATTAATTTACAGAATTGCTCTGAATTATTAGATGTAGGTGCAGATTCCTTATGTATAGCGAGCGCTATAACCAAAAGCGAAAATATCATGGATACATGTAGTAAATTTGTAAATAAATTTGATCAAATGAGAAAATGAAGGCAGAATCTTTCATTTTTTCTAACATTCAATATGTTGCATATATTTAATAAATGTTACAAAATTATAAATAGTTCAATTTAATTTACCTCATACAGGAGTCAAAGAATACATGGAAAATTTATACCTCCCAATTTTTGCTGGAGTTTTTGGAATAATAATTGCTTCAATACTAGCCCTAAGGATTACAAGACAAAAAGTAGCTAATTCTACAGTTAATGAAATTGGTGAATTAATTAAAGAAGGTTCTTCTGCGTTCTTAAGAAAAGAGTACACGATACTAAGTGTGTTTGTTATTTTTATTTTTATTATCCTAGCTTTATTCATTGATTATAATATTTTAGAAAACAGTAAAATTGATCAACTAAATTCAGGGGGAGCTTTATCATCTCAAGGTCCATGGACAGCTATAGCGTACATTACAGGAGCTATAGGTTCTGCGTTAGCTGGTTTTATAGGAATGAACATTGCAGTAAGAGGTAATACAAGAACCGCAATAGCTGCAGAAACCGGATTAAATAAAGCCCTACAGGTTGCATTTAGTTCTGGTGCAGTTATGGGTCTTACAGTTGTAGGAATTGGAATTTTAGGAGTAAGTATTTTGTGGCTAATTTTCGAAAATCCTAACACTATAGCAGGGTTTGGATTTGGAGCTTCTTCTATTGCATTATTTGCTCGAGTAGGTGGAGGAATTTATACCAAGGCGGCAGACGTTGGAGCAGATCTTGTAGGTAAAGTTGAAGCAGGCCTTGATGAAGATGACCCAAGAAACCCAGCGGTTATAGCAGATAATGTAGGTGACAATGTTGGAGATGTAGCTGGAATGGGAGCAGATTTATTTGAATCCTTTGTTGGATCAATCATTGCAACAATATCTTTGGCTTTTTTTGTTGTTACTTCAAATGGTTTAACAAGTCAACCATACGTATTAAGTGACCCAAAGTCTCTTTTACCATTAATGATCGCTGGTATAGGAATAATTTCATCTGTATTAGGTATGGGTTTAATCCGAACTGGTGATAATGCTGATATGGGCAAATTACTTTGGACATTAAGATTTGGAATTTTTGGAGCAGGAGCATTATCTCTTATAGGTACAGGTATTTATATAAATAATTCTTCAGAACTTAGCTTTGATTTATTTTGGGTTGTTGTCACGGGACTAGTAGTTGGCCAAGTTATAGGAACATCTACAGAATGGTTTACTTCCTATGAAGGCTTAAAAATCGGTTCGTTTGAATTTAACCCAGTCAAGTGGATTGCCAAGCAATCAGAGACTGGACATCCATCTACAATCATTGCCGGTATAGCAGTTGGATTATATAGCACTGTAATTCCAACTATTGCAATAGTTGTCGGAATATATGTTGCTAATGAATTAGCAGGTCTATATGGAATAGGTTTAGCTGCTGTTGGAATGCTTTCCACACTTGGTATAACTCTTGCAACTGATGCATATGGCCCTGTAGCAGATAATGCTGGTGGAATAGCTGAACAAGCTCACTTAAAACCAGAAGTTAGGAAGCGAACAGATTCACTTGATGCTTTAGGAAATACTACTGCAGCAACTGGTAAAGGTTTTGCTATAGGTTCTGCTGTTTTAACAGCGCTAGCATTACTTGTAGCTTATGGATTTACTACAAATATAAATAGTTTAAACTTAATGGACCCTGAAGTTTTAATTGGAACAATTATTGGTGGTCTCTTGCCTTTTATTTTTTCTGGATTAACAATGCAAGCAGTTGGTTCAGCAGCAGGATCTATGATTGAAGAAGTGCGTAGACAATTTAGAGAAATACCTGGTTTACGAGAAGGGAAAAAAGGTGTAAAGCCTGACGCTGCAAGAGCCGTAGCAATTAGTACGGCTGGTTCATTGAAAGCAATGATTATCCCTGGACTAATAGCCATAATTGCTCCAATTATTATCGGTACATTACTTGGTGCTGAAGCACTAGGCGGTATGCTAGCAGGCTCAATTGTAGCAGGATTCTTGCTTGCGATTTTCATGGCTAATGCTGGTGGAGCTTGGGACAATGCCAAAAAATATGTTGAGTTAGGTAATTATGGAGGAAAAGGATCAGATACTCATGCAGCAGCAGTTACAGGTGATACTGTTGGAGATCCTTTCAAAGATACATCAGGTCCAGCTATAAACATACTACTAAAATTAATGGCTATAGTATCATTAATTTTTGGTCCATTGTTCATTTAGTATATAAAACATATAAAAACGATATAAGACTACTACTTTAGGTGAATATTATCGTTTTTCTCATTAATAATTTTGGTTTTATCACCATGCCCAGGAAAAACATCAATATCATTTGGTAGTTGAAATATTTTATCTTTTATACTAGTGATCTCTTGATTAATATCTCCTCCAGGTAAATCACCTCTACCAATACCGTTTTTAAATAATGTATCACCTGTAAAAATACTATTTTCTACATAAATACATATGCTGCCTGGGGAGTGACCTGGTGTAGAAATAATTTTTATATCCAGATCTAATAAATTTATTGTTTCTCCACCTAATAATAAAATATTAGGAGATATGGGTTTTTCATAAGTACTTATAAGATTAGATACCCAAGCGGGTTGAGCATCAAGGAAATTCAAATCATTTTTACCTATAGCAAATTCGACATCATATTTTTCGACTAAATTCTTAACTCCACCTACATGATCAGCATGATAATGAGTAGAAATCAATAACTTTGGAGTAAGTTTCATTGATTCTAAAAAGTCTATTATTTTATCTGGCTCTGCCCCAGGATCAATAATTATACATTCGGAATTATTTGAAATAACATAACAATTTGTATATAGTTCACCAACTATAATATTTGATATTTGCATTTAAGTTACCTTAGGTATTATTTCTTTTTTTAATAGTGTCATAGAATTTTTCCAGAAAGATTCATTATTCCATTCATGTCCCATAGCTAATAAAGTTCCAAATCCTCCAACTGAATAGTTTAATTCTTCAATCTTTTCTAAAACATCTGAAGGAGTTCCGTAAATGAATATATTTTTCATTAGGTATTTAATATCTACGTCGGAGTCAGGCATATTAGGGTCGTTTTTTAATACTTCTAGAGACGAATACTTAGGAAGCATTTTTAAGAAATACTCCTCAAAGTCTCTTGAAATTACTCCTTTGATTATTTCTTCCTCTGCTTCTTTTCTTGATTCAGATACAATAATCTCCCTAGAAATCCTCCAATTTAATCTGTTAGGTATTTTGTTAGCTTTTTTTGCACCTTTTTCAATTGATTCCCAATGAGTTTTTAAGATATTAACATGAGCAAAATTTATACTAAGTGGCAACCATTCATTGGCTCCTGCCATTTTCAATGTTTTCGAATTAGGAGATACCCCCGCCACACCTATTGGTGGATATGGTTTTTGAAAAGGCTTTAAGTGAGTTCTAAGTCCTATTTCTTTATCCTCTTCTGGTATTTCCAAGGACCACCATTTATTCTCATAGATTCCTGGTTTTGGATCTTCCCAAATCTGAAAAATCAAATCTAGAGATTCTTTTGTCATTTCCCTATTAGTACCTGATTCAAGGTCATGCCTAAACAACTTCAGATCACCAATAAATCCACCAGATCCTATGCCCCACAAAAACCTGCCATTTGACATATGATCAATTTGAGCTATCCTATGGGCAAGTACAAATGGATTGTGATTTGGCAAACAATTAACTCCAGTGCCAAGTTTGATTGATTTAGTTATAGCAAAAAGATAAGATATAAAAATATCAGGAGCAGGTATATTTTCCCACTCAGCAGTAAAATGCTCCCCTATCCACGCTTCATCATAGCCTAGTTTGTCAAGAAAAACTATTTGATCAATATCATCCTTATAAGTTTTAGTATGATTAGATCCAGGAGGATGAAGCGGCATGTTAAAATAACCTAAATTCATTTTTATGATTCTTCCTGTCTATTAATATATTTTTTTATATCATATAACTTATTTATAGCTTCAACAGGAGTTATATTTTCAATATCAATATTTTTAATCTGATTTATTAATTCATCTGATATTTGATTTTTGTTTGTAACAAAAATATCCATTGGTAATTGATGCTCATTCTCATTTTTAGTTTCATTTTCAAATGATTGAAGAATTTTACTAGCTCTAATAATCACGTTTTCCGGAATTCCAGCAAGTTTTGCGACATGTACTCCATATGATTTATTTGCTGCACCTTTGACAATTTTGTGAAGAAAAATCACATCATCCATATCTTCCGACACTTTAACTTTTAAATTGTTAACCCTAGGTAAATAAGAAGATATTTCAGTCATTTCATGATAATGTGTTGCAAATAAAGTTTTACAAGAAACAGAAGGTGTATTATGAATAAATTCTACTATTGCTGTGGCAATTGCTAATCCATCATAAGTAGAGGTACCCCTTCCTATCTCGTCTAGTATTGCTAATGACCTGTTAGTTGATTGGTTCAAAATAGAAGCTGTTTCAAGCATCTCAATCATAAAAGTAGAATTACCGCCTGAAATATCATCTGATAATCCTGCGCGTGTAAAAATCTTATCTATAATTCCTACTATTGATTTTTTTGCGGGTATGAAGCAACCTATTTGAGATAGAATCACTAGAAGAGCTGCTTGCCGTATATATGTTGATTTACCAGACATATTAGGACCCGTAATTATTGATATTTGTTCTTCTTCATTAGACAATGTTATGTCATTTTTAATAAACCTATTTTTACCTATAGTAGACTCTATAATTGGATGGCTAGATTCTAGAAAACTAATTTTCATACCGTAATTAACAAGTGGTTTTGACCATCTATTTTTGAATGAAGCATTAGCTAAAGAAAGTATAGAATCTAAATTTCCAATAGTTTTAGCATTATCTATAATTTTTTCTATATAGAAAGAAATCTCATCGCATAAATTAAGGTACAATTCTTTTTCAATATCTGAAATTAAATCTCTTGCATTTAAGATTTTAGATTCAAAGTCCTTAATTTCGGTGGTAATATATCTTTCAGAATTTGTTAATGTTTGCCTAACTTGAAAGTCTTCTGGTACATTTTTTTTGTTCGAGTTAGAAACTTCAATAAAATATCCAAATACTCTGTTATATCCAATTCTTAAGTTCTTAATACCAGTTCTATCCTTATACCTAGATTCAAGTTTAGCAATAGAAATTCTAGCATCATTAGATATATTTCTAATATCATCAAATTCTTTGTTATAACCTTCCTTTATAACTTTTCCTTCACCTACCAATACACTTGGATCATCTATTATAGAATTTTCGATTAGGGTTACAAGGTCGTCAAGTCTTGTAATTTTACCTAATATAAAATTAGAATCGATAACATTATATTTAAATACTTCTAATATTTCAGGAAGTATTTTTATGCCATTTTTTATAGATATCAAGTCACGAGGATTAACAGTTTTAGCTCTAATCTTATTTGAAAGTCTTTCTATATCAGGTATTTTTTTCAATAAAATTTCAAGCGTATAAACAACCTCCTTTTTATCAATAAAAAATTCAATTATATTTTGTCTATTTAAAATACTTTCCAGGTCAATTAATGGTCTAATTATCCAAGATTTCAAATTTCTAGCGCCCATAGATGTACTAGTGTAATTTAGTATTGAAAACAATGAATTTTTAGAATGCGTTTTATCTAAAAGATCTAAATCGTTAATTGCTTTAGTGTCTAATTGCAAGTAATTATTAGCTTTATGTAACTCTATAGAAGTAATTTGCGAAGTGTTACCCATTTGATTTTCAGCTACATATGATATTATATTGGCGACAGCATTAATGCCTGCAGTCAATCCATCTAAACCGATATCTGAAAGAAATTCTTTATCAAAATGCTTTAATATATTATATTTTGCTTTTTCTGTATCCTGTCTTTGAATAATTGAAAATCTGACATCAATTTTACTGAATTCTATAACTTCATTTTGCAATTCTATATCTTCAGTTATTATTTCTCTTGGTGATATCTTTGATATCTCAGAATTCAACTGATCTTTTCGAATTTCAAGAACCTTAAATTCACTAGTAGAAATATCCAAATATGCTATACCATAAATTTCATTAAATTTAGATATTGATAATAAATAATTATTTGAAAATTTATCCAATAATTCAGGATCGGTAACCGTACCTGCTGTAATAATTTTAGTTACTTCCCTAGAAACCAATCCTTTAGTTTTTTTAGGATCACTGGTTTGCTCAGCAATAGCAATTTTTATACCAGCATTAACTAATTTTGGTAAATGTTTATCAAGTGAATGATATGGAATACCTGATAAATCAGTTTTAACACCACCTCCTGAATCTCTAGATGTAAGTGCTATTCCTAGTACTTCTGATAACTTCTTGGCATCATTACCAAATGCCTCATAAAAATCACCCATCCTAACAAGAAGTAATGAATCAGGATTATTTTTCTTCAGTAGTAAATACTGTTTTCTTCCTGGAGAAATTTTGTTATTTTTATTATTTTTTTCAAGCAAAATCTTTAATATGCAAACATTATTAAGTCACCAGCATCCCATTTGAGTTGCTCTGCAACAGATGATTTAGGAATTTCAAAAATCATCATACCTGTCACTTGTTCTTGTGGATCTAGTTGAACTGGCCCCCACAAAGGTATAAATCCATTAACTAAATAATTATCACTTTTTTCTGATGAATAGGTTCTTTCTATAGGATTAATAGGTTTATATTGTATAGATTTATCATCGTATAAGGTGGAAGCGTCCTCATCTATAACAATTTTCACAGTACCAGAACCATAATTTATAAGTGACAATTTCACAAAGATTAAATTATTCTCTTGCTTTGCCGGTGATATAGCCCAGTATTGTTCATTTCCATTGACATCATTTCCTATATAAGTGATAAATTCCTGCTTAACTGGTTCATCAGATCTCACCCATAAAGATCTTCCAGCTAAGTATAAATTGTCTCCATCTGTATCCATCCAATAGACTCTGTAAGAAACAAAAATTGCAGCAATTAGCAATGAAATAATTGCCAAAGTGAATATTGGCCAAGGAAAGTTTTCTTTAGGTTTATTTATAATTCTTCTGACCTGTATAACGTCGTTATTATCAATATCTATATATTCAAGACCTGATTTTGATTTGATATTTTTTTCTTCCTTAAATTCAAAATATATTCTTAGAATATTTGAAGATTGAGATTCAATTTTAGTAACTACGTAACTTAGAGTAGAATTTTTTAGACCAGGTCCATATTCGTAGAGATTATTTTTCAAATATTCTATCGATTTTGAAATCTTATCTTTGTATAAAAGTTTATTTTCTTCGCTTATACTATTACTAAATTTGTAGTTATTCATATTTTCTTCTTTAACCATCTATTTATAATACATAAATTTTTTATCTTTTATAAGAAGCAAGTTGCGCCAAAACGCCCTCTAATGCATTTACAAACTCATGTATGTGCTCTTCTGTGTTATCCCTACCAAGTGAAACTCTAATACTTGATAATGATTCTTCATCTGTAAGGCCTAAGGCAGATAAAACGTGCGATGGTTCAATTGACGCTGAACTACATGCACTACCACTTGAGACATAAATCCCCTTAAAGTTAAGTCCTAAAATAATTGATTCACCGTCAAAACCTGGAAAACTTAGGTTGATAATGTTTGGGACACAAATATCTCTTGAGCTATTTAATTTATAGTTTTTTACGCGACTGGTAATTTCTGAAATTAATAGATCTGACATTTTTTTTATTTTTTGTTGATTTTCAAGCCTTTCGTCCTCAGAAAGCCTAAGCGCTTCAGCGAATGCAACAATATATGGTACATTTTCGGTTCCAGATCTCATTTGATTTTCTTGGCCCCCACCGCTAATAAGTGGTTGAATGTCAATGCCATTCTTTTTATAAAGCAAGCCAACACCTTTAGGAGCATAAATTTTATGGCCTGAAATACTCAAAAGGTCGACACCTAATTCTTCTACATTTAATGATAGTTTTCCCGGAGCTTGCACTGCATCAGAATGAAAAAGAATTTCACAATTATAGTCACTTTGATATTTTTTTATTATTTTTGATATTTCTTTTAAGTTTTGAACAACGCCTATCTCATTATTCACATACATAAAAGTAACTAATTTTGTTGATTTATTAATGTTTTTTTTAAATTTTTCTAAATTAATTAATCCTCTTTGATCAACGTCTATAAAAGTTGAATCAACACCTAATTGAGAAAGTTGCTCTATTGGATGTATTACAGCGTGATGTTCTATTGACGAGGAAATAATTCCAAAATCCATTCTAGTTTTATGTATTCCCTTAATAGCCATGTTATTTGATTCGGATCCTCCACTAGTAAAATAAATCTCTGAAGGATGACAATTAAGTACGTTAGCACAAATTTCTCTAGCTTCTTCAATAGCATTCTTAGATTCTTGAGCAATATCATATAAACTAGAAGGATTACCAAACTTTTCTGTGAAATATGGCAACATTTTTTCTAATACTTCCGGTCTTACATAAGTAGTAGCCGCGTGATCTAAATAGTTATTTTCTGTTATAAATTCACTCATAATTATTCAAATATTTTACATATTGCAAGTAAAATCGCATAAAATTCTATTCAGACATTGATAGAATAGAACATTGTAATTACAATACTTATGTACTAATTATAATAAAATATAATGGTATTTATCATATAAGGATTAGAATTTTTGATAAAAATTGAACATATGTCCAAAAATTATGGGCCATATCCAGCTGTTATAGATATTTCTTTTGAAGTATTAAAAGGTGAAATTATAGGCTTTTTGGGACCAAATGGTGCAGGTAAAACAACTACTATGCGTGTTGTAACTGGGTTCACACCTCCTTCAGATGGAGAAGTTACGGTTGGAGGTTATAATGTTGTATCTCACTCACTAGAGGTAAGAAAGCATATAGGATATCTTCCAGAAACGGTTCCACTCTATTTAGANATGACTGTAACTGANTATCTAAANTATATGGGTGAAATAAGAGGNATGAGTTCTAAATGGGTAAACGAAAGNCTCCCAAAAATCATTGAAATGGTAAGACTNGGNGATTANAGAAATACCNTAGTAGGTAGACTCTCAAAAGGGTATAGACAAAGAACNGGAATCGCTCAAGCAATTTTACANGACCCNGAAGTATTNATTATGGATGANCCTACAATAGGNATNGATCCTATTCAAGTAGTAGANACAAGAGAACTTATTAGTGATTTAGGNCAGGAACATACTATGTTACTTAGTTCTCATATACTTCCNGAAGTNAGTGCTATATGTAAAAGAGTNTTGGTAATAAATGANGGAAGAATTGTTGCAGATGATAAACCNGAATCCCTNTCNGATAAACTTCAAACATTTGAGAGAATTGANCTNAGNATTACTAATGACAAAAANAATNATTTCATCTCCAAAATGAGNNATTTATCNAATGTTATTGATGCAAGATCAGATCAAAGAGCCTCTAAGATACAAAGATCTCAAAGAGAAGATTCAATANCATACATTGTTGANGCNAAACCANATTCNAAAGCATCAGAAGTAATATCAAGAACNATTATAGAAAATGGCTGGGGNCTTACAAATCTTACTCCNCTNCCTATGACATTAGAGGAAATATTCTTAGAATTNACTACAGAAGAAGAGTTAGGAGAATAATGAAATTNATNTCAATAATAGCCCTTAAAGAGATACGTACATATTTTGNATCNCCTATGGCATANGTTGTTGCAGCTGCNTTNCTTGCNATNACTGGTTTTTTCTTTGTTGCTTCAGTTTCNGATGCGTTTGCAGAGGCTTCTATNAGAGGTTATTTAGCNGGAGCAGTATTTTTTATGATTTTCATGTCTCCAGCTNTTACTATGAGANTAATTGCAGAAGAACAAAAGCTTGGAACACTAGAATTGNTACTCACATCACCAGTAAGAGAATTCGAAGTTATTATTGGTAAGTTTATTGCTGCTTTTTTTATGANATTTATNATGATTTTACTATCATTTTTCTTTATTNTAGTTCTTTTTNTNTATGGTGATCCNGATNTAGGACCAATTTTGTCAGGTTTACTTGGCCTTCTNTTGTATGCATCCGCTACNTTAGCNGTAGGATTATTTTCATCTGCTCTTAGCAGTAATCAAATTGTTGGACTAGTTGTNGGATCNGGTATACTTACNGCCTTAACTATTATTGATTTTNTAAGCGACAGAATAACTGGAACTGCANCAAAAGTTTTAGATAGTTTTCAATTGGGTGCATCATTTTCNGTCTTTGATTTAGATAGNCTAGGTGTAGCTGAAGGTGGACACTTNGCAGATTTTGCTAGAGGAATAATTTCAATGACNGANATAGTTTATTATATTTCTGTAACGGCAATATTTTTNGTATTGACAACCNTAGTACTTGAATCNAGAAGGTGGAGATAAAGATATTATGNCTGAAGAAAGAAACGNAAAAACAAGACCAAAACCGGAAGNTACTNCGAACAAAGCATCATTACTANAATTNGTAACNAAGGATAACAAATCTNTAAGNCAATCNTTAGCTTTNATAGGAACTACATCTNTTTTACTAGGTATTTTAATCTGGATTTTNCTAAGAGGTCTTGAAAGACCNGCATTAATAATTACATCAATTGGAGCNTTTATTCTTGTAATTGATGGATTAATTTCTCTAGCTACAGTTCGAAAAGCTATCTTTGGNAGACGTGGAAGATATGGATTAAATACTGCAATAGTTTTTATANTTGTTCTGCTNATAGCAATAATATTAAACATTACNTTATATGTCTCNTCNAACAAACCTAANCCAGCNGGATGGNTAAGAGTTGATACAACAGCAACAAAGCAATTTCTNCTAGANGAACAGGTAGTTAATACTTTAGAGAANATAAAAGAGCCAATCAAAATTACAGCTTTTTTTGAAAGAGATACTTCAGCNGGTGCAGCAGCATGGCGTNACACTGAAGATATGTTAAGTGAATTTAANCGTAGATCNAGTGTNTATGATTTAGACTATGANGTACTTGANCCNGAACTTAACCCTAATGANGCNATTAGCCTCGGTGTAACAAAATTCCCTGCATTAGCTGTGCAAGGAACAGAAAGTTTAAGNACAGAAGTTATTGANGGNGGNAANCCAAATGTTNNCCCNGATGTATTTACAGAACAAGATCTAGTAACTGCAATACTTATAATAAATCAGATNNGNCAAAAATTAGTAGTTTTTATTACNGGNCATTCTGAAAGAGATGTAACTGACATTACNTCTCCTGAAAATATTGGTTTAGCNGGATTATCATTACTTNGNGAAAATTATGCAATNGATAATTGGACTATGCAAGAATTACAAACTGTTCTTAATTTTGGTAANCCCGAAGATANNCCTGCTGCAATAGTTTTTGCAAACCCTACACAAGATTTNCTTGCAATAGATAAAGAAGCACTTTTGCAATATACAAGAAGCGGTGGTGGAATTTTATTAACTGTTGAACCCAATGTAATACCTGAAACTTTTAAACAGTACCTATCTAGATTTGCAGTTTCAATAGGAGATGGTGAAGTTGTTGATATAGCAAGTTTTGTTGCTCCTAACCCTACATTTGTTCAGGTAAAAAGTAGTAATAGCCAATTACCTCCTCACCCTATTACAGATGATTTTGAGGTACTTTACTTACCAGGCTCTACACATTTTGGTTGGTCTATAGATCCTCAAACAATACCCTTAAATGAAAATGAAATTCCAATTATTCAACAAGCTATACTAGCATCATCAACAATTAGCAGTTGGTCTGAATTAGATTCAGATTTAATAGAATTTGATGTTAATTCTGAAATTCCTGGGCCACTACCATTATCAGTAATAGTTGATATTAAAGGTGAATTACCAAATCGTGTTTATTCATATTTAGATGAAAATACAAATTCAAGCATAGTATTAGTTGGTGATACCGATTTCTTTACTAACAACTACTTAGAATCAGCAAATAACTCAGACTTATTTGTTAACACAGTAAACTATTTAGCTAAAGATTTTGAACTAATTTCAATTCGTTCTAAAACTGATTCCAACAGACAAATGTTCTTAACTAAAAATGAGAGAGATTTCATTAGATGGTCAGGATGGCTACTTATGCCTATAGTTATAGGAATCTATGGAACATTGAAATGGTGGAGACGTAGATAAAATATGAATGTTCGTTTTTTATCTGTATTTGTAATTATAGTTTCAATATCTATAATATTATTTACTTTTTTTATAACTGAACCTGAGAAGAAATCATCTGAACCAACACCACCATTTTTTTATACAATTTCTCCCAAGGATATGAATAAAATTCATATTAAAACTAAAAATGACGAAAATAGTTGGTACTTTGACAGTGATTCAAATAGATGGTTTTTTGAAAATCTAAATAAAATCCCAACTGATCTTTATAGATGGGGTGGAATCACACAATTGCTTAGCGGACCTAAAACTCAACGCGTTATAAGTCAACAAATTGATGACCCTAAAAATTATGGACTTGATAACCCAAAAACAGAAATTAAATTGTTTATAAATGATGGTTCATACATAAAATTACTTATTGGTAGCCTGACTCCTGATGGTGAAAAAAATTATGCTCAAATAGAAGGTTACCCACAATTGGTAGTAGTCGACGCTTTATGGGATTCAGTTCTTAGTCGCTTAGTTGAAGATCCGCCTTATCCAGATTGGTATATTTCTGGAATTGTGGAGGGAGGTAAACCAACGGAGTTACTATTATTTCTAAATAATGAGGTTATAAGAGGATATGGTGCTAATAGAGAAACAGGTATATGGAATGTTTGTGAAATACCTCCTGTATCAGAGCCTTGTAGAGGAAATGAACTAGCAAATGAGGATATATTACTAGATAAGATAAACAAAATATCTAACCCTGAAATAGTTGGGGCCCATTATTTAGACATACTTCAAGATGAAAATTTGCATGAAGTCTTTGGTACTACGGTAAATGATCCATATATATACGTCAGAATTGAACGATTAACCGAAAAAGATTTCACTGAAGTGACTGGTATAACAATGACAATAGGGAACCAAGTTGAGGGAGAAAATAATCGCTATGCAATGATTATGGAGACCATGGATGTGGTTAAGGTAGATAAAGAATGGGCTGATAGTATTTTGACTTTGTTTGACGGAGAAATTTTATATAAATAACCTATGTAGTTAGATTTTTATAAAGTTGAGGAAGTCTTTTAGGCAACATACTTATATCTGTCAATACTTCATATGAAAAATCATCCATCATTGTCTTCATGTAATCGTGACCAGACTTATCTACAGTAAGGCAGAAAGGAGTTATACCCTTATTTTTAGCTTCTATTAATGACTGCTTGGTATCATGAACGGCATATTCTTTTTCTACACCTTCCCTTGAATATCCTCTATCCTGGGGCCTTCCATCAGAGATTAAAAATAAAAATTTAGATTTTGTATCTGCTTCTGAAAGTTTAGTAATTGTGTGCCTTATTGCTGGCCCCATTCTGGTGGCGTGAAGAGGAGAAATTCTATCAATTCTTTTTGGAATGATTTCAGAAAATTTCTCATCGAGGTCCTTAATGGTATAGAATTCAACATTTTCTCTACCATAGCCTGAAAAACCATAAATTCCATACATATCACCAAGTGTTTCTAAAGAATTAACTAAAAGAGAAATACCTTCTTTTTCAACATCAACTATTCTTTTATAGGATCTTCTAATACCATCTGTCCTTCTAGACCTTAACCAAGCCATATATTCAACTGGGTCATCAGGAGCCCCCCATTCATCTGAAGATTTTTTTGTATCATCAATTGCTTCAGCTGTTGATGCAGACATGTCTAACAAAAATGCAACTGCCACAGAACGTTCATGTTTATTTCTTCTCCAGTATAATTTTTCATCAGGAGTAATTCCAGTTTTCAAATCAATTACAGCTTCTAAAACAGCATCTAAATCATGCTCTTCACCATCAATTAACCGTTTTTGTTTTCTATACATTTCAGGTATGAAGAGTTCAAATTGTTTTTTAATTTGAAAGAGAAGATGAGAATTGTCATTCAGGGTTTTTTTATAGAATTCTGAATCACCATCAGCCATAACTTTTTCCTGAATCATACACCAATTAATTTTATATTCCGAAGCTCTAAAATCCCATTCATCATAGGTAAAAGATCCATCCTCAGTCGCACTTAATGGACCGCCATCTTCATCAACATGCTGCAAAGTACCTGAATCATTTTGATTGTTTTCTATATCTCTATTACTTAATTCTTTCATAAGGTTTTCTATGACATCAGACAATTTTGAGTTATCTGATTCTTCCATATTTTGATCAAATTCTTCCATTTCTGGAGAATTTTTTAGCATTTCTTCGAGTTGCTCTTGGGTAATTGGTTCATTGGTTCCTAAGTCATCAAATTCATTTTCTGAGTATTCCATTTGAGATAAGAGTTGAGATAATTCTGGTTTAAATTCCCCTCTGTAATCTATGTCTTGAGGGGATGAATATTCATCGTCAGATTCATCGCTTTCTAAATTTTCAGGATTATCAGACGACTCATCATTATGATCATTACTTTTATAAAATTCTGAAAACAAATTATTAATTATTTCTTCTTCTTGATAATTGTCATCTTGTATTTCATCATTAGATTCATCGTTATCAAATTCCTCAAACTCATCTTCGTCTTTTTGTTCATTTTTTATATCGATTAATATGTGATATGCTCTTATTGTGGCTTCTGCTGAATCTTCAACTGATGCCTTATTTGACGCGATAATTTTAATTAAGCGTGACAATTTTTTTGCTTCTTTTGAATATTCTGTTGGGATGTGCAAGTTAGTTTTTTGACCAAGACTAATCCTGACAAGAAATTCTACGAGTGATTCCCTAACAGGTAAATCTATTATTTTAGGCCTATTTATCAATGCCGAATCGCGTATATCAGTATATGTATTTATAATCCCAAGATATTCTGAAAAAATATGAGAGTCTACTCTAGTACTTTCAAATATAGTAAAAATGTCGAGACTAAGTTTCTTATCACTGAAAATATCAAAAAACTTGCTAAGATCAGTCAAATAATCATTACCTAATATTTTGTTATTAAGAGTTTCATTTACCCTTAAATCTTCAAAAAAATTAGATGATTTTTTAAAATCAAAATCGAAAGAACCAAATTCAATATGCCCAATCTGATGTGTTGAAATAACTTTTAGAAATCCAAAATTTTGTTCTTTTGATAAGTATCTATTTACTATTGAAGGCATAAAAATCGTAGAACCTTCAGTTGTAGCTAATTCATCACCAAACCAACCTATGTTTTTTTCTGCTAATTGAGAAGATTCTTTTACTTCAATTTGTCTTCCTGTGAGAGCTAAAGAATAATTTCTTATAATGTCCTTAACATTAGAAAGTTCTATACTTGATGAAAGTGAATCAATTATCTCTCTAGACTCCTTAGACTTTAATGTAAAAAAATCATTAATCAGTTCACTATTTTGATTTTCAGAATTTTTTATACCTTGAGAATGCCATGAAGTAATTTGTTGAAAATTAATTTTTTCCAACAATAAAGGTATGACATCGAAAAAATCATTGCTTGATTTAGGATCAATTGAAGAAAGAGATTTTGCCATATTAAAAAATTGATCTTTTTCTTCATTATTTATTTTAGATAGTATAGAAGAAGTTTTTTTCATAGTATCTATAGGATTAATATTACCTGTAACTAATAATTTACGAGAAAGATTTAAAATCTGATTTCTATTGAAAGGTTCTATCTCTACCATATAAGCATTTATTGCTTCAAATATTATCTTAATATCTTTCCAGCATTTTTCTGAAGAATCTAATAAAAGGTTTATCGCTTCGCCTGAATCATTATCCAATTTTTCAAACAAAGAAATTGATAAATCTAATGAGTCTATGGCCAAGTCATAAGATCTTTTTGATAAATTATTTAGAAAATCAGCATATTTGGCCCATTCTTCAAAACTGATATATTCCATTATAAATGGAGTTATTTCAAAAAATTTTGAAGAAAGTTTTGCTGATTTCCATGTTCCTTTATACAACTTGCTTGATAAATTGACCCAATCGTCAAGGTGCCTAGGCCTAATTCTCAACATCGCCTTAGGCGATGATAAAAAATAAGATTTAGCTACATCTATAGATAATTTCGATAACCTAGTACCTATTTTGGTCCACGCAATAAACTGAGCCGATGGTAAGTGTCTTTGAACATCTGTTGAAGAATTAAAATAATCAATAGCAACCTCCCATGATCTAGGAGAAATTTTACAAATATTCAAACCTTCTAAGGCCCATATTTCAAGGGTTTCAATGGACAACCTTGAAGATAACTTTTCATGAGAATTTAAATATGAAGAAGTAACTTCTGGTGAAAAAGGTTCTAATTCTTTTTGATATTTTTCTTGTAAGTTTTCTATTTTTTCTCTCCTTGTAAAATAGGATTAAATATATTAGTGATTATTTTTGCTGAGGCTCCCCAAATAATTTTACCTTTATAAGTAAATGCATCGCTTTTTCTAAAATTATTATTTTCATAGAAAGTAATTTCTCTTTTATATTTATCATCTAAAAAAACATCAACAGGAATACTCATTACATCGGATACTTCATCCTTATTTATTTGTAAGGATTCCTTAGTAAACTCATTTATCATGCCTATAAAAGGCCATATAGTGAAACCCGTGAAAGTATTTACTGGTTTCATTCTGAGCCAATACCTTATATTCGATTTGTTTATACCTATTTCTTCTGTAACCTCTCTAAATGCAGTCTCCATAAGATTGTCATCTGATAATTCAAACTTTCCTCCTGGAAAAGCCCACTCCCCTGAATGATTTCTTAGATTTTCTGAACGCTTTATCATAAGTACCTCAGGAGTATTTTTTTGGTTATGAAACAACACCATAACGGAAGATGAAGATTTATCAATCACTTCCTCGTTAGGTTGATCGAGTTTTTCTCTTAATTGTGATTTAAGTTTTTCTAAAGAAGTAAACATTACAATTTATTAAGCAAAAATAGAGGTAACAACCTCATCTATACTTCTCTGAATCTGAAAATCATCAGTTATTCCCCAAGTAACTGATACTTGACAGGCTCGTCTTTCAGGAACACCATCATTAATTAATTTTCCAGCGTATATTAGCATACGAGTACTAGCTCCTTCTTCAAGACCATGTTCTCTTAAGTTTCTAATTTTAGAACCTAATTTTGCCAGTCTTTCGGCTACATCAGATTCACATCCAGATTCATGCATGATAATTTTGGCTTCACGTTCTTCATCTGGGAAATCAAATTCTAATGCTACAAATCTTTGACGTGTACTATGCTTAAGATCTTTTAGTGCGTTTTGGTAGCCAGGATTATAAGAAACAACTAATAAAAATCCAGGGGCTGCATCAATAACTGTTCCAAGTTTATCTATTGTCAGAGATCTACGATGATCTGTCAGTGGGTGAATAATTACTGTTGTATCTTTTCTAGCTTCGACTACTTCATCTAAATAACATATTGCACCAACTTTTACGGCTCTTGTTAAAGGTCCATCTATCCATCTTGTACCATTTGCATCAAGTAAATATCTACCAACAAGATCACTTGCATTAAGATCTTCATGGCAAGCAACTGTTATTAACGGTAACTTCTCTGCTTTAGATATATTCTTTTTTATGCTTGAGTTGCTTAATTTCCAGGCCATATACTCAACAAATCTAGTTTTCCCTGTTCCTGTTGGCCCTTTAAGTAGAACTGGGACCCTTTGTTTATATGCAGATTCGAAAATTTCAACTTCATCTGAAGTTGATACATAAAAAGGTTCTTCAGCGATATGAAAATTTTCTATATCCTGCTGAACAAAATTCTGTTCTTTTGTCATAGGTTTTCCTCAAGACTTTTTTAAATCAAATAATTTATTTTGATTATAAATAATTTTATTGATTTATTAAGTTATTTTTTGAAAAATATTTTACTTTTTCTTCTAATTCCGCAAATGAAAAGTTATTATCAAGTATAAAGTCTGATAAATCTCTCCTGTATTTGGAAGTTGATTGATTTTTCATTCTCAACAAAATAGCTGACCTAGAAAGATTAGAGCGCTTAATAGTACGAGAAATACAAATTTCTGCATTAGCTTCAATAGTCAACACAAACTCGCATATTTTGTTCCAGCCTGCTTCAAATAACTTAGAAGCCTCAATTAATGTAATATTGTCACTTCTTATATTTTTTTTCACATTTTCAAAAGCAATTGGCCATATAAATGTCTCAAAATTATTCAAAGTATCTAAATCATTAAATAATATTTTAGCTAGCCTAAGTTTGTTTATACTAAATTTTTTTGAACTTTCATCTAAATGAATATCAAAGTTTGTTTTGCAAAATTTTATTACCTTTGGATTTTCTCTTAGTAATTTATCAACTATTAGATCAGAATTAATTACACTAATATATTTTGATTTTAATAAATTCAAGACAGAAGATTTGCCTGAACCAATACCACCAGTTATACCTATTATTCTCATTGAAAATCCATTAATTTAATACTAATATATTAAAAATATATCTTTTTATTAATTTTAGCAAAAATTTAAATAAAAAATTTTCAGGATATCTAATTATGAGAAATAAAAAAAGAAGGGTCAAGCAAACTAAAAACCTACTAGATAGTCAGGGAATATCTATCGATGTTCATGGTTACAGGTATAAAGATGCTGAGTTAAAGATACTTGCGCATATTGATGAAGTATATTATTCAAAATTACATTATGTTAGAGTTATTCACGGACATGGAGAAGGAACATTGAAATCCTTGGTTAGAAAAATAATGAAGGAAAGCAAAAAAATTAAAAATTACCAAGCAGTTGAAGGTGATGCTGTAACAATTGGTGAAGTTGAATTTTTACATTCAAATTAGAAAACTATGGATTTATTTGATATTCAAAGCAATAAATTGTCAAAGCAATATTCTCCCTTATCATCAAGGATAAGGCCTGAAAAATTAAATGATGTATATGGGCAAAAACACTTAATTTCTGAGGGTAAGTTTTTACATGAAGCAATTAAACATAATAATGTACCATCTTTGATATTTGTAGGACCTCCTGGTTGCGGTAAAACTACACTGGCAAAAATAATATGCAAAGATTCAAATAACTATATGGGCGAGATTAGCGCTGTATCTTCAGGAGTAAAAGATATAAGAAATTTTGCAGAGGAAGCAAAATATAAACTTGGAGAAAATGGGATTCAATCAACTTTATTTATTGATGAAATTCATAGATTTTCAAAATCTCAACAAGATGCATTATTACCCTACATAGAAAATGGAAGTTTCAAGATAATTGGAGCTACTACTGAAAATCCTTCATATTCAATTATCAATCCCCTTCTTTCTAGAATAAGGCTTTGTTACTTAGAAAAACTTAGCGATGATGAAATAAAAAAACTACTTAAAAATGCATTACTTAATAAAGATTCCGGAATTCAAAAATCACATAAAATTATGACTGAGGATTCACTTGAAATTATTACAAATTACTCTGGCGGAGATGCAAGATATGCTCTCAATTCTTTAGAAATTTGTATTAATCATGCTAATAACACTAAAATTAATTTGACTAAAAATAATATCCAAGAAATACTTGAAAAAAATATTTACTACGATAAAAGCGATGATTACCATTATCACCTAATATCCGCTTTTATAAAATCAATGAGAGGCTCGGACCCTAATGCTGCTATTTATTATCTAGCAAGGATGATTGCAGGTGGAGAAAATCCTGAATTCATAGCTCGCAGACTTATTATTTTTGCTAGTGAGGATATTGGCTTAGCAAACCCACAAGCATTAAATTTGGCCACATCAACTTTATATGCAGTAAAAAATATTGGTATGCCAGAAAGCAGAATAATTTTAGCAGAGACTACTATATACCTTGCTTCTTCTCATAAATCTAATTCTTCTTACAAATCAATTGACCTAGCATTAAGTCATATAAAAAAATCACCTGATGAAAGAATTCCACTAAATTTATTAAATGCTATCACAGAATTAGATAAACAAAAAAATTTTGGTAATAATTACAAGTATCCACATGATTTTCCTAACAATTTTGTAAAAGAAAATTACTTGCCTGAAAAAATAAAAGGTAAAATTTTCTATGATCCAAATGATGTAGGTATTGAAAAATCTATTAAGGACAGAATAAACAAACTTTGGGATTGATGAACTAAATTTTAATTTTCTAATATTTCTGATATAGATAAAAGAAAATATTCACAATTTTTTTTGGAAATATCATGATGAGTTACTATTCTAAAATCATTTTTAGAAGAGTTGATCAGAATATTCTTTTTATTCAGTTCATAAACTAATATTTTACTTTTTTTTGAGTATTTTTCAGATAATTTAAACCTGATAATATTTGTTTGAATGCTTTCTGGATCAATTTCAACACCATTGATATTAGAAAGTCCTTGAGCCAAAAATCTTGCATTTAAGTGATCCTCAACAAGCCTGTCTACCATAGTGTCTAATGCTAATATACCTGGGGCAGCAATAATACCTACTTGTCTCATTCCTGAGCCTAATATTTTTCTCCACCTCCTGCATTCTTTAATAAATTCTCTGTCTCCTACTATTACCGAACCAATTGGGCAGCATAATCCTTTGGATAAACAAAATGTTACAGAATCAAAATAACTTGCTATTTTTTTTGCTTCAACATCTAGATATACAGAAGCATTAAATAACCTAGCACCATCTAAATGTAGTGACAACGAAAGGTCTTTAGCTTGTGATGTAATTAATTCTAATTCTGTTAAGTTTAATACCTTACCTCCGGCCATGTTATGAGAATTTTCAAGTGCAAGCATTTTTGTTTTCGGTTTATGAAAATCATCAGGTTTTTTTGCATTCATAAGATCGCAAATATCCACTGAACCGTTGATATTATTAGGAATTGGGAAAAGTGATGTCCCCCCTAGAATCATTGTACTGCCAGCCTCATAATTATATATATGACTCTTATCCCCAACAATGACTTCATCTCCTCTATTAGTTTGCGCCAAAATAGATATAAGATTCCCTTGTGTACCTGAAGTTACAATTAATGCATCTTCTTTTCCTAGCAGTTCAGCGGCTTTTTCTTGAAGTTTATTCGCCGTAGGGTCATCTTGATAGACATCATCTCCCAATTTTGAGCTAATTATACTATCCAACATTTCTTTTGTAGGTCTTGTAACAGTATCACTTCTTAGATCAACTAAACTCATAAATTTCACCTAATATTCCTAATTCATAAAATTAATAATTAAAATATAATTTATATATGAAAAATAAAAAACAAACAATTTTTATAAATAATTTTCTAAATACATATTTTCTTATACTAACATTATTTATTATATCTTTAGACCAGATTTCAAAATATATTGTAGTACAAAACTTAGTATTAGGAGAGTCTCTACCAAATAGCGGTTTTTTTAGATTAACACATGCTCAAAACACTGGCACTGCTTTCTCCTTGTTCCAAAATCAAACTGACATTTTAACAATAGTCTCATTTGTTGCTATTGTGATGATAATCTTTATTTATATATCTATAGAAAAACCTTCAAAATATGTTTATTTATCATATGGATTATTGTTTGGAGGAGCATTTGGTAATTTAATTGATAGAGTCAGATTGGGGTATGTTACAGACTTTTTCGATGTAGGCTTTTGGCCTATATTTAATATTGCTGATTCCGCAATAACTATAGGTATCATACTCATGTTATTCAACTATTTAATTTTTAATAAAAATAATGAAGAAAATTAAGATTACCTCACAATATGAAGCCAGATTAGACTCTTATTTATCAGATGAACTAAATGGTAAATTATCAAGAAACCATATAAAAAGCCTAATAAAGAATGGGAAAGTATCAGTTGATGGGGAAAATATAAATAAACCATCAAAGATTATTAAGAGTAACAGTGAAATTTTAGTCCATGATTATATTACAGAAGAAAATATTATTCGAAGTTATCCTTTACCTAATACAGAAAATATCAATATTGAAGTTTTGTATGAGGACTCGTTTATTGCAGTTATAGATAAACCAGCATTTATCTCCATGCACCCAGGAAACGGTAAAAGAAAATTTAATATTTCTGATTATATACAAATAAAATGGCCAAATATAAAAAATGTTGGAGAAAAAAATCGACGAGGAATAGTCCATAGGCTAGACAAAGATACTAGCGGGCTATTAATAATAGCTCTAAAAGAAATATCATATAAGAAATTAATTGAAATGCAAAAAAATAGAAAGATAAAAAAATCTTATTACGTTTTAGTTGACGGGCATCCTCAATTGGAAAAAGGTATTATTGATGCACCAATAGGGAGAAATCCTAAAAACAGAACAAAACAAGATATAATTTATGGTGGGAAGGAAGCTATTACTGAGTATAAAACAATTAAGAAATATGACAATTTTTCTTTTTTAGGAATAAAAATAAAAACAGGAAGAACACATCAAATTAGAGTACATATGAAAGCTTTAGGGCATCCTGTAGTTGGGGATAAAAAATATAATAATTTTACTCATAATATAAAAAGACAATTTCTTCACGCATATAATATAAAATTCAAACATCCCATAAATGATAAAATAATAGATATAAACTCCAAAATACCTACAGAGCTAAATGATTTTTTAAAAAATTTATCTTAGACATGGAACTAATATGAAAAATGTAAGAGTACGATTTGCACCTAGCCCAACAGGGATTCCACATATTGGTAATATTAGAACTGCTTTATTTGCTTGGATATTTGCTAAAAAAAATAATGGGAAATTTATTTTACGTATTGAAGATACGGANCAAAACAGATATGATGCTAACTCAGAATTGGCAATAATCGAATCCTTAAAATGGTTAGGATTAGAATGGGACGAAGGGCCAGAAACAGGTGGAAATTACGGGCCATATAGACAATCTGAAAGAAAAAGTATTTACATTAAAGTAGCTGAAAAGTTAATAGAATCTGGAAAAGCCTATTATGATGACACAACTCCAGAACAACTTAAGGAATTAAGAGAATCTCAAAGAGAAAAAAAATTACCTCCAAGATATGATGGAAGAGGTAGGTACAGAACTAAAGAAGAAATAAAAAATTCAAGAGATATGGGATTACCTATAACTGTAAGATTAAAAGTGCCAGATACAGGGAAAATTTCTTTCATTGATACTATTAGAGGAAAAATTGAGGTTGATGCTAGAGAAATAGATGATTTTGTTATTTTGAAATCAGACAATATGCCCACATATCACCTCGCTCATGTTGTTGATGACCATTTAATGCGCATAAGCCATGTGATTCGGGCGGAAGAATGGATATCAAGCACCCCAAGACATATATTAATTCATCAAGCATTAAACTATAATTTGCCAGAATATATTCATGTCCCTTTAATATTAGGTAGTGACAAGTCAAAACTAAGTAAAAGGCATGGTGCTACTTCAGTCCTTGATTATAAAAAACAAGGATTTATAAATGATGCCTTGTTTAATTTTCTTTCATTATTAGGCTGGTCTCCAGGAGANGATAAAGAAATATTGAGTAAAAATGAAATTATTTCAGAATTTCAATTAAACAAAATAAATTCTTCATCAGCAATTTTTGATCTTAATAAACTAGAATGGATGAATGGAGTCTACATAAGGNGTTATACTAATGAAAAAATTATTAATGAAGTTATCCCTATACTAGAAAGTGAAGAAGAGTCTATTGGCTTAGCTAAAACAATAAAAAGGCCTCTTGATAAAAGATACTTGAGTAAAATAATCCCGCTCATAAAAGAGAGAATTCGAACATTAAATGAAGTAACTGAACTAATTGATTTTTTTTATGAAGAAAATATAAAAAATACAGCAGAAAATATAATTTTAAAAAAAATGAACTCTAAAGATAGTATAAAAATTTTAAATAAATCAATTGATATTTTCAATACTACTAAATCATTTAATAGTGAGACACTAGAAACTAATTTTAGAAATCTAGTACAAGTCGAAGAAATTAAACCTGGTCAATTGTTCACATCATTAAGATATGCTTTATCAGGGAAAAAGATAGCTCCACCGTTGTTTGAAACTATGGAAGTTTTAGGCAAAGACAAATGCGTAGAAAGAGTTTCAGCAGCTATTACCCTACTTACATAAATAAAACTATTGACCTTAATAGATAGTAATCTTTATACTAATAAATATATTAAATTTAAAACAATGGAAGCATATGGTTGAAGTAAAAATTAATGATGGTGAAAATTTCGAGGGATTTCTAAGAAGATTTACCAAAAAAGTACAGCAAGAATCTATCATTTCAGAAGCTAGAAGAAGACAACATTTTGAGTCAGCTAGTGTTGTAAGAAAAAAGAATGCTGCTACAAAAAAACGAAAGAGTATGAAAACTACTCAAAAAAATATGTAATTTATATTTTTTTCAAATTAGCACCATTAATTGGTGCTTTTTTAGTTTAATAACGTTTTTAATTGGTGATAATTTTAATGGGAGATAGGAAAATTAATCCTATAAGGAGTTTATTTTGAATATAGGAATAGTTGTTTTTCCCGGTACATGGAGTGAAAAAGATTGTTTTTACTCACTTTCAAGAGTGAACAAACAGTTCTGTGAGTTTATTTGGCACAAAGATGATGGTATAAATTTAGAAAATTTTGATGCAATCATATTACCTGGAGGATTTTCCTATGGAGACTTCCTACGATCTGGTTCAATTGCTAGTTTATCTCCAATAATGGAAAAAATTAAGGTATATGCAAATAATGGAAACCCAATTATAGGAATTTGTAATGGTTTTCAAATTCTTTGCGAGTCTAATCTACTTCCTGGAACATTAATAAGAAATAATAATTTACAATTTCGTTGCGAGTGGTCAAACATAAAAGTTACCAANAATAAAACTATTTTTACGTCTTTAATTAATAATAATAAGGTTCTATCAATACCGATTTCACACGGTGAAGGAAATTATTTCGCAGATAAAAAAACAATTGATGAATTAGAAAATAATAATCAAATAATTTTTCGATATTCAGATAATAATGGTTATATAGACGAATTTTCTAACCCAAATGGTTCTGTAAACAACATCGCAGGAATAATCAACAAAGAAGGAAACATTTTAGGAATGATGCCTCATCCTGAAAAAGCATGCGAAGAAATAATAGGNGGAGCAGATGGTAATTTAATCTTTCAATCATTACTTAATTCTTATAATAGGACAACTAAATGAATATAAACAAAGAAATTTTAGATGAAATAGCTATTTCCAAATTTGAATATGGAGAGATAGTAAAAAAACTGAAAAGAGAACCTAACCATCTAGAACTTGGTTTATTTGGAGCATTATGGTCTGAACACTGCGGTTATAAACACACAAAAAATTTACTAAAAAAATTATCTGATGATTCAAACGATTTACCAGTAAAATTAGGNGAAGAAAATGCTGGGGTTATTGATATAGGAAACAACATTTCAATAGTTATGAAAATTGAATCGCATAACCATCCATCTGCTATTGAACCATTTCAAGGTGCCGCAACAGGTGTTGGAGGAATAATAAGAGATATATTTGCTATGGGNGCAAGGCCTGTAGCACTACTTAATTCCTTGAGATTCGGTCTCCCAGAAAACGAAAAAAATAAATATATAATTAATGGGGTGGTATCTGGNATATCATATTATGGCAATTGCATTGGCATACCAAATGTCGGAGGTGAAATATATTTTTCTAAGACATATGAAGGTAACCCATTAGTAAATGCGATGTGCGTAGGTATTATTAAAAATAATAAAATTATGAGTGCCAAAGCAGATCAAGCGGGTGATTTATTAGTTTTAGTTGGTTCTGAAACAGGAAGAGATGGTATTCATGGAGCATCCGGACTTGCTTCAAAAACATTCCAAGAACAAGACGAGTTGAGATCTGCTGTTCAAGTTGGGAATCCTTTTTTGGAAAAAATACTTATTGAATCATGTTTAGATGCAATCAAACTTGAAGAAGTGGTTGGACTACAAGATTGTGGAGCAGCAGGAATAACATCAGCAGCAATAGAAATGGCAGAGAGATCAAATTTAGGACTTAGGATTGATGTTTCTAAGATCCCTCAAAGAGAATCTCAAATGAATGCATATGAATTAATGCTTTCAGAATCCCAAGAAAGAATGCTTTTATCTATCAAATCTAATGGCTTTAGCAAAGTTAAAAATATTTTTGATAAATGGGACATAAAATGTGAAATTATTGGTAAGTTTATAGATAAACCTAGTATCGATATTTACCAAGATGAAAATAAACTATCTTCAACACCTGTTTCAGCGTTAACTAGCCCTCCACTGTATGAACTTAGTACCAATAAGCCTAACTGGCTAAACATACTTCAAAAAACAGATTTAAGTAAAATAGATTTACCTGCTAGCACACCTAAAGATATTTTATTGCAAATAATAACTTCCCCTAATATTGCATCAAAAAAAACCATTTTTAGACAATATGATCATCATGTTCAAACAAATACTGTTATTGAGCCTGGAGGTGATGCATCATTACTAAGAATTAAAGGATCATCTAAAGGAATTTCACTATCAACGGATAGCAATGGTAAAAAAATCTATCTTGACCCCAATATTGGGACTCAGATTGCAGTTGCAGAAGCGTGTAGAAATATATCATGCACTGGCGCGAAACCTGTAGCTCTAACCGACGGATTAAATTTTGGTGACCCTGAAAAAGAAGATGTACAATATCAACTTACAGAGTCAATTGATGGATTAATTAAAGCATCCAAAATGTTTTCTACTCCAGTTATTTCAGGCAATGCAAGTCTGTATAATGAATCAAGTGGAAATTCAATTTACCCTACTACGATTATAGGATGTATAGGAATCATTGAAGATGCTAACAATCATGTTAATATAAAATTCAAAAAAGTTGGAGATTTGATAGTAGTACTAGGTCATTCAAGTGCGTGGGGCTCCAGTAATGACTTATCAGGCAGTGAATATTTAGAAACGATTCACAAAAGAATACAAGGTCAACCAGAAATAGATCTAGAGTTAGAACTTAAAACACAAAAATTATGCCGATTAGGGATAAAAAATAAAATTATCAAATCTGCACACGATGTTTCAGATGGAGGAATAGCAGTTACCATTATAGAAAGTTGTATTTCAGGAGGCATAGGTGCAAGTATAAATGAAGATATTACTAACAGGTGGGATGCGGCCTTATTCGGCGAAACACAATCAAAAATAATTATAAGTATTTCACCAGATGATTTAAATGAATTAACTATACTAGCAAATCAAAATGGCGTTCCTATAAAAACTGTAGGAAAAGTGGGAGGAGATTCTGTAATATTTTCTGAATTGCTATCAATTAGTTTAGAAGAAGTTGCAAAGAAGTGGGATTCATCTTTAGAAAACCTGTTGAAATAAAATTATGAAAATATCAAAAATTTCTATCAAAGAGGTTATTAAAAATTATGAAAGTATTTTATTTGATTCATACGGAGTATTATTTGACGGTAAAAAGCCCATAGACGGATCAATTGAACTAATTAATTACTTAAATAAAATCAACTATAATTATTTTATATTAACAAATGATGCATCTATAACTGATGATGAAAGATCAAAAAGTTTTATCAATCAAGGACTTAATATTTCTAGTGAAAAAATTATTTCTGCAGGATCACTAATATTTAATTTCATGAAGATAGAAAATTTGATGGAAAAAAAATGTTTTATATATGGTACAAATAGCATAAAAGATAACTTAAGAGATAAAGGCGTAAAATTACTAAATGAAAATGAAATGGAGAAGGCAGAAATAATAATTTTTTCAGATGTTGAGAAATGGCCAACAGTAGATAATCTTAATAATCTACTTAACTTCTTTTATAAAAAATATTCAGAGAATAAATTTGTAAAAATTATTCTACCAAACCCAGATATAATTTATCCTTTAGGAAATAAAAGTTTTAACTTTGGAGCTGCAGCTTTTATAGATATTTTAGAACAGGCAATATTTAGAATTTTTGGTAAAAACAAACAATATAAAGCAATAAGACTTGGAAAACCTTATAAAATGATTTTTGAAATTGCCAAAAGCAGGTGTAAATCTAATAAAATAATTATGATAGGAGATCAACTGGAAACTGATATACTTGGTGCAAATAAAGTTAAAATTGATTCTGCATTAGTCACAACTGGAATTAATACAACAAAGAAAAAAATTACTAGCGAAAAAATAGAAAAGAATTTATCACCTAAATATATACTTAACTCAATAAAATTATAATTATGCCTACTTATATTTATAAATGTGAAATTAAAAAATGCCCAAATGAAATTTTTGAAGTTATCAGAAGTTTTACTGATTCATCAGTGGTTAAGTGCCCTGAATGTGATGTCATAGCTTCTAGACAAATCACTTCTCCTACAGTAATTTATAAAGGTTCAGGCTTTTATACTACAGATTATGGAAGTGGTTCTAAAAGCACCAATACTACTTCTAATAATAACAATAATAAATCTAAAAAATCGGATAATAAAAAATCTAAAAAAACAAACAAAAATGAATGAAATTTTTAATTCAGAAAGTTAGTTCAGCGGAAGTATCCGTCGAGAAAAATATTGTAGGAAAAATTCAAGATGGTCTTTGTGTTTTTGTTGGGTATAAAAATGATGATACGAATGAAGACATTAATTATTTAGTTAAAAAATTAGTTAATATGAGAATTTTTCCAGATAAGAATAAGACTAAATATTTTGAAAAAAGTATATTAGAAACAAATTATAAAATTCTATTAATTAGCCAATTCACTCTTTATGCAGATAATAAAAAAGGAAGAAGACCTTCATTTTTATCAGCTGCAAAATCAGAAATTGCTAAAAAATTATACAAAACTACAATTGATATTATAAATTCTTATAATATAACTGTAGAAACTGGAAAATTTCAAGCAATGATGGAAATTAAATTAACGAATATTGGCCCAACAACAATAATAATAGATTCTGATGAGAGAAACTAACTCACCTGAACATAATCTAAAGAAATATCTAAAGATGAAAAAGAGTGAGTAATAGCACCTACAGAAATCAAATCAACTCCTGTTTTTGCTACATCTAAAATATTGACCTTTGTAATTCCTCCAGATGCCTCAAGTTTTGATCTACCTGTATTAAACTTAGCAATTTCTTCCATGTCTTTAATAGACATATTGTCTAGCATTATAATGTCTGCCCCGGCCTCAATTGACTCAATAGCATCTTTAATAGATTCCACTTCAATTTCAATTTTTATCTCTGAAGAAACACTGTCTCTTACCATATTAATTATTTTTGTTAAGTTATAACCATCATTAAGAAGTGCTTCTATATGATTATCTTTGATTAATACGGCTTCGGAAAGATTAATACGGTGATTAGTAGCACCGCCCATTTTTACCGCATACTTATCCAGCATTCTATAACCAGGAGTAGTTTTTCGTGTATCAATTAATTTAGTAGAGGTAGAACTGATATATTTTACTAACTTATTTGTTTCAGTTGAAATTCCAGACATTCTTTGTAGAAAATTCAGAGCAACTCGTTCCGATGACAGTATTGATGCCATTTTCCCAGAAACATTAGCTATTTTTTCATTATTAAAAACTTCTTCACCATCAGATTTATAATTTTCAAAAACGAGTGTGTTATCGTAAAGTTCAAAAACCCTCTTTACTACATTAACTCCAGAGATTACACCTTGTGATTTGGCAATTATGTTACATGAGGATAATATATTAGGATTTAATAGTGTATTAGTAGTAATATCATCGAATGCTGCATCTTCATTAAATGCCATTGTTATTAAATCGTCAATATATGATGATGAAAGATTGATTATTTCAGATTCATATTTATGATTAAAAAAAGGTAATCCCATTTAAGCTCTATAGCCACCTAGCGCAAGCATTCTTTCAAGTGCTATATTTGCATTGTATTTCTTATGATCATCGACCTTTATTCGATTAATTGCTACACCTGCCATAATTCCTTCAAGAACCCACAGTAAATATGCAGGATGGATTCTATACATTGTAGCGCAAGGACAAACTACTGAATCTAAGCAAAAAATATCCTTATCAGGATTATCTTTAGCAAGTCTATTAACCATATTAATTTCAGTTCCTATTGCCCAACTAGAACCAGCTGGGGATTTAATAACTGTATCTAATATTAGCTCTGTTGAACCATTTATATCAGCAGCTTCAACTACCTCATTAGTACATTCAGGATGAACAATTATTTTTGTGTTTGGGTTATTTTTTCTAACATGATTAATTTGTTGAACAGAAAATCTTGTATGAACTGAGCAATGACCTTTCCACAAAATTACTTTAGAATTTATGATTTCTACGCTAGATAAACCGCCATTTTTTCTATAAGGATCCCAAACTACTATTTCTGAGTCCTTAATACCAAAAGCCTTAGCAGTGTTTCTACCTAGATGTTGATCAGGTAAAAATAGAATTTTTTCACTTTTTTCGAAAGCCCATTCATACGCCTTCAAAGCATTAGAAGAAGTACAAACTATTCCTCCGTTTTCTCCACAAAGTGATTTTATATCTGCAGATGAATTCATGTAAGTTATTGGTATAATACTTGATTTTCCACCCAAAACATTTTCTATCTGAGACCAAGAATTTCTAACATCAACAAACTTAGCCATATCTGCCATTGAACAACCAGCGGCTAAATTAGGGAGAATAATATTTTGGTCAGCAGAAGTTAATATGTCTGCTGTTTCTGCCATAAAATGAACACCACAAAATATTATCCACTTTGCATCATTGTTTTCGGAAGCTATTTTTGAAAGTTTATATGAATCTCCAGAAACATCAGAATACTTAAAAACATCATCTCTTTGATAATGATGACCTAAAATGAGAGCTTTTGAACCTATTTCTGCTCTAGCGAATTTAATGCCTTCATCTATTTCTTCAGGAGTTAGCTTAAGATACCTGGTAGGAATTTTTTGCCATCTGACCCCTGAATTGAATTCTTCTTCAAGTGTTTTAGTTCTTAGATTACCTTCTGTCTGGCAAAACGCTGACTGCTCTAACTCAGTTACAGGTACAATATTTTTATCTGAGAATAAAGTTGTCATACTGCAATTTCCTCAAACTTATTATGTTTACTTATTAAAACTTCGCCTGTTAGTGACCATGAAGAATAATCTGTAATTTTAACTTCTAACATTTTTCCTATTAGTGAATCATCTAATTGATTATTTAAATTACCATTTAAGTAAACTATTTTATCTGTTCTTGTTCTTCCATGCATCATTTCTCTCTTACGTCCTTCAACAAGAATTTGATATTTTTTTGATAACATTCTTGAATTTAGAGATTTTTGAATATTTTTTTGTAGGTCATCTACAAGGTTAAGTCTCTCTTTTTTGATTTTTCTATCAATATTATCTGGTAATTTTCTTGAGGCGTAAGTACCATTTCTGTTTGAGTATGCTGCTACATGGACTTTATCAAACTGAACTTCTTTCAATAGACTAAGAGAATTTTCAAANTGGTCATTAGTTTCGTTTGGAAATCCGACAATAAGGTCAGTTGTTAAACTTATTCCAGGAATTTTATTCTTAATAAAATCAATTTTTCTTAAATATTGATTTACTGTGTAACCTCTTCTCATATCTACCAGAACGGTATTATCACCAGCTTGAATAGGCAAATTAATNTTTTCGCAAACTTTTGGTAAATCAGCAACTAAAGTTATTATTCTTCTAGACATATCATTTGGNTGAGAAGTAAGNAATCGAATTCTTTCCAANCCCTTAATTTCATGTATTTTTTCAACTAANTCCGCTAAGTCTAAGCGATCTCTAAGGTCATGACCATAAGAGTCTACATTTTGTCCTAATAGAGTAACTTCTTTCAAGCCCCTGTCAACCATGAGATCAATTTCATTGTATATTTCATCTAAATCACGGCTTGTTTCTTTTCCTCTCCTAAAAGGGATAATACAAAATGTACAGAATTTATTGCAACCATGTACTATAGGAACAAAAGCAGAAATTTTTGGAGAAATCGGCGCTAAGTCAGATAAACAACCTTCCATATCCTTGTTGAATCTAACAGATAGCAGATCTAATATCGGGTGAAATTCCTGAGGGCGAGCCCAAAGGTCAACGTGTGAAAACCTTTTTTTCAATGAAGTAGAATCAGGACCTACCATACAGCCCATAACTATTATAGTTTTTTCTGGTGATTTACTTTTTATTTTTCTTAATTTACCTAAAAAGCCTGTTGTTGTATCTTCAGCAGACTGACGAACAACGCAAGTNTTAACAACTATAATAGATGCATCTAAGTAGGACTCTTGTNACTCAAAACCCATTTTAACAAGACTATTTGAAAGCTTCTCTGAATCAGAAACATTCATTTGGCAACCCACTGTAGATATGTTGAAAGATGTCATATGTTAAAATTAGTATTTATTTAATTCTACCGATAATATGAAAAATTATAAAATAAAAAACTATAATTATAATAAAAAAGTTATATTTTTTTACCTAAGTATGTATAATTTCTAACTTATGACAAAAAATATAAGAGCATTAAGACTAGGATTTATAGGAACAGGAGCAATTTGTTCTCTCATTACTAGAGAAATTGAATCAGGAAATGTTGGTAATGTAGAAATTCTAGGTTTATACGATACTAATTCACTAAGTGCAGAAAATTTATCGAAAAGTTTANAATCAGATCCTTTTTTATATACTTCTATTGATGANTTAGCCAANAATNCTCAGATTGACCTAGTGGTAGAATGCGCTTCTCCAATTGCNGTAGAAAAATGCGCTGAAANAGTTTTAGAAGCTAATAAAAATATNTTAATAATGAGTTCAGGCGCNTTATTAGANGAAANATATTTATCNAAACTAAAAAANATTGCTANTAAAAATAATAAGCGAATATANNTTCCTTCNGGNGCAGTAGGNGCAATTGANACNTTAAATTCTTTGANNGGNTTNNTACAAGAAGTTTCNATTATCACAACAAAAAGTCCAAAATCACTCTCAGNNGCNCCAGGATTCAAGCANTGGGAAGNAACANGCATTANCGNAAAAACATTAATTTTTTCTGGNAATGCTNAACAAGCNNTAAAACTTTTNCCTGCTAATGTAAATATTGCNGCTACTATAAGNTTGTCTGGNTTAGGNCCAGAAAANACTAAGGTTCTTGTTTATGCTGACCCNAAATCAAAAATTAATATTCATGTAATATNAATNAAATCTAAAGCNGGNAANTATAAATTCANNTTTGAAAATTTACCNAGNTCAGAGAATCCAAANACTAGTTNGNTAGCTATTTTATCTGCTTTACAAACNATCAGAAAAATCAATGGAAATTATTTAGAAATAGGTTCTTAGATTNNTTNAATACATTATCANGAGTAGCATAATTATAGAAATTTTATAATTAAAACATGGCGGAGGGTGCGGGATTCGAACCCGCGAGGAGGCTCAACACCCCCAACCCGCTTAGCAGGCGGGCGCACTAGGCCACTATGCGAACCCTCCACGTCACAATAAATATTTTATCAGTTTATCTGTTAACCTGGAGTACTGGATAACCAATTTTCTCCGTCTTCATAGAATTCTTTTTTCCAAATAGGAACTATTTCTTTTAGTCTATCAATAAAATAATCAGTAGCAGCTATTGAATTTTTTCTATGCTTACTTGATATCACTAATATCATGCTTACTTGCCCAATATTAACACGGCCAGTTCTGTGAGAAATTGCCACTTTTCCAATATCCCATTTATTAATCATTTCCTCAATTATTTGGCTTATTATTTTTTTGGCCATTTCAGAATATGACTCATACTCTAGAAATAAAACTTTTTTATTATTATTAAAATTTCTTGTAACCCCAAAAAAAGCATTTACTGCACCAAAATGCTTTTCTTTACAAAATTCATATAACTTTTGGAAATTTATTTCATCTGATGTAATTTCCACATATCTGTCACTCATTAAGATTGCTCCCACCACTCACTGGAGGTATTATAGCTATTTCATCATCTTCTTTTAATTTGTAATTATTCTCAACATAATTTTGATTAACGGCAAACATGCAATTCATTAGGTCATAGTTAGCCAGATCAATTTTTTTTTGAAGAATTTCAATTGCTTGAATTAATGTTGTATTTTTTTCACACTCGATATAGATTTCACGTAAATTTAATTTCTCTCTAAGAATTGAAAAAAAAATAATTTTTACATTTAACATATTTACTTCTCACAAAAAATATAAATATTAGTTATAACAATTATATTAGTTATATTATTAAACAGTATTTAATTGATTTTTTTTGTTATCCTTAAACAGCAATTTTTAATAAATTACGTAAATTTGTAAAACAAAAATGGAGAAATAATATAGATGGTGAGAATAAGACTCAAGAGAGTTGGAGCAAAAAAAAGTCCCTTTTACAGAATAGTGGTAGCAGATCAAAGAACATCAAGAGATGGTTCTTTCATAGAACAGATTGGTACGTACGACCCATTTCCAAACCCATCATCAATAAATATTGATACTGACAAGTTAAATGAATGGATTAACAAAGGAGCTCAGCCATCAGAATCAGTAATTAGCTTAATGTTTTCTATTGGAATAAAAAATAAATTTACATCTAAAATTGTCAAGCGACCACCTCAGCTAAAAGAAAAAAAGAAAGCTACTAAGGATGAAGCTACTAAGGATGAAGCTACTAAGGATGAAGCTACTAAGGATGAAGCTCCTAAGGATGAAGCTACTAAGGATGAAGCTACTAAGGATGAA
>PASL01000015.1 GCA_002712125.1 Chloroflexota bacterium | reverse complement strand
AAAACTTTGGTGGGCCAGGCAGGAATCGAACCTGCGACCGATCGGTTATGAGCCGATTGCTCTAACCCCTGAGCTACTGGCCCAAAGAAATAATTTTATTGATAGAATATCAATCTAATATTGAAATTTTATCAATAAAAGTGGATAATATTTACAAATTAGAATAAGAAATATAGGGAAAATTATGAAAATTACAAATGTATATAACAAATTATATAAATGGCCAAGGTCAGTACCAATTACCAATGGCTTATACACTTACACCCATAACTCATTAGATCTAATTGTAATTGAAACTGACGACCCTGATATTACTGGAATTGGTATCGCAGGAAATACTCCTGGTGGAAATGTGCTAAATAATGCTAGCAGTAAGATTGCAGAAGGATTTTGTGAATACTTCAAGGGAATCCTTGTAGGACTAGATCCCTTAGATAATGAAGCGTTGTGGCATGCTATGTGGAAACCAAAATTAGTAGGAAGAAGAGGAATATCAACAAGAATCATATCAGGAATAGATATAGCATTATGGGATATAAAAGGAAAAATTGCTCAAATGCCTTTATATAAGTTGTTGGGAGGTTTCACAAATAAAGTAGATACATATATAGCTGGTGGTTATTACGAAGAAGGTAAAGGTTTAAAAGAGTTAGCTAAAGAAATGGAAGACAATATTGAACTTGGAGCTAGAGCTGTAAAAATAAAAGTCGGGGCAGTCTCCATCAATGAAGATGTAGAGAGAGTTAGAATTTGTAGAGAAACAATAGGCCCGAATGTAAAACTTATGGTAGATGCTAATAATGCTTATAGACACTATGAAGCAATCGAGTTTGCAAGGAAAGCTGAAAAACATGATATTTTTTGGTTCGAGGAACCTGTAGAGCCNGATGATTATATTGGTCAAGCAGAAATAACTAAATCTACCTCTATACCAGTTGCAGCTGGAGAAAATGANTATTCAAGATATGGCTTTAGAGACATGATAAATNTNAGAGCCGTAGACATTNTACAGCCAGACGGAATAATTATGGGNGGNGTTACAGAATTTATGAAAGTAGCCGCTTTAGCACAAGCAAATGANCTTGATATAGCNCCTCATGGTCCACAAGANNTACACATACATCTTGTGGCAGCTATTCCAAATGGACTTATTNTAGAATATTACAGAGATTCGGTTAATCCAATGCATGGGAAAATATGGGAACATGAGTTGTATATTGAAGATGGATATGTTTATGCTCCAGATAGACCAGGGCTTGGTTTAATTCCTAAATGGGATACCCTTGAACCATATAGGATTAACTAATTATTACTAAATTAGTACGTTGTAAGTATAATTAAAATATATACATATAATTTTTAAGGCCAACTATGGAAGAAGTTTTTTTAAAAGCTAAAGAAGAATTTTTAAATAAAAATAATTTTGCTATTGCTACTGTCATAAAAACATCTGGATCAACTCCACAAAAACCCGGCGCAAAGTTGCTAGTTATGAATGATAAAACTGCAATTGGTACATTGGGTGGAGGTTGCGTAGAAGGTGATATATGGTTTGCAGCTTCCGAAATGCTGAAAAATAAAACTGCTACCTTAATGAAGGAGTATGAGCTTAACGAAGAATTAGCAGCTGAAGATGGACTAGTTTGTGGAGGTAAAATGTTTTTCCTTATAGATAATATAAACAAATCCGAATCCCTGAAAAAATACAACCAAGAAATAATTTCTGCATATAACGGTGGAGCATCTGTGTCATTAGCAACATTATCAAAAAAACCAATTACCTCATTAGCGAAAATAGGAGATAAATTACTTATAAGAGAAAATAAGTCGACNTCNGGCACACTTGGNGATGAAATTTTAGATAATTTNGCTAAAAAGACTTCAGATGAAATTTTGCCACTTGGCANAAATAAATATGTATCTGATAAGAGAGGATATGAATTTTTTATAGAAGCATATACTAATCACCCTACATTAGTTATTGCAGGAGGCGGCCATGTTTCAAAAGCAATATATAACATAGCAATAACTCTTGGCTATAAAATTATTGTAATCGATGATAGAGAAAAATTTTCTAATCGGAAAAGATTCCCTAAGGCAACAAAAACCTTAGTAGGTGACTATGCAAAAGAATTAGAAAAAATAAACCTTGGAACTAACTCATTTATTGTTATAGCAACTAGGGGTCATAAATATGATTCATACGCAACAGGTGCAGCACTAAGAACAAATGCNAGCTATGTTGGCTTATTAGGTTCTAAAAGAAAAGCTATATTAATTTACGAAGAGTTATTCTCGCATGGCTTTAGTTACGATGAAGTTAGTGAAATACATTCTCCTATTGGGTTAGATTTATCCGCAAGAACTCCAGAAGAAATATCGTTATCTATCATGGCCGAAATAACAGCATTCAGGCTTGGAGGTAATGGTAATTTCATGAAACTTGATAAAACCTTAATAGACAAAGCACTTAAAAAATCTAAACTTAATTAAATATAATAATGACAAACGTAAATTTTACTTCAGGCATAATTTTGAGTGGAGGTAAATCTCAAAGAATGAATTACCCTAAAGCAATGTTAAGTTGGGGTGAAAATATACTTATAAATTATCAAATCACTTCTTTATTTAATGCTGGATGCAACGAAGTCATTGTAGTAACTGGTAAAGATCATAAAATTATCAGTAAAAATATGATAAAAAAAGATAACTTGAAAATTNTCTATAATGCATCCTATGAAGATGGCAAAACTACCTCAATAAAATCAGGATTAGCAAAGATTTCAAAGATTTCAAACACAATTATTATCATGGCTGTTGACCAGCCAAGGCCAGGCCATATTATAAAAAAAATTATTGAATATCATAATAATAACAATTTTGATATTACGTATCCTATTTATAAAAAAAGAGGTGGNCATCCATTAATTTTTTCGAAAAAAATGTTACCTGAATTACGAAATATTTCGGAAAACAAACAAGGAATTAGAGAAATTTTTAATAATCAAAATTTTACTCACGGAAAATTAGATTTTTCAAACATAATTGTAAGAATTGATATTAACACGTTTGAAGACTATAAAAAGGCAAAATTATATTTTGATAATATCGAGGAAAATTCTATTGAATAATAATGATATTATTCCTGATTCAGGAGAAAAAATAATAAATATTATTCATAAAACTTACACTTTTGTGAAGGAAAATATTAGATGGGCTATAACAGAGCACGATCTTTATGAACATATAAAAAACAATCTTGAACGTAAAGATTTACTAGTGGAAAATATTTTTGTTGGTTTCAATGAGAACACTATAGATGAATCTTATATACCATTTCCTGGTCATTCAAAAATAATTAAAAGGGAGGGATGGCTTTCAATTATTATAGATTATAAGTTAGGAAAAGAGAAAATCACTAATAAAATTGCTTGGATAGCTAAATTAGGAAAAAAACCTGAAAACCATTTTGAAAACTCTTATAAACAACTTATTGAATTGAGAAATCAATCATATATTTTTATAAAGAATAAAATTTCTAATGGTGAAATATTAGAAAAATCAGAGATAGATGACTTCATAAATAAAAAACTAAAACATATTTCATCCGAAAATTCAGTCTTTCAGAAAGATATTAATGTTAGTAAATATCAAAATGGTAACATATCAATTAATTTCTTAGTATCTTTGATAATAAATAAAATTAAATTACCAGTTAACATTGATTTTATTATTTCCAAAAAGCAACTTGAAGTATTAAATAGATTTCAAAAAAGTATACTTATTTTGGACACACATTAAATTAGATTTTTATAGATTTACCATAATTATTTTCTATTGCTAAATTATAAATACTTATAGCCATTGCTAAATCTTCCAAAGCTAGTCCTTGAGATTCAAATAAAGTTGAAATATTTTGAAATTTTTCTGATATTTTTTTACGATAAATAATTTCCGATAAACTTAAGGCCGTTTCCCATGAAAACACACCTTGTTCTTGAGCTCTAAGTAATTCTCCAGACTCAATTTTAGCTTGAGATACTTCATCGCAAATTATTTTGTCCATCTTGCCGATGACATCAATTTCAACTTCAGTTTTCGTCCAAGAATTATTTCCTGCTGCATTTATATGTATCCCCGGATTAATCATTTCTTTCGTTATAACAGGTATAGGGGAATTGGTCACAGATGTTAAAATATCGAAGTTAATCTTAATAAAACTTTCGTAATCTAAAGGTAATACACTAATATTAAATTTTTCAGACATTTTCAAAGCAAAATTTTCTCTATTNNTTTTTTCTCTTGAATATACAAAGACTTCATTNATATCNCTTACANTAATTANAGCTTCAAATTGAGTTTCNGCCTGATANCCTGANCCAANAATACCAAAAATCTNNGAATTAGTTTTTGANAGATATTTTGATGCTAAACCAGANACNGCACCNGTTCTTATCTGNCCAAGAATATTTGCTTNAATGATAGCAATTANNCCTNTACCAGTAGTNTCATANANCATAACATTAAAATCTATACCGTTTTTATGACTAACATAGGATTTGTTAGCNGCATATCCTTTAGTTATCCATGAGGCACTCATAAAGTTATATTGGCCATCAGAAGTCGGTAATCTATATCTTGGATAATTAAAAATTTCTCCTTTTGCAAATGCATAAAAAGCATCTTCCATACAATCAATAGCTGTCTGCATATTTGTTATTTTGGANACTTCTGATTCTGAAATNAATAATACTTCTTGTGACATTTTATTTTCTCAACTTATAAAAATGGTCAACAGGTCCATTTCCATTACCTATTAATAAATCGTTCGACATAGCATTCCATACATAATCTTTTGAATTAATAAATGATTGNTTTATATTTTCGCCTAATGCAATATTAGCTGTAAAAGCAGCTGCAAAAGTACAACCCGTACCATGATTATTTTTAGATTTCAATCTTGGNAATGAGTATTCATAAAAAGTATCATCACTATAAAGAATATCTATAGAGTCTTTATTATTATCATCATGGCCACCCTTAACAATAATATTTTTTACNCCTAGTTTTCTTATCTTAACACAACCATTTTTAATATCATTTATAGTAATTATTTTTTCGTTCAATAAAGTAGCTAATTCCGGAATATTTGGAGTAACAGCAAAACTGATAGGAATCAGNCTATTTTTATACTCATCGATTGCTTCTGACTGCAGTAAAGTATCTCCTGATGAAGCAACCATTACAGGATCAACAATTAATTTTTCCCATTTATACTCTTTTGCCTTATCAGATACAATTTTTACAATATCAGGAGTAAAAAGCATTCCAGTCTTAATAGCTCTTAAGTCAAAATCTTCAACTAAACAATCTATTTGAGATGAAATCATAGATAAATCTAATGCACTTACATCTNTAACACCTTTAGTATTCTGTGAAGTAACTACAGTGATAGCAGTAGTTCCATATACACCCAAAGAAGAAAAGGTTTTTAGATCAGCTTGTATTCCTGCTCCTGAACCAGAATCACTTCCTGCTATTGTTAATACAATTGGAATTTTAGATTTTTTCAAAGAATCACCTCAAAATATAGGAAAAATCCTTATAGGTTTTGTTAACATCAAGGTCACTAGAGATTAGTTTTTCAGATTTCATCCAATCTGAAAAATCTAACCATTTTTCTTGATTTATACTTCCGAATAGATTATTGTTGTTTTGCCATAAAGGTACTAATAATTCTACTCCTGCCCTATCAACTTTTTCATCTACAGAATCTTCATTATACTTAATTAAAACATCAATTGAATTTTGTGGTTCAGAAATGGCTTTTCTGTAGCCTTCTGATAAAGAAATTATGAGTTTTTCAACAATTTCAGGATTTTTTTCTAAATTTTCTTCAGATGTTACCAAAATCAGTTCATAGTAAGGAGGAACGCACCATTCATCAGGATATATTATATTTGTTTCGTATCCTTCATTAGACATAACAATTGATTCATGCGTCCAGTATGCACCAATGATTGCATCTACGTTTTTAGATAGCAAGGTTTGTCCTAACGACCACCCCACATCGATTACATCTAACGTTGACGAATCTGCATTATCACATTTCATCATAGTATTTAGCATAGATTGATTCCAAGGTATTCCTGGGAAACCAATTTTTTTATNCTCTAGATCTTTAGGACGTATTAAATTTGATGACTTCAGGGTCATAATCGAATTTAATGGCCTTGGAACTATCCCTGCAATAGCAACTACAGGAACACCTTGATCTCTTGCAAGTAATAAATCTGGTTGATAAAATAACCCATAATCAGATTCGCCACTAGCAATTAAGTTTAANACAGTTGCAGGATCTGCTGGAGGTTCTACAGAAAAATCAATACTGTTTTTTTCNAATATTTTATCCTCTATTGCAACATAAATTCCTGCATGATTTGCATTAGGGTACCAATCAAGAGTTAATAATACTTCTTGATTTTTCNCATCTGAACTAGAGCATGCAAAAAAAGAAATACTAATTAATACTAATAATAAATTCATTTTCATGACGGATATCTCCTTAATAATTTTTTTTCAATACTTACTACTGTAAAAAATAATAGTAATGCTATAAGTGAAAGACAAAGAATTGAAGCAAACACTCTTGAAGTTTGAAATTGAGGGCCTGAAATCTTCATAACCCACCCTAAACCATTACTTGACCCAATCCATTCACCAATAACTGCGCCAATAACTGAAATAACGCAGGCAACTTTACAGCCTGAAAGAAAATTAGGTAGGATGGCTGGAATATATAGTTTTTTGTACATTTGTAATTTTGTACTTCCATGAGAATCAAACATTTTTATCATATCTATATCAACGTTTTTGGTTGCTGTAACTAGATTAATCACTAGAGGGAAAAAGGTAAACAAAACAATAATAATTACTTTAGAAAACAATCCTGTACCAAACCAAACTATTAAAATTGGCGCCAAGGTAAAAACGGGTATAATTTGAGATGTTATTAATAGCGGATATATAGTTTTTTCAAAACTTTTGAACCAAAAAATCATACTAGTAATTANTAATGAAATTACTATTGAAATTAGTAACCCAACAATTATTTCAAACAAAGTAATCAATGAATGTTCAAACAAAATCTTATATGAATTAATTAGCTCAGCAATTATATTTACTGGAGATGGCAAGAACCATGATTCAATCTTAAGCAACGTAACGGAAATTTGCCATAAAAGTATTACAAAAAGAACAGATGCAAAAGGAGGTAAATAATTACTAATTATGATTTCTTTTTTCATTAAATTTCCTACGCTAGCATTATCTAGTTCAGGTCTATAAGGGTCGGTAAAAATATTACCCTCTCAGCTATTAAAGAGCTCCCCATGTTTATAAAAAATTATACAATATCAAATTTTCAATGACAAATAAATTATAGTGATAGATCTTTTATAATATCTTTTTTTAGTTGAATAAAATAATTTGATGTAATGTCTCTATTATCTACCAACAACCTATCAACGACATATTCTTTTATTATTCTTCCTGGATTAGTGGCCATAACAACTACTCGATTCGCTAATATAATAGCCTCATCTATATCATGAGTAACCATGACAATTGTTTTACTAAATTTACTAAATACTTTCATTAGCCACTCGTGAAGAGTAGATTTAGTAATTGCGTCAAGAGAGCCCAAAGGTTCATCTAAAAGCATTATTGGATTATCTACTATGACTGCACGTAAAAAAGCAACTCTTTGCCTTAAGCCACCTGAAAGTTCATGAGGCATATAATCTAGATATTTTTCTAGGCCAAAATCTTTAGTATATAAAGATATTTTATCTTGTATAAATGATTCAGAAAAACCTTTAATCTCCAAACCTAGGCCTGCATTTTTACTTACATTTCTCCATGGTAATAAAAGATCTTTTTGTTGCATATATGAAATTTTATCTCCTACATTAACCGCCTTTCCTTCAACTAGAATTTCGCCTGTTTTAGGTTTATTTATACCTGCAATTATGTTTAATAGGGTACTTTTTCCACAACCAGATGGTCCAATTACAGACACAAATTCACCTGGTGAGATATTAAGATTTATATCCGAAAGTATTTTTTCATCATGAAAATTGAAATTTATATTCTTTATCTCAATCAAATTATTATTTTTTACTTCTTCTTTTTTCAGCAGCTCTTTCAGCATCAATTCGCTCTAGATCATATGCGTTATGATCAACATATTTCATAGAGTTAGCTAAAATTTTATGCCCAGCTTTATTAAGAATTAGTTCATGCATTTTTTGACAAACTCGTCTATAATCTTGATGGCCTTGGGGGGCAGTTCTAAGTTCTAATAAATGGTATGCTTCCCGGACATTAAATTGCATTGAATATCTAATATTGTATGAAAAAGGGACTACATATTGAGCTACATGAAAACCATATTTAGTACCTAACGTTTCAAAATATTCTCCTATTTCTAACATTGTTTGTTTCCATTTGTCTTTATAACCAATCTCCTCGATTACATCAGGAACAGAAAATCCATTAAATGTGCTTAGCTTTTGCCATTCAATAGTCATCATCCGATGTCTTTGAAGATCACGGAAACTACCAAAATCTGACAGTATGTCAAATCTATAATAAGCACGTTCCATCGCTCTACCAGGTTTATGTCTTCTATTATTTCTATCTCCAATATATTTATATAAAATTCTTTCTTTCTCTTTTTGACTTAATTTGTCAACTATTTTTATCAATTCTCTTTCACTTTTATTAGTGTAAGAGTATAAAGCTGAAACTATTATTTTATCTTCTGCATTATGATCCCATTCAATTAAGTCAACTTCGAGATTGGTAGAAGAATTATTACCATAATCATTTACTATTTTTTCCATATTATGATTAATATCACTAAAATATTTAGACCATAATAATCCTCTATCCGGCAGATCTACTCTTTTAAGAAAAGAAGGTATAACTTTTCTTAATTCTGCTAACATTAGGTTAGAATAACTTCTAACTTCAGCAAGTGGATGACTATTCATTTTCATGATCATATTTTCATAAGCTTGACCTGATGCAAAAATACCTACATTTGAAAATGTTGATGCTGGAAGCAATCCTCTAGCAACATCACAAGCCTTTGCTCGTATAGAAGAGTTATAAATAAAATTTGAATCACTTGCATTTTTAGGATATTTTGATTTGAAAAAATCTACTAACTGATGGACTAGTAAAGAATATTGATCAAAAAGTTTATCCATATTTTTTTTATAGCCTGGTAAGTCTTGTGATGATATTTCATTTGGAATAACATACCTATATTGTTCATTAACTTTTTTGTCATAAAAAATGTATCGAGTTGATTGTTCTAAATATGATGCTAGTCTCCCCCATTCAAGGACTTTGGTCAAAATATTAGATGCATTTTCACAAGCTATATGAGCACCACCAAGTTGAGCTACAGAATCATCACCATATTCACTAAAAACTCTATCATAAAGTTTTTCTGCCCTAGATATATCAACCATAAAGTCTTTATTATTTTTTAGAGTACCATTATCAATATTTACAAACTCATCTAAAAATAATCTTCTTAGAGATTTTGCTGAACGGCTATATCTAGCAAATAGTGCACCTTTTACCACTTCTGGCAAGTTCATAACAACAAATACGGGTTGATCTATATTTGTAAAATAATTTTCCAAAATTTTTCGTTCTGGATTTGAAAAAGATTCTGGATTATACATTTTATTCCATCTATTCAATAATTATATTAACTTCAGAGGATTTTCTAAACTACTCTGAACTTCAGACATGAACATAGCTGCTTCTGCTCCATCACCAACTCTATGATCAGCGGACATACTTGCACTCATTATAGAGGCAATGACAATATTTCCATTTTGTACTATAGGCTTTTGCTCAACTTTTCCTACAGCTATAATTCCTGCATTTGGAGGAACAATAATAGCAGAAAAACTTTTTGTCCCAAACATACCTAGATTTGAAGTACCAAAAGTCCCTTTTGTCAATTCGTCTTGTGTTAAGTTACCACCAATACCTCTAGCTCTATTACTAAGGTCTTTTACTGATTGAGATATTTCAGATAATGACATGTTTTCTGCAGACATAATAGCAGGAACAATCAATCCTTCTTCAAGTGCCATTGCAACGCCAAGGTTTATTGATGCGTTTCCAGAAAGTTTATTTTCATCGTAAGAAGAATTCCATTTTGGATACTTGATTAATGCATTAGTAACGGCCTTTAGTAGCATATCATTTACAGAGATTTTCTCGTTCGTTTCAGCAAGAATTTCATTCATTTGAGATCTAAAACTCATAGCTGCAGTCATGTTTATGTCATGAGTTACATAATAATGAGGTATAGTTGACTTTGACTTAACTGTTACTCTTGCAATAGCTTGTCTCATTGTACTCAAATCAATATCTGAACTATCAATAGAAATTGCCTTTGAAGAATTGGAGGGTGCAAAAGTTTTTTGAGGAGAATAATTCTCTACATCAGTCTTAGTTATTCTGCCTCCTGGGCCTGTACCAGGTACGTCTGCAATATTTATAGATTTCTCTAGTGCCAATTTTCTAGCAATAGGGGAAGCTTTAACACGAGAATTATCATTATTGTTTACTTTTACTGTTTCAGTTTGATTAACTTCTACTTTTTCTATTTTTTCAACTTGTTCTACGTTATTATCTTCAACTTGAATTTCCGTTGAAGGCTCATCAATTTCCTGTTTTCCAGGAGATTCTGAAGAAATTTCAGGAATCTCATCATTTTCATCCCCAATGTATGCAATTACAGTACCAACAGTAACCATAGTACCTTCTGATATTAATATTTTTCTTAGTTTTCCACTAGAATATGCTTCCATTTCTACAACGGTTTTATCTGTTTCAACCTCAGCTATTTTATCCCCTTTATTCACATCGTCTCCTTCATTAAACAACCACTTAACAATAGTTCCTTCAGTCATATCTGCCCCCATTGAAGGCATAGTAACTTCTGTAATCAATTTTTCCCTCCTAGAAAATAAAACTTATTCCATTAAATACCATAATTTGATTTTATGATTTCTAATATATTATTTGAGTCCGTTAGTACTTCTTGTTCTAAACTTTTATTATAAGGCCATGGTACATCCTTTGAGCCAACTCTGACTATAGGGCCATCAAGCCATTCACCTGCTTTTTCATTAATGGTTGCAGATATTTCAGACATTATCCCACCAGTTTTTCGAGCAGTATCTACCAAAACTAACCTGTTGGTTTTTTGAATTGAATGGATTATTTTTTCATAATCTATTGGATTTAGAGATCTAAGGTCGATTAATTCAGGACTAATACCAATAGATTCTAATTTTTTTGCAGCATCAGATAAAACTTTTGAGCCATATCCATATGTAACTATAGTTATATCATCACCTTTTTTAAAAACATTAGCATCTCCAAGATTTACCTCAAAATACTCATCCGGAACGTCTGATTTGCTACCATATAAAAGAGCAGGCTCAGCAAAAATCACAGGATTATTATCCTTAATCGCACTTCGCATTAAACCAAGAGCATCATATGAATTTGATGGACAAACCACTTTAATACCAGGAACCTCAGCTAACCATGTTTCAAAACTTTGAGAGTGAGTTGCTGCCAATTGAACACCTGCTCCAGTAGGAGCTCTAATAACCATAGGAACGCTAATTTGACCACCTGACATATATCTAATATTTCCAGCCATATTGACGATTTGGTCAAAAGCAACTAATGAAAATGATATTGACATTAATTCGATTACAGGCCTTAAACCTCCAACTGCAGCACCTATTCCAGCCCCGACGAATGCTTGTTCAGAAATCGGAGTATCTTTAATTCTTTTTGGACCAAATTTTTTCAAAAATCCATCTGTAACCGCATATGCTCCACCATATTCACCTATATCCTCTCCCATAATGAATACTCTTTCATCTTTTTCCATTGCTTCATTAAGGGCGGTTTTTAGTGCTTCTCTTATTGTTATCTCAGGCATAATTTTACTCGGCTAATATATCATCATAAATTTCGTTCAAACTTGGTTCTTCACTCTCACTAGCAAACTTTATAGCGTCACTGATGATATTATCAACCTCTGACTTGATTTTGTTTATTTCACGATTAGTAGTAATTTTCAATTCAATTAACTTTTTTGGGTATACAATAATAGGATCTTTTTGTTCCCACATAGTTACCTCATCCTGATTTCTGTATTTTTGCCCGTCTGCATATGAATGTCCCACAAATCTAAAAGTTTTTGATTCAATAAAAAAAGGTTTTTTATCTTTTAAGATTTTTTCTCTTGCTATTTCTGTAGCTTCTTTAACTGCAAGCACATCCATTCCATCAACTTCCATAGAAGGTATTTCATATGTATTCATCGCAGGGAAAAAATCTAATCCTCCTGCTCTAACTCTATCAATAGAAGATCCCATTCCATATTTGTTATTTTCAAGGAAAAATAATATAGGAAGGTTCCATACAGCAGCTAAGTTTAAAGTTTCATGATAAATACCTTGGTTTGTAGACCCATCACCAAAAAAACATATTGTTATACCATCTTTATTCTCATACTGTTGAGATAAAGATAGTCCAGCTGCTAAGGGTAATTGTCCTCCCACTATAGCATGTCCACCCATAAATTTTTTACTAGCATCAAATAAATGCATTGAGCCACCTTTACCCTTGGACAATCCTGTTTTTTTTCCAAAAAGTTCAGCCATTGATCGATTAACATCTAATCCTCTTGCCAATGCATGCCCATGATCTCTGTAATGAGTAACTATATAATCAGAGTCTTTAAGTGAAGATAACGCTCCAACTCCAGTAGCCTCTTGGCCAGAGTAGAGATGTAAAAAACCTCTTATATTTCCATTGGCATAATTTTGGCCACAAGCATTTTCGAATTGTCTAATAAGATACATTTTTCTAAAAAGTTCTAAATGTTCATTTATATCAAGAGAATTGATAGATGGGTTAGATTTTCTAGATTTTTTGGAATCGATATCATGAAATGATTTATTTTTTTCTATTTTTTGTTTGCTAGTCATATAATTTTATTATAAGTTAATTGATTATTATTTTATCTCAAAAAAAGAAAAAAAAGTAGTTCTAATTCGCTTTCTTCAGACTAAAAGTAGTGGCTAGATATACATTATTAAGTAACATAGCGATTGTCATAGGACCAACCCCTCCAGGGACAGGAGTAATTTTTGAAACTATCTGGGAAACTTCATCAAAATCAACATCTCCAACAAGTTTATAACCTGTTTTTTTAGTTTGATCTGGCTTTCTACTTACACCTACGTCTATAACAATTGAACCTTTGTTAACCATCGCGCCTGACAGTGTATTAGGCACTCCTGAAGCAACAATGATGATATCGGAATCAAGTGATAATTCTTTAATATTTTTTGTACGTGTGTGAGCAACAGTTACCGTTGCATTTCCCCCCTCTTTTCTTTGAAGTAATAAAATTGACAAGGGTAATCCAACCAAATTACTTCGGCCAATAACTAATATTTTAGCCCCATCAATCTTTATATTTTCTTCTAGTAAAATTCTTTGAATTCCAAGTGGTGTTGCGGGAACAAATCTTGGGTTTCCTAATAATAATAATCCTGCATTTTGACTTGTAATTCCATCTACATCTTTTTGTGGATCTATAAGTTCTATTAATTTTTCAGAATCTAAGTGTTTTGGTAAGGGTAATTGCAATAATATGCCGTGAAATCTTTTATTAGCATTGAGAGATAATATTAATTTAGAAATACTTTCAAAGTTTGATTCAGCAGGCATTTTAAAAGTTTGAGTGAAAATTCCAACATTTTTGCATGCTTTTTCCTTACCTTTAACATAAGATATTGAAGCAGGATTATCTCCAATGAGTATAACNGCTAACCCAGGTACCATATTATAGTCTCGAAACATAATTTCTATTTTATTTTTAATATCCTGCGAGACTTTAAATGCTATTTTTTTTCCATCAATAATATTTTTATTCATTCAAATTCTAAAAAATGTATAATTCTATAATAGTTAGTTTACATATTTTTTTTATTTTTAAGAATTTTATTTTTGCATAAAAAAGGAATAATGATGATTTACNCTGGTATAGATATGATTGAAATTGACCGAATTGAGAATGTTCTTAATCAATATCAGGAAAGATTTCTAAATAAGGTATTTACAAAAAATGAGCAGATTTATTGTAAAAAAAGGCCCAAACAGTTAGCAAGTAGATTTGCCGCTAAGGAGGCAGTTATGAAACTACTGGGCACAGGAGTAAGAGGTATACCCTGGAAATCGATAGAAGTTACTAGGAAAAGAGGCGCTCCTCCAGAGGTAATTATACATGGTAATGCAATTATTAGAGCAAAAAAAATGGGTATAACTAGAATTGCAATAAGTCTTTCACATTCAAAGAAATATGCGATAGCTTCAGCAGTTGGTCAAGCAAAAGATAATTATTGGCAACCCAGCGNCTAAGATGTAATAATTGAACATACAATTTATAAAGAATACAAATTCTGACATAAACTATAATTTCTTAAATATAAATCATCATTAAACAATTTATCAACTTACTAGTATAATAATATTATGGGAATTTTACTTACAGTTGACATTGGCAACACCAATATAACTNTTGGTGCTTTTGAANANGATGTTTTAATAAAAACATTTAGAATAGGATCAAAAAATAAANATACTACNGATGAATTNAACTTNATTCTNAAAAGTATGATTGAGGATAATAAAATTCCACTAAATAAAATATCAGGAATATCAATGTGNTCAGTTGTACCANCAATAACAGAATCCTANATAAATTCACTCAAACACATTACNGGTATTNATGATAAAAATTTTCTTNATNTATCACCAGGAGTTAAAACNGGNATTAAGATTAATTATGACAGAATAAATGATGTTGGTGCGGACAGAATAGTTGATGCTGTAGCAGGAGGTTTAATATACGGNCGACCTCTAATTATTGTAGATATTGGNACAGCTACCGTATTTGANGCAATAGANCATGACGGAAATTATATNGGNGGNTCAATATCTCCAGGNNTAGAAATATCATCNGAATCAATGATTTCAAACACNTCNCAATTAAGAAANTTTNAACTTAAGNCACCNNAAAAAGTAATTGGTAAAAATACAGTTCATTCTCTNCAATCTGGATTCATGTTTGGATTCTCGGACCTTATAAGTGGTATGATACAAAGATTCAAAAATGAAATAAGTANNAATNATGANAAAATNAAGGTTGTAGCTACTGGAGGNCTATGCGATTTAATAGCNCCNTTANCTGACTCCTTTGATTACGTTGANAAAAACCTAACNCTAANNGGTTTAAAGAAATTATATGACATAAATATANAAAATAATTATGACTNAAATAAACAATAAATTTGANAGTAAACCNNTTGCCTTNGANGGNAAGAACATCGTACTTTGTGTTTGTGGATCAATTTCTGCTTATAAATCTGCTGANCTTGCCAGTAAATTAATTCAAGAAGGTGCAAATGTAAATGTAATTTTNTCTAACNCNGCACAAAAATTTGTAGGNAAAGCGACCTTNGAAGCTATTACTCANAATAAAGCTATATTAGGACTTTGGGATAANAATACTAATATNAATATNGATCANGTTGCATTAGCNCATNAAGCAGATATTATAATAATTTCTCCAGCNACAGCAAATACTATTGGAAAATTGGCAATGGGAATTTCTGATACTCCTATAACAAATACNGTTCTTGCAACNACTGCACCAGTTATCATCGCACCAGCAATGGATGGAGACATGTTTGATTCTTTTCAAACACAAAATAACATAAAAATCCTAAGAGAAAAAAAATTTGAAATCATTGGACCGGAGAATGGTAGATTAGCATCTGGATTAATTGGTAAAGGACGACTGTCAGAATCAAAAAAAATACTTGGCATTACCAGAAAAATACTTGGTAAAAATGGAGATTTCCTAGGAGAAAAGATTGTGATTACTGCGGGTGGAACGAGGCAGCCAATTGATCCCGTAAGATATATAACAAACAAATCTTCTGGAAAAATGGGACATTATATAGCTGAAGCTGCAATTGATCGAGGTGCGAAAGTAGTACTGATAACCACATCAAATTTTGGAACTCCTGTAGGAGTAGAACTTATAAAGGTAGATACTGCCGAATCAATGGAAAAAGCAGTAATCTCAGCCACAAGAGATGCAAATATATTAATTATGGCTGCAGCTATATCAGATTTTACACCAGAAAAAATCTCCAATAGTAAAATAAAAAAAAATCATGATACTCAAATAAACATAAGACTAAAATCGGTAAATGATTTTTCAAACAAGATAAAAAATAATATTACTAAGATTTTTTTTGCAGCTGAAAGTGAAAATTTAGAAGAAAATGCGGAAATTAAGCTAAAAAGTAAAAATGCAGATTTTATAGTTGCAAATAATATAGTTGAAAAAAATAGCGGATTCTCATATGATACTAATAAAGTTACAATAATTGATAAAAATGGTGATAAAATCAAATTACCCTTAATGCACAAACTTAGATTAGCTAACAAAATTTTGGATAAAATAAAAATCACAAAAAAAGATGGAGAGAAATGAAATTATATTGGAAAGAAAAGAAAAAAGGTTTTGATTTAATAGTAGAAAATGATGAAAGTGAAACTTTTTCTGTCGGAGGAGTAAGAGAAACCAAAAGAGGCATTGAGGCATTAGCAAAAACTACAGGTTATGATCCTGGAAGAGCAGTTAAAGGACTACAAAGTCTCGAAGAAGGTAGAACTTTTGTTGAACAATTTGAGCCTTGGAAAGAATTTTTTCCAGGAGAATTATTAGAATTAGAGTCTGAAATAGTTCCTAGAAATAATGAATAATTTGAATCAAGTTGATCAGTCTATAATAAGCGAGCTTTCAAAATATGATTCTGCTACCGTACAAAATGCATCTATACTTGTTAGGGGATATATAAATCACACAGATGATTATTCTGGACCTACCCTTACTCAATATATGGAATCTAAAAAAACGATCGTAGGTTATGCCCTTACTTCAAAATGGACTCCTTTATATGAAAAAAAAGGAGTGGATGATAAAAAATTAGATTTTTTTGATAATATTTTCAAAATGAAAATTCCTGTGATATCAGTTCTTTCAGATGTTGAGTCTACCCCAAACAGAGGCGCAATCATGGGTGACGGCATGGCTTACCAAATGAAATCACTAGGTAGCGTTGGAGTTATTGTAGGAGGTAATGCTAGAGATATTAAGGGTATACAAGAAGCTAACCTCCCATTATGGGCTACTGGACATGTACCAGGGCATGGACCATTCAAAATGATTGAACATGGTACAACCGTCCAGGTTGCTGATCTTACAATTAACCAAGGAGATATATTAGTATGCGATTTTGACGGAGTAACTAGAGTTGAAATAAATATATTAAATGATGTAATTAAGATGTGCAAAGAAGTAAGAAAAAAAGAGAAAACATTACATAAATATTTTTCAATGAAAGTTTCCACTAAGGAGTGGGAAAATTGGAAAAAAAATAATAATTAAATTATTTTAATCTTGATATCCTCATTATCTACATTTTGAAAGCTTATGGATTTAGCTCCAGAACAATTCTTCAAATCATCAACAAAAATACTTATCTTTTTTTGGTTACTAGAATTAGCAAAAATTATTATTTTTTCCAAAGGAGAATTCAAACTTAATCCATTTTCTGACTTAGCTTTTCTAACTAAGCCAATTATATTGCAGGCTATTGGAAAAAAATCATAGGTTAGAGAATCTGTATATTTTTCTATCTCTTCAGATTTAGGCCATTCATATAAGTGTACTGATTTCACTCCAGTTTCTTCTGCAAAAACCCAACTCCATACTTCATCAGTGATCGTTGGTAGGAAGGGAGAAAACATCCTAAGAACAATATTAAGTGTCTTTCTCAAAGTTAATACCGCTGAAGATTGTTCGGATTTATTATCACTGTTTCTTGCACGTAACTTTACTATTTCTATGTAATTATCAGTAAATGAATTCCAAAAAAACTTCTCTATTTCTTGAAGAGCAATTGAAAATTCAAAATCTTCATATGCTTTTGTTGAAATATCACATGTTTTCTTTAATTCGAATAAAAAAGACTTATCAAGATCATTTGTGATTTTTTGGCCTTCTGCTGAATGAGATAAAACAAACTTAGATGCATTAAAAATTTTATTAACTAATTTTGACCCTACCTTAAAAATTGATTCATCATTTGTAGCATCAGCTCCCAATCTAAAAGATGCAGCCCAATACCTAACTGAATCCGAACCAAATTTATCTATAGACTCAATTGGAGTAACTACATTACCCTTTGATTTTGACATTTTTTTCCTATCAGGATCTAAAACCCAACCTGATATAATTATATTTTTCCATGGTATATTTGAATTATGTAACAAAGCTTTAGCTATAGTATAAAAAGCCCACGTTCGAATTATCTCATGGCTTTGGGGTCTGATATCCATAGGAAATAGTTCTTTAGTTTCATCATCATCATCCCCCCATTTTGTAACAATTTGAGGTGACAATGAAGATGTGAACCAAGTATCAAACACATCTTCTTCAGCTATAAATCCACCTGGTATATTTCTTTGAGATTCAGTATATCCATATGGAACACTAATTTGAGGATCAATAGGCAATTCATCTTCGTTAGGTAAAATTGGTCTGTCGTAATCAGGAATATTTTTTTCATCTAAAGGGTACCAAACTGGAATGGGAACCCCAAAATATCGCTGTCTTGATATGCACCAATCAGAATTAAGATTTTCTGTCCAATTTTCAAATCTTTTATACATAAAACTTGGGTGCCATGAAATACTTTTACCCGAATTAATCAATTCATTTTTCTTATCGAGTAATCGAACAAACCACTGTCTAGTAGTTAGGTACTCTAGAGGATTATCTCCTTTTTCGTAGTATCTAACCTGATGATTGATTTGTCTAGGCAAATCAATCAGCGGTTTTTTATCTCCTGTAACTGAATTTTGTTTATCTAACAAAATTTCTACCATTATTTTTTTTACACTTGGAGTTCGTTTCCCAATAATCAACTTATAATTTTTATTTGCTAAACTTGGATTCTCTGATTCCCATCCATCAGTTCCAAATTCTTTATCAATAATTCTTCCATTTTTCCCAATTATTTGCCTTAATTTCAATGAATGATCTTTCCACCATTGAACGTCCGTTTGATCACCAAAGGTACATACCATTAATATTCCAGTTCCCTTTTCAGGATCAACCTCCGTGCTAGAAAAAATTGGCACTTTAGAAAAAAACGCAGGAGTTATTGCACTTTTTCCAAATAAATGTTTATACCTTTCGTCGTCTGGATGTGCTGTCACTCCAACACAAGCAGCCAGTAATTCTGGTCTTGTAGTTGATATAATAAATCGTTCATTATTTTCTTGATCTACAACAAATTCAATATCATGATAAGCTCCAGATTTTTCTCTATCTTCTACCTCTGCTTGAGCAACAGCTGTTTGATAATCTACATCCCACATAGTGGGAGACTCTAGTTGATAAATATGCTTTTTTCTAAATAAATCTAAAAAACTTCTTTGAGCAATCCGTCTACTTTTTTTATCAATAGTAGTGTACAAATCACCCCAATCAATTGAATAACCCATCCTTTCAAACACTTCCTTAAATGCCTTTTCATCTTCGTGAGTTACTAAAGAGCACATTTCAATAAAGTTCTGCCTACTTATTATAAGTTGGTGCTGTTTCTTTATTCCTAGCTTTTCTTTTTCTTTTTCTACATCGATATTTTCAATATAAGGAACATTTGGTTCAGCTCTTACACCAAAATAATTTTGTACTCTTCTTTCAGTTGGCAATCCATTATCATCCCAACCCATTGGATAGACTACGTTATATCCTCTCATTCGTTTATATCTTGCTATCAGATCCTGGTGAGTATATGAAAAAATATGTCCTATGTGTAAAGAACCGCTTACAGTAGGAGGTGGTGAGTCAATAACAAAATTTTCTTTACGTTTACTGTTTTTTATTCTAGAATGAACTTTAAGATTTTTCCATTGTTCACGCCAATATTTTTCTCGATCATTAACATCGAAAAACTTACTTATTTTACTTAAGTCAATTGATTTCATTTGAGTGGTTTTATAAATTTATAATTCATATATTATATTTATAATCTTTTATGATTACTGATTTTATTTCTTAATATTTTACTATTTTTAATCTCTTCTAGTTTTATCAAACCTTGTTTGGTATCACTTGCAATCCTTGCGGGATCTGAATTTTGTAATCTTAGCTTAAAAAGCCAATATACGAATGATTCTTGATCACTAACTGAGAAAGACGTACTCAAAATATCTATTTGATATTCCATTCTAAATATTTGCCAAAGGTGCTCTCTAGAATCTCCATAAATAATATTATAAACGGATTTTATTTCTTCTTTATTTGACAAGATACCTGAAGATATTGTTTTCTTTATTTGAGAATCTTCAACAGATGCAATGAGTGCTTGTTCTACGATTACTCCGTAAAAATAAGACAAATGAGCTCTAAATTTTTCGTATCCGAGAAAATCTTTTAGGTCTTTTTCTGGTATGTCACCATTATGATCCGACTCATTAACCCATTTCCAAAATTCTTCATTAGTTGATAAATTCTTTGATTGACTAGCAAGTCTTATTGCTAATGTTTTCCAATTAAAAGCCTCTCCACCAATTAGATAATTTATTTGATTTGTAGAAAACTTTTCATTTGAAAGTTTCCATTTACGAATTACATCAAATAATGATTGTTTCCATTTTTTTTTATCGTTATTAATATTGTTATCGAGTTGAAATATAACTTCTTGAATAAGTTTTTCATCAGATAAATAAGTTATCTCGTTATTTCTTATTTTTTCTTTGATCTCTCTCAATTTTTCTTCTTTCAGAACGTGATAATTTTCTTCCATTGGAAGAATGAGTAGGTATATTAGAAAGACTAGAAACATGAGAAGATTGCTCATTATTCTTAGCATTACTCATTACAGATGGTTCGTTCGAAAATTTACTTATTTTACCTTGATTACCTGAAGCATAAGCTGCGGAAGCATGAAAAAACAACATACTTACACTACTGCGTATAGTGTCATTAAGATTTTGGAACATTGCATATCCTGTTCTTTTATATGCAACTAAAGGATCTCTTTGGCCTGCTGCTTCTAGTCCTATACCTTGTCTCATGCTATCCATAGAAGTCAAATGCTCAACCCAATTTTCATCTAAGGATTTCAATAACACTGCTTTAGAAAATTCTGAAATGATTGAATCCCCAATATTTTCTATTCTAGAAATATAAAGTTTTTCAGTAAATTCATATAATGATTGCTTTAAGTCTATTTGACTGTCAATATAATCATTGATTTCTTCTTCAGCAAATTCATCTTTTGGAATAATTTTAGTAATATCTCTATAAAAACTTGAGTCAATTTCATTATGATTATTAATTATTAGATCTATTTCCTCATGAATGTAATTTAATAGTAAGTCCTTAATATTTTCGCCTGATAAGGCCTGGTCTCTCAGTTTATAGATAACATCTCTCTGAGTATTCATAACGTCATCATAATCAACTAAATATTTCCGAATCTCAAAATTTTGTGCTTCAACTTTGGTTTGTGCAGTTTCAACTGATTTTGAAACAATTCTATTTTCGATGGGAATATCATCCTCCCATCGAAGTAAATTCATCGCGCCCTTTATCCTATCACCACCAAAACGCTTAACTATTTCATCTTCAGTGGAAAGATAGAATTGAGTTTCTCCTGGATCTCCTTGCCTACCACATCTTCCCCTAAGCTGATTATCTATTCTTCTAGATTCATGTCTTTCGGTTCCAATAACAAATAACCCCCCATTTTCTACAACAAAATTATGATTTTTCTCCCAATCATCATCAACCTGTTCATCCGTCTTGGGTTTTCCTCCCAGAATTATATCTGTTCCTCGTCCTGCCATATTAGTAGCAACAGTTACCGCACCAGGTATACCAGCCTCTTCAATAATTTGTGCCTCTTTTTCGTGAAATTTTGCATTTAATACATTATGCGAAATATTTCTTTTTGATAATAGTTTGGATAAATGTTCAGACTTTTCTATGGTAGTCGTACCAATCAATACAGGTCTAGAATCCTTGTTTAATTCGCTAACTTTTTCAACTATTGCGTTCCACTTAGCATTCTCATTAATATATATGTAATCACCATGATCAACTCTCAAACTTTCTTTATTTGTTGGTACTTCTATAACTTCAAGGCCATAGATTTTTTCCATCTCTTCAGCTTCTGTACTTGCTGTTCCCGTCATACCAGACAATTTTTTGTACATTCTAAAATAGTTCTGTAAAGTAATAGTTGCATAAGTTATAGATTCTCTCTGAATTGATACATTTTCCTTAGCCTCTAATGCTTGGTGCAAACCATCTGAAAATCTTCTTCCTGTCATCAGTCTTCCAGTAAATTCGTCAACGATGATTATTTGATTATTTTGTAATACATATTCTCTATTCTTTTCATAAACAAATTCAGCTCTAATAGCATTTTCTGCAAAATGAGATAGTACATTATTTTCTGGGGAGTATAGGTTATTTATTCCTAAAATATTTTCAATATTTTTTATTCCTTCTTCTGTTAAAGAAATATTTTTTCTTTTTTCCTCTATCTCAAAATCTCTACCTTGGTGTAATCTTTTTGCAAGTTTAGAAAATCTTTTATATTCTCCTGTTTGTTCTTTAGCAGGACCAGAAATGATGAGTGGAGTTCTTGCCTCATCGATAAGTATATTATCCACTTCATCAACTATTGCAAAATTTCTAGATTTTTGAACTTTTTGTTCATAATTATCTATCATATTATCTCTAAGATAGTCAAAACCAAACTCATTATTTGTACCATAGGTGATATCACATTCATATGCTTCTTTTCTAGAACATATATAGAAAGAACCTTCTATTTTCATATCATTAATATTTTTATCATCAGAAATTAAAATTAGAGATTTATTATTCTGAAGACACCCAATTGATAATCCTAAAAATTGATATATTTTCCCCATCCATTCAGCATCTCTTTTAGCTAAGTAGTCATTAACAGTAATCAAATGAACACCATCACCTGAAAGAGCATTTAGAAAAGTTGGTAATGTGGCCACAAGAGTTTTTCCTTCTCCTGTTCTCATTTCTGAGATTTTACCCTGGTGAAGTATTATTCCTCCTATAATTTGCACATCAAAATGCCTCATACCCAAGACTCTTTTTGCAGCTTCTCTAACTAATGAAAAAGCTTCTGGTAGAATCTCATCAAGTGAAGATCCATTACCAAGATCAACTTTTAATTTTTCTGTGTATTCTTTTAGTTCAATTTCACTTAATAAACTAAATTTTCCTTCTAGATCATTAACTTTTTCAAGTATGGGATTAAGCTTTCCTAATGCTTTTTCATTGGAATCACCTAGTATTTTATTTAAAATATTGAACATATTATTATTGTAAATGAAAAATATTTTTACATGTTGTAATTATGATTACAAGATATTATTAATGAGAAAATAACTGCCCTACTGATTTTCCCTCATGAATTCTTCTAATTGCCTCACCTAATAATGGAGCAATTGATATAACCTTGATCTTTTCATGCTGTTTAGTAGCAGATATAGGAACAGTATCAGTAACTACAAACTCTTTTATATATGAATTTTTTACTAATTTAACTGCTGAATCGCCAGGTAGTACACCATGGGTTGCAACAGCATAAATGTCCTTAGCTCCAGCTTTATGAATAGCTTCAGCCGCAGCTATCATTGTTCCCCCACTGCTTATTTCGTCATCAAACAATATTATATTTTTTGAAGCAACCTCACCTATAACATTTAAACTTTGGACTTGGTCATCATTTCCCAGTCTTCTTTTTTCAACAATCGCCAATGGAACATTAATCCAGTTTGCAAAATCTCTTGCCTTTTTAGAAATTCCTATATCAGTTGCCACAACCACACAATCTTCCACCGACTTGTCTTTAAAATATCTTACTAAGTTGGGCATTGCAGTTAATTCATCTACAGGAACTTTGAAGAATCCTTGAACTTGCCCAGCATGCAAATCAACCATTACCACTCTATCTGCTCCCGCAGTTTCAAGCAGGTCAGCTACTAGTCTTCCTGTAATAGGAACTCTGGGTTGGTCTTTTTTATCAGTTCTAGCATAACTATAAAATGGAACCACTGCAGTTATTCTTCCAGCGGATGCACGTTTTGCAGCATCTATCATTATAAGCAGTTCCATAATGTTATCATTTACAGGCTCCACCGTGGACTGAAGTATAAATACATCCTTCTGACGAACATTCTCTAATATTTTTACAAATGTATTATCATTAGCAAATTTGAAAACTTGAATTTTTCCTACATCTTGATCTAAATATTTACAAATATCTTCAACCAAAACACTATGAGAATTACCAGAAAAAATTACAGGTTTCCCATTAAATCCATTCATTATTTTTACCTTTACTAAAATTTAACTTGCTGGTACTGTTACTAACAGTACTTAATCTATCATTTATAGAAATTAATGTAAAACAATATTCAACACCCATATACTAAATTGGAAATAAAGTTTAAAATTGAAATTACAAAATTTGTATTCAAAGGAAATAATGGAAGTATATTTAGCCACACCAAGAGGTTTTTGTGCAGGAGTAGATTTGGCTGTTGACATTGTCAAAATGGCTGTGGAAAAATATGGTAAACCTGTGTACGTAAAGCATCAAATAGTTCATAATCCAAAAGTAGTTGATGACGTCGAAAAAATGGGAGCAATAACAGTCGAAAAAGTTAGTGAAGTTCCAAACAACTCAGTTGTTGTATTTAGTGCTCACGGTTCTCCACCTAAGGATTACCAAGATGCAAAAAAGAAAAACCTAACCGTCCTAGATGCTACATGCCCTTTAGTTACAAGAGTGCATAACGAAGCAAAAAAATATAAAAAAGAAGGGAAAAAAATTATCTTAGTTGGACATAAAGGGCACCAAGAAGTAATAGGAACAACAGGGCAATCTGATATGGAAATAATCGATGATAGAGATGATTGGGTTTTGCCGAATTATGAAAATGATGAAAAAGTAGCTGTTTTAACTCAAACTACTCTTTCGGTTGATGATACATCAAAAACAATAAAAAAAATTTTACAATCTAAACCTGATGCTGTTATAAGAAATGATATATGCTATGCCACAACTAATCGCCAACAAGCTGCTATTGAATTAGCTGACCTAACTGAAATTGTGCTTGTCATAGGTGCTAGTAATAGTTCAAATTGTAATCGATTACGAGACGTTGCTATAAAAAAAGGTGTACCAGCATACTTAATTAATGGACCAGAGGAATTAGACATGAATTGGCTAAAAAACGTGAGTAAAATCGGAATTACATCTGGGGCATCTACACCAGAAAAACAGGTCCAATCTGTAATTAGTGCAATTAATCCAAAAATAATACATGATGTAGGTCCAGGGGAGAGAAAAACAATTTTTTCAATGCCGAAAAAAGTAAAGGAAGTTTTTTCAGAGGAAAAGAAATGAAAGTAGTATCTGTAGAGTGTTTAGTTTTAGATGAACAATATCCTTACGTAGTAATAAATACAGATGAAGGGATAATTGGTTTTGGAGAATGTTTTAGAAGATCACCATACGTAACAAAAACTGTTATTGATACGGTTTTCGCTCCATTAGTAATAGGAAAATCGCCATTTAACAACAATGAAATTTGGGAAGACATGCTAAATTCTGCAGCCACAATGGGACCGCTGGGAACTCTATTAACAGCTGCATCTGGTATTGATATAGCATTATGGGATATAAAAGGTAAAGTTCTTAATCAACCAATTCATAAATTAATTGGCGGAAAACAAAAAGAAAAAATTGCATTATATGCTAGTTCTCTTAGAAGAGATCTGTCCCCTAAAGAAGAAGCTACAAGAGTTGGAAAGTTTTTCGATCAAGGTTATAAGGCTTACAAAATGCATTCAGCTAACCCATCAAAAATAGATGATGAGTTAAATGATAATACAATAAACACCGTAAAAGAAATTAGAAAAGAATTAGGAAATCAAGTGGAAATCATGGTCGATGTTAATGGAGCCTATTCTGTTTCTCATGCTATAGAAATAGGTAAACAACTTCAGGACTTAAATGTTTTTCATTTCGAAGAACCAGTAAAATCCATGAAAGATATGGAAGGTTTATCTAGAGTTTCAGAAAAGTTGGATATTCCAATAGCCGCTGGCGAAAATGCATTTACAAGATGGGAACATATGAGATTATTTGAGTATGGAAAACCAGATATAATGCAACCTGATGTAGTCAAAGTTGGCGGAATAACTGAACACATAAGAATTGAAAGCGCTTTATCATCTAAAAATGCTATTCTAACTACTCACAATACTCAACCATATGGTTCCACAGCCGCACATGCTCATATAATTTCTAGCAGTAACAATTATCCATATTTTCAAGAATATAATATTGAAAAAGTATCAATTAAGGATCATGATTCGATACTAGATGAAAAATTCGAACCGGTTGATGGTTCAATCAAAGTACCTGATTCACCAGGCTTAGGATTATCATACAACCTCAATAAGATGAGAGAGAGAGCTGTTGATAAACCCACGAAATTAATAGACCCTAGAAAATAATTTATGAAAAATATAAGAATCATAGCTATCATAGCATTATTGATTTTTTTAGCATTAATTTCTTGCTCCCAGCCTAAAAGTACTATAGAGAAAGTAAAAACAATACAAGTAAATCATCCTGTCGACTGTGAAAATTGGGATGGTAAAATTTTTGAAAAAATAAAAATAGAAATTTTTTTTATGAATAACTCTAGTAAAGTTTTGNCTACTGAGCTTGCTGATGAGCATAAAGAAATATCTACTGGTNTAATGTGCAGGAAAGAAATNACTAAATCTTCAGGNATGTTATTTGAGTTTNAAACAGAGCAAAATATTGGTTTTTGGATGCTTAATGTTAATTTNCCNATAGATATTTTATATCTTATAAAAAAGGATGAAAAANTATANATTGTAGATTATAAAAAAATGAANCCATGTAANAANNATGAAAAANTNTCATACACTGAATATGAGAATAAATGTAGANCAGAATCNNTNAATTACAAGCCAAAAAAAATGTATAATTATGCTTTAGAAATAAATAAAAACNNNCTAAATATTGAGAACATAGCTTATATAAAAATTCTTGGTTCNAAATAANTGAAAGACAANCATATTGCNAAAAAACNNCAACNATAGATTACTATTAATTATTACTGATGGNCTTGGATTNAACCCAAATACATCAAAAAAAATAATAGTAAAAGTATGGGATAATTTATCACCCATAGAAAAAANNGAACTTTTAGATTTNTATAACAAAAATAATTTAGATGAAAANTTATATCTNGCNCCCTTATACCCAATTTCTTCTGAAGTTTTTGATGAAAATCACAAATTNGAATTTATGAGTAATAATCTAAAAAAAATTATAAATATTCGTTCAGAAATTTCAAAATCTCTCTTAAATAAAATAGGTAAAAAAATAAATGAATTTTCAGAAGAATACAAATATGTGCCCTGGGCCTCTAAGTGTGATAATCTAGCAGATATTAGAAATAATAATTACTCTATATCCACAAAAGCATCAGGAATATGGGTTGGATACGAAGATATTAAACCAACAGTTCAAGGTAATTCAGAAACAGGACATCAGCAAATAGGAAACTTATCACTTGCTAATCAAATCCCCTTAGAGATTTCTGAATCTATCAAAAATAATAGTTTTTATGAAAACTCGAACCTTAATTCGTGTATAAATAAAGCTAAACAAAATAACTCCAAAATTAATTTTTCTTTTCTTCTTTCTGGAACAAAAGGATCAAATGGAAGAGTTCATAGTGCCTGGAATCATTTAGAAGCCTTTCTAAAATTAGTACTTAATAAACATAAATTTCCTGCCGAGAAGCTTCAAATGCAGGCAATTCTTGATGGTAGAGACTCAGGAAATTTTAGTTCCGTGAAAAATTCAAACGAAGAGGCAGGTTTTCTGTATAAATTAGAGAATTTACTAGAGAAACACAAAGCAATCGAAAGTCTATGTTGGGTTGTAGGTAGATCTTCAGCTATGGATAGAGATTTCAGAGAAGAATCAGCCCATTCAGACTTTATGCATTTAACTGGAGAAAAATATAATCCCGTAAAAAGTTTTGCTGAAGCTATTAAGTTTATAAAATCTCAACATGAATCAGGAATCACTGATCAAAGTATACCCCCATTATCTATTCTAAGAAATAACAATAANGTACCAGTTATAGATACAAATGATTCATTTATTAATCTCAACTTTAGATCGGATAGACAAAGAATAAAAACTGCTTGGTTATCAGAATCAAAAGAATACTTGCTTAATGAAGCGAAGGTAAGAGGTAAAGAATGGAAAGGTAACTGGATAAATCATAACCTAAAATTAAATATTTGCACAATAGCTGAATATGATCCTTTTTTTGAGGAAAAATCTCAAGTAAAGGTAGCATTTAAAACAAAACCTCTTAATGACAATCTACTTTATCAATGGAAAAACCTTACACAAAATAAAACATATGCACTTATTGGAGAAAGTGTAAAGTCATCGCATGTGGGATATTTTATACGAGGAAGAAGAGAAGAAATAAACGGAATAAATGAGTTTAGAAAAATTATTCCATCACACAGTGTAGAAGAAGGTGTAAAATCTGACACAGACTTTTATCTATTNCCNGAAATGAGAAATNACGAGATNACTGAAGAAGTTGAATATNCGATAAATTCCACTGATCATCACNTAATAATCTGCAATCTTGCAGCNACTGANATGATTGGTCATTGTTTACCNGAAAAATATGAAGAGGCTAAAAAAGCATACAAATCTGTAGAAAATTCAATCTGCTCTATGGTCGAGACAGCAAAAAAGAAAAATATACCAGTAATTATTACCTCAGATCATGGCAATATAGAAAATAATGATTCTTCACATAGTGATAACGACATACTAACTACCATAGTCATTGATAGAAAACTAAAGATAACTCATTTCCCAGCTAGACTATATGATATAGGGCCAACCATTATTGAAATTTTTGGATTAGAAAACACTATAAATAAAAATATACGTAGAGATAAAAAGTTTTTGGGGAAAAGTATTATCAAGCTTGTTTAAATCTCGAAAAATCTTTACCAAGCTGTCTCTCCTCCATCCACAATTAGTTCAATACCTGTTACCCATGAAGATTCGTCTGAGGCAAGATACAGTATCCCATAGGCAATGTCTTCTGGTAAACCTAACCTACCCAATGGTGTCATATTTAGACGATAATCTCTTATTTCTTTCTGAGAATGAATATCCAATGTCATCGGTGTATCTGTAAATCCTGGATGAATAGAGTTAACCCTAATATTATCCTTACCATATTGAANAGCAGCTCCCTTACTAAATGTTCTAGCAGCCCCTTTTGAAGCATGATAGGCTGCTCCTGCGGGAGAACCTACAATACCAAATATTGAAGAAACATTTATTATCGAACCTCCTCCAATATTTCTCATATGAGGAATTACTGCTCTAGTTCCAAGCATAATTGCTGTAGAATTAACAGCAAAAACATCGTTCCAATTATTCAAAGTTGTTTCCTCAACTACAGCTCTGCCCTTAGCCCCTGAAAGACCAGCGTTATTAACCAATATATCTATTTTGCCCCATTGCTTTATCACTTCATCAATTAATTCATCCCATTCTTTTTCATTAGCTACATTGATTTTTATAAATATTGCATTTCCATTATTTGAATTAATTTCATCTCGAAGAACTTTACCTTTATCTACATCCATATCTGCAATCACAACCTTTGATCCTTCGTCAGAAAATATCCTGGTTGCTGCCTCACCAATACCAGAAGCTCCTCCTGTAATTATCGAAACTTTATCTTTTAATCTAGAACTCATATATAACTCCATAACTTAGGTATATTTAAATTATCATAGTTTGATATTTTATATAAAGATTTCAGCAATAAAAAAAATAAATTTTACTTATTATATTAAAGATATGTTTTTTTTCAGACGTAAAAATAAAAAACCAATATATTATGGTTGGTGGGTTTCAATAGCAGGATCTTTCAATTTGATGATAAGTTCAGGCCCAACCTTTCAAGCTGCNAGTACCTTATTTAAGGCAATAGAAGATGAATTTGGCTGGTCAAGAGCTTTAGTCTCTGGGGTAGCTTCTTTCGGGAGATTTGGAGGAGCATTATTTGGGCCTATAGAGGGGTGGTTAACAGACAAATTCGGAGCTGGCAAAATGATATTATTTGGATTTACATTTGCAGGTATAGGTATGATAATCTTCTCAAAAATATCTGGACCCCTAATGTATTATTTCTCTTTTTTTATTGTATCTTTAGGATTTTCATTAGGGGGATTTGTTCCTTCAATGCACTCTGTTAACACTTGGATGTCAAAAAGAAGAGCAACTGGAATGGCAATAGTAATTTCAGGATCAAGTTTAGGGGGAGTATTTGTTCCTTTCATAGTCTGGAGTATAAATAATTATGGATGGAGAGAAACTACATTAATTATAGGAATAGTGACTATAATAGCAGGTCCACCTTTATCATTTATTATTGGTAAAAAATTTGACGGTTATGAAAATATAAGCAGAAAAAAAAACATAGATACNAAAAGTATGAGTCATACTACTTTTCAGTATGATTTCAAGCCAAGTGAGGCAATCAAAACACGAGGTTTTTGGGGCATTTCTATTACCCATACCTTTACTAATCTNTCGGTTGGGGCGGTTTCAGCTCATATTTTCTTTCAACTAACTGATATTAATGGAGCAAACCTATCGGATTCCCTTGCATCTACAATATTACCGATAATGGCGTTTACTGCATTCTTTTTTCAAATGATTGGCGGATTCGTAGGTGATAAATTTAGCAAAAGAAAAGTCCTTCCTTTTTTAATACTTATTCAAGGTTCTTCATTAATTGTTCTTGGATTTGCCAACACATATTTACATAGTATAATTTTTGCGCTCTTATGGGGAATTGGTTTTGGAGCTAGAACTCCAATGNTACATGCTCTTAGAGGAGAGTATTTTGGNAAGAANGCACTTTGGAATGATTTTAGGAATGTCTAGCTTTCCGATGATGCTTGGAATGATGATTTCTCCTGTAATTGTAGGTAGAATATATGATATACATAAAAGTTATGAAGGAATTCTTTACTTTTTAGGTCTAACGTGTGTCGTAGCTTCAATTACAATTTTATTTGCGAAAAAGCCTACACCACCAAATATAGGAATTTATGAAAATGAAAAATAATATATTCATATGTAAAATTTGCAAAAATGAAATTTTTTCAAAATTTCTCCCCTCAACAAAGCCTAGTTGTCCAGCATGCGGTGGAGATGTTGAANTAAATAATGACGCTATAGNAAAAAATCTTGTTACTTTATGTCAAAGNTGCCATACTGAAAACATTCTTTATGAGTCTAAATATTGTAAAAAATGTGGAGATAAGTCCAGTTATTGGAGCGGAGAAAAAAATATAGCACAAGATAATACAAAACCATTTGAAAACAATAGAGTTTTATACAAGTCTTCCCGTGGACCTGAAGGAGGGACTATTCCAAGATGGGAAAATTTAAATAAACTCTCTTAAGCTTAATTACTATGAAATTTTTCATGATGTAAAGATAACAAGTTTTCTCCCCAATCATTCTTAATATCCCGAATTACTGTATGAATATGATTTGCTCCATTTTGTGTGTTGTCATACTCAATTATAAAGTCAGGATGATATATGGAGTAATAATGCGGTTTCTTTGGAACAATAGAACCAGCCCAAACAAATCTCATTTTATCTAGGTTACTAATATTTTTCATATATTCAGAAAAAAATATGTCGTTAAATCTTCTAAAATAATGCTTAATTAGCGGTTCTATTAATTTTTTTTGTGAATCAAATAATTCTGTAAACTTAATACCATCTTCTATATGAAATTTTTTAACATGTATAACATTTTTAGTAATAATATCTGAAGGAGCATTTTCGTGCAATATTGCCTTTTTTGATTGATGAAAATTCATAGACTTTATAAATTTTCTAGCGATATCTTCTTCATTTAGAAGAGTTCTTTCTTTTTTTCTATTACCATGTTGAATCTCCGCAGGATTTGCACCAAAAAAACTAGGTAACAAAGAAATAAAATTTGTAGAAAAATTAATTGTTACAAGTACATGATGACCATTTAGTCTTATACCCCAAGGATTACCTTCATTATTCGGCTTTCCAAAAATAGAAAAGTAATAAAGACCACTATCTCTATTCCAATTATTTTTTTCTCCTTGTATTCTCTCCCATTCATCGAGGATTTTCTCAAGTTCAATTATTTTATCAACCGTTATCTGTCCGATTTCACTAAGTAATGACTTAATCATATTAAAAGCCAAAACCTGTTGATTTTTATTCATTTCCAATAAAGTTAATCCGTATTTCTTAATTGGTGTGTAATGCCAATTCATTCTTTCTTGATCAAAGAAAGAAAAAAATAATTTTTCTCTNTGGGATGAATCTAATTTATCTACAAATTTACGTACCTTTATGATCAGTTCATNAGTAANTTTTTTTGAAATATCTATTATCATAATGTAAATATTTATTGATTTATTGNTTCCAACTTATAACATTAATAATTATTATCAAATAAATTTAAGGGCTAAAGATGAGTAAATACTACGATAACTCGATAATTCCTGATTTCTTAAGAAGGAAATTTAATGTTTATGACAGAATTGATGAACTTGATATAGAGCTAGGTTCATTTAAGGATAATGTAAAAACTTTAAAAGATTCAGAAATATGTACTGAAATTTTCCATGAATCAGGATTAGTTTATCTTTCAGGCCACGGATATGGACCAGGCCAGATGTACGACGATGATGAAAGAATAACTGAAGGCCAAAAAGCTGCAGAATGGATAGCTAATTCTATGATAAGGCGACTACACTGGGCAATCACATGTGGAGGTGAAGGAGGAGATTTAAATGATGTTTTATATACGGTAAAAGCGATTGGTATGGTAGTTTCAACTGATGTTGATTTTAACAGTGCTCCATCAGTTATGAACGGTTTTTCAAGAAGATGGCAATCTGTTTTTGGTGGGGGTAAGGGTGAATTCTCTAAAAATGGACTTGATACGAGTTTCTCTGGAGTTCATGCTAGAAGTGCAATTGGAGGATTCACAGGAAGATTTTCTATAGAACCAGAAATTATAGTTGCTATTCCTCCTGATTTATCAAAAGAGATAATAAAAAATAGAGGATGGATACTTCCTTTATCTCCTGAAGNATATAAGAAAATAACTAAAAAATGAAAATACTTATCTCAGGAAGCAGTGGNCTAATAGGTAAGGCATTAATTAATTTATTAGAGTCAAAAAAGCATCAAATATTTATTCTTAAAAGAAATAATAATAGAGCAAATAGCAAAAATTCAATTTTTTGGAATCCTTATAAAAATATAATTGATTTAAATAAAATTGAAAATTTTGACGTATTTATCAATCTAAACGGAAGTTCTATATCAAAAAGCATGATGATGGGACGAATTAATTTTAGGTCAAAGAACAAGATTTATAATAGTAGAATAAAAACTACTAAATTTCTAAAAGAATGTATTGAAAAGTTAAATAATCCTCCACATTTATATATAACAGCATCAGCATGTGGATATTATGGTGATAGAGGAAATTCAGTTGTTGAGGAAAGTTCTAAACCTGGCTTAGGATTTCTTTCTGATACTGCTAAAATCTGGGAAAATATTGCAATACCTGACAAAAAAAATGTGAGAGTTGTAAACTTACGATTAGGTTTAGTTATTACTAAAAATGGCGGAATAATAAAATCATCTAAATTTATATATAAATCTTATCTAGGTGGCAAGTATGGGAATGGTAATCAATGGTGGCCATGGATATCTATGAAAGATACAATTAGAGCAGTAGAACACATAATAGAAAATAAAAGTATAAATGGACCAGTAAATTTAGTATCTCCCAAGTTGATAAGAAATAAAGATTTTGTAAAAGAATTATCAATCTACTTTAAAAAACCAGCTGTATTAAATTTACCAAGTTACATAATAAAGATTTTTTTTGGTGGAATAGCCAATGAAGCTTTACTAAGTAGTCAAAAAGTTATACCTAAAAAGCTTTCTGAAACTAACTTTTCATGGGAGCATCTATATATCGAACAAGCTCTAAAAGATAACTAAGAATTTTCTTTAATCATTTTTCGTAAAACAAAAGGAAGAAGACCACCATTTTTGTAATATTCATTTTCGATTAATGTATCAATTCTTACAAGTACTTTAAATCTCTTATTTTGACCAGAAACAGTTTTTGCCGTAACTTCTATAGTAGATCTAGGCTCAACTTCATTAGCAACATCTGGAATATCGTAAAATTCACTTCCGTCTAATCCTAATGATTCCATTGATTGGTTATCAATAAATTGCAAAGGTAAGACTCCCATACCGACTAAATTAGACCTATGAATACGCTCAAAACTTTGTGCAATAACAGCTCTAACTCCTAATAACATAGGACCTTTTGCAGCCCAGTCCCTTGAACTTCCAGTACCATATTCCTTTCCTGCAAAAACGATTAACGGCGTATTATCTAAACGATATTTTTCTGATGCTTCATAAATTCTCATTTTTTCATCTGATGGGAAATGTAGAGTCCAGTCACCTTCCATATCTGGACATAATTTATTTCTAAGTCGGATATTTCCAAACGTACCCCTAACCATTACATCATGATTACCTCTTCTTGAACCATATGAATTATAATCTTTTCTTGCTACATCATTACCAAGCAAAAATTGTCCGGCTGGTGCAGATGGAGGTATAGAACCTGCTGGAGAAATATGATCAGTTGTAACAGAATCTGCAACACTAACAAGAACTCTAGCATTTAGGATTTCATCTTTTACTTGAGGAGTCTGGGAAAAATTATCAAAGTATGGGGGTTTTTGAATGTATGTTGAGCTAGAATCCCAATTAAAATTCAAACCTAAGGATGTTTCTAGATTTTTCCATGCATCTGGACCTTCGATAACAGATGAGTACTGCTCATTAAATATTTCAGGTTTAATTGCTTTAGATATTAAATCTGAAATTTCATCTTGAGATGGCCAAATATCCTTAAGGAAAATTAAATCCCCATTATCATTAGAACCAATTGGTTCATTTACTAAATCTATATCTACAGTACCAGCTATAGCAAAAGCTACCACTAATATTGGGGATGCTAAATAATTTGCCTTAACCTGAGGATGCACCCTTCCTTCAAAATTTCTGTTACCACTTAACACTGCAGCAACTGTAAGATCATTCTCTGAAACCGTATCAGCAACAGCCTGAGGTAATGGTCCAGAGTTACCAATACATGTTGTACATCCATATCCGACAGTATTAAATCCCATAAAATCTAAGTCTTCATGTAAATTAGCTTGAGTTAAGTATTCAGTAACAACTGTTGAACCAGGGGCTAAACTAGACTTTACCCAAGGTTTTCTACTTAATCCTTTTTCTCTTGCTTTTTTAGCCAAAAGACCTGCACCAACCATAACATACGGATTCGAAGTATTTGTACAACTAGTAATAGCAGCTATTACAACAGAAGAATTAGAAATTTCTTCTATATTCTTATCTATATCTATTTTATATTTTTTATCTGTAGAGACATCAAATGAATTAGAAAAGTTCTTACCGATATCCTTTAAAGAAATTTTGTCTTGCGGTCTTTTTGGCCCAGCTAAAGATGGTGTTACATCAGACATATCAAAATCTATCGATTGTGAGTATGATGGTTCTGAATTTTTATCATAGAACATAGCATTAGTTTTTGAAAAACTTTCTACCCTATTTATTAAATTGTTATCCCTACCCGTATCTTTCAAATACTTTATTGTTTGATCATCAATTGGGAAAAATCCACATGTAGCACCATACTCAGGAGCCATATTAGCTATAGTTGCACGATCCGCTAAAGGTAATTTATGTAAACTAGGTCCATAGAATTCAACAAACTTTTCTACTACACCTATTGATCTTAGTTTTTCCACTATAGATAAAACTAAATCAGTAGCTGTCGAACCCTCAGGTAGGTCTCCAACAAGTCTCAATCCAACAACTTCAGGTAAAACCATATAATAAGGTTGACCTAACATAACAGCCTCTGCTTCAATACCTCCAACCCCCCATCCAAGTACACCAAGCCCATTTATCATAGTTGTGTGAGAATCAGTACCAACACATGAGTCAAGCATTAAAGAATTTTTATCCGATTCCTTATCAAGAAGAATAACCTCTGCTAAATATTCTAAATTTACTTGATGAACAATTCCTGTACTAGGAGGAATAATTCTTAAGTTATTAAAAGCACTTTGGGCCCATTTTAATAATTTATATCTTTCTGTATTTCTTTCAAACTCTCTATCAACATTTAATTTTAGTGAGTCTACATTAGAAAAATTATCCACTTGAACAGAATGATCAATCACCATATCTGATCTTACAATTGGATTAATGATTGAAGGATCTCCCCCTATTTCTTTAACTGCATCACGCATTGCAGCAATATCTACTACAACAGGTACACCAGTAAAATCTTGTAATAGTACTCT
>PASL01000014.1 GCA_002712125.1 Chloroflexota bacterium | reverse complement strand
TAGGTTTATTCTTTTTGTATGCTTATCATACTCAAAAGGTGACGCATTAATATTTATTATTATTTGAGCACCTTGTCTCGCTTGAATTGATACAGGGCTTTCATTTTCCCAAATATCTTCACAAATACTTATTCCAACTTTTATATTATTTATTTCAAGTATTGGCACTTCATCTCCGGGAGAAAAATATCTTTTTTCATCAAAAACNCCGTAATTAGGNAGNTGAATTTTATTNTAAATATACTTGATTTTTTTATTTTGTATTATGGCTGCTGAATTNTATAGTTTGTTTTTTATTTTATTCACAAAACCAATNACAACAGTAATATTGTTAACNGNTCTTGCTATTTCTTTTAGTTTTTTAATATTTGTATTAACAAAATGGTCATAATNNACTAAATCCTCAGGAGGATAGCCAGTGATCGTTAATTCAGGNAAAGTTAAAATATTAGCTTTTTGTTTATCAGCTTTTTTTATAAAATTTATAATTTTTTTTGTGTTAGAATCAATGTCACCTACNNTGGTGTTGATCTGTGCGGANGCAAGTGTTATTTTAGACATAAAATTATGAGTAACTAATAGAAGGTCGCACATACTTNCCAACGGATGGCAAATCTGATTTTCCCATCAGAAATAAATCNATACTTCTAGCGCATCTTCTACCGCTNGCTATTGCATGAACAACTAATGATTGGCCTCTCTGCATATCTCCACATGAAAATATTTTATCTTTGCTTGTCATCATCTTACTATTGGTTGAAACGTTTCCTCTTGAGTCATAATCAACATTTAATGAGTCTAGTAAACCTTCATGTTGAGGATGTAAAAATCCCATAGCTAAAAATACTCTTTCCGTTTCTATACTGAAATTACTATTAGGTACCTCATGCATTGACATCTGACCTGAATCTTTATTTTTTTTCCATTCTACACGAATGCATTCTATAGAAATAAGATTGTTATTTTCATCGCCTATGAATTTTTTTGTTAAAACGTTATAATCTCTCTCGCCACCCTCTTCGTGTGCACTCGATGTTCTAAATGTGGTTGGCCAATTTGGCCATGGATTATTTTCATTTCTTTCCAATGGTGGCCTAGGCATAATTTCCATCTGAATAATGTTTTTTGCACCCTGTCGGTGAGATGTACCTAAACAATCGGCTCCAGTATCACCCCCGCCTATAATAACAACATTTTTGCCTTTTACATCAATATTTTCTATGTCAGCGTATGTTTCGCCCTTTAATTTTTTATTTTGTTGAGATAGAAAATCCATAGCAAAATGTATACCTTTTAAGTNTCTACCTTCTATAGGTAAGTCACGTGGAATTGTTGAACCCCCAGAAAGACATATAGCATCATAATTATTAATAAGTTCGTCTGATGTAATATCAGTGCCAACGTTTGTATTAACTTTAAATTCGACACCTTCTTGCTCCATTTGATTTATTCGCCTATCTACAATGTGCTTTTCCAGCTTAAACTCAGGTATCCCAATAGATAATAATCCGCCGATATATTCATTTCTTTCAAAAACAGTTACTGAATGTCCAGCCCTACAAAGCTGTTGAGCTACTGCTAAACCTGCTGGCCCAGAACCAACAATTGCAATCTTTTTGTTGGTTTTATTTTTATTTACTACAGGTTTTATCCACCCAGAGTCCCATGCCATTTCAGCAATATTTTTTTCTATCATTTCGATTGTTACTGGATCTGAATTTATAGATAAAGTGCATGAAGCTTCACATGGCGCAGGACATATTCTTCCTGTAAACTCAGGAAAGTTATTAGTAGCATGTAAAGTTTGAATAGCACTTTCCCAATCTTGATTATAAACATGGTTATTAAATTCTGGAATTAGGTTACCTAGTGGACAACCATTGTTACAGAAAGGAACCCCGCAATCCATACACCTACTAGCCTGAGTTTGATATTTTTTTTCATCCCATTTTGTATAAACTTCCTTCCAATCAGAAATTCTTTTTTCAGGGTTTCTTCTACTTGGTGTTTGTCTATTGTTATTGATAAATCCTTGTATTTTACTCACTTAAAATAAATTCCTCTCGATTATCTTTACTGATAATTTTTCCAAATTCTCTTGGTAAAATTTTTAAGAATTTTGATTCATATAACTCCCAATTATTTAATATTTTTTCGGCTAATTTACTTCTGGTATAGTTCTTATGTTTTGTAATTAATTTCCTAAGGACTATAACATCTTTTTGATTTCCTTTAACTCTTAAGATATCTGAAAATGTAGTATCAAAGTTTTTTTCGAAAATATTTTCATCGTCTAAAACATAAGCTACTCCACCACTCATCCCTGCCGCGAAGTTTCTTCCTGTTTTACCTATTACAACAACGCATCCACCTGTCATGTATTCACATCCATGATCTCCAATACCTTCTACAACCGCTACAGCTGATGAATTTCTCACTGCAAATCTTTCTCCTGCGAGTCCAGAAATGTATACTTCTCCTCCCGTAGCCCCATACAGTGCTACATTGCCAATTATAATATTATTATCAGAAGGAAATGTAGCTTTTTTGTTTGGTCTAATGATTATTCTTCCTCCCGATAAACCTTTACCAACATAATCATTTGCGTCACCTTCAAGCTTGAAGGTTATACCCTTAACTAAGAATGCTCCAAAACTTTGACCTGCCGAACCAGTAAAATTAATATTTAATGTGTTTTCACTTAATGTTTTATTACCTAATAATTCAGTTATTCTACCGCTTAACGTNGCTCCAACTGTTCTATTCAGATTGCTTATTTTTAATGAATGGTTTATCTTTGAATTATTTTTGATTGCGGGCAAACATATATCAATTAATTCATTGTCAAGAGCTTCGTTTAAGCCATGATTTTGAGTTATACAACAAAATGCATGATCATTCGGAAGCACTTCAGGTTTATGAAGTATTGGAGAAAGGTCAAGTTTTTTTGCTTTCCAATGATTTATGTTATCTTTGATTTTTAGTTTGTCGACTCGTCCTACCATTTCGTTCACAGTTTTGAATCCCATTTTTGACATATGTATTCTTAATTCTTCAGCAAGAAACATAAAATAGTTAATTACGGCATCTGGTGTCCCAGTAAATTTTTTTCTTAATTCAGGATCTTGTGTAGCAACACCTACAGAGCACGTATTAAGATGACATTTTCTTAGCATTATGCANCCCATAGAAATTAATGCTCCTGTTGCTATACCCCATTCTTCAGCACCTAATAATGCTCCAATAAGAACATCTTTTGAAGTTTTCATTTGTCCATCTGTTTGTACTACAATTCTATCTCTTAAGCCATTTGCAACTAATACTTGTTGAGTTTCAGCTAAGCCTAGTTCCCATGGGACTCCTGCATGACGTATTGAACTTAATGGTGAAGCCCCTGTTCCTCCTGAATCTCCTGAAATAAGAACTACATCTCCTTTACCTTTTGCTACACCTGCAGCTATTACTCCAACTCCAGCTACAGATACAAGCTTAACATGAACTCTAGATTCGGGATTAACATTTTTCAGGTCATGTATTAATTGGGCTAAATCTTCAATAGAGTAAATATCATGATGTGGGGGGGGTGAAATCAATTCAACACCAGGAGTTGTTTTTCTGATATAACCAATATATTCAGAAATCTTTTTTCCTGGTAACTCTCCCCCTTCACCAGGTTTAGCACCTTGAGCCATTTTGATTTGAAGATCTTTTGCATTTACTAAATAATTTGTAGTTACACCAAATCGTCCTGAAGCGACTTGTTTCACAGCACTAGACCTCGAATCACCATTCGGNTCAAGTTCAAATCTTTTTGGGTCTTCTCCACCCTCTCCTGTATTAGATCTAGCATTTATACGATTTGTTGCAATAGCCATAGTTTCATGGGCTTCTCTGCTAATGGAACCAAGAGATATTGCTCCTGTTGCAAATCTTTCAACTATTTTTTCAGCAGATTCAACTTCATCAATAGGTATTTCATTTCCATCTACATATATAGGCTCAATCATGTTTCTAAGTGTAATGTGTTCTTCCATCTCATTATCCGATGATTCTTCAAACATCTTGAACGTACTATGATCATTTCTCTTTACTGCATCCTGTAACAAAGCAATAGTATTCGGATTCCACATGTGCCTCTCCCCTGTAGAACGCCAGAGATATAACCCGCCAAGATCCATTTTTAGATTTGAAGGAATATTATCTGGCGCAAATGCTCTGAAATGATTTGCTAATAGATCTTCTTTTATTTCATCTAATCCAATTCCACCAATCCTTGATGTTGTCCATGTAAAGTATTTATCTATAAATGATTGAGATAATCCTAAAGCTTCAAATATTTGAGCTCCCATATAACCTTGTAATGTAGAGATTCCCATTTTTGCCATTGTTTTTACAACACCTTCTTCAACTGCTTCACGAAGGTTGATTTCAGCAATGCTTTTTTCTGGAATATTTTCGTCAGTTAGTGGATTTAATCGTAATGCTTCAATACTTTCTAAGGCTAAATATGGATTTATTGCAGAAGCTCCATAACCAAAGAGTGTTGCAAAATGGTGTACTTCCCTTGGTTCTCCAGATTCAACTATAATGTCAGCTTGAGACCTGATTCTTTTTCTTATGAGGTAATGGTGTACTGCTCCAACTGCTAGTAATGAAGGAATATAGCTATTTTTCTGGTCAACTCCTCGGTCAGATAGGACAAGAATTGTATACCCTTCAGAAATGGCTTTATCAGCCTCTTCGCATATTTGTTCTATTCTTTTATCGATACTATCCTTATCATCTATTTTAAACAAAGTTGAAATTGTTTTTGCCTTAACGGCTGGGAACTCAGTATTTTCTTGAATTTTTTTTAGTTCTTTGTTAAGTAAAACAGGATGATCAATTCTTAGAGTTTTACAATGTTCAGGTGTTGTTTCAAAAATATTTGGCCTTCTTCCAACTGGGACAGCTCTTTGGGTAAATAATTTTTCTCTAATTGCATCTAAGGGAGGGTTGGATACTTGAGCAAAGGCTTGCTTGAAGTATGCAAACAGATTTTGCGGTTTATCAGAAAGAACTGCTAATGGAGCATCATTACCCATAGAACCTTGCGGTTGATGGGCTGTTATTGACATTGGTTTGATTATCAGGTCTAAATCTTCTTTTGTGTATCCAAAAGCAACCTGACGATTAATCAGTGTATCTGCATCAAAGTCACTAGTTTCACCAGCATCTGATAATTGTGGAATTGTAACTCTGTTTAGATCTAACCACTCGCCATATGGGTTGTCGGTAGATAAATTATGCATCAATTCTTCCGGCTCAATTATTCGTTTTTCTTTAAAATCTAGTAAAAACATCTTACCTGGTTCTAATCTAGATTTATAAACAATATCTTCTTCATTAACATCAAGAACTCCAGTTTCAGATCCCATAACTAGCAAGTCATCTTTTGTAACAAAATATCTGAAAGGTCTTAGTCCATTTCTATCTAAAACTGCCCCCACAGCCGTTCCATCAGTAAAAATCACCATTGCTGGTCCATCCCAAGGCTCCATTAGGTTCCCATGATATTCATAAAAGTCCTGAGTTTCTTTAGTCATAGATTTATTGTCATGCCATGCTGCAGGTATCATCATTGCAGCTGTATGCTCGATTGATCGGCCTGACATTCTCAGCAATTCAAAAACGTTGTCAAGGGAAGCTGTATCAGATGGTGAATCACTATCACATACAGGTGTAAGATTATTTATATCATCTCCAAAAAAGTTGGATTTTAGTGTTTTTTCTCTAGCTTGCATCCAGTTTCTGTTTCCACGAACGGTGTTTATTTCTCCATTATGAGCTAGCATTCTGTATGGATGTGCTAATTTCCATGATCCAAGTGTATTTGTTGAGAATCTAGAGTGAACTAAACCAAAGGTACTTGTAAAATTTTCATTACTTAGGTCTGGATAAAATTTTCGTAACTGATCAACAAGTAGCATACCTTTATAAATCAAGGTCCTCGATGACCAAGAACAGATATAAAACTCTCGATTTATAATAGTTTTTAGTTCCTCAGTTGATTTGAATGATTCTATTTGTTTTTCACACGTTTTTCTAGTAAGGTATAATTTTCTTTCAAGCTGTTCATCTTCTATTTTTTTAGTTGTCTTGACCAATAGTTGTTCAATTTTAGGCATTAGTGATCTTGCAGAACTTCCTATTTGATCAGGATTTACAGGAACTTCTCTCCAAATAATTGTCTCTAGGTCATTTTTTTTTGCAATAGTTTCAATGATATTTTTAATTTTGTCATTTAGTTTTTTGTCATTTGGTAGAAAGCACATTGCTACTGCATATGAACCTTTATCAGGTAAATTAAATGAAAGTTTTTTTGATTCTTCTACAAAAAAATTATGCGGCATTTGAACTGTTATACCTGCTCCATCTCCTGTTAATGGATCTGAGCCAGCAGCACCTCTATGACCTAAATGCTCAAGTACTTCTAGAGATTGTTCAACTATTTCATGTGAGGAATTAGATTTGATATTTGCTACCATACCTACCCCGCAAGCATCATGTTCGAAGTCTTGGGAGTACAATCCGTATTTTTGATTGTTTTCGAAGTTTTTATTTTTTAAAGTTTCATAATCTATCATAATTTAAATTCTAATACATATTAAAAATTTTCAAATAAAAAAAACCAATTAAAGATTTTGATATTTGCTTATTTCGTAGTCAGTTACATAGGATGAGAAATGTTTCCACTCTTGACGTTTATTATTTAGGAGAGTTTCAAATGCATCTAAACCTAGAGTATTTTGTAATAGTTTACTGCCTTCAGCTATGTCGATTGCATCCTTTAATGTTTCTGGAAGTTTTATTACACCATATTTTTTTAGTTCTTTGTTTGATAACGTTGTTATATCAAGATCAATNGGGTTTTCTATCTTCATTTTATTTTTTATCCCATCAAGTCCTGATGCTAGTAAAACAGAGAAAAGAAGATAGGGGTTACTAGATGAATCAGGTGCTCTGTATTCGACTCTTAAACTATCCTCTCTGTCGTTTCTGAAGCTAGGCACTCTAATTAAATCTCCAAAGTTATTAGTACTCCATGAAGAGTATGTAGGCGCTTCTAATCCTGGAATTAATCTTTTGTAAGAATTGACCCATTGATTAGTCACTATACATATCTCTGAAGCGTGTGATATCAAACCAGCTATAAATTGTCTTCCAAATATTGAAAGTTTATATTCTAATTTATCGTCAAAGAAAAGATTTTTATTCCCTTCAAATAATGACATATGAGTATGCATACCCGAACCATGCCTGCCATTATAAGGTCTNGGCATGAAGGTTGCGTTTATTCCACTTAGTGTGGCAAGTTCCTTGGCTACAACTTTGAATGTCATAACAGAATCAGCCATTGTTAGCGCATCTGTATGTCTTAGATCTATTTCATGTTGTCCTTTACTTACCTCATGATGGCTATGCTTGACTGGTATCCCCATCTGCTCAAGTGTAAGAACAGTATCTCTTCTAAGGTCAGACTCTATTAGATCTGTTGATGTTTGATCAAAATATTCTGATTGTTCATTAAGTTCTATCGAAGTATTATCTTCACGTTCATAATAGTATTCCATTTCAGGTGCAACGTAGAATGTAAAACCTAATTTCTTAGCTTCTGACAAGTTCTTAATAAGGATATTTCTTCCATCTGAGTATGAAGGATTACCACTAGAATCTAAAATATTACAGAATATTCTAGCAACGGTAGCTTTAGTACGCCACGGTAATATTTCAAAAGTTGTTGGATCTGGCATTGCCACTTTATCAGTTTCAGTATCTCTTACAGAAGCTTGAATGGAACTTCCATCGAAGCTAGCCCCATTATTCATTACTTCTTCTAACTCATCTATAGTTATAGCAAAGCCCTTCAGATTACCTAGAATATCGGAAAACCATAGTCTTATAAATTTGACATTATTTTCGCTTGCAGACATTAATACATAATTTATTGCTTCTATATTATTTTTTTTCATATTTTTCCCTAATTTTTGTATTTAGTTTTCTGGAGGTACGAACTTGTAACCTACATTCCATTGTGTTTCAATAAAATTATGTGTTGGATTATCTATTTTACTTCTTAATCTTCTTATGTGCACATCAACAGTTCTAGTTCCACCAAAATAATCATAATCCCAAACACTTTTTAGTAGGGAGTCTCTAGAATATACTCTATTTGGATTTGATGCTAGAAATTTGAGTAATTCATATTCTTTGTAGGTAAGGTCTATTTTTTTGTCTAAAAGGTAAACTTCATATCTTTGGGAGTTTATCGTCATTATTTTGTAATCAATCATACCTTCTTCTTTATTTTCATCATTATCATCTATCTGTGGAGTTATTTTTTCTAATCGGATATATACTTCTTTTTTAGTAAATGGGATGAAACATATTTCAAGATTGGGTAATTTAATATTTAAATCATCAACCATTGTTGAAGAAAAAATTATAAGAGTTGGTATATTATTTTTTGATAATTGTTCTATTATCTCGTTTGTGTGTCCAACCTCAATACCAGGATTCCAAACCATCATAATATCAATATTTTTACTAATAAGAATATGGTCAATTTTTTCTATATGTTTTAGATTGTAATTTTGGAAATCTTCGCTAATTTCAGATATTAGCCTTTGTGACTCTGAGTCATTGAACCCCAAAAAACCTATCTCAGTTTTCATGATTTTTTTTTATCTTTTTATTTCTAAATTATTATGTGTATAAAGATTGTAACTATCTTATTCTTTATTATATACAAATTTTATTTTATGCAATATTATATTTTTTTTGTAAAAAAAACACTAAATATCGTTGACTTATTACCCTATCCATTCGTATACTTATTCTTTGTGACTTGATTTATAACATCAATGTCCACCCTGAATTTAATTTACTTGGAGTATAACTTTGCCTACTGTAAATCAATTGGTAAGAAAATCTAGAAAGCAAAAAAGGAGAAAGCCTAAAACTCCTGCTATGCGCTATGTCTTTAACTCTTTTTTGAGTAAACAAATAGAAAATAAAAAAGGAAGCCCTCAAAAAAGAGGAGTTTGTTTGCAGGTAAGGACTGTTACCCCAAAAAAACCTAACTCGGCCCTAAGAAAAGTCGCAAGAGTTAGGCTAAGTAATGGTATGGAAGTTACAGCATACATACCGGGCGAAGGTCATAATTTACAAGAGCACTCTGTAGTTTTGATTAGAGGCGGTAAAGTGCCTGATTTACCAGGTGTTCGATATCATGTAGTACGTGGAGCATTAGATACTTCTGGGGTTGAGGACAGAAAACGTGGTAGAAGTAAATATGGTACCAGTAAGTCAAAGAGCTAAATTATGATTAAAGTTTATATCAATGAATATTTTTTAGGATATCCGAATTAATGGCTAGAAGAAGACAAGCAAAAAAAAGAGAAATACTTCCAGATTCGCTATATGGGAGTATTAGTTTATCAAGGTTCATTAATAGACTGATGATAGGTGGTAAAAAATCTATTGCTCAAAAGGCAATGTATGACTCCCTAGGGCGTCTTGAAAAGCAACTTGGAAAGCCTGCAATTGAAATTTTTGACCAAGCTATAAAAAATGCTATGCCAGCTCTAGAGGTTAAACCGCGAAGAGTTGGAGGGGCGACTTATCAAGTCCCAGTTGAGGTAAGGCCTGACAGGCGTAATGCCCTTGCTCAAAGGTGGATTATTTCCGCTGCTAGAGCAAGATCAGGTTCTACTATATCGAACAGATTATATGAGGAATTATTAGAGGCTTATAATAATTCTGGGTCAGCTGTTAGAAAAAGAGAAGATTTACATAGAATGGCCGAGGCTAATCGGGCATTTGTACACTATAGGTGGTAATAGGTTTATGTCTGATAAAGTTGATTTAAATAAAGTTAGAAATATAGGTTTTATCGCTCATATTGATGCAGGTAAAACTACTGTTACAGAGAGAGTCCTTTTTTTTACTGGAGAGACTTATAAAATTGGTAATATAGACGAAGGTACTACTGTAATGGATTTTATGTCTCTTGAACGAGAAAGAGGTATTACTATTGGTTCTGCGGCAACTAATGCCAAGTGGGATGGTCATGTTGTTAATATCATTGATACTCCAGGTCACGTTGATTTCACTGCTGAAGTGGAAAGAAGCTTGAGGGTTTTGGATGGTGGAGTTGTTGTCCTTGAATCCGTATCAGGAGTTCAGCCTCAGTCAGAAACTGTGTGGAGGCAGGCTGATACTTATAAAGTGCCAAGGTTAATTTTTGTAAATAAAATGGATAGACTTGGTGCGAACTTTGATTTTGCTGTTAAGACTGTTCATGAACGATTGGGTGCAAATGCTGTTCCTATACAATTACCAATTGGGGCGGAGTCTGAATTTAATGGTTTGATTGATTTGGTTGAGGAAAAAGCATACATTTATGAGTCTGCAGAGGCGATAGAGCATAAAATTGTAGAAGTTCCAGATCAATATAAAGAATCTGTTGAATCTGCAAGAAACCATTTGATAGAAAAAATTGCTGAAACCGACGATGACTTAATGATGAAATTTTTAGAAGAGGAAGAAATATCAATAGAGGAAATTAAAAAATCTTTAAGGCAGGCAACAATTGATTTGAAAATTTTTCCTGTTTGTGTTGGGTCTGCCCTTAGGCATAGAGGAGTGCATCCATTACTAGATGCTATAGTTGAATATTTACCCTCACCTAATGATGTTCCTGCTATCGAAGGAGTTGATCCTTCAGATGAAACAAAGAGTCTACAAAGAAAACCATCATTAGATGATCCTATGACAGCTTTAGCCTTCAAGGTTGTTACTGACCAGCATGTAGGTCGTTTAGTGTATTTGAGGGTTTACTCTGGGCAATTAGAATCAGGTTCAACTGTTTATAATTCTGCAACTCGATCAAGGGAAAGAGTTGGAAGATTGATGGTTATGCATGCGGATTCTAGAGAAGAAAAGCAATCAGCAGGTCCAGGAGAAATTGTGGCTGCTATTGGTTTGAAATCTACTGTTACTGGTCAAACGTTATGCCCGCAAGATCAACAAATTTCCCTTGAACAAATTTCATTTCCTGATCCTGTATTATCTGTTGCTGTAGAGCCAAAAACCAAGTCAGACCAAGAAAAAATGTCCAATGCATTGGTTAGGTTGGCTGATGAAGATCCTACCCTAGAGGTAAAAAGTGACGAGGAAAGTGGACAGGTTATTTTGGCAGGAATGGGTGAACTTCACCTTGATGTTATAGTTGAGAGGATGCGCCGTGAATTTAATGTTGATGCGACTGTTGGTGCTCCAAGAGTTGCATATAGAGAAACTATAACAAAAGAAGCTACAGCTCAAGGTAAGCTTGTAAGACAATCTGGTGGTAGAGGTCAATATGGTGACTGCACTCTTAGGTTAGAGCCACTTAATGCTGGAGACGGTCTACAGTTTGAATCAGAAATTACGGGTTCTACTTTACCAAGAGAGTATTTCAAACCAATTGAGCAAGGATTTATGGAGGCTGCAAAGTCTGGAGTTATAGCCGGATACCCTTCAGTTGATATTAAAGCAGTTTTAATTGATGGTTCACATCATGATGTTGATTCTTCAGAAATGGCTTTTCAGGTTGCTGCATCTATGGCATTCAAAGCTGCGATGCAAAAAGGTAAACCTTCATTGCTAGAGCCTATAATGAAAATAGAAGTGGTAACTCCGTCAGAATTTTTAGGAGATGTTCTTGGAGATCTTAATTCTAGGCGTTCACAAGTTCAAAATATGGACGCAAGGGGTGATGTTCAAGTTGTAAATGCTTTTATACCACTTGCAGAAACTTTTCAATATGCTACACATGTAAGATCTTTGACAACTGGAAGGGCGAGTTTCTCAATGCAATTAGATCACTATGCTGCAGTGCCAAAGAGTGTTACAGAAAAAATTTCAGGAGCTGGAGGATAGAATGGCAGACCAAAAGATAAGAATAGTATTAAAGGCATTTGATCATAGAGTTCTTGATTTGTCTGCTCAACAGATAATGGAAACTGCAGAAAGAACTGGTGCTCGTACCGCAGGCCCCATACCAATGCCTACAACGAATAAAAAATTTACTGTTATTAAGGGTCCCCATGTTCATAAGGATGGTCGAGAGTATTTTGAATTAAGAATTCATAAAAGATTAATAGAAATTCTTGCTCCGAGTTCAAAAACTATGGATTCTCTTACAAGATTAAATATGCCTGCAGGTGTAGATATAGCTATAAAGTTATAAGAGGAATATTGTTTTAAGATGATTATAAATGGACTCATAGGTAAAAAAATTGGAATGACAACTTTCTTTCACAAAGATGGAAAGTCTGAGGCTGTTACCGCGATAAAGCTAGGTCCTTGTACAGTAACTCAGGTAAAAACTTTACAGCGAGATGGATATGATGCGGTTCAGATTGGTTTTGAAGAATCCAAAAATCTTAACAAGCCTGACTTAGGTCATCAATCAAGAGCAGGTGGTAAATTTAGATTTTTGCAGGAATTTTCTGTAGACAATCTTGATGAATTTGAAGTGGGCCAAGAAATAGATATGGGAATATTTGAAATTGGTGAACCTGTNAAGGTTATTGGTGACTCAAAGGGTAGAGGCTTCTCAGGGGTTGTTAGAAGATATAATTTTAGAGGAGGCCCAAAGACTCATGGTCAGTCTGATAGACATAGGTCACCTGGTTCAATTGGTGCTGGTTCATCACCTGGGCGTGTATGGCCTGGTACTCGTATGTCAGGAAGATATGGTGGGGAACGTTTTACCATAAGAGGAATTAATGTTTTAGCTAAAGATGAACAAAACAATATCATTTTTATTAGTGGTCCTGTCCCTGGCTCAGAAAATACTTTGATTAGAGTTGAAAAAAATTCTAATGGTAAGTCTAGATCAATTGATGCATACTACGAGCAAGAAGAAGCTCCTAAAGCAGAAGANGCTCCTAAAGCAGAAGAAGCTCCTAAAGCAGAAGANGCTCCTAAAGCAGAAGAGGCTCCTAAAGCAGAAGAGGCTCCTAAAGCAGAAGAGGCTCCTAAAGCAGAAGAAGCTCCTAAAGCAGAAGAGGCTCCTAAAGCAGAAGAGGCTCCTAAAGC
>PASL01000013.1 GCA_002712125.1 Chloroflexota bacterium | reverse complement strand
ATTAGCTAATTGATCACACTTTTCATTTTCTTCATGACCAGAATGCCCCTTAACCCATATAAATTTTACATCATGTTGATCAACAACATCTAGTAATCTGCTCCACATGTCAGGATTTAAAGCTTTATCTTTTTTATTCCTCATCCAACCATTATCTCTCCACTTTTTGGCCCAACCTTTTTCTATTCCGTTAATTACATACTGTGAGTCCGTAGATAAAATTACCTTCTGGTTTCCTTTTAAAGTTTCTAATGCAATTATTGCTCCAAGTAATTCCATACGATTATTAGTTGTTTTTATAAAACCTTTACTTAATTCTTTTACACTATCGCTAAATTTTAAGACTACCCCATATCCGCCTGGACCAGGGTTTCCTATTGAACTACCATCAGAGTAAGCATAAACTATTTTTTTTTCTGAAATATTCAAATCTTATCCACCAATATAATACATCTCAACTTTTTCTTTTTGAGATTCACCTTTTGTTCTAAGTTCAGAGTATCTATCATCTCTTAGGTTCCATACCTTCGTAATCTCGGAAGATATCTGATTATCATTGGCACCAGATCGCAATAAAGTCCTTATATCCTTGCCACCAGATGCAAACAAGCATGTAACCAATTTGCCATCAGTTGAAAGCCTAGCCCTGTTGCAAGTTCCACAAAAAGGGTTTGTGACAGATGAAATAATTCCTATTTCATTGTCAAAATCATCAATTTTATACCTACTTGCTACTTCTCCTTTGTAATTAGGGTTAATAGGTTTTGCATCGTATTTTGACCTCACTATATCGAGAATTTCTTGAGATGTAACGACTTCATTCATCTGCCATTTATTTTTTGTTCCAACATCCATAAATTCAATAAACCTAACAATAATATTTTTATCTATAAAATAATCTAATGTATCTAATATAGTATGATCNTTTACGCCTTTGCGTACCACTACATTTACTTTTATATTTTTAAATCCTTCTTCAATTGCTGAATTTATACCTCTTAGTGTTTTTTCTGGTCCATGACTAACTCCAGACATTTCATTAAATACCTTTTTATCTAAAGAATCTAATGAAACAGTCAATCTATTTAGCCCGGCATCTCTTAAACTTTTAGCATACTTAGAAAGCAAAAAACCATTTGTAGTCATAGTTAAGTCATTTATACCTTTTATATTAGATAAGGCTTGTATTAATGATTCTATATTCCTTCTTACAAGTGGCTCTCCACCAGTAATTCTAATTTTNNTTACACCTAATTTTGCAAAAATTTTAGCCAATCTTTCAATNTCCTCAAAAGACAGTAATTCAGGTCTTGGGAGAAATTTNTAACTTTCTCCAAAAATTTCGGCCGGCATACAGTAGTTACATCTAAANTTACAGCGATCTGTNACAGAAATTCTTAGATCTTTAATTGGTCTTTTATATTTATCTACTGGAAAGTTACTAATCATTAGTTCTATTATAAAGTTTTTGAATTTCAATTCTCATTTTTTTTAATGCCTTACCTCTATGACTTATAGAATCTTTCTCTGTACTTGATATCTGTGCGGTTGTTTTATTTAATGCTGGAACGTAGAAAACAGGATCATANCCAAAGCCATTAGACCCAATAGGCTTTTCGGCAATTATTCCTTCACAAGTGCCTGCAATTGAAATTAATTTGTTGTCTTGATCATTATTTACCGGAATATATAGAGTAAGCACAGCTACAAACCTTGCATGCCTTTCAGATATAGGAATATTTTTCATGTTTTTTAATAGTAATTGAACTCTATCTTCATCTGTTAAACCTTCACCTCCATATCGAGCAGATAAAACCCCTGGATCTCCGTTAAGTGAATCTACACTAAGACCAGAGTCATNAGCCAATGTTATCAATCCAGACAAATTTCCATAAACTTTTGCCTTAATTTCAGAATTTTCTTGAAATGTATTTCCNCATTCTACAGCTTCAAATTTTATGCCTAAGTCTTCCAAGGATAGCAACTCTATTCCTTCTAAATCTAACATTCGTTGGAATTCCTTAACTTTTCCTGAATTATGTGAGGCGATCAATAATTTATTATGCATGATGTTGAAGTTTCAAATAATACTTTGCCAAAATACTGTAAATTGTTTTTTTTTTGCGTTGATATAGGTTTATCAGGGTGTTAAAATTCATATATATATTATTTATCTAATATAATTTTAAATCAAATTATAAGTTATCTAGTATATATAGTAATAAAATAAAGATTAGAAATTATTACAGGATTAAAAATCAATCCAACTATGAAAAAAAAAATTGTACATAATAAATCAAGGTTCTTAGTACTTTTAATTGTTTTTTCTATTTTTTCTATTTTCGGGTGTACGCCAGACAACAATCAATCAACNTTTGGAACTGCAGGACCTATTGCGAGTAGCCAAGCTAATTTGTTCCTATTAATTTTTNCAATTGCTGTGGTNGTTTTTATTGCAGTTGAAGCAGCATTAATTTATATATCTATTAAATTCAGAAGAAAAGAAGGGGACAAACTACCTTATCAAACTCATGGAAATAAGAAACTTGAAATTACTTGGACAATAATTCCTGCGGTAATATTAATATTTGTTGCAATACCAACATTGATTGGCATATGGTCGCAACAAAATGGAGTGCCTGACGATAAAGGACAAGTATTAAACATTGAAGCAGTTGGGCACCAGTGGTGGTTCGAGTTTAGATATTCTGATTATGAGGTAATTACATCTAATGAATTACATATACCCAAAGGTAGGCCTGTTTCTTTCAAACTCTCATCACAAGATGTAATTCACAGTTTTTGGGTTCCTAAAATCGCCGGTAAAGTCGACATGGTTCCTCTAAATGATAATTACATATGGATGATTGCAGACGAAGTAGGTGAATTTTATGGACAATGTGCTGAATTTTGTGGCACCTCACATGCACACATGAGATTTAGAGTATTTGTTCATGAAGAAGAAGATTTNCTTGCATGGGTAGATCAAATGCATACNCCAGCNGATCCTCCTTTACCAAACACTGCNGAATCTAGAGGTCAAATGCTATTTGCTGCTAATTGCTCAATGTGTCATACAAATAATTCTACAACCCCAGGAAGCTACATTATGGAGATAAATACCCAAGATGCTAGATGGAATAATTGGATTGACGACACTGAAAATTCTGCATTAGTTTCTGCTCCTAACCTTACTCACTTTGGAACACATTCGACACTGGGTTCAGGAATAAAAGATCTAAATCATGAAACTCTGGTTGAATGGATCGCTGATCCTTCTTCTATTAAGCAAGGAACAAGNATGCAAAAGCAAGCTATGGTTTATAACACTAGGGATGGTAAAGCAAACCTTACTGATGGTGAAATTTCAGATATAGCAACTTATTTACTTTCACTAAAACCTGGTAGTGGGGCAGAATTGGTTATTGATGATATTCCAGNTGATGGAGTAATAGATGCTGAGGCAGTTTTTGCTACAAATTGTGCAGCATGTCACTCATTAGGTAATGANGTAATAGTTGGTCCTGGTATGGGTGGGATTAAAGATCGAGCAGCTGATAGAGTTAGCGGACTATCAGCATACGAGTATATATATGAATCAATTGTNGAGCCTCAAGCATATATTGTTGAAGGATATCCACCTGTAATGCCAGGATGGGCTAGCCTTGGCGATGAAACAGTGAATGCACTTGTAGAATATTTATTAACTTTGGAATAATATGAAAACTAACGGAGCAAAATTTGACAACTAAACCNGCAACAAAATCATTAGTATTTCCTAGATTTTTCCCTAGNCCTAACTCTAAGACCGGAATTTGGAGTTGGATAGGAACTGTTGACCATAAGAAAATAGGTACATTATACGGAATTACTTCATTTTTTTGGTTTATTGTAGCTGGACTCGAAGCATTACTAATAAGGGTCCAACTTTCTCAAGCAAATAATGATTTTCTTTCTCCAGATATGTATAACTCATTGTTTACCATGCATGGTACAACTATGATATTTTTGGTTGTAATGCCATTATCTGCTGCATTCTTTAACTGGTTAATTCCNCTCCAAATTGGAGCNAGAGATGTAGCTTTTCCTAGATTGAATGCTCTAAGTTATTGGATTTTTTTATTTGGTTCAATTTTAATTAACTTTAGTTGGATAACTGGAGAGGCACCTAATGGTGGCTGGTTTGGATATGCACCTAATTCAGGGGTAACCTTCAATCCAGGCAAAGGTATGACATATTGGGTTGTAGGTTTAAACGTGTTAGGAATTTCTTCGATAGCAGCTGGGCTAAACTTTGTTACAACAATAATTAACATGCGAGCACCTGGTATGAGTATGTTCAAAATGCCTATATTTACATGGATGACATTTGTAACATCAATATTAATTATTCTTGCCTTACCAATTCTAGCGGTAGCTGGAATTCAACTACAAACTGATCGTATATATGGAACTCATTTCTTTAATTCCTTAGGCGGTGGTGACCCTGTAATGTGGCAACACATATTCTGGCTATTTGGTCACCCTGAAGTTTATATTCTAATTCTGCCTGCGATGGGAATAGTTTCCGAGGTGTTACCAACTTTTGCCAGAAAGCCTATATTTGGATACTCTTTTGTTGTGTTTGCTGGGGCTGTTATAGGTTTTATGGGCTGGTTCGTTTGGAGTCATCATATGTTTACAGTAGGATTAGGACCTGCGGCTAACTCTGCTTTTTCAATTTCTACAATGCTTATTGCTGTTCCTACTGGTATTAAAATATTTAACTGGCTTGGAACCTTATGGGGTGGAAGTATAAGATTCAACACAGCTATGTTGTTTTCGTTAGGATTTATAGCAATGTTTACCATAGGAGGCCTTAGTGGTGTAATGCATGCTTCTCCACCCACAGATGCTCAACAACAGGATACATATTTTGTTGTTGCTCACTTTCATTATGTACTTTTTGGGGGTGCTCTACTTGGTATCTTTAGTGGTATTTATTTTTGGTGGCCCAAATTCACTGGATACTTCCTCAATGAAAAAATCGGAAAGTTAAATTTCATATTTATGTTAGTAGGATTTAACATACAATTTGGTCCAATGCACTGGTTAGGTATGGATGGAATGCCAAGAAGGATTTATACTTATGCTGAAAATATGGGATGGGAAGGCTCTAACCTAGCAGCAACCATAGGTGGGTTTATACTGGGTATTGGAGTTTTATTATTTATTTTTAACGTTATTTATTCTATGATCCATAAAGAAGTTGCTGGTGCCGATCCATGGGATGGAAGAACACTAGAATGGGCCACTTCTTCTCCACCACCTGAACATGATTTTGATGAGATACCTCAAGTTAAATTTAGAGATGACTTTTGGTTCAAAAAGTATCCGGAAACTATAAAGGAATACTATGAGCATGGAGAAATAGAAGAAGGCACTGAAGACAAACTTTCCGAAAAATCTAAACAGGAAGATGAAATTCATCTTCCTGATATGTCTTACTATCCTTTTATACTTGGTGTAGGTATAGCAATTTTAGGAGCTGGATTTTTATCTAATATATATATAATAGCCATTAGTGTGCCTATAATGATCTGGGGATTGTTAGGCTGGTCAATGGAGCCTGTTAATGACCCTCACCACGATAAACACTAAAAAAATAATAAGGAATCAATTTTGAATGAAACAGCAGTAATAAATAACCATCAAGATGAAATAGAAAATACATCTACAGGATTAAGCAATAAAAAGTTAATGATGTGGCTATTTCTTGCTTCAGACGTGATGTTTTTTGGTGCTTTTATTTCCACATATTTGATCTATAGAGGAAAGAGTTTAGTTGGTCCATATCCATCAGAAGTACTTGATATTCCAATAACCACAGTTTCTACATTCGTTCTTCTTATGAGTTCACTTGCCATGGTGTTAGCATTACATTACTTAAAAGAAAACGAAAAAAATAAAGCTACGTTATGGATACTGGGAGTTGTGTTTCTGGGAGTAATTTTTATGGGTTTTCAATTTTATGAATTTAATCATTTTGCTCATTTAGGTCTTACTCCAAGAACAAATATTTTTGGAACTACATTTTTTATCCTAACAGGACTACATGGTGGACACGTAACTATTGGTATACTATGGCTGGCATTTCTTGCATACGGTTCTCATAAAGGAACACTTAGATCAGATAATGCTATAGATTTAGAAATTGCTGGGCTTTATTGGCACTTTGTTGATATTGTTTGGATTATTATTTTTACCGTAATTTACCTGATTTCAGCAAACGATATGCCTCCCCCAGGCTCAGAACTATTGATACACTAATTATCTAAGATATATTATGAAAAAATTATTAAAAAAATTATTTTATCACGATGGTAATGGTTGGTGGAATCTACCAAAGAATATGAGCGTAAAACCTAATCCTCCTTATGAAGGTCCTATAGGGGGACCTTGGTTGTTGAGGATGATTAATCTCGTAACTTATGGAGGTAAATCTCACGCTGGTCCAAGATTTTACATTATTGTTGGTATTTTTCTGGCTATTATTACTGCATTAGAGGTTTGGGCATTTGAACTCGAATCTGAATTAGCAGTTCTGTATATTCCAATTTTACTGATTTTAGCTCTTATAAAATTTGTAGCTGTTGTTGCTTTTTATATGCACCTAAGATTTGACAATAGATTTTTCTCATATGTATTTGCTAGCGGCATGATCGTTGGAACTGTAGTCTTTTCTTTGTTATTGTTTTTATCAGAAGCCGCATATATGACAAGATAAATAATGGAATTATCGAATAATATTAATTTGATAGATAATTACTCAGACTTTTTTTTATCATGGAACATTTCAACCCCTCAAGCTTTCATTTTCTTATTATTTTTTGTTAGTTATATTGTTGGCACAATTAAATTATTATCTATATCTAGTTATAAAATAAATCGTTTATTTGTTTATACTTTTTCAGGTTTAATACTTTTAGCTTTTTCATTGGTGGGCCCAGTAGATAATTTTTCTGATGAACTTTTTACAATGCATATGGCACAGCATATAATACTAGCCATGTTTGCAGCACCCTTAATTTTACTTGGTAGACCAATGCCAATTTATTTATGGGCTTTACCTCGATTCTTGAGGATAGGTGCAGGAACATTTCTAACAAGAAACAGTAAAACCATTTTTGTAATAAAAAAACTAACAAATCCTAAATTTAGCATCGTAGCATTTATACTAACTTTATATTTTTGGCATATACCATTTGCTTACAATTTATCTTTAGAAAATGCTTGGGTGCACCTACTAATGCATTTTACTATGTTTTTTACATCTATCATTTTTTGGTGGCCTATTATAGGACCGCCACCAACAAACAGTATATTAAGTTATCCAAAAAGAATAACTTACTTGCTATGTGCAGTAACCCCTACTGCTTTACTTGCAGCTGTAATAACTTTATCAAATAGTGTTATATATGAGTTTTATTTAGATTCGCCACCACACTTTAGTTGGACTACACTAGAAGACCAAAAAATAGCAGGCCTACTCATGTGGATACCAGGAAACTTAGTTTATTTGATTACTCTGGTTAGCTTATTTTTTAAGTGGTTTGAAAATGAAGAAAAGAAAATATATAAAAATTAACTTTGAGTCTTTTTAGATTTTCTTTTTTTCTTTATATGCTCACTTATTAAATATTCATTATCATTTTTTAATATCAAAGATAATATCTCATCTGAGAGATTTTTAAGGTAAATCACACTTGTCCATGCTTCAGTCAAACCAGAATAAATTTCATCTATTGTCATAGGTTTATTAGAATTTGACGCAAGCAATTTAAATACAGCTTCAGTAATTGGTGTGCCTGGTAGAAGAAAGTCCGATTTTTCAGAACACACTGAACTCATAATTTTCATATATTCTGCGGCAGGAGCGAAACCATTAGCATAACCTGCGTCTGATGCGGCTTTCTTACCTTCCTTTGACAATCTAGAATAGATAGTAAATGCAAGAGATCTTCCAGAAGTTTCATAGGCTTTTTGGTTAATATGATATCTAGGACTATCTGCAGATTTTTTTGAACTACTTTTTTTAGTATTCAGGTTTTCTATTTGATTTAACATACTCATAGTACTATTGTAACTGAAAATTAGAAAAATAAATCATCAATATCATCTAAGAATATGGCATTTATCTCTTCTCCTATATTAATTTTCTCTCTATCTTCAGGACAAATAGCTAGTGCATTAGCCTTAGACATCGAAGTTAATACCCCGGAACTTTGATTACCCGTGAGGTTTGCATGAAGTTTACCGTCTTCACCCTTGAATACTAGAACTCTAGCATACACTCTCCTATGGTCATAATTAATAATCTCATCATCAATTATTATCTTAAATGAACTCTTTAAGATATCTTTTTTTCCCATCATAAGCTTTATAGCGGGTATGCCAAATTGTTCAAAAGCAATCATTGCGCTAACTGGGTTGCCAGGAAGTCCAAGATGAGGTATATTTTTACCCTTGATATCCAAAACTCCAAAAGCTAATGGTTTTGCGGGCCTCATTCTCACAGACCATAACTTAATCTTACCTCTTTTAAATAAAACATCCTTTACAACATCATAATCTCCTTTTGAGACGCCTGCGCTTGTCACAATCAAATCTGAATTATAAGCCATATCGAGAAGCATATTTAAAGATTCTTCTGAATCACTAGCTGTTCCAACAATATTTGGAATACCACCATTACTTTTTACCATAGATGCTATTGAATAAGCATTTGAATTATATATTTTTCCTGGTTTAATTTTTTCGCCAGGTTCTAAAATTTCATCACCTGTGGAAATAATACTTATTATAGGTTTTTTTATTACCTTAATTTTAGATTTACCTAAGGATGCTATAACTCCCACATGCGCATCATTTATTACGATACCGGATGATAATATTTGTTTACCTTCTAAAACATCTTCTCCGGATAGTCTAATATTATCCCCTTTTTTCACCTCTGAATTACAACCAATATAATCAAAATTATTTCTAATTTTCTCATCTGTTTCTTCAAAAGGTATTACTGCATCTGCACCTTTCGGAATGGGAGCGCCAGTCATTATCCTCATTGATTGCCCAGATTCTATTTTTTTCGTGGGAACATAACCAGCAGCTATTGAACCAATTACTTTCAGTTTTACCGGTTGATTATTTGTAGCACCAATAGTATCACCAGATACAACAGCATAACCATCCATAGCAGAATTATCGAGTGGTGGTATAGAAAATTTTGCGGTTATATTTTCGGATAATATTTGGCCTAAGGAATCTAATATTAGTTTATCTTCTGAAGGTAAAATAGAAAAATTTTCAAGAATTTTTTTTCTTGCCTCCTCTACACTAAGCATTTCCTCATGATAGTGGTTTTTACTCATAAAATTATTCTCTAATATCTATATCAAATTTATTTTTTAGTTCTTTAACAATTTTCTGCTCAGATTTATTAATTTCATCTGATGTAATTGTTTTATTTAAAGACTGATAAGTTAATCTTAATCCAATTGCTTTTTTATTTTTTGGAACACCTTTACCTTCAAAAACATCAAAAATATTTATATTTTTAACTAATTTGTTTTTGGATATAAGATTAATTAAATCTTCTGCAAAAATATCAGAGTTGACTATCAAAGATAAATCTCTGTGTGAAGATGGGAGCCTATTAAATTCATTAAATTTTTTCGATGTACGATTTTTATTTTTTTCAATTAAATCAAAAAGTTTTTCAACCGATAATTCAAAAATAAATATTTTTTCAATTTCTGAATTAAACTTTTCTATAATATTTATATCTACTTGTCCTAGAACACCTATAACTTCGTTAAAGATTTTTATAGATGCACATATGCCAGGTACAAATAATTGATTATCTAAGACTTCAAAATTAGGTTGCAAATTTATTTCTTCAAACAATGATTCTACAACACCCTTAACATCATAAAAGTCAACGTCACTATTATCAGAATCCCAATTTATTTCATCTCTAGGACCAGCAAGTCCACCAACTATATAATATGGTTCGTCTGGTTTTCGACCCCCATTATCATGAAAAACTCTTCCTAATTCAAAAATCTTAATTGGCTCTTTCCAAACTTTTGAATTGTTTGCAATATTTTCTAATATACCTTCTATTAATGAACGACGCATAATAGGAAATTCTGAATTCACTGGATTTTTTAGTTTAATATATTTTGGTTCTTCTTCGTGAAATAAGACTCTTTTTTCACCTTCAACAGATGTAGTAGGATAGTTAATTGATTCATACATTCCCAAGCCAATCAAAACATCTGAAATCTTCTCTCTTAATTGAATAAAATTTTGAGGTTGTGAGTTTGGGGGAGTACCACTTAAAATTGTAGTTGGAATATCATCATAACCTACAATTCTAGCAACTTCTTCTACTAAATCCTCTTGAATTGATATGTCAGGCCTCCAACATGGTATTTCAACATCCCAACCCTCTTTTTGCCTTTCCAACTTAAACCCTAATAATTCAAGTGTTTCTTCAATCACCTTGTTTTTTATCTCAAATCCAAGAACTTTTTTTATCTTTTCATATTGAAAAAATATTTTTTCGGTGTGAACGTTTATATCAGTATTAATATCAAGAATATCTTTGGAGGTTACCCCATCTGTAATCTCCAAAATTAAATTAATAGCTCTTCTTAATCCAATCTCACAGAGACCCTTCTTTAGACCTTTTTCAAATCTTAACGTAGCCTGGCTATTTAGATCTAATTTTTTTGCAGTTTGCCTATTGTTAGTTGAATTCCATGTAGCAGCCTCTAAAACAATGCTTGTAGTATCATCAGATACTTCTGAGTTTTCACCACCCATTATTCCAGCCAGACCAATAGGACGATTAGAATCAGATATTACAACCATTGAATCATCTAAATTACGAGTTTTGCCATCAAGTGTAATTAACTTTTCGCCGTTATTTGCCCTTCTAACTTTAATATTATTACCTTGAATTTTTTTATAATCGAAAGCATGTAAGGGTTGGCCTGTCTCAAACATTACATAGTTTGTAACATCAACAATATTATTAACAGGCCTTTCTCCAATAGCAATTAGGCGATTCTTAAGCCATTCTGGAGAGGGCTCAATTTTTATATTTTCAATAATTGCTCCTGTATATCTTGAGCAAAGNTCAGGNTCTTNAATAGATATNTTAAGTTTAGAATTATTTTCTTTATTAGTNCCATTAAAAGATATATCAAATTTCTTTAGTTTTTGGCCNGTTATAGCTCCAAGATCTCTAGCTATTCCNAAAACACCNAAACAATCTGGTCTNTTNGGAGTTAATTCAAAATCAAAAATTACNTCTCCNAAAACTTCACTNATAGGNNTACCAATTTTCGTATCCTTNGGAAGAATTATAACTCCTTCATGATCATCTCCAATCCCTAACTCTTTTGCTGAACAAATCATNCCTCTAGATACAACNCCTCTTATTTTTGACTTTTTTAGTTTTACTTCTTTATTATCNAANGAGTATGGATCTATAAGAATTGCACCTTCTTTCGCAAAAACAATTTTGTCATTTACNCTAATATTTTTTGCCCCACATACTACCTCATATTCTTCATTATCTAAAATTACTTTCACAATGCTTAATCTATCTGCATTGGGATGATTTGATATATCAACTATTTGGCCTGAATAAACATTATCAATAATTCCGATTTTTTTTATAGAATCTACCTCATTTCCAGCCATAGTTAATTTATGAGATATCTCTTCTGGTGAGAGATTTGTATCAATATATTCTTTAAGCCACGATAAAGGAACTTTCATAATACTACACCTACTAAAATTGACTCAAGAATCGTAAATCATTTGAATAAAAATGTCTAATATCTGTTATTTCATTTTGTAACATAGATATTCTTTCAGGCCCCATTCCAAAAGCAAAACCTGTATATTTATCAGTATCATAGCCAACAGCATCCAATACTTTTGGATGTACCATACCAGCTCCCATAATTTCAATCCATTTACCATTCCAGTCGATTGACATATCTACTCCTGGCTCAACAAAAGGGAAAAAATCACATCTAAATCTTACTTTTCTAGATGGTCCAAAAATTTTTTTAACAAATTCATATAAGGTTCCTTTTAAATCAGCAAAAGTTATATTTGTATCAACAGCTAAACCTTCAATTTGGTTAAAATGCCATTCATGTGTTGCATCAGTAGCTTCATATCTATAGCATTTTCCAGGAACTATTACTCTTATTGGAGGATCGTTTTTTTCCATTACTCTAGCTTGCATAGGCGAAGTATGGGTTCTAAGTAATAAGTCTTCATGCTGATCAGAATCAATCCAAATAGTATCCCATTGATCCCTTGCCGGGTGATCCGCAGGAATATTAAGCATGTCAAAATTATATTTTTCTAGTTCAACTTCATTACCTTCAACAGTTTGAAATCCCATTTCATTAAAAGCATGAAGAATCTCTCTTATCATACTTGTTGAGGGGTGTAATCTACCCATCTTTAATTTTCTGCCAGGCAATGTAATGTCGATGGCATCTTGAGTATTAGAATTACCAGATTTAATTTTAGATAAATTTATTTGATATTCATCTTCCAACAAAATTCTTAATTTATTCGCTTTAGCGCCAACTATTTTTCTATCATCTACTGGTAAATTTGAAATTCCTCTAAGGACATTTGTCAAATCTCCTTTACGTCCTAAATACTTGACTCTCCAATTTTCTAATTGATCAGCAGAACCTAAGCTGTTAAGATCTGAAATAGCTTGCTGCTTAATATCATCTAATTTATTGATATTTTTTTCTGACAATTTTCACCTATAACTGTTTTAAAATGAATTATTTATAAATTATATTAGAAATAATCAAAGCACACATGTATAAATATAAACACAAAAAGATGGGAAATTTATCTTTTTTTGAAATTCTCTACTTTTTTCTTATTCTTTTAGCTATTAACGATAAACATTAAATTATATTGATTATTTAACTAATAAACTAAATAAAATAACTTATTTTAATAATTTTTCGTTACAATAAATACATTTATTAAGTAGTACCTTGATATAAATATAAATATATTGATCGTCAAACTACAGACAAATAACAAATAATGTAGTAAAGTTTTTATTGATTCATAATTTATTTGAATCTAAACATACTGTAAAGCTTCACTCGGCAATACAGTATAATTTATTGAGTGAAAAACTACGGGGAAAAACTATGGAAGCATATTGCATGAAATGCAAGGCTAAGCGAGAGATGAAAAATCCTGAGCAGATCACAATGAAAAATGGAAGACCTGCTACTCAAGGAGTATGTCCTCTTGACCACTGTGGAACAAAAATGTTCAAAATTGGTAAAGCTTAGTTTTACAAAAAATTTAAAATGAATAAGGCTCGTTTTATACGAGCTTTATTTATTTAATTTATGAGGTTTTATATGAGAAAAAATATATTAGGAAAAACTAAATTTCAGATAAGCCCATTGGGAATAGGCCTATCTGAAATTGGATCTGAACTTTCAATAAATGATGATAAAAAAGCATCTGAATTATTGAACTTTTCATTAGATAATGGA
>PASL01000012.1 GCA_002712125.1 Chloroflexota bacterium | reverse complement strand
CATTTGCCATATCTAAAAAGGAATCCCCCATAATCCAAGCCATTTTTCTAGACTTGGTTCAATGATTATTCCATAATTTTTCAAGGCATAACCCAATCTATTTTCAACAATTCTATTTCTTTCACCTTTAGTATCTCCAGTAGGCACAAATGGATAGAAAGCCTTTAGGTCATACCTATAAATCAAATAAACTTTAGTTGTTTCAATATTTTCTTGAGATTTTTGTTTATCAGTGAAAAAAAATTCAAAAACTAGGCCTATGATATTTTCACCTCCACCGTTACTATTAATTGCGTTTCCTACAGTAAATACGCTTGAAAGCAAATCATAGAACTGCCCATCTTCTAATACTATCCATTTTGTGGAATGAGAATCATCCAAGATATTAAACGAGGTTTTTGTAGAGCCTTCACCAGTATACAAGACCGTATTAAGCTCTTTCTTTAAATTTAAAAGAAATGTATTTTTATCATCAGGGTGAAAAATAACTCCAGCTTTTCTAGCAGCTGAAATTTCTCCTCTACGATAAAGTTCTTTGTATGCTTTATCTAAAGTAAACAAAACTTCCCAATCGTTAAGATTCTTCTTTGAACCTTTGAAGATATGTAATATTTTATTTATCAACCTAAAACCTGTGTTTTAAGTTTCTTAGCCTTTTTACTCTCTCTTCAATAGGTGGATGAGTAGAAAAAAGATTCATCGAACCTTCACCTTTTAAAGCTGAGGGTATTATTAGAAAGGCATTGGCTGTTTGTAATTTTCTAAGATCTTGGTCTGGAATTCTAGCAAGTGAGCCACTGATTTTTTCAAGAGCACTTGCTAATGATTCAGGGTCACCAGTTATTTCAGCTCCAGTGTGATCTGCTCCATATTCCCTATGACGTGTAAGTGCTAAAACAAGAAGTTGACCTATAAAATAAACAAGGATTGTAACCAAATAAACTACCATGATTCCACCTGACCCATTATTCCTATTTCTTCCCATTCCTCCAAACATCATATTCCAAAAAAACATTGTCATTAAGAAACTAGTTATAGTTGTCAAGAAATTAGCAATAGCTAATATTTTCATATCTTGATTAGCAACATGAGCTAATTCATGGCCAAGAACAGCTCTAAGCTCTAATTCAGTTAATCTTTCTCTGATCCCGGTTGTAATTGCCACAACAGAATTATCAGGATTTCTTCCTGTCGCAAAAGCATTTGGAACGTTAGATTTAATAACTGCAACCTTAGGCATAGGCATATCATAATTATTTGCTAAGTTTCGAACAATGTTGAAAAGAGCTGGATCTGATTTCTCATCAATGATTTTAGCACCGGTACTTTTTAAAATGAGCTTATCAGAGGTGTAATATTGAAAAACCACCATTACCCCTACAATTAGAACAATAAAAGTTACAGGAACGCCACTAGCAAGTAGGAAAAGGGAAAAAATTGCGTATAAAATTCCTAGCATAAATATCGTAAAATACATTCTGAGAATTAAACTTTTGTCTTTATGAAATTTAGTAACTGGGTTAGAATTCATACAAGGTTCCTTTATAGTTATTATAATTATAATATTAATCTTATTATTTTTACATTTTTAATACTCCAACAATGGACAAATCTTTAATAAAAAAACTAAAAAATGCATTACATGAGGCATCAAACGCTGCAAGCGAATTCGTTATAAAGAATTTCGAAGGAGATTTTGATGTGTTTAACAAGGGAATTATTGAGGGAGAAAATTTAGTAACTAGTATAGATAAAAAAAGTCAAGAAATAGTATATAAAGTAATGATAAAACATTTTCCAGATCATGTTTTACTCGGTGAAGAAGAATCTAATTATAATTCTAAAATTGCAAAAGATTGGATGTGGATTGTAGACCCAATAGACGGAACAACTAATTATGTTAATAAACTACCAATATTTGCAATATCAATAGCAATTTTATATAAAGGTACCCCTGTTGCATCATCTATAACAATACCAAGTATTAAGGATAAAAAAACTATTATGTTTGCAATAAAAGGTCAAGGTACCTGGATAAATGATAAAAAAATAAATATAAATCATAGTTTTGAATTACCCAAAAAAGGTATATTATCAGGAAATCCAAAATGGTTAAAAAACAAATTTATGTTATCTGACAAATTAATTGGGAATTTGGGAGAAATTAGAAATCTAGGCAGTACATGTTATGAACTTTTTCTGGTAGCTAATAATCAAATGCAATACGCAATTAGCGGCTATGCTAATAGTTGGGATTTCGCAGCAGGAATACTATTAATAAAAGAAGCTGGAGGAAGCGTTATGAAGTATTCTGAAGAAGAAAATAGGTTCATAAACTTTCAAGGTTGGTCAAAGGGCTACTTAAATGACGAGGATACTTATAGTTCTATACAAAACTGGAAAGGACTTATCTTATCCGGAAATAAAAAAATTGTTAAGTACATATCTAATAACATCATATACAATTATTAAAAATGAAAAAAATTATTAAAAAATTTATTCTCATGACCTAAGTAATGATAAAATAATATTTTATAAATTTTAAATTGGAATAATAATTGAAAATTGAAATATATGATTCTACATTGCGAGACGGTACTCAACAGGAGGGAATATCTCTTTCTGTAGAAGATAAGCTTGCAATAACTCAAAAACTAGATGAAATAGGGGTACATTATATCGAAGGTGGCTTTGCAGGAGCTAACCCAAAGGATGATGAGTACTTCAAAAAAGTTCAAAAACTTCATCTTAAAAATGCTAAAATTGCAGCATTTGGCAATACTAGAAGGGCTAATAATAATCCTGAATCTGACCCTACACTAAAAGCTTTAATTGATACTAAAGCTGAAATCTTAACCATTGTTGGTAAATCATCAGACTTCCAAGTTGAAAATGTTCTACAAACTTCACTAGAAGAAAATATGAATATGATAGCAGATTCTGTATCATATCTAAAATCAAAAAACAGGGTAGTATTTTTTGATGCTGAACATTTTTTTGATGGATATAAATCTAATCCTGAATACTCTATAAATGTTCTTAAGTTAGCTTATGATAATGGAGCTGAAAGATTAATTTTATGTGATACAAACGGAGGAACATTGCCGAGTGAAATTTACAAAATAACAAAAGAAGTATCTAAAGCATTACCAGATGATGTTATATTAGGTATTCACACTCATAATGATACTGACACGGCAGTTGCATCAGCAATAGCAGCATATGAAGCAGGTGCAATTCAAATACAAGGGTGTGTTAATGGATATGGCGAAAGAACTGGAAATGCAAATATTGTTAGCATAATTGGGAATCTAAAACTTAAGATGAACATTGATGCAATTGAAGATGAAAATGTGTCAAAACTAACTGAGCTTGCAAATTTTGTAGCTGAGAAAGCTAATAGAAGACCCTTTCAGTTTCAGCCATTCGTAGGCTCAAGTGCATTTGCTCACAAGGGAGGATTACATGCATCTGGAACTGAAAAACAAGTAAATGCTTACCAACACATAGATCCTGGACTTGTTGGAAATTCTAATGGAGTTGTTATTTCAGAGTTATCAGGTAAGAGTAATATTTTAAATAGAATAAAAGAACTTAATCTTGATAATATCCTAGGCAATGAAGATGCAGTCAAAATTGTAAATTTTATAAAAGATAGAGAATCAAAAGGTTTTTCTTATGAGGGTGCAGAGGCTTCATTTGAATTGATTTTAAATCAATTTTTACCTAATTATGAATCTCCATTTGAACTTGTCGACTTTATGGTTATTGTTGAAAATAAAAGAAGATCATCATTTGGAGTAGGATGGCGAAATGATGGAGTAGAACATGAAATGTTATCTGAAGCCACTGTTAAGGTTAAAATTAATGGAGATATTCATCACACTGCTGCTGAAGGTAATGGCCCCGTAGATGCACTTGATCAAGCACTTAGAAAAGGATTATTAAATTCTTATCCTGAATTAATAGCAATTCGCTTAACAGATTACAAAGTAAGAGTAGTTAATGAAGGTTCTGGAACTGGTTCAATTGTTAGAGTAATTATTGAATCTGCAGACGATAAAAATGTATGGTACACAGTTGGTGCATCAAGCAATATTTTGGAAGCTAGTTGGCTAGCTCTCAGTGATAGTTTTGAATGGTGGATAAACAATTACAAAATGAAAAACTTACCTAAATAAAAAATATTCAACTCCCTCCATGAACTCTGAAAATATTAAAATGTCTGCAGGAATACTGGCTTTAAACAGAATAAAAAAACAACAATTAAAGGAAATTCCAGATAAGCTAAAACCCAAAAATATCGATGATGCATATAAAGTTCAGGAACAAATGCATAATTTATTTCAGGAAATAAATTTTGGAAGGCGTATAGGATATAAAATTGGGTGTACTTCTCCTGTTATGAGACAGTACTTAGGAATTAATGAGCCATGCTATGGTGGTATATTAAATACAGGTACTAATTATATTTCTGCAAATAAAAAATTCGAGGATTTTGTCATGCCAGGGGTTGAAATTGAGCTTGCAGTCTTTACTAATGAAGATCTAATTTTCCATAATGAAACAACTATTAATGAAATTCCTGTAGATAAATTAACTATTTTTCCTGCAATAGAAATTGTTGATAATAGATGGATAAATTACAAAAATGTCGATAATAATAGTTTAATTGCTGATGATTTTTTTAGTTCAGAAATAATACTTGGTAATCCGGTGTCATTGAGTAAAATCAATAATCTTGATAACTTAAGCGGAATACTTTCAATAAACAATGAGCAAATCTCTGACGGAAACACAAAAAGTATAATGAATCATCCACTTAACGCTCTTATATGGCTAATTAATAGCTTACAAAAAAAAGATAAATTTCTTAAGCAGGGTGAAATTGTAATGCTTGGTAGTATTACTCAGACCAAATGGGTGGATAAAAATGATGAAATCATTGCATCATTTAGTTCACTAGGCGATGTTATGTTAAAATTTACATAACTTTTTTTGAAATAAGTTTTTGCTGAGTTTCACAATTTTGCTTAATTTCATCCCAATTCCATAATTGAGGTATAGTTTCACCATTTGCCCAAAGATCTAATTGATCAAAATAATGTTTTGAGCCTGGATTTCCTGAGGATCCTAAGGGAACAATCCATCTACTATTTTCCCAATTATTTGGGTCATGTGCATACCTATTTACAGATGCAGCAGAAACTTTAAAATTTTTGTCGAAACTTCCAGCTAAGGGTGTATCTCCATCTCCACTTGCTGCTACCTTTTTGGGATTCAAAAGATCTGAATATTTATCAAATTCTGAACTTAAAGGATGTACATGATTAGTTGTATGCAGTTTACCCCATTTCCAGTCTAAAATATTTTTTCCAAATTTAGATTGTAAAAATGAAATAGCTTGTCTAAATGAATCTATAAATAATTCTTCCCAAGACAAGTTATTAATTAAAAAATTGTCTTTTATCCCAATATTTTCATTTATTAATGGAACTAAGAATCTTCTAACATGAGATATGCCACCATCATTATTCCAATTTACAATTTCTTCACTAAGCGCACCATAGTTTATTGATATTATTTTAGCTACGAGATTTTCTTTTGTAACTGAATATATACAAGCTTGATAGCTATCTTTATCCATACTAAAGTCCCATTCATTAAGTGATTTGAATGATATGTTTTCTAAATCCGAAAATCCCAAGTTATCTATGATAATTTTTTTTGAAAAGTTTATGATTTTATTAGCAGGAATAGAAATTTTTTGATTGTGCATCTCTAGCATATTACTAATATTCATTTTTTTTGAACAATTATTAATGTATTCTACTAAACTCTTAGCCCTATACTCAGGAGCAAAAGCTATAGACATAAAATAAGGATAATCTGAGTCAACTACCTTTTGGTTACAAGTTACCACCCACCCAGCTTTAGGATTTCTAGACTTAGGTAAATCTTCTCTTGGAATTTCTTTATTAACTATATTTTTTGGATCCCATCCTTTTGCTATTCCCCAATGATGCTGTTGATTTCTCACAGGTACTGCACCTGCGAATTTATACCCAAAATTATTATCATAATCAGCATATGGATAATTGTTGGTTCTGTCAGTCCATTTATCAAATGCTTTTTCAAGATCGTCTGCAGATTTAGAAATCATTGCCTCGTATGCAGAATCAATCCAATATGTGCCATCATTTTTTCCTCCCGGGTCTGATAAAGAAATCCCATACTCCTTATCCGGTCCTCCAAATAATATATTTCCATTATATGTTTCAATAATTTCAATGTTTATAGATTCTGAATTTCTGGGATTTATAATTTTCTTATATGTTTTAGTGTCTATCCATTTATCGTCATAAAAAAATTGTATTTTATTATTTTTATATCTAAGTTTTTCTAAAAATAAATCTTGAGTGTCTGCCCCACCATGAGTCATACCCCAAGCTACATTTTTGTTATGAGCAAAATGCATAATTCCTGGATATCCAGGAATAGTATGACCAATACCCTCAAAATCATCACATTTTAGGTGAACTTGGTAGTAAACATTTGGAGTGTCTAATGCCCTATGTGAATCTCCTCCTACAAGGGGAAGACCAGAATAAGTTCTATTACCAGATATAGACCAACCATTGGATTCTCCATCTACTGCTCCTATTGATTGAAAGTTTTGTGCAGCTTCAGTTAATTCTTTTATTGCATTCTCTATTTCACCGGTATATTTTTTACCAGGAGGTAATGTTAGTAAAGCTCCAGGGAAATATCCTGGAGTGAGTTTAGCTGCTTTCTTAGATCCAATCTCGTTTGCAAGTTGAGAATAAAAAAGTTTAGCATTGAAGGAACCTTCAGCAGCATTTCTAATCTTATAAACTAATACTGAATGCCAATCTTCCCACAATTCAGGTTCTTTATCCAGTAATTGATATTCAAAGGGTAGTTTATCTAAATTATGGAGGTAAAAGTTAACACCTTTTGTAAAATATTCAATCATCTTTTTAGCCTTGACTGAAGCTTTATTTAAATCTGCCTTAGCTACAATTTCAAAATTACGTTTTATATTTAACTTATCATTTGAAATGGCTTTTATCCCAAGATACTCAGATGATCTTCCCATACATCTTAAGCGATCTAAGTCCATTTGAAAAAGACGATCTTGAGCTGTTGCAAAACCCTGTGCAAAAAATAAATCATTCTGATCATTTGCCTGAATATGTGGAATTCCCCAATTATCTCTATAAATTTCAACATCACTACTTATAGCATCAATAACAAACACTTTAGAATAATCAGGTAAATATGATTTTAAGTTCATTTTTTATTTATTTAGTTTGAAACAATATTATCAAAAATAAGTCAGATGTTAAGTCTGAAACATTTTATAAAAAAATATTTATATGTTATAAATTTCATAAACGTATAAATTACTTTGGAGTAAATATGAAAATCACTAGAGCAAGATCATGGGTAGTAAAACAACCTGCAAGAAAGATTGATAATGAATTAAAGCTAAAAGATAGAGGTTATGTTTTTATTCAAGTTGATACAGACGAGGGAATAACTGGTTGGGGAGAAATTACAACATACCCTGGTCCAGTAGCAAATAGGGCAATTTCAGCTTATGTCAATCAAATAGGATCTTGGCTCGTAGGGGAAAACCCTGAAGATACTGAAAGAATATGGAATAAAATATTTAGAGGGATGACATATGTAGGTACAAGAGGAGCAACTAGCGCAGCAATTAGCGGAATAGATATAGCATTATGGGATATAAAAGGAAAAATGCTAAATCAACCAGTATATAAATTACTTGGTGGAGCTGTAAGAGACAAGATAGCACTATATACTCATCCTCCTGAGCCAGAAGGTCCAGAGCATATAACTAAACATGCAAAAGATATTGTAAATGCTGGATATAAGGCATTTAAAATGGATCCAATGATGCATAATCTTCATGTAGGAAATTCAACTTTTCTCGACGGAGAAATTAGTGCAGAAGCAGAAGAAAAAGCTATAGAAATGGTCGCTGCTGCCAGAGAAGCTGTTGGTCCAAAAATTGAGATTCTCATTGATGCACACGGTCTTTATAATGTTCCAACTGCAACAAGATTAGCAAATAGAATGGCAGAGTGGAATATTTTTTGGTTTGAAGAGCCAGTTCCTGCAGAAAGCTGGAAAGCTTTGAAACAGGTTAAAGAGCAAGTCAAACCACTAATTTCTGTTGGAGAGAGATTGCATACTAGGTGGGAATTCGTACCAATTTTTGAGAATAATTTAGCAGATTTTGTTATGCCTGATATAACTTGGACTGGCGGAATAACCGAATTGAAAAAGATTGCTACTATGGCTGAAGCATACTATATTCCAATCTCTCCACATGATGCAAGTGGACCGATTAATGTTATGTCTGGTGCACAGGTTATGATGACTGTTCCAAATTTTTATAAACTAGAAACTTCAAGATATGATCTATCTCACTATAATGAAATGATAGATAAACCCTTAAATATAAAAAATGGAGATTTATACCTAGACGATTCACCAGGTCTCGGGGTAAATTTGAACGAAGAATATTTAGCTGCTAACGAAATTGATATAAATGGGCCAATTGAATATGATCCAAAATCTGAATAATTTTATCCCTTAACTAAACCAGCTACCATACTACCTACTTGACTAGTTGTTAAAGGCCTATCGTCTTTAGAAGCAATATCAAAAGTTCTATAACCCTCATCCAGTAGTGCCTGAACACCAGCTTCAATAGCATCGGCTTCCTTATGGAGTCCAAACGACCATCTTAGCATCATAGCTGCACTAAGTATAGACGCTACAGGATTTGCTTCAGATCTACCAGCAATATCAGGGGCTGAACCATGTATCGGCTCATATAAAGCTGGCTTACCACCTCGTCGTCTTCTACCACTTTTTGGAGGTAAAGATGATAAAGATGCTGAAGGAAGCATTCCTAATGAGCCACCGATTACAGCAGCTTCATCAGATAAAATATCACCGAATGTGTTTTCAGCTACAATCACATCAAAAATACTAGGATTAGTAATTATTTGCATAGCAGCAGAATCTGCTAACATATGATGAAGTTTAATATCTGGATAATCGACCGCAACTTCCATAGCAATTTGCCTCCACAATCTAGAAGATTCCATTACATTAGCTTTATCTAAGGAATGAAGTATACCTTTTCTTGATTTTGCAAGTTCAAATGCAACACGTAATACTCTTTCTATCTCTTTTTCAGAATAAGCTAAAGTATCAACTGCTCTTCTACCCCTAGAATTTTCCCATCTTCTTTTTGGCTTACCAAAATAAAGACCACCAGTAAGTTCTCTTACAATAATGAAATCTACATCCTTAATAAGATGCGGCTTGAGCGGAGAAGATTCAATTAACTGGTCATAAACTTTACATGGACGCAAGTTTGCATACAGACCTAAGGATTTTCTCAAACCTAAAATACCATCTTCTGGTCTAACTTTATTTGTTGGGTCGTCCCATTTTGGTCCACCTACAGCACCAAATAAAACTGCATCAGAGCCCATTACTATATTCATAGTATCTGGGGGTAAAGCACTGCCTGTTTTATCTATAGCAACGCCTCCAACATCTCCTGCAACATAAGTAAAATCATGCGCAAAACGCTTAGCTATAGAATCTAAAACTTTTACAGCCTCTAAAGTAACCTCCGGACCTATNCCATCTCCACCTAAAACCGAAATCCTTGCTTCCATATTTTTTACACTTTCATCATTAATTTTTTTATCAAAACAATCTAAAATTGTATCATTTGTTTATGAATCTAACAAATTTTATATATTAAAATTCATAAACTTAGTTATTTGTTTCTACCATCTAGCATTTCTCTTACTCTCAAATTNATCTATATCATTGGACATTGTTAGAGTTATACCAACATCATCAAGACCTTTCAGTAAAGAGTTTTTTCTAAATGGGTCTATATCAAATTTNACGTTCAAATCTTGTTCATCTGTAATGGTTTGAGTTTCTAAATCTACGGTGACTTTATAACTATNATTTCTTATAGATCTTGCCATTATTAATTCAACATATTTTGGATCTAATATTACGGGTAANAATCCATTTTGCATGCAATTATTCTTAAAAATATCAGCAAAACTAGGAGCTATAATTACACTAAATCCCATTTCTTTAAGTGCCCAAGGTGCATGTTCTCGCGAAGAACCTGAACCAAAATTTCTTCCGCTCACTAAGATTTCTGCATTTTTATACTTATTTTGATTTAAAATAAAATCAGGATTTGGGGCACCATCTTCTAAGTATCTCCAATCAAAAAAAGCAAATTCCCCAAAACCAGTTCTTTCGATTCTTTTTAGAAATTGCTTAGGTATAATTTGATCAGTATCTACATTTTCTCTATCAAGAGGAGCTACAATTGCATTAATTTTTGTAAATTTTTCCATATTACCACCTATTTTCTAATCATTTTTTTTGGATCTACAATTATCATACCAACTTCTTTATGTCTTAAGTTTTGAAAAGTGTTTATCACTACTACATTAATTATAGACAAAATTCCAATTATTATTAGTNCTGTATCAGATAAAAATAATATATTGTAATAATCAATCAAATTATATAAAAGTTCATTCTGGCGAGACCAAAAAAAGTCAATAGTTCTTCTATTGAATATTGTAAAAAGTACTAAAGATAAAACCCACAAAAGAATTAATAAGTAAAATACATACCAAGATTTAATAATTCTAACTATAAAATTACTACTTTTTATAGGAATACTACCTAAATATAAATGTTGAAAAACTTGAAAAGATCTCCAAAAATTAACTACAGGNATCAATAACCAAAATACGCTTTGATCAGCATTGAGTGCTTGGTTTTCATATTTCAATGTTAATAAATTTCTGGTTGCTCTATGTATAAATGAGCAAAATATGAATACTGAAACCANTGATGAAAAAATTAATAATCCTGTGATAACAAAAGAGTAATTCTTAACTTGCGCGTAATTCGAATGTATATCCACAACCAAAGGGCACTCTGATTTTAATAGTAGAATTTCACTCTCATCCTCACATTGAATTTTTTCCCTATCTGCAAAAACTAATAAGTCATCTATGAAAAAGCGACTAGGTGGAGAAGTTTGTACACCATCTCCTTTAAGAACTTCAAGGTGAGTAATAATTCTGTTATCTTGAATTAATAAAAAAACCGAAAGAATAACAAAAGAAAACAAACTTATCATGAGAGTGAAAAGTTGAAAATTATTATTCTCAAAACTATATGGTTCGAATTTTTTTTCACGAATTTTTTCTAGCTCTGATTTGCCGGTTAANCTATCGTATAAGTTGTGCTTTTTATCCTGGCTAAAGTTTTTATTTTTATCTTTATTCATAGTAGAATATTCAGTTTATTTGCCATTCTCTTATATCAACAAAATGCCCTTTGATGGCTGCTGCAGCTGCCATTTCAGGACTTACCAAATGGGTCCGACCACCTTTTCCTTGCCTTCCTTCAAAATTTCTATTTGAAGTAGAAGCGCATCTTTCTCCAGGAATTAATATATCAGGGTTCATACCTAAACACATAGAACAACCTGCTTCTCTCCATTCAAAACCTGCTTCTTTAAATATAACGTCTAAACCTTCATTTTCAGCTATTATTTTTGTCAAAGTTGAACCTGGCATTACCTGNGCCCTAACTCTGTCNGAGACTTTGTAACCTGNTACAAATTTAGCNGCAGAACGTAAATCTTCAATCCTNGCATTTGTACAAGAACCTATAAAAACNCTATCAAGNTTAATATCNTGAATATTCATACCAGGCTTTAANTTCATATATTCCAAAGCCCGTTCTGCTGAATTTTTTTCAGNATCATCATCATAATCTGANAGAAATGGAATTTTATCGGTTATTTTAGCTACTTGACCTGGATTTGTTCCCCAACTAACATATGGAGTTAGTTCATCGCAATTTATTTCTAATAAATTATCATATTTAGCATTTGGATCAGAAACTAATTTAGCCCATTCTATTTTTGCAGTTTCAAAATCTTCTCCCTTAGGTACAAACTTTCTATTTTTCATCCATTCAAAAGTTTTTTCATCTGGAGCTATCATTCCAGCTCTTGCCCCTGCTTCAATAGACATATTACAAATTGTCATTCTTCCAGCCATATCAAGACCTTTGATTGCTTCACCAGTATACTCCAAAACATATCCAGTACCACCCGCTGTACCCATTTTTCCAATAGCTGCTAAAATCATGTCTTTAGCAGTAATTCCTGGCTTTAATGAGCCATTAAATCTTACTTCCATAGTTTTAGGTTTTCTTTGACGCAACGTTTGAGTAGCTAAAACATGCTCTACTTCTGAAGTTCCGATACCAAATGCTAGTGACCCAAATGCTCCGTGNGTAGAGGTATGTGAATCACCACATACGATAGTCATTCCTGGTTGAGTATANCCTTGTTCTGGTCCAATAACATGTACGATNCCTTGACCTTCTGAATCAACGTCATANANTGTAATATCAAAATCTTTACAATTTTTTCTTAGGGTTTCAACCTGCTGACGCGCTATTGGATCNTTGATCTCTAGCATTCTTGTTTCATCAGTTGGAAGATTATGATCCACTGTAGATATAGTCAAATCAGGTCTCCGAACATCTCTATTAGAAATCCTTAACGCCTCAAAAGCTTGAGGTGATGTAACTTCATGTACAAGGTGAAGGTCAATATAAATTAATGCAGGTTGACCATCGGGTTCAACAACTACATGTTGGTCCCATATTTTTTCAAACATAGTTTTCGACATTTTATCCTCCATATATCAAAAGGTGTTTTTTTCTAATCTAAACTGTTTCTTGAGTGAAATTTCTTTCTTTTTCACTAATCATAAGATACCTATTTATTGCATTAACATAAGCCTTTGCAGATGCAAATACAATATCTGAGTCTGAACCTCTACCCGAATAAACCGATCCTTCTTTCTCAATTCTTATTGTAACTTCACCTAAAGAATCAATACCTTCAGTTACAGCTGAAACTGAAAATTCTGTTAATTCTGCTCCCAATTTTACTACCTGGTCTATTGCCTTACATACTGCATCAACTGGCCCTGTTCCTTCAGATATCACGTGTCGTTTATCCTTATCAGGGCACTCAAGTGTTACTTCAGCTTTAGGTGTTACATTATTACCGCAAACAACTTTAACACTGTCAACGTGGTAAGTACGATTTGTATCAATAATTCTATGTTGCTCAGACATTAATGCTTCTAAGTCCATATCGGTTATTTCACGCTTATTATCTGCTAAATCTTTAAANTTAAGNAATATATTTGCTAATTCTTCATCATTTAATTCATANCCTAATTCTCGTAATCTAGCTCTAAGTCCAGCTCTGCCCGATAATTTACCTAGNACGAGTGCTTCACCTCTCCATCCGACAGACTCAGGCTCCATTATTTCGAAAGTTGAATGNTTTTTTATATATCCATCTTGATGTATTCCNGAAGAATGNCNGAAGGCGTTTTGTCCTACAATTGCTTTATTAGCTTGNACGGGAAAACCAAAAATTGATCCAACCATCCTGCTTGAATTTCCNATCTCTTTTGGATNTATATTNGTCTNTAAACCATAAAAGTCAGGTCTAGTTTCAANTGCCATTATTACTTCTTCAAGAGCTGCATTACCTGCTCTTTCACCTAGACCATTTATACAACCNTCAATCTGNCTAGCTCCATTTTCTATAGCAGATAAAGAGTTAGCNGATGCCATACCTAAGTCNTTGTGGCAATGCACACTTATAACTGCCTGGTCGATATTTGAAACATTTTCTTTAATACCCCTAATTAGTTCTCCAAATTCTTTTGGATTTGAATAACCCACAGTGTCCGGAATATTAACTGTAGTTGCCCCAGCCTTAATTACAGCTTCCAACATTGTATACAAATACTTAGGATCAGTTCTAGTTGCATCCATAGGTGAAAATTCTACATCATCAACATANGTTTTAGCTCTTTCAACTGCTTTTACAGCCATATCCATAATTGATTCTCTATCTTTTCTCATTTGNTGCATAAGATGTATATCAGATGCAGAAATAAAAGTATGAATACGTGCATTTTTAGCACCTTTCAGTGCCTCTCCTGCTGCATCTATGTCGGTTTCAACAGCTCTTGCCAAAGATGTAATAATTGGACCTTTGACCTCATTTGCTATACGTTTTACTGCATCAAAATCNCCTTGAGAACTTCCAGCAAAACCTGCTTCTATAACGTCAACACCTAATTTGTTAAGTTGATGAGCAATTCTCAATTTCTCTTCAACAGTTAATCCAGCTCCAGCAGATTGTTCACCATCTCTAAGAGTAGTATCAAATATTATGACNTTATCACTTTTATTCATTTTNTCTTATAACTTTTTANTAATTTATGTAGTAGATTCTAACCAAGGCATCATACTCCTTAGTTCTTTTCCGACTTTTTCTACTCCATGCTCTTTATTTTGTTCTCTCATCTGCTTGAACCTATGCAAACCTTCATCATTTTCAGCTATCCATTCCCTAGCAAATTCACCAGACTGAATTTGCTCAAGAACCTTCTGCATATTTTTCTTTACATTTTCATCTATTACAACGGGACCTCTTGAATAATCTCCATACTCAGCAGTCTCACTGATAGAATACCTCATGTGCTCTAAACCACCCTGATACATTAAGTCAACGATCAACTTTAATTCATGCAAAACTTCAAAGTAAGCTGATTCAGGCTCATATCCACCTTCTACAAGAACATCGAATGCGGTCTTAACAAGCTCACTTACTCCACCACATAGAACAGCTTGTTCTCCAAATAAATCTGTTTCTGTTTCTTCTTTAAAAGTGGTTTCTAATATCCCTGCTCTTCCTCCTCCAACTCCCTTACCATATGCTAGAGCTATAGAATGAGCATTTCCTGAAAAATCTTTATCGACTGCAATTAAGCATGGAACCCCCAACCCTCTCTCATAAACAGCTCTTACTCTATGCCCTGGAGCCTTTGGAGCAATCATAACTACGTCTACATTATTTGGAGGTGATATCTGATCATAAAAAATAGTAAAACCATGAGCAAAGAGAAGAACATTTCCAGGGGACAAATTAGGTTCAACTTCTTCTTTATATACTTTTGCCTGAACAGTATCTGGAAGACAGAAAGAAATCAGATCTGCTTTCTTAGCTGCATCTGAATTTGAATAAACAGACAGTCCGGCTGCCTCTGCTTTTTCTTTACTTTTACTACCCTCATAAAGTCCAACTATTACATTAAAGCCACTTTCTTTCAAGTTTAATGCATGAGCATGACCTTGTGAGCCGAACCCTAAAACTGCAATAGTTTTTTCAACTAATGATGATTCATCTATATCTTTGTCATAAAATAATTTTGCCATTTCTTCTCCTTATTATTTTTATTTTTTACACACTACCACTTTCAGTAGGTATTATAAAATTGTTGTCATTATCTTGTTCTGATTGAAAAACGCCATCCTCTTCTCCTTCAACAAGAGTTCCTCTTAATGTAGCTACTCTTCCAGTTCGTAAAATTTCCTTGACACCAAACTGGTTTAGTAACTCAATAAGGGAATTAATTTTTTGCTTACCACCTGAAATCTCCATAGTTAATGATTCAACTCCAATATCAACTATATTAACTCTAAAAATATTTGCAATCTCTAAAACCTTGCTTCTTGATACTGAGTCGGCATTTACTTTTATTAATGCCAATTCTCTCCAAACTATATTAGACTCCGTTATATCTTGAACTTCTACTATATCAATGAGTTTATCAAGTTGAGCAGATACCTTGCACACAACCTCTTGAGGCCCTTCAACTACAAAAGTCATCCTTGATAATCCTTTTTGTTCTGATCTCCCTACAGTCAAACTCGCGATGTTAAAGCCTCTTCTTCGAAATAAACCGGCAATTCTAGCTAAAACCCCTGGCTTATCTTGTACTAATGCAGATATCGTTCTTTGTTCTATATGATTAGACATTATTCGGCCCTTCTATAAGTTCATTTACACTTTGACCTGCAGGAATCATTGGATATACATCATCTACTTTTTCTATAACAAAATCCACTAATACTGGTCCATTGTGTTGATTAGCTTCAATTATTGCATTTTCAACGTTATCTTTACTAGATACTCTTATACCCTTTATGCCGTATGCTTCTGCAAGTTTTACAAAATCTGGATTACCAGTATAAGTTTCAGCTTGATAATCTTGGTTATAAAATAAACCTTGCCATTGAGTAATCATACCTAAATGATTATTATTCAATATAGCATACTTGATAGGTAAATTATTTTCGGCAATTGTAGCTAATTCCATCAGTGTCATTTGAAAACCGCCGTCACCACATATTGACCAAACTAATTTGCCTGGGTTACCAACCTGAGCACCTATTGCGGATGGAACCTCATACCCCATAGTACCTAGCCCGCCTGAAGACAACCATGAGTTTGGATTAGTGAAAGTGTAATGCTGGGCAGCCCACATTTGATGTTGTCCAACACCAGAGCAAATTATGGCATTACCTTGTGTTGTATCTGAAAGTTTTTTTACAACATATTGACCCAATATTCTATTGGAGTTAGGAATTTCAAGCGACGGATGATCTTTTTTTAATTTATCTATGTGATTATTCCATGCAGTATGTGTAGTTTTATTAACTAAGGGTATAATTTGCGAAATCACATCCTTGATATTGCCTACTAGAGAAATATCAACCTGAACGCTCTTATTTATTTCTGCAGGATCGATATCAACATGAATTTTTTTTGATCTTTTAGCAAATCTTGAAACATCTCCAACAATTCGATCGTCAAATCTACTACCAAAATTTATTATCAAGTCCGATTGATCCAATGCTAATGACGCATAAGCCATTCCATGCATCCCAGGCCACCCGGTGCTCAATACATGATCTTCGGGAAAAGATGATATTCCAAGTAAAGTGGTTACAACAGGAATTTGAGCTTTTTCTGCAATAATTTTTAATTCATCCCATGCTTTAGAAATTATTACTCCATGCCCTGCAAGTATTACTGGTTTATTTGACTTATTAATCAATTCAGCTGCAAATTTTACATCATTGTCATCAGCATTTTTTGGAACTTTATATCCTGGAATTGAAACTTGTTTTTTAGAATCATAATTTCCCATTTCTGTGAAAACATCTCTAGGTATATCTATTAATACCGGGCCTGGTCTTCCGGTACGAGCTATATAAAAAGCCTCATGGATAATTTCTCCTACGTCATCAGCTTTCATAACTAAATAATTATGTTTAGTAACTGGTAGTGTTGCACCTGTGATGTCGGTTTCTTGAAAAGCATCTGATCCTATAGCGGCTCTTCCTACTTGACCTGTAATTGCAACCATTGGGACAGAATCCATCATTGCCGTAGCTAATCCAGTTATTAAGTTAGTTGCCCCAGGGCCTGAGGTAGCAAATGCAACACCTACTTTACCTGTAGATCTAGAGTAGCCGTCTGCAGCATGAGCAGCACCTTGTTCATGCCTAACTAGTATATGGTTTAGATTCTCATATTGAGATAAAACTCCGTAAAGTGGCAAAATAGCTCCACCTGGTATACCAAAAACAACATCAACTCCTTCATTAATTAATGCTTCACAAACTATTTGGCTTCCTAATTTTTTCTCTTTCATTTTTTCCTACATAAATATTTTAATATTTTTATATCTTTGCTTATTAACAAAAAAATCTCGCCCAATCAAAAGGACGAGAAATTACCCGCGGTACCACCTTTATTGTTAGAAAAATTCCTAACCACTTACAATTTTACGTAATCAACGTCTCATATCGAGAAAGGCTCCGGAACGAGTTCAGCAATTTTTTATATCGATTTTCAGCTAACATCGACTCTCTAAAAAAAAAATATTACCTACTACTTTCTTTCAACACCATATACTATTATAAAGGCTAACTGTAGTTCAAATCAATTCTTAATTGTAAAATAAACATAATAATATAAGATTTGATAATTTTAAAACAAAAAATTTCATAATATGCAAATAATTAATTTTGATAAATCATACACAAAAAAATTATACGAATTCATAAAAAATGCTAAGCCACATGGTTATATAGATTGGATATTTGAGTATGATTTTTTCAAAAATTCTATAAATTTCAAAAAAAATGATCCTTCTAAAAGCTTAATACTAATTTTTTCAGATCAAAGTAAAAAACTAATTTCTGGTTACTGCCTCATTGAAAATAAGATAGGTTTAGGTTATTCTCAATTAAATCTTTTCTTAAGAGATGAAAATTACTCAAACATTACACAAATAATAAATTTTCTAAAGAAAAATTCCAAAATTACAACACAAAACATTGTATTAGCTTCAAATAGTAAAGAAAAAACACTTACGAAATATCTTAGAGAATGTAATTGGAAAGAGGTTAGAAAATTTTATAAATTAGAAAAAATATTACCTGTTAATTTAAATATTAAAATTCATGAAAAATTTAATATTGTAAAACTTGAAGAAAAATACTCCAAAGAATTAACTGATTTGCAAAATAGTGCATTTAGGGACCATTGGGGATATGAAAAAAATATTCCCGAAGAAATAAGAGAAGAAATTTTAAAAAAACATAACCTTTTTTTCATTCACAGAAGTAAAGATAATTCTATATTAGGTTACATTTGGATTAAGCAAACACAAAAATCAACTTCAAAAATTAATATGCTAGGTATTGACCCAGATTATATAGGAATGGGCTTAGGTAAATATCTTTTATATTATGCTCTAAAACATCAGATTGCTAATGGGCAAGAAAAGGTTATATTAGATGTAGATTCAAAAAATTTAAAGGCACGTAAACTCTATGAAAATTTTGGTTTCATGCAATATCTTTCACTAACTTGGTGGGAAAAAAAATTAGACTAATTTTCGCATAGAAGAAATAATTTTTTTAGCAGATTTTTCCCACGAGAATAGATTAGAGTGTTCAAGTGCATTTTTGGATAACAGTTGGAGTTTCGAGAAATCAGGTCTACCATTTTTTGAGTATAGAGAAATTATAATTTTTGCAAGATTATCTACATCACCGGCTTCAAACAAAAATCCATTATAATCAGGTTTAATTATGATGCTAAGACCTCCTACATTTGAAGCTATCACAGGTGTAGAACACGCTAAGGACTCTATAGCAACTAATCCAAAACTTTCATAATAACTAGGAATAATTAACAAATCGCTTCTATTATAATATTCGTATAATTTTGTATGACTCACGCTAGGAATAAAATTAATCGAATTAGAAAAAATATCTTTACCTAGTTTATCCTCAATGGCAATAAGTTCTGATTGGCTGTATTCACCTCCAACAATATTTAGTCGCCAATGATAGGATTGGTTGTAGTTATTTACCTTTTTCAAAGAGTTTATAAGTACATCTAATCCTTTTATTGAGTCATTTCTACCAACAAAAAGTAAATCGAGTTTTATTTTACTATTTTCTTCATTACTATAGCTCTTATTTTTACCATGAAATTTATTTCTATCAACTCCTGGATGTATAATTTCTATTCTCTGGTCATTAGCATCAAAATTTTGTAATAACCACATCTTTTCATGCTCAGTAAACGTAATTATCATATCAGCATTTTTTGAGATTATTTCTTCATATTTTGATCTCATTTTATGATCAATTTCAATATTAGCATTATAAAATTTCTTAATTGAAAAAACTGTATGAAAAGTTACTATATGAGGTATTAACCATATTTTTTTTAATTCAATTCCAACAATCCCTGATAACCAATAATGACTCCAGATATAATCATAAGAAATTTGATTTTCTAGGGTAAATTCACTAATTCTTTTTGTAAATTCTTTTAGCAGGTCATATGTATCTGTTTTAGATAATGATGGAGGTCCAGCAGGGATATGAATTACTCTTACATTGTTATTAATTTTCACAATAAAAGGATCAAATAAATCATGCCTTCTTGAAAAAATATCTATCTGACAATTACTTGAAATATTTGATATGGATTTAGAAATCTCATTTATATAAATGTTCATTCCTCCTACATCCTTAGTGCCAGCCATTCTTAAAGGACATCCATGTACACTTAGCAAAGCAATTTTCATAAATTATTTACGCTTTCCATTGACAGCATAAAGTTTACTATCTACTGATCCAAGGTGATACTTATACCTCTCGTCACCTCTCATAAAATCTAATGACTTAATTTCTTGCTCTATAGAAAGTTTTATAGTGTAAGCATGGTTAATTAAACCAACTGAAAGATCAGAAAATTTTGGGTCATAGCCACTGTTATACAAATAACGGGTATTATTCATAACAAATGATAATGAAGATGCAACTTTATTGTTATCAAATTCTAGAAAATTTAGCCTAACCATATCATCCTTTTCTTTTAGATTGTCAATAAAATCAACAAAAAAAGTATGATGACTCGGTGTCATAAATTGACTTTTATCTGCTGAACTAGCCTTCATTAATTGAATAAAACAGTCCAAATTTTCCATAATTTCATTCTTCTTTAATAATTCATAATGATTTATAACACCTGATGCATGTATTCTTTTTATTTTTCTTTTCAACTCATGCCTATATTTCTTTTTTAAGTTACTTAGGTAGGCTTCCCATGAGTTTGGCAAATTAATTTTTGGGCATACATCTTCAAAAACAACTTCAAAATCCCATAATTTATTATCATTCTTTCTACAGAAATTAATTAAAGGTGATTGTTCAGGGACTGATTCAAATAGAAAATTTTCAACATTATTTAATTTATAAATTTCAGAAAAAAAAATTTTTATATCGTTAATAAGATTTTTATCATCATAATCATATGAGTAAAGCATATCTTGATAATCGAATAAACTTTTGCTTCCCAAGAATGAAATCTCATTATCTTTAATTTTCATTGGTGCAATTATGCTATTATTTTTTTGTTTACTAGAAAAAACTAATATACAAACTTCATAATCTTGACCAAAATGTTTATACCAAATATTTTTAGTAATCATATAATCAAATGGATTTGAAGGNTTTATATTTTTTAAANTTATNAAGTCATCAGAAATNAANCTATTAAATAATTCAATATTACTNAATTCATCAACNTTAAACCCTTTGAAACTTNTCAATTTATTCTTTCATTAATGATGTCATTTTGNTTCTAATCTTATTAATATCAGAATCNACATTAAATATTTCTGATACNACATTATCCTTTACTGTACCTGGATCTTTTAATCCATTACCNGTTAANATACANACNATATTTTTNTCTCTAAAATCAAAGCCTTCTTTAGTAAGTTTCAATAANCCAGCTAAAGAAGCTGCTGAAGATGGTTCACAAAAAATGCCTTCTTCATTTGATAATTTCATNTAAGCATTCAAAATTTCTTTATCTTCAACCATNCCTATAGTACCACCAGATTCATCTCTAGCTTTTTCAGCATTNNNCCAACTGGCTGGATTACCTATTCTTATTGCAGTAGCNATTGTTTCAGGTTTTTTTACTGGTTTACCAATAACTATTGGNGCAGCNCCAGAAGCCTGAAANCCCATCATTTTNGGTAGTTTTTTGATTTTATTATGATTTTTATATTCNTTAAACCCTTTCCAATATGCAGNTATATTNCCAGCATTGCCNACAGGAATAAACAAGTAATCNGGNGAATCATTTATTTCATCTNCTATCTCAAAAGATCCTGTTTTTTGTCCNTCAATTCTGTATGGATTAAGNGAATTAACAAGTCCAATATTAAATTCCTCTGAAATANTAATCACAGCTTTTAATGCTTCATCAAAATTACCATTTATAGAAATAATTTTAGCNCCATAAATCATTGCTTGNGATAGTTTNCCCATAGCTATTTTACCGTCNGGAATAAAAACAAATGTTTCTAAGCCATATCTTGCTCCNTAAGCAGCTGCTGATGCACTAGTATTACCNGTTGAAGCACATATAATTCTTTTTTTNCCTTCTTCTATTGCNTTTGATACNGCAAAAACCATCCCTCTNTCTTTAAATGANCCNGTNGGGTTAGAACCTTCTAANTTAAAGCATAGATTTTTACAACCAATATCNTTAAATATTGATTGAGAATTAACNAAGGGAGTATTTCCTTCTCCCATTGAAATNACAGGNGTAGAATCATTAACTGGNAAAAAGTGTTTATATCTCTCGATTAAACCTNTATTTTTCATTTTTNNTCTCCATACCTTANNTTTAAAANCAAGGATANTTANTTNTAAGATTCTACTCTAATAATACTCTCGATATTAAATACCGNATNTAGATTAGTTATTTNTTNTATNGAAGNTTGCATATCTTTTTCTAATGNTGGNTAAGTCATTACAACTAAATCTGCACTTCCATCATNGTNTAAATCTTTCTGAAGTACNGATGAAATACTNATNTTTTTCTTGCCAAGTTCCATTGCAATACCAGCCAAAACTCNAGGTTTATCTGATACATTCAATCTTAAATAATACTGACAATAATGGCTGTCCATACTAGTAATTTTGTACGTGTTTTTACGATTTATATTTTTCTTAGTTTGAGAATTTTGAATCTTAATAAGATCTGACAATACAGAACTAGCGGTTGCTTTTGCACCTGCACCTGCACCTTGAAACCATAATGTTCCAACTAAATCTCCTTTAATTTCTACAGCATTAAGTACACCATTAACCGATGACATAGGAACATGATTTGGTATGAGTGCCGGGTGTACCTTTACTAACAAATTTTCCTCATGATTAACGCTTGCCGTAGCCAAAAGTTTTACAGTGTATCCCAATTCATTAGCATAATCAAAATCTTTACTCTTTATATTACTAATTCCTTCAACATATATTTGATCTATTGACACATCGGTATTGAACGCAATTCGCGACAAAATAGATATTTTGTATTGAGCATCATATCCATCAATATCTGAAGTTGGATCTGCTTCTGCAAATCCTAAATCCTGTGCCTCTTTTAATACATCTCCTAATTCTAAATTTTCCTCTGACATTTTAGTCAAAATATAATTAGTTGTGCCATTTATAATTCCTCTAATACTTGANAACTTATTAGCTGAAAGATCATTAACAATTGGACTTATTATTGGTATACCTCCAGCTACACTGGCTTCATAAAGTAGAAAAACGTTATTTTTTTTTGCAAGACCTAATAATTCTTTTCCATGTTTACCCATAACCTCTTTATTAGCTGTGATTACATTTTTATTTGATTTTATTGAATTTTTTATATAATCATAAGCCGGAGTTTCACCACCAATCAACTCAATAATTATATTGATATTTTCATCTTGAAGAATGTCTTGAAAATCATTAGTAATATTTGTTTGGCTGATATTAATATTTCTTTTCTTAGAGATATCTTTAACTAGAACTGAAGAAACATTAATATTAATTTTATCGTAAACTGCTTGGCCTACTGTACCCAAACCAAGTAATCCTATATTTTTATTGGGACTATTGAAACCTGTTTTCATACATTAATTTCCAGGTAAATTAGAAAAATCATACGCCACTGCTGTTGGAGTTGGCAGCAATGAAGACATCTTAACTTGTTTATTAACCCAATCAAAAATTTCACTATCTAAAACCATTTTTAAGTCAAAGTTTTTTCTTTCATCGTTCAAAAAGATTGTCATTGCCCTATCTACAAGTAATTCCATATTTTCTTTTTCCACCTCTCTTGCTTCTGCTACTTCATTTACCACAATGTAACTATACCACTTTTTATTCTCATCATATCTAGGACGGGTAGTTTCACGAATAGGAAGCAATCTATTTCCATCTTTATCAAGACCAAATAGTAAGCCATCTAATTCGGGATTAGTACCATATGGGAACCAACCAATTTCTCCTAGTTCTCTTCTTTTATTTGGATCTTCCGAATACCTCATCACAATATCTTCTATTGGATCTCCAGCCTTAAGTTCTCTATCAATTTTTTGTTGGATTTTGTTATCTGGGTTTAGCAAAATAATTTCATAAATATGAACCTGAACCTGTAACCTTGGAACCGATTGACCTACTACTTCACGAAGTCTCTCTCTAAACATCGACTTTTTTATAAAATCTCTAAAATCATCTTCACTAACACCAATTTTATTTATAAATTGTCTCTTTGCCTCATCCAAATTTACCTTATCTTCTGCCGCTAAGTTAGGATCTTCTGAAGAATTAAATGCTACAAAACCCAAAGTAGTACTAAACCTTTCGTCAACCTCTTCCTTGGATACAGATATACCATATTTAGGTGCTAACTGATATGATAATTCATTCTCCTGAAGGGTTAGCATTGCGTCAAAAAGTGAATTTCCAACTTGAAATGGAATTCCTAGGTCTTCACTAATTCTTTGGTTATACCTTATAAAATTTACAACATCTCCTCTAGAATATACTTTATCCTCTACTCTTAATGCCAGTTCTCTAGGTGGAAATACATAAATTTGAAAATAAGAGTACGCAGGTATAAGCAATAGAATTAATACAATAATTATTCCAAATATAACGTAAGGACGTGACTTTGAACTACTTTCCTTACTCTCTCTGAGATAATCCATTCGAGATTTCTTAATAGATTGCTGGATACTTCTTTGACCTATAGAAAATTCTGATTTATCTAAAACGCTATTATTAATATCGTCTAATTTATTGTCTTCTTTTTCGCTATTACTAAACATGAAATTCTGGTAAAAAAACTTAATTTAAGAAGTTTTGTNATCGTCTGAAGTAGTATTTGCATCTTNTACNACCTCATTGTCTGGAGATTTTGAACCACTATCATCAATAACATCAACATTAGAATCTTNTATTTCTGNTTCATTTGANGGTTTTTCATNAATTTCAAAAATCTTTACTGGGCCAGTTACTCTCTCATGTTGAGGAGCATAAGGCAATAGNGCTAGGTATCTTGCTCTTTTTATGGCTTTAGTTACCTCTCTATGACACTTAGCTGAATTACCTGATTTTATACCGGCATCAATTCTACCGCGATCAGTAANAAATTTNCTTAGCAAGGAAGCATCTTTATAATCAACTAAGTTNTCCTTACAGAAATCATATTTTGAACGTTTATAACTTGTGAAATTATTTCTTCTGTTGTAAGTCATTTATCTCCTATTTTTTACCATGGTAATTCTTCAATATCTTCTGATGCGTCACCAGCAGAGAGTGTGTCATTATTATTTACATTAGTATTAGTATCATTATTTAAGTTTGATGATGAGGATGANTCTTCACCTGACTGACTGCTTAGGAATACAACTCTGGTTGCANTCACCTCAAGACTAGANCTNTTAACACCTTCTTTATCAACATATTCACTCTTTGATAGTCTACCTTCTACGAAAACTTTTCTACCTTTGGATAAGTATTGATTTACTGACTCAGCTTGACGATTCCATGCAGTAACTCTAAACCACTCAGTTTCATTTACTGTTTCTCCATTTTGATCTCTATATGTATTATTAGTTGCCAGATTAAAAGTTGTAACTGGTGTACCAGATGAGGTGTATCTCATTTCAGGATCATTACCAACATTTCCAATTAGAAGTATTTGATTAAGACTCAATGGTTGCTTCCTTTTTCTTGCGCTTTGTTGGAACTTTACCAAAAAGATCATCTTTGACAATAAGATATCTAATAATTTTTTGATCAAATCTTAGCGCATCGTCTACATTCTTAATTTTATCTTGAGACATATCAAAATTTGCTTGAATATAGTAACCTTCATCATTTTTATTAATAGGATAAGCTAGAGTTCTTTTACCCCAAATTTTTGTCTGAGATGACTGTGCATCATTTGATGAAAGTAATGTAGATATGTTACCTTCTACATCTTTTACTTCTTCTTCAGAAAATTCACCAGATACAATACATACAATTTCATATTTAATCAAAATTCACCATTACCTATTTTTTTTAACCATATTATTTTACTATCAAAAACACAAAAATTCAGCAATATTATTAGTTTTTTGACTAAATATTAATATATTAGTCNAATCCTGGNACNATATATTTTGNTGAAAAACTTGCAACTTTTTTCTTAATTGAACTTAAAATTTTAGCGTTATCATGATTTTTTAGAGANTCTAAAATAAATTCAGATANTAGNTGCATNTCTTTTTCTACCATATTTCTNGAAGTTAGCGCAGCAGTCCCAATTCTGATTCCNGANGTNANCATAGGAGGTTCATCATCGAATGGTATTGAATTTTTATTTACAACAATNCCTGANNTTAACAATGCTAACTCAGCATCNGAACCANTTAATCCAATTGCTTTTGTGTCTACAAGAAGCATGTGAGTATCGGTACCACCAGCTACAATTCTTAATCCATTTTCAGCCAAACTTTTTGCTAAAACTTTTGAATTCTTAACTATTTGTTTAGAATAATTTTTGAAATCATCAGTCATAGCTTCCTTAAATGCGACTGCTTTTGCAGCGATTGAATGTTGCATAGGACCACCTTGCATATTTGGAAATACTGCCGAATTAAATTTTTTTTCGAAATTTTTCTTCATCAAAGCTAATGCACCTCTGGGACCTCTAAGAGTTTTATGGGTTGTACTAGTAACTATGTCTGCGTGAGAAACAGGGGAAGGATGTGCACCACCAGCAACAAGGCCAGAAATATGAGCCATATCCGCTAGAAGTAAAGATCCGACAGAATCTGCAATATACTTAAACTTTTCAAAATCAACCCTCAGGGGATATGCAGTAAATCCCGCAATAATTAGTTTTGGTTTATTTTTTTCAGCAATTTTATATAAATCATCGAAATCTAAAGCCTCTGTTTCTCTATTAACACCATACGGCACAAAATTATATAGTTTTCCTGAAAAATTTACCTTTGAACCATGAGTTAAATGACCACCGTGATCAAGAGACATACCCATAATTTTATCTCCTGCATTACACATAGCAAAAAAAGCCGCCATATTAGCTTGTGAACCAGAATGGGCTTGAACATTTGCTGATTCTGCATTGAATAATGTTTTTGCCCTTTCTATAGCTAAGCTTTCTGAAATATCTACATTTTCACATCCTGCATAATATCTTTTTCCAGGATATCCTTCAGAATATTTATTAGTTAAAATAGAACCTGTAGCCTCAAGAACAGCTGAGCTAGTATAATTTTCGGAAGCAATCATTACTAACTGTTCTCTTTGGCGTTTTTTTTCATTCTCAATTACTGAGTGAATTTCTGAGTCAGATTTTAGTAAATATGTCATTTTTTCACCTCATTTTAGCAATTTTATAACTGATAATGTTATAAAAGTATTTAAACTTAATTGTATTATATTGAAAATTAGATAAGAGATTTAGGAAATTATAGGTATTAATATGGATATTATCGATTATAGGCCAGAAACAGCAATGGTAATTTTTGCTCATCCTGACGATGCAGAGATTGGATCAGGAGGGACTGTATCAAAATGGTCTAAGAGCGGTACAGAAGTTACCTTTGTACAATGTACTACAGGTAATAGCGGAAGTAATGATTTAAAAATGACATCAGAAAAAATTGAAATTCTTCGTNAAAAAGAGCAAAAAGANGCAGCAGATATTATAGGAGTTAATAATCTCATTTCTCTTCAATATGAGGATGGTAAACTCAAAGCAAATGATGATTTCTTAGAACAGATTGTAGAAAATATAAGAAAATTTAAGCCAGAAGTTGTTTTCACTCATGATCATTTTCGAAAAAACTCTTTTCAGCATAGAGATCATAGAAATACAGGAATCACAGTACAAGATGCAGTATATCCCTTTGCAAGAGATCATTTACATTTTGAGAATCAAATAAAAAAAGGATTATCACCACATAAGGTAAAGGAAATTTTTTTCTGGGGAGCAGATGACCCAAATATTATTGTTGATATAACTGAATCTATAGATACAAAAATTGAAGCTTTATCTATGCATAAAAGTCAGATAGCAGGATTATCTGTTGGATCTGATTTATGGAATAACATGAAAAGAAGACATGAAAATGAATCTGAAAAATTTGAATTTCAATATGGAGAAGTTTTTAGAAGAGTCAAGGCAAGATCTTAATAATGAAAAATTTTACAGATATTAAATCCCACATAATACCGGAATTTGATGATGGTCCTTTTGACATTGATGAATCACTAGAAATTTTAATTTTGGCAGAAAAAAGTGGTGTTTCAAAAATTATTGCAACACCTCATTATGAAAATCTTTTGCTTAATAATAAAAATTATAAAGATGTTGAAGAGTATGTAGAAAAATTAAATACATTAGTTCATAAACACGATATAGATATTAATATTTTTTCTGGTATGACATTAAATTTCACCGAAAAAATCATTGATATTATTGATACTGAATCACAAAATTTTTCTCTTAATAAGACTAGATTTTTCTTGATTGAATCAACTTTTAATTATTTTGATGAAAATAATTTAAAAATTATTGAAAAATTTCGAGATAAAAGACTTTACCCGATAATATCTCACCCTGAAAGAAATAATTATTTAAGAAAAAATTATAAGATTCTAGAAGAGATTATTAAGCTAGGCGCTTTAATTCAAATTAACTCAGACAGCATAATCGGTAATCATGGAGAAATAAGTAAAAGATTTGCGCTAGAAATTATAGAAAAAAAACACGCTACATGTATATCCTCCGAGATACATAATAAAGATAAAATTATGTCACCTAATCTGGATCAATCTTACGAGATAATTTCAAAATTATTTGGAGAAAATATCTCCAATAAATTATTTATTTCTAATCCACAACTTATTTTAGATGGTCATTTACCTAAATTTGAAGATTAAGATAATGCTAAAGTTCTTAGAATTTTTATCTGCTTCATCAAAATGTAATTGATAATTTTTATGCGCATAATTTTTCTTACTAAAATCGCAACTGTAAAACCAAGAATAGCAGCTGAAAAAACATCTACAAAATAAAAAACACCAACATATACTCTTGAAAAACTAAATATTATAGAAACAACTAATAAAAAATACCCTAGATATTTATTCGCAGGAAAAATCGACATAGCAACAGCAAATCCAATTGCTACCGGATTAGCAGGAAATGATGGATCAGTAGGAGCATAAAACATCAGGTTTATTTCATCTGAATTAGTAACAAAAGGCCTAGGTCTTGAAATTAAACTATTAATTAACCATACAAAAAAGTTAGTTATTATAATAGCTGAAATGGAATAAAATACTATTTTTTGATTTAATAATAATCGTTTAGAGTCTAAAACTAAAAACCATAGAGAAAAAATTGATAATGCACAAATAACTGGAATCAAGTAGTCACTTGCAAAAATTTGAAAAAATGAATCCATAAAAAGATTTTTACTGTTCAAGTTATTGATGAAAATAGTTATTTTTTCGTCAATCATCATTAATAAACCTACCTCTAAAATTAAATCTAAGGGATGAATAATAATTTTTATTTTTCAGTAAAAAAATTCCTTTATATTTTTGCTCATTCACTTTCAGTGTTTTCGAATTATTATTTATAAACATCAAAATGGCAGATATTATCACTGAGGTAAAAAAAGAAAGGATGCAGCCTAATAAAAATAAAAGAAATTGAGCAGTTCCATGTAATCCTCCATCTATATCGTTAACATTTCTTACTGATGCAAAATTCTCTATAGTTGCTTTACTATTCCCATAATCCATCCATTGGGCACTTATAAATAGAGGAGCAGAAAAAAAGAAGATAAAACCTGAAGCAAGAAATATTATGCCAAGTATTTTATTTGCTCTTACATTTGATAATATCATTATGCCACGTAAATTAGATATTGCAGAAACTAATTGCAATGTACCAAAACATGAAAGGTAAACATAAATTACATAATGATTTATAAATAATTCTCTAATATCATTATTGAAGTAATTCATATTATCAGTCCATTGAAATTTGAGTACACCAATCTAAGTATTTTGAATTCTCACCAACTACAACGGAAAAATAAAGATCTTGGATTTGTTTTGTAATAATACCAATTTCTCCAGTCCCTATTTCTCTATTATCTAATTCACCTACTGATGTGACATGAGCAGCGGTTCCTGTTAGGAAAATTTCATCTGACAGATATAATTCTGACCTATGAATTCTTCTCTGTTGAACCTCTAACCCTATTTCTTTAGTTACAAGCTCAATCACAGAATCCCTTGTAATACCTAACAATGCATTATCTGTCTCAGCAGGAGTAATTAATTTATCATTTTGAATCATAAATAAATTTTCTCCACTACCTTCGGAAACGGTACCATCTTGATTTAATAATATAGCTTCATCAAAACCAGCAGATACTGCCTCGGTTTTAGCTAAAATATTTGTAGTATAAAGCCCTGTAAGCTTAACGCCAGTAGGCATAGATGAGTCCATTGGTCTCCTCCAACTAGATGTTTGACATCTAATTGAATTACTATTATCGATATATGAACCAAAAGGAAGGGTAACTAGAGCAAAATCATCAGAAACTTCGTGTAATTTTAAATTTGCCACCATTTCTGCACCCTTATATGCTAGAGGCCTAATATAAACATCTTCTTTTAAGTTATTCTTTTTGATTAAATCTATAGTAATTTCGCAAAGATCATCGACAGTATATGGTAGTTTAATTCTTAGGATTTTGCACCCTCTAAGGAGACGTTCATAGTGTTCTTTCATTCGAAAAATATACATCGAGTTAGTATTTTCATTCCAGTTTCCACGTATACCTTCAAAAGTTGCCGTACCATAGTGCAAAGCATGAGTCATAATACTCACTTTTGCATCCTTTATATCTACTTGATTACCGCTTAAAAAAGCCCACATAATTTCACCTTCATTTTAATTAAAAACATTTAATATTATATATTATTATTTTAACTCCAAGTTCGTACTGTTGGGTCTGGAATATTATCCCATCTAGATTGACCCTGAGACCTTATAACTGCTATTCGTTTTAAAACTTCTTGATTTGCTAAACCATGCAAAGGCTTACCAGTAAGAACATTAACCGCATTTTCTCCCCATCTTACGGCTCCTTCCATTTGACTTACATCAGAGTTACCAGCTATATGAGGAGTAATGAATAAATTATTTAATTTTAAAAGAGGACTTTCCGAACTTAGAGGCTCTGTCTCAGTAACGTCTATACCAGCAGCTGAAATAAGATTTTTTTCTAATGCTTCTTGAAGACCCAATTCATCCACAATAGGTCCCCTTGCACAGTTTATAAAAATTGCATTAGGTTTCATTTTTGAAAAAACCTCATAATTAAATCTATGTTTAGTTTCTTCTGAAGAAGGTGAATGTACAGAAATAAAGTCCGATTGAGTAATTAGTGTATCAAAATCAACTAATTCTACCCCAAAAAGATCAGCTGAAGTTTGGTTTACGTATGGGTCGCACGCTATAATTCTGTTAGGACCAAATCCTCTAATTCTTGATGCAAAAGCCTTACCAATGTTACCAAAACCAAAAATCCCAACTGTATTTCCAGAGATTCTTCTCAAATTAGAAGTTAATGATGAGATATTTTTTCCTTCAGGAGGATTAGACCAATGACCTTGTTTTAATGCATCGTTCAAATAAGGTATATTTCTTGTAATAGAAAGAAGTAATGCTACAGCATGATCTGCTACCTCACTAGTATTTACTCCTGGAGTATTAGTTACACATATGCCGTTCTCTGTAGCAGAAACTAAATCAACCGAGTCAACCCCTACGCCATGCCTGGCAATCATTTTTAATCTTGGTAAACTTTCAATAACCTCTCTAGTGGTATGAGGAACAGTACCAACTAATATCACATCAGCGTTTTTTCCTGACTGAATCATATCATTTTCCGATTTACAAGGAATATATTCAAAATCAATTCCAGCATCAGTGATAGTTTTTACAGTCAAGTCTAATGGTGACTTTTTGTAATCCATAGCAATAACTTTAAAGGTCAATTTTTTCTCCTATAATTAAAAATTAGAATAGTTTATAATTTGTTGATAATAATAGAAAAAAAGTATTTTGTGTATTATTTTTTTTGCATAAAATGATTTTTTAAAATAATTACATAGGAATTTGCTACTCAATGGATAAAAAAAAATCTGAACCAACTTATGGATTTTATACTGAACGTGATGTCATGATAACCATGAGAGACGGAATTAAACTTGCTACTGATATATATTTTCCATGCCATGGAGACGGAACTATTCCAAAGGAAAAACTTCCCACATTATTAGTAAGAACATCTTATGATAAAACAGCACCAGAATGGGATGATATATATCCTTTTTTTTCTAGAAGAGGGTACGTATTTGTTATTCAAGATTTGAGATCAAGATTTAGATCCGAGGGAGATGGAAAATATTTTCACGCACATAATCCATGGGAAGGTGATGATGGATACGACACAATTGAATGGTTAGCTAAACAAGAATGGTCAAATAAAAAAATTGGAACCTTAGGATCATCACATAGAGGTATTGTTCAACAACAGTTAGCATTAAAAAAACCTCCACATCTATCTGCAATGTGGGTAGAAGCCGCCCCCACCAACCCTTACTTACATGAATGCCGAGAAGGTGGAGCAATGGCTCTCCAAATGTTTGCTGCAATCCATTTACATGCATTAGACTGCCATGAGATTGGTCATGATAAAAATAAGGCTAAAGAAATTATGGACGCAATGAGAAATATGAGAGATTGGATACAAAAATTTCCTGACAATCCATTTGATACGGCTCTTAAGGTTGCTCCTTCAATAGAACAAACTGCAAAAAATTATTTACTAAAAAGTGATTATGATGAATGGTGGGATGGCGATTATGCTAATCAAGAGAAATATTTTAATAATCATGCAGATGTACCTTTAATGATAGCTTGTGGATATTATGACAACTTTATTGGAGCATCGTCTGATTACTATAAATTTATGAATAAAAAAAATAAATCTGATACAAGTATAATAATTGGTCCTTGGTGTCACGGAGGAATGAGAGCAGAGGGAAGCTCTCACGGAGATGCTGATACAGGAATACAAAGTGTTTGGGGTGTAAAAAAATATAACGAAGAAAGATTAAATTTTTTTGACAAACATCTAAAAAATATTGATACAAAAGAAAAACCAAAAATAAGGTTGTATGTAATGGGGCACGGTGATGGGAAAAAAACAACAAACGGGAACCTTAATCATGGAGGAGTATGGAGAGATGAAACTGAGTGGCCATTAGAAAGAACAGAGTACAACACCTTATTCCTTACTAATGAAAGAGAACTTTCTCAATTTTTAGATGCTGAAGAAAATAGTAAATTAACATACACCTTTGATCCTAATAATCCTGTACCAACTATAGGCGGTCAGATTGTAGGAATGTTTGAAATAATACCTGAAAAAGAAGGTGGACCAAAAGAAAATTTTGTACCAGACTTCCTAGATCAATGGACTCTTGTTCGAAATAATATGAGAGAGGTTATATCTGCCGCTGGATGGCATCAAAAAGAATCAGAAAGGTGGATAGGAGCTAAGAAGCCATATAAATTACTAAGAGATAGAAATGATGTTATCTCATTCGAAACAAAAATACTTAATGAGGACACAGAGGTTACAGGAGAAATCGTTTTGAAATTATGGGTTTCATCAGATTGTTTAGATACAGATTTCACTTTTAAGCTCTTAGATATTTATCCCGAATCATCCGATTACCCTGAAGGATACCACCTAAATATAACCGACACTATATTAAGAATGAGATATAGAGACTCATGGACAAAACCAGAGTTATTAACACCAGATAAGCCATACGAAATTTCTGTTAAATTGTGGCCAATATCAAATTTATTTAAGAAAGGTCATAAAATCAGATTAGATATATCTAGTTCAAACTACCCTAGATTTGATGTAAATCCTAACACGGGTGAAAAATTAGGATTTCATACAAAAAAAATTATCGCAAACAATACGATTTATACCAATGATAACTATCCCTCAAGAATAATCTTACCTATTGTAAAAAACTAATAACTATTTAACTAATTTTCCGCTCTTAAACTTATCGAGTACTGTGATTAGCCCCATACTAGAAGGTACAGGTATACCTTCTTTGTCTGCAATCTTTACTACACTGCCTAGCAGATCATCAAGTTCTAATGGTTTTCCAGCATATAAATCATATTGTATAGAAGCTTGAAAATGCTCTGCGTCTTTTTCAGCAGAATCCATAAAATTTTTTATTAAACCTGTATCAAATTCTACACCTTGAGATTGACCAACTAATAATATTTCTTGCATTGTTGTTTTGATGGTATTATACCCAAATGGTGAAGAAAAAACCTCTGATAGTTTTGATCTTGAAGCGGCCATAATTGTACCTATAGAGCCTACAAAAACCAACTTCGTCCACAAAGTTTTCTTGATATTTTCACTCGCTTCAATTTGTATTCCTGGTCTGTTCAAAAATTCCGATAACTCCTGGACCCTCTTTGTAATAGATCCATCTTCTTCACCAAATTCAATTTTTGCTACAGGTCCAGTTTGTGAAATATGGGCAGGGCCTGCTACTGAAGACTCAATATATGTAGCCCCTTGTAAGACTTTTTCTTTCCCATAGTATTCAGATATTATTTTTCCACTGGAAATACCATTTTGTATAGTTAATATTGCAGTTTTTTCAGTAACAACTGGAGAAATTAGAGGTAATGTTTCAGAATTTGAATATAGCTTTGGACTATAGAAAATTAAGTCTGCAGGGGGAGTATTTGAAGGATCGTCTGTTGCAGTTACATTAACATTAAAATTACCCCAATGACTATCTACAGATAAGCCTTTATCTTTAATTTTTTTTAAATGATCACCTCTAGCTATAAAAGTAACTTGTTCTCCTTGATTAGCCAATACCCCACCAAAATATCCACCAACTGCTCCTGCTCCCATTATTACTACATGCATTATTCACCTCAAAATACTCGTAATTAATTTTTTTTTTATAAGAAACAATAATTGTAATACTGATATCATTAAATTATAAGGATAATGGAAAACAAATTGACTAAAAAAAATAATAAAAGAATTGACAACAGAGATTCTAATGAACTCCGAGATGTTAAAATTACCCCTCATTTTTTACCTGATTCAGAGGGATCTGCATTAATTGAAGTTGGAAATACAAAAGTAATATGTTCAGCAACTATTGAAAAAAAAGTACCTAGATGGCTTAAGGGAAAGGGAACTGGTTGGGTTACCGCAGAATACTCAATGTTGCCGAGATCTTCTAAGGATAGAATACAAAGAGAGAGGTTCAAAGTTTCTGGTCGTACTCAAGAAATTCAGAGATTAATAGGTAGATCACTAAGATCTATTATTAATTTAGAAATGCTTGGAGAAGTGTCTATTATAATTGACTGTGATGTGATAAGAGCAGATGGAGGAACAAGAACAGCATCAATTACTGGAGCGTTTACAGCACTCAGTCTAGCAGTAATGCGCGGTATAGATGAAAATTTATTTACTACTAACCCAATTAAAAATTTAGTATCAGCAGTAAGCGTAGGAATAGTAGATAAAAAAATATTATTAGATTTGAATTATGATGAGGATTCTAGAGCAGAGGTTGATATGAATATTGTGATGAACGATAAATTTGAATTTGTTGAGATTCAAGGAACTGCAGAAAAATCATCATTTAATTATGATGAATTTTCTGAAATGATTACAACTGCAAAAAAGGGGATAAATGAACTATTCAAATTACAAAAACAAGCTATTTCAGATAATTAAATGATTAGAAAATAAGGAAGTATAATGGACAAAATTATTGATGTAACCGCTAGAGAAATTTTAGACTCTCGTGGTAATCCAACAATAGAAGCAACAGTTATTTTATCAAGTGGTAAAACCGGAACTGCAGCTGTTCCCTCAGGAGCTAGTACTGGTAAAAGAGAAGCGGTTGAATTACGTGATGGAGATAAAAAAAGATTTTCAGGAAAAGGAGTATTAAATGCAGTTGAAAACATAAATGAGAAAATACGTAATTTAATACTTAATTTAGACCCTTTAAAACAGAAAAATATTGATGATATTATGATCGATTTTGATAATACTGAAAATAAAAAAAATCTCGGTGCAAATTCTATACTAGCTGTTTCTTTAGCATCAATGAAATCTGCAGCAAAAAGTTTAGAAATACCACTGTATAAATATATTAATGAATTATATGATTCTGATAATGAAATTTCTTTACCTGTTCCAATGATGAATATACTAAATGGTGGTGCGCACGCACAGGGATCAACGGATTTTCAAGAAATAATGATAGCTCCTATTGGATTTAACAATTTTCATGAAGCATTAAGATGCGGTGTGGAAATTTATCATACCCTAAAAAATAACCTTATAAAAAATAATCATGTTACAACAGTGGGAGATGAAGGAGGGTTTGCACCACAAAATTTAACTAATAGTGATGCAATAAATTATGTAGCCGAATCTATAGAAGATGCAGGATATAAACTTGGAGATGAAGTTTATATAGCCCTCGATGTCGCAGCCTCAGAATTTTATGTAAATAATGAATATCACTTGAGTAGAGAAAACAAGGTATTATCGAGCAAATTATTGGTCAATGAATATGAAAAACTATGCCAGCAATACCCCATTTATTCTATTGAAGACGGCCTTTCAGAAGACGATTGGGATGGGTGGGCTAACTTAACTAAAAATTTAGGAAATAGTGTTCAATTAGTTGGTGATGATTTATTTGTCACACAAGAAAAATATTTAAAAAAGGGTATCAATAACAAATCTGCAAATTCTATTTTAATTAAGCTTAATCAAGTTGGAACAGTTTCAGAGACATTAAGTGCAATTAGATTAGCAAAAAAATCAAACTTCAAATGTATCATTAGCCATCGCTCTGGNGAAACAGAAGATACCACAATTTCNGATTTTGCNGTTGGGGTATCAGCAGGNCAAATAAAGACAGGNGCACCAAATCGAAGTGAGNGAGTAGCAAAATANAATAGATTATTNAGTATTGAANAAATAATTGGNGATGANAAATATACNGGTAAAAATATNTTATAAATTATTAAGTAAAGAGGAAAAAAAATGAATAAAATNANNNTAGGAATTAACGGTTTTGGAAGAATTGGAAGACAGGTNTTAAAAACNATTAATAGTAATTTNAANGATTCACTTGAAGTGGTAGCAATTAATGATTTAGGCNATATCAAAACAAGTGCCCACTTACTAAAATATGATTCTACGCATGGNNGATTTCAAGAAAAAGTGGAAATAAANGATCATGGAATAAGNATTAGNGGCNNTCCTATAAAGTTTTTCAGAGAGAAATCTCCAGAGAATATTNAATGGGACAANGAAGGAGTTGAAATAGTTATAGAATCTACTGGTATATTTACAGATGGAAAACTAGCATCTTCCCATTTNGGAGGATCGGTAAAAAAAGTAGTTATATCNGCTCCAGCAAAAAACGAAGATATTACTATTGTTTTAGGTGTAAATCACGACGATTATGATCCTAAAAAACATAACATAATTTCTAATGCCTCTTGTACTACAAATTGTGTCGCGCCAATGGTAAAAGTACTTAATGATAACTTTGATTTGGAGAGTGCATTTATGAGTACAATNCATGCTTTTACAAATGACCAAAATATACTTGACCAGACTCATTCAGACTTAAGAAGAGCAAGGGCTGCATCCGCAAATATTATCCCAACAACGACTGGTGCTGCAAAAGCAGTGACAAAAGTAATACCAGGATTAGAAGGGAAAATAGACGGTATGGCATATCGCGTACCAGTAATTACAAGTTCTGTAACAGACCTTACTGTAAAACTAAANAGTGATGAAACTATTGAAAAAATCAATGAATTATACAAAAAATCTGCATCTAANGAACTTAAAGGNATTTTAGATTGTACNGANGAAGAACTTGTATCTTCAGATTTCATTGGAAATTCATATTCATGTACTATAGATTTAGCNTCTACTTCCAAAATTCCTGGAACAGGTCTTTATAAGATTGTAGGTTGGTACGATAATGAATGGGGATATGCATCTAGAACTNCAGATTTAGTTAACTTAATAGGAAAAAATTTATAATCATATAATATTAGTTGATTTTAAGAGTTATAATATTAATAATAGCGGGTTCGGTGTCGCTAGAAAATTAATAAATAAAGCCGAAAGGAAATATTATGACATCAACTAAGATGACTAATTCTAATCAAAGTTGGAAAGATAAAACTAAACCCAACGTTGGTGATTGGAAGGTNAAGGGTGGATTAGCACAAATGCTAAAAGGAGGAGTAATAATGGATGTGGTTACTCCTGATGAAGCAAAAATTGCAGAAGATGCTGGAGCCGTATCGGTNATGGCTCTCGAACGTGTCCCTTCAGATATAAGAAGAGATGGTGGAGTTGCAAGAATGTCCGATCCTGATTTNGTATCAGGTATTATAAACTCAGTTTCTATNCCAGTTATGGCNAANGCTAGAATTGGNCACTTCGTAGAAGCTCAAGTTCTCGAATCNNTNGGTGTTGACTACTGCGATGAGTCCGAAGTTCTTACGCCAGCAGATAATGATTTTCACATTAATAAATGGGACTTCAAGATGCCTTTTGTATGTGGAGCAAGAAACCTAGGTGAGGCATTAAGAAGAATTGGTGAAGGGGCAGCTATGATTAGAACAAAAGGTGAGGCAGGAACAGGTGATGTTGTACACGCTGTCACACATGCAAGACAAATACTAAGCGATATTCGAAAACTTCAAAATATGCCNGAAGAAGAATTGATGTCTGCAGCAAGAGATTTTCAAGCTCCGTATGAGCTTGTTTTGGAAGTCCATAAAAATGGTAAATTGCCGGTTGTAAACTTCTCTGCAGGGGGTATAGCAACGCCATCTGATGCCGCGCTAATGATGCAAATAGGTGTAGAAGGTGTATTTGTTGGTTCTGGAATTTTTAAAAGTTCTAACCCATCAAAAATGGCAGAAGCTATTGTAAAAGCTACAACTCATTACAACGATCCAGACATGCTTGCAGAAATTTCCGCAGGATTAGGGGATGCTATGCCTGGAATTGAAGCAAATAAAATCAACGAAAAAGATCAGCTTCAAACTAGAGGTTGGTAGTATTGGGAAATCTTCCTGATAAAAAAATAGGTGTTTTAGCTCTTCAAGGGGATTTTTATGAGCATATTGCGATCCTAAAAAAACTGGATAATAAGTCTTTANTAATAAAAAAACCCGAAGAGCTAGAATCGCTTGATGGCTTAATTATTCCAGGAGGAGAAAGCACAACTATTTGTAAACTAATAAGAAATTATGGATTTGAAGAAAAAATAAAACTGTCAGTTAGTAAAGGTATGGGTTTGTGGGGCACATGTGCAGGAATGATTACAATAGCAAAAAAATTAAAAGATGATTATCCAAAACCNATTGGTATTATGGACATAACAGTTGAAAGAAATTTTTACGGGAGACAGATTGATAGTTTTGAAGAAAAAGTATCAATCAAAGGTCTTGATGATAATAAATTTAATGCTATTTTTATTAGAGCTCCAATCATCAGAGAAGTTGGAAAAAACGTGGAAGTACTTTCTATTCTTAATAATGAAATTATTGCTGCAAGNCAGGATAAAATTTTTGTTACTTCTTTNCACCCNGAACTTACAGAAGATTCGNGAGTTCACGAATATTTNTTAAATATGTGCTAAGTGTTAGATTAAATGACAAGTAANTTTACAGATAAAAATAAAGTTGATGAGATTNAAGTATTTCTTGATATTTTTCCAAAAGAAATAAAAGAAAANATATATNTCAATGAGAATTTGGATGANTTATTAGAAGTCATTTTAGACCTTGGAAGAAAACCAGAAGCNAGATANATTGATAANACTACGCTNTTAAGCGANAAAGAAGTTACAAGAGANCAAATAGTAAGCATAATAAGTAAAATNGGTAAATTTGGTGATGATAANAGAGCAGGAATCGAAAGAACTTTACACAGAATTTCTGTAATAAAAAATAGACAAGNTGACCCTGTTGGAATAACCTGCAGAATCGGACGNGCAATTTTCGGTTCAGTAAAACTAATTGANGATTTAATTTTTTCNGGCAAAAATATANTAATCCTNGGGAGACCNGGAGTTGGTAAAACNACATTGCTAAGAGAAACTGCTAGGACTTTATCTGANAAATCTAATAAAAGNGTAGTAATTGTAGATACATCTAATGAAATTGCNGGTGATGGAGATGTNCCTCACTATGCAATAGGAAAATCAAGAAGGCTTCAAGTTCCTAATACNCACTTACANCACAATGTTATGATTGAAGCTGTAGAAAANCATATGCCNGAAGTAATTGTTATTGACGAAATGAGCACAGAGTTAGAAGCCCTNGCNGCAAGAACAATTGCAGAAAGAGGNGTNCAACTAATTGCTACTGCTCACGGTAATACANTATCAAATGTNATTTCTAATCCAACANTATCNGATTTGATTGGAGGNACTCAAACTGTANCTTTAGGAGATTTAGANGCAAGAAAAAGAAAATCTCAAAAAACTGTTCTAGAAAGAAAACATCAGCCAACTTTTGATATAGTCGTGGAAATTCAAGATAGAAACGTGGTCGTTATTAATTCAGATGTAAAAACATCAGTAGATATGAGCCTTAGAGGGCTAATGTACAAACAAGAAATTAGAAAATTAGATGAAAATGATAAAGTTGAAATAATAATTGAAAATAAAGATAACTATAATTCTGTATTTAAGCCTGCTCCATTTCAATTAAATGATTTTCATTATAATAACTCAGAACAAAGCTCAAAAAACAATAATTTACAAACTATAGAAAAAGAAATTTCAAATTCTTTTTACACAAGAATTTATCCTTTTGGAATAAGTAAAAGTGCTCTAATTCAAATAGCAGAAAAAAATAAAATTCCTATACAAATTGTTGATTTCCCTGAAAATGCTGAAGTATTTGTTACGACTAAATCACATTATAGTAGAAGGCCAAATATTATTAAAAATGCCGAAAAAATTGGTATAAGTGTTAATGTGCTAAGAAAGGCCAGTAAAGAACAAATCAGGCAATTTTTAGAAAGATTTATTAACAGACAAGATGAAAAAGTTGAAATTGGGAATGATCTTAGAAAATTAGCTATTTATGAAGCAGAACTGGGAATAAGTAAAATAATTGATGGAAACGAGAACATTAAACTTCAACCTCAATCTTCATATATAAGAAAATTACAACATGACATTGTCAATAGGAGTAACTTAAGTTCTAGAAGTGTAGGCAAAGAACCCAATAGAAGAGTTATTATTTCAAAAAAAAAGATATAATTTCAAATAAATAATAAGAGAATCGATATTGAAAAATAATAACCAACATTCATTAGACTTTGGAGATATTACATCCAAACTAGATAAAATAAATGTCAATAAAGGTTTATTAATTACTTTTGAAGGTGGAGAAGGTGTAGGTAAATCTACTCAAGCTACACTTTTATATCATCAATTAGAAAAGTACGGGATAGATTGCATTAAAACCCAAGAACCAGGTGGAAGCGTACTAGGTAATAATATTAGAAAATGGGTCAAAAGTTCTGGTAGTATATCAGCATTATCAGAAACACTACTTTTCGAAGCTGCTCGATCTCAAATAATGACAGAAATAATTAGTCCTGCATTAAGGCAAAACAAAGTAGTAATTGTAGATAGATTCATCGATTCTACTATTTCTTATCAAGGATTTGGACACGGATTAGACGTAGAAATAATTAATCAACTAAATAAAATAGCCTCAAAAAATGTTATTCCAAATCTAACTATACTATTGGATATCGAACCTGAAATAGCCCTTTCAAGAGTTTCAAATCAAACAGATTTATTCACAGAAGAAGATGATAATAAAAGGGTAGATTCTGAAAACCAAAGAAAGTTTGAACAAAAACCATTAGAATTTCATAAAAAAGTTAGAGAAGGGTATCTTTCTTTATCAAAAAATGAAAAAAGGTGGTTTTTAATAAACGCCGAACAAAAAAGCGATGTAATAGCCAAATTAATTCTCGATAGAACTAAAGAACTTTTGTTAAAAAATGGAGTTGAAAAAACTAGATTAGAAGATTAAGTTATAATAAATAATTATAAGCATGATTAGAGGTGTATTTTGAGAAAAAATGACTTAAAGAAAAAATTAAACTCAGGTAAATCAGCAATAGGTCCATTTGTAGGGTTTCCGGCCCCTGGTCTTGTTGAGTATATGGGTTGGTTAGGCTTTGATTTTGTAGTCATTGATTGCGAGCATGGCCCTATGGATTATGAAACAGCTGAGAATATGATTCGCGCTGCTGAGCTTTCAAATATTACACCTATTCTAAGAATAGGATTAAACGAACAACAAAATATTCAAAGATACCTTGATGCAGGAGCCAGCGGAGTCATGATTCCTTTAATTAATAATGGAGATGATGCAAAAAAAGTTGTAGATTCTGTAAAATATCCACCTATAGGAAAAAGAGGTGCTTTTTCAGGAAGAAGTGCAGAATGGGGACTTCAAAATATGGCAGAGTATATTAGAGAGGCCAATGACGAAACATTTATATCTCTCCAAATAGAGACTATTGAAGGTGTTAAAAATCACAAAGATATAATAAAAACAGATCATGCAGATGCTATCTTTTTAGGACCAGGAGATTTATCAGTAAATTTTGGTATGCCTGGTGATACTATGAACCCTAAAGTTTTGGATACTATTGAAGAGTTGTCTGTAAAAATAAAAGCAGCAGGAAAACATACAGGAACACTAGGAATCAATGTTGAACAGACATCGTATTGGTTAGAAAGAGATATAAACTGGATTGTAAGCTCAGATAAAAAATTTATTCAGGCAGGAGTAAATTCTTATATGGATGCAATAAAATCACAACTTAAAGACACTCCAAGTAGTTTTTAGATTTGATGCGATTTACCCCCAAAAATGCCATTGATCAAAGGTTTTTTAAAGTTGGTAAAAATACGAGTGATTTTAAAGTTGGTGAACGAGTTGTGATGACATGGTCTGATGGATGGGCCAAAACTTTATCTGAAAAAATAAATGCTAAATACCATGATACAACAATGTATAATCCATCATATTGGTTTAACACAAACTTAGAAAAAAATATAACTATTGCACACGCACCGCTTGGAGCACCTGGAACAATAATGTTTTTAGAGGATCTAATTGCCTGTGGCGCAAAAAAAATTATAGGTCTTGGTGCAGCCGGAAGTCTGTCTAAAGATTTCAAAATAGGTGATATCCTTATCCCATATTTATGCAAAATCATAGATGAAGGAACATCCCAACATTATAAAATAAATGAAAAGATTGAACCAAATCCAAAATTATATAAAGAGTTAAGGAATATTTTTTCTAAATCAAAAATTAAAATAGGATCAGGTGACTGGTGGACGACAGATGGATTTTATAGAGAAAGTATAAATGATATAAATAAGTATGCGAATGAAGGTATCCTTGGCGTAGATATGGAAACTTCAGCTATGTATAATTTAGGCAAATTCAGAAACGTTGAAATTTGTAATTTATTATTAGTTAGCGATGAATTATATAAAGAATGGAATTATGGGGTAAGTTCAAAAAGTTTTCAGATAAACTACAAAGAAGTAATTGATTTAATTAGTTCATGGATTTTAGGTTAATTTTTCCAACTTAATATAATATTTTCATCATGGCTAAATGCTAATTCAGGCAAATTATCAAAATCAGCTATCATGATATCATAATTTTCTTCATCATTTTTTTTTGGTTGACCAGATATAATTTTAGCCTCATATACTATAAAAATTACAGGGTTATTAGTATCTGAATATACTCCAACTAGATTAACTATTTCACACTCAATACCACATTCTTCTAATAGTTCTCTTCGAAGCGCGTCTTCTACAACCTCACCTCTATTTACATATCCTGATGGAAAAGTCCATTTACCTAATCCAGGTTCTATGGCTCTTTGTACTAAAACAATTCCTGATTTATAAGGAATTATTGCCCCTACAGCTACTTTTGGGTCTAACCACATAATTAATTTTGAACTAATGAATTTTATCTAATTAATTCAACTTTATCATAAACGAATTTTTTATATATCAAATAAATTGAAGATATAGTAATAATTACTATAAAAATTAAAAATACTAATAATGGTATAAAATTCCATTCGAAAACAATTGGGGGTAAGGGCAATTTTCCATCATAGAAATAATTTATACCAGTTATTGACAATTTAGCTGAGTAATAACCAGTAATTATTCCAATGAATAATCCAAATACAATTAATAAAAGATTTTCTAAAAATAAAGTAAATATGAATGTTGTCCTTGAAATCCCAATTGACTTTAATATGAATGCATCTTTCCTGTTATTCATATAAAAAGCANAAAAGTATGAATAGAATGATAGGACTANAATAATAAGNGATAAGAATATCGATAAATAAGATGTTACTTNCCATCCTAAAATTGTNGTCGGNTCAACTAAAGTTTGTTTGAGGTTNTNNTCTACATCNTTGATNGTTGACGACATAAATAAATTACTAATTTGACCTTTTATTTCATTTTTNCTAAATTCATCAATATCTATAAANAANTCATTCTCAGAAACGTTAACCATNCCTCTAAATTCTAGAAAGTTTAATAAACTATTGACATCGAGAATTATAAATGGATTATCCTTAGAATCTAAAGTAGGAAAATTATCAACAATTGCAACTATNTCTACAGGTACAAATCCACCATANACTTGTACAACAGCATAGTCTCCAATTAAATTTTCGGTTAGGTCCAGATAATTTTTAGAAACAGCAATAGGAATAGGTTTACCATTAGAGTTTCTATAAATTCCTCTTACTCCAACTACAGTACCGACATCCAAACTAATCTTAGCAAATTGATTTTCTTTTTGAGTATCAGAAATAATTTCAATAGTATCATCCAAGCCATTAGATGTAGGTAATGTAGACCAATAATTATCTCCTTCAAAATCAACTAGTACTTTGTCTATTGACGGGCCTATAGCTCTTATATTGTCAACATACCAATCAGTTGGTGNACCTGTATCCCCAGATACAGGCATAAATGTTTGGATTGACACTATTTCAATTGGATGTTTTAAGTGAGATGGAATTTTTGCAACTTTATCAGTCCAATTAGATTCAATTTGCCCTAGGGTTACTGTCACTTTTCTTTTTTTGGAATCTTCAAGAATAATCCAAAAAAAATGATCTTTTACATAGGGTTCTTGCATACTATTAGCAGAAAGATGCGTGGCTTCTGNGGGTATATTAATAGGTNGNGGGTCAGGTANNTTTCTAATTTTCTCAAATAATTTTGATTTATTTATTCTAGAAAAATCTTCTCTAAACCAAATAAAATCTTCTATNTTTTTAGTATCCAAACCAAGAAGAGTAAAATTTGGGCCCTGTTGTGTAGTACCAATTATTCCTTTTTCTCTAAAAGCAGATGAAACATAAATAGTGCCATCAATATCATTTAATTTAGATATATCATTTTGATTAATTGGTTCTCTAACAATTAACCTTAAGTCTGAAGGTATATCATATAAAACTTTTTCTCTACTACTTCTATCTAAAGTTGACGTCAAACTTCCAATAATAACTGATAAACTAACCGTAAAAACTGTCAGCAATAAAATTAATGAATACCAATTAAAATTTCTCTTTATCCTGACTATTGCAATAAATATTACTGTATTAGAAATACTTTTCGTCAATAAATATAAAATATTTATTAGTAAAGGAAAAACTCTTAATATTACTAATATAACACCTAACATAAACATTACTGGCGCTAATAATATTACAGTATCAATACTTAGATTATTATCAATATCAGAATAAACAATTCCCTTGTTTAGTAACTCCCATATAAAAACTCCAAAAAGTAAAATCAGTAAATAATCAATAAAAAATTTATGAAAAAAACTTCTTCTATTAGAAAAGATTTGAGTACTAATATTTATAGATATTTTTGAAAATATTTTTTCAAATAATGGTAATAGTAAAATTAAGAAAATTATAATATTCATAATAAAAACGTAAAAGTAAACCTCGAGATTATAATTTATATAAAAATTATTCCCATTAGTTATTGGATGAAAAAATTCAAAATTACCTGTAATTTTTAGTAAATAAAATGCGATAAAAATACCCAAAAAACCTGGGAAAAAAACTATAAATATTGATTCAAATATTGAAATACTAAGTAATTGCCTAAAAGACAAACCTCGTGAAAGTAAAACAGCTATTTCGATTGATCTTTTGTTACTGATAATCTTTGAAATTATGAACACGTAAAATAGTACAAATGTTAAGGCAAAAGATCCGATTATATACATCGGTAGTTTTAGAAATAGAATTTTATTTTCTACCCTTTCTATTGTAGGAATAATACTTATATAAACATTAGATCTAGGAATCTTCGTAAAAACTTCATTTTGAAAATCTCTTAAGTTTTTCAAAATATCATTAGTACTAACTGATAAAATTTTCGAGGTATCTATATGAAAAATTTTTTGATAATCAATAGGTAATCCAGAATTTGAAGATTCCAAACCTTGGGAAAAAGCTTTAAAATTTGTGAATAAAACTACAGGGCGTTCTCTACCTCCAAAAATCATAGGTGGATCAGGATCTAAAATTAAAGATGGATCACCATTCCAAAACTCACTATAAGTATCCTTAATATCAAAAATACCAACAATTTTCGCCCTTACTAATCCTATATTTCTTGAAACAGATTGAGCAGAAATAATATCATTAATTTCAAAATTCTTAAGTTGGTAATCGTGTCTTATATTTTCGCTACGCTTTTTGTATACAATAACTTCTATTGTATTAATACCATTCTCGTTTAAAATGTCAGTTTTTGGGTAATTACCTTCTATAATTTCAATATTTTCTAATAGATTATTAGAAGTATGAAAAAATAGCCTTGAAACTAAATCCCCAGATATTACTTCGTCATCATTTTTATTCCAAAAATGCTCCTTGGTACGTAGATGATTTGTCGTATCATACTTAAGTTCATCAATTATATTATTATCTTTTAAGTCCTCTATAATTGAGTTAGTTTTTTCTATTTCACTATTTTCTAATGGAATCCATTGTGAATCTATACGTATATTTTTATTATAGATGCCAATTTCATCCAAAGAGTTTTTAACAATGATTCTATGAAAACTATTTTGATACATAAAACCTCCGGCTACAACTATCGAGGCAATAAGTACTGAAATAAAAATCCCAAGCGAAAAAAACTTATCTCTAATTAATCTTGTAATAGTTATTCTTATCAAATTTTTACCAATCTAAGAAGACTATGCATTACGCCATGAATAATCAGGTTTCCAATTCATAATACCTTTTGCTTTAGATATGTTAATAAGTGACTCATTCTCTAATAGTTGTTTTTTTAATTTTACTCCAGGATATACTTTTTCAACTAATTTTGATGAAGGAATATTTGAAGTTGTATCAGAAGAACTAATAAAAAATGCTTCATGACCATCCCAGTCATTTTCTATGCTTAGCCTACATGCTTTTGCAGCATCTCTTCGATCAGTATAAGCAAAAAAACCAGCAATTTTTTGAGGAGTTATATTGTCTTTATTTTTATCATTTTTATGACTAAGTAATCTTTCTTCATCCCATAACCCCATAAATCGCAAGCTAGCAATTTGAGTTTTGGACCTCCTGGCAAATGCTTCAGCCATTTCTTCACCCAACCATTTCGTAGTTGCATAAACATCTGAAGAGCGAGTCGGATGATTTTCATCTACTGGTAAATAGTTTGGCATAATAGGATCTTCACCCCAAAGAATTAAAGGAAAAGCAGCTCCAATAGCATTTATTGATGATGCTAAAACTATTTTTTTTATATTTAATAAAAAAGCAGATTCAAGTACATTATATGTCGTCATCATATTTATTCTGAAAACCTCATGAGGCGGTAAAGTCAAAGGATTAGGTATTGCAGCAAGATGAACAACAGCATCACATCCTTCCAAAGAAGATAATGTTTGACCAAAATCAGTGAAATCAATTTTCTTATATGATAAATTATGAATTTTTGTTTCAGTCGGTTCAATAAAATTCGGGGAACTTGTGTCGGCATTAATTACTTCATAACCATTTTCTAAGAATTCTTTGACTACATAAGAACCTGCTCTCCCATTTCCACCAGTAATAAGTATTTTCATTTTTTTGCTCCAATTTATAAAATAACAACAATATAAATTTACAGCCAATCACAAGGTTCGTCTATGACATAAAATAATTCAAATACAAATTTTATATGAAAAAAATAATATCACTTAAATTTAATTTTCAAAGCTCGAACCACTCAGATTTCTAAAAATAGGTTGAGTAATAAACATAAGTATAAATATAGTGCCAAGTATTGTAGTTCCAGCTAAAACAGCTATTGTTATACCGAAAATATTAGCAACTATTCCTGACATCAATCCTCCTAATGGAATAAGACTAAAAGTTATTGTATATATACCCATTACCCTACCTCTAATATTTTCAGGAACTCTTATTTGTAAAACTGTCATTCCAATAACAAAAAATATTGTATTACACGCACCTCCAATAAAAAGAAAAACTAAAGCTAAATAAAATGATGTAACCAAAGAAAAAAATGATATTGAAACACAAAAAAGCAATGAGCCAACGAGCATGATTTTTCCTACATTATTACTTTTTCTCACCTTGCCAACTATTATTGTTCCAAGCAGTGAACCTAGTCCAGTAGATGATAAGAGCAAGCCAAATCCATCAGCATCTCTACCTAATTTTTGTGCAAATAATGGCATTAATTGAAGGTACTGAAAACCAAAAAAATGTGTGGAGTAAGTTAATGCAATTAATATTTTGAAATCCGTTCTGGAAGCAATAAATCTTAAACCTTCATTTATCTCTGTAAAAACATTTTTATGTTTTTGTGTATTATCTAATGATAGTTTTATTGAATATATTGAAATCAACATACTCAACCAACCTAAAACAGCAATATAAAATACAGTATGAGTATCTCCATATCTTATAATAATGCCCCCAAGTACGGGAGTAACTAAACGACTAAATTGCCACATTATAGATCCTAAAGCTACAGCACTCATCATATGTTTTCTTTCAATCAATAACGGGAAAAAAGAACTTCTAACTGGACCATCGAATCCCATCACAAAAGCCTGTATTGAAGCAAGCAAAATAACGTGCCAGATTTTTACATAATTTGTAGAATCTAGAACTGCTAAAATTAATAATATTAATGCAGCACATCCAGAAATTATCATGATTAATTTTCTTCTATCAATTCTATCTGCTAATGCACCTCCAAATAAATTAATCAATATAGTCGGTAAAGATGATGCAGCACCAAGATAGCCTAAGGATAGAGCAGAGCCACCTAATTCATCAACAATCAACCAACCTTGAGCCATTACAGCCATCTGTATAGAACCTACAGAAGCTAATGATCCGAACCAATAACGTCTATAGTTAGAGTTACTAAAAGCGCCAAGTTTTTTTATTATATTATTTTGAATTATCTTCTACCCATTTACTGTTATTTTCATTTGCCTTAATTATTTTAGGAATATTTATTGCATCAGGAATCTCTTGTTCATCTATAAGACCATATCTTCTTGCACGGTTTCTTTGATAGCCTCCACAAAGATGAAAACCTATGCATCCAGGGTTATCCTGTAAATCATTAAGAATTGCTGAGTACCAATCACCATCATTATAGGAAATTTCCCCTGGTAATGTATCCCATTTAATTTTTGCTGAATCGGCTAAAAGTACAGGCTTATTTGTTTTTTTGTGCCAGTAGTTCATATTTGCAACTGGGTTTTGAAAATCTTGAAATGATAGTACATCAACATATGGCAAGGCCGCAT
>PASL01000011.1 GCA_002712125.1 Chloroflexota bacterium | reverse complement strand
GAGGCTCCTAAAGCAGAAGAGGCTCCTAAAGCAGAAGANGCTCCTAAAGCAGAAGANGCTCCTAAAGCAGAAGAAGCTCCTGAGGAGGATAAATAATGAAAATAGATATCTGTAATTCAAAAGGTGAGAAATTAGAAGTTTATGATGCTGATAATTACGTTTGGGGTGCTGAAAATAACGAAGATTTGTTACACCAAGTTGTAACTACTCAACAGGCTAATCAGCGATTGGGTACTCATTCTACCCAGACAAGGGCAAATGTCTCATATTCTACTAAAAAATTGCGCCCTCAAAAAGGAACTGGAAATTCTAGGCAAGGTAGTGCTCGATCTTCTATAAGAGTTGGTGGTGGCGTGGCCCATGGTCCCCATCCAAGAAGTTATAGAAAAAGGCTGCCAAAAAAAATGAAGCGTCAGGCCTTAAGGATAGCTTTGTCAAATAAATACAGATCCAAAGATGTTCAAATTATTGATAAAATTACTTTCAAAAAACCAAATACAAAAGAAGTTGTAAAGGTTATCGAAAATCTAAAGTTTAATGGAAAAACCCTAATAATAATGGACTCTCCAGACATTAACATTCTGATGTCTGTAAAAAATATAAATAATGTTGATGTTCAAACTGCGTCTATGATTAATCCGCTTCAAACACTAAAGTACCCTAATCTTTTATTTACAAAGGATGCTGTTCAAAAAATTGAAAAGATATGGGGGGAGAAATAATGATATTATCCAAGATACTAATCCGTCCATTAGTAACTGAAAAAAGTACAATATTAGGTGAAACTGGTAGATATGTTTTTGAAGTTGAAAAATCTGCAACAAAAAAAGATATCGCCAAAGCTGTTGAAGAAGCCTTTAATGTGCATGTAGTAAAAGTAAACACGATGAATGTTTCCGGCAAGGTGAAACGTTATGGAAGAAGGCCTTCAAAGCAACCTGACTGGAAGAAGGCAATTGTTTTACTTCAATCAGGCGAAACCATACAGTTATTCGAGGGGGCATAATATGAGTTTGAGAGAATATAAACCCACTTCGCCGGGTAGGAGAGATACAGTTTACGATGATTTTAGCGATATTACCACTAGTAAGCCTGAAAAGTCATTGTTAGCTCCACTAACTAAAAAAGGTGGTAGAAACAATAGAGGTAGAGTTACTGTTAGGCATAGAGGTGGGGGGCATAAAAGACGCTATAGGTTAGTTGATTTTAAAAGGACTAAGACTGGAATCGCAAAGGTTATTTCAATTGAATACGATCCAAATAGAACTGCTAGAATTGCTCTTATTAGACATGAGGATGGTAAGAAAAGTTATATTGTTGCTTCGTCCTCTATGAAAGTTGGCGATCAGGTTCAGAATGGTGAAAATGCGCCTGTTTCATTTGGTAATAGTAAAATATTGTCGTCTCTGCCAACTGGTACTCTTGTGTATAATATAGAGTTGTTTCCTGGAAAGGGTGGCCAGATGGTGAAGAGTGCAGGAGCTGTTGCTCAGGTTATGGCTCATGAGTCAGGTTACACATTATTAAGGNTGCCGTCTGGTGAAATGAGAAGAGTTTTAAGTGGCTGTTCTGCNTCAATTGGTCAGGTTTCGAATGTTGATCATAAAAATGAAAAACTTGGAAAAGCAGGTCGTAATCGCCACAGGGGTAGGCGTCCAACTGTAAGAGGTTCAGTTATGAGTCCTGCAGCACACCCTCATGGTGGTGGAGAAGGAAGATCTGGTATAGGTATGCCTGGTCCAAAAACTCCATGGGGTAAACCTGCTTTAGGAAAAAGAACGCGTAGGAATAAATCTACATCAAAATATATATTAAGACGAAGGTATGGATAAAATTGTCTAGATCGATCAAGAAAGGGCCTTTTGTAGACCCAAAATTAATGAAAAAAGTTTCTGAAGCTCAGAAAAGTGGATCTCGTGAGCCCATAAAGACTTGGTCAAGAGCATCCATGATTATGCCTGAAATGGTTGGTGTAACTATCTCTGTTCATGATGGGCGTAGATTCATTCCTGTTTTAATCACTGAAAATATGGTTGGTCATAGGCTTGGAGAATTTGCTTCAACTAGAACATTTAGAAGTCATGTGAATAAAAGTGATAGGACGGTAGGATAATGGCTATAGCTAAGAGAAAAAATATAGGAATATCAGACTATAAATTACGTCTAGTTATTGAACAGATAAAAGGCAAAATGGTTAATGATGCAATTCCTTTGCTTACTTTTATGACGTCGCCCGCTTCTAAGGAAATACTAAAAATATTAAATTCAGCTGTTGCTAATGCTGAGAATAACGATCTACGTACAAGGGATAATTTGAAGATAACTAAAATAACTGCTGATAGAGCTACTTGGATCAGGCGTTATAGACCNAANGCAAGAGGTCGTGCAGGTGCTTTTGACAGGCCTACATCACANTTAACAATAGAAGTAGAAGAAGTGGAGAATAGTTAATTATGGGNCAAAAAACACATCCGNTTGGTTTTAGATTAGGCGGTGTTAGNGACTGGGATGCNCACTGGTTTGCAAAAGATGCAGCAAGTTANAGGGANNTAATTAAAGAAGATCANTCTATAAGNCAAATGATTAATAAAAAATATTCAGAAGATGCAGCTATAGCAAAAGTTGAAATTGAAAGAGATACTGATGAAATGGTTGTTTCTGTACATACTGCTAGGCCTGGAATAATTATTGGTAGAGGTGGTGCTAGAGTTGATCAATTAAAAGAAGATTTAGAAAAACTAACTTCAAAAAAGGCAAGATTAAATATCCAAGAAGTTAGGCAACCTGAACTGGTCGCAAAATTAGTTGGTGAATCTATAGCAGAACAAATAGAAAGACGAGTTGCATACAGAAGAGCTATTAAAATGGCTATGCAAAGAACAATGCAAAGTGGTGCTAAAGGAATAAAGGTAGTTATATCCGGAAGGCTTGGAGGTGCTGAAATTGCTAGAACAGATAAACAAAAAGAAGGTAGAACTCCATTGCATACTCTTCGGGCGCAAATTGATTATGCTGTTTCTGAAGCTAAGACAACGTATGGAATTATTGGTATTAAGGTATGGGTTTACACAGGAGATATGATTCCTTCAGCAGAAAACCTAAGGGCTCGATCTCTCCAAAGAATGTCAAATAATAATGATAATAATGAAACTGAAGAGTCAAACAAAGTTGAAAAAGACGAAAAAGAAAAGCAGGGTAAATAACTAATGCTTCAGCCTAAAAGAACAAAATATAGAAAATTTCATAGAGGTAGAATGAAGGGTATTAGAACTAAGGGTTCTAGTATGGTCTATGGCGAATTTGGATTGAAAGCTGAAGGACCAGGTTGGGTTTCTGCTAGAGAAATTGAAGCTGCTAGGAGAGCAATAACTGGTTATGTAAAAAGAGGTGGTCAACTTTGGGTTAGGCTATTCCCTGATAAAGCTGTTAGCGCAAGGCCAGCTGAAACAAGAATGGGTGGTGGTAAAGGAGCCGTTGATAGATGGGTTGCTGTAGTTAGAAGAGGTAGGATGTTATATGAGATTGCTGATGTTTCTGAAGAAGACGCAAGAGAGGCCTTGAGAAGAGCTTCTCATAAACTTTCAATTCCAACGAGAATTGTTTCAAGGAGCGATGAGTTTTAATGAACATTGATGAAATTCGACAACTTAATAATGCTGACCTGAGTAAAGAGTTAGTAGAACAACATAAAGCTCTAATGAACTTAAGGTTTAGTAAGGCTACATTGCAACTTACTAATACTAATGAAATTGGAAAGACAAAAAAAATCATCGCAAGGATTAATACTGTAATCAACGAAAGAAAGATTACAGCACAACTAAATTCAGGAATTCAAACAATCGAACAAGATGGTTCTTCAGTAGAAGATAAGGATGGCACAAGTGGCACGTAAAACTCAAACAGGATTCGTAATGTCTGGCAAGAATGACAAAACCGTTGTCGTAGGAGTATCATGGCTTCAAAAAGATAGGATCTATAAAAAATCTAGAAGAAAGCTAACTAAATTTGTAGCACATGATGAATTAAACAGTGCAACTATAGGCGATAAAGTGTTAATTGAAGAGACAAGGCCATATTCCAAAACTAAAAGATGGAGAGTTGTTGAAATTTTAGAAAAAGTTGATTATGAAGAAGTATCAATTGACGAAGAAAAGAAATTATAGGTAGGAAAATGATTCAGAGAGAAACTCGACTAAAAGTAGCAGATAATTCAGGGGCAAGAGAAGTCTTATGTATAAACATAACTGGAGGTGGTTCTAGGGCCTATGCATCACTTGGGGATGTGATTACATGTGCTGTTAAGGACGCACAACCAGGTGGAAACGTGAAAATGCATGAGGTTGTAAAGGCTGTTGTAGTCAGAACGTCTAAGGAGGTTAAGCGGCCAGACGGTTCCTATATTAGATTTGATGATAATGCATGCGTTATCATTGGTGAGGATCAAAACCCTAGAGGAACAAGAATATTTGGTCCTGTTGCAAGAGAGCTAAGAAATAAACAATTTATGAGAATAGTTTCGCTAGCTCCGGAGGTTTTATAATGGGAAAAATAAAAATTAAGAAAGATGATCAAGTTCTAGTGATAGCAGGAAAAGATAAAGGCAAAAAAGGAAATGTAATCCGGGTGATAACCTCAAAAAATCAAGCTGTTGTCGAAGGTGTAAACATATCAACAAGGCATATTAAGGCACGTCCTGGAGTATCTCAAACGGGAATTGTAAAAGGTGAATCTCCAATACATATATCTAATCTGTTGTTGGTTGATCCAGAAACTGGTAAATCAGGTAGGGTTTATAAAAAAAAGTTAGAAGATGGTTCAAAAGTTAGGATGGTGAAGAGTGGTAGAAGATAAAAAGAAAACTACAGCAAAGAAAACTACAGCAAAGAAAGCTACAGCAAAGAAAGCTACAGCAAAGAAAGCTACAGCAAAGAAAGCTGCTAAAAAAATAGAAAAAATACCTATAATTGTTGATGTTCCTAGGGTGAAAAAAATCTATATTGATGAGGTGGTCCCTATATTAAAAAAAGAATTTGGTTATAAGAATCCAATGCAAGTACCTACTATTAAAAAAATAGTAGTAAATATTGGTATTGGAGAGGCCCTTGATAGTAATTCAGCCTTGAATGCTGCTAATAATGACTTGATGAAAATAACAGGTCAAAAGCCTAAGCAAAATCGTGCTAAAGTATCCATTGCTAATTTTAAATTAAGAGAAGGTTCAGTCATTGGAACTAGTGTAACTTTAAGGGGCAAAAGGATGTGGCAATTTTATGACAGGCTGGTTAATATTGCTCTGCCCAGAGTAAGGGATTTTCGAGGAATTAAAAGATCGGGATTCGATGGTAGAGGAAATTATTCCTTAGGTATGAGAGACCAATCTACATTTCCAGAGATTGATTATAATGAAATTGATAAAATGAGAGGCTTACAGATAATTTTGGTTAATTCAGCTAATTCAGATGAAGAAGGCATGAGATTATTCGAATTATTAGGTATGCCGTTTATAAAATTAGAAGATTAGGAGAATTACTTGGCTAAAAGATCTATGTTAGAAAGAGAAAAAAAGAGAAAGAAACTTGTTGATTCGCATATACAAAGGCGTCTTGAGTTAAGAAAAATTTCTCTTGATATGTCACTTACTCCAGAAGAAAGGTTCTCTGCAAGACAGGAATTAGCAAAATTACCAAAAAATTCTTCTCCGAATAGATTAAGAAACAGGTGCTCTGTTACTGGGAGGCCAAGAGGGTATATGAGATATTTTGGCTTGTCTAGGATAACTTTTAGAAAACTAGCCTTGGAAGGTGAACTTCCTGGCGTAAGAAAAGGAAGTTTGTAAATTGTCAATTAATGATCCTATTGCAGATATGATTACAAGAATTCGAAATGCTACTATGTCTAGGCACGAGAATGTTGAAATACCTGATTCAAAAATTAAGAAATCTATACTTGAAATTCTTAAAAAAGAAGGTTTTATTTCGGATATGAATTCCAAGGGTGACTCCGTAGCAGAAAAAGTACTTAGTGTTAAATTAAAATATTTTGATGATAACACACCTGCAATTATGGGCTTGAAGCGTGTTAGTAAGCCGGGACTTAGAGTATATGTTGGTAAAAACGAAATACCAAGGTATTTTGGAGGTATAGCAACAGCTTTTTTGTCTACTTCTAAGGGTATACTGACGGGTCATGATGCTAGAAATCAAGGTTTAGGTGGAGAATTATTATTTTATGTATGGTAAATACTTTATGTTTAAGGAGTGCGAGTAAAATATGTCTCGAATAGGAAAACAGATAATTAATATTCCAGAAGGAATAAAAGCGGAAATAAATAAAAATGTTCTTACAGTTAATGGCAAGAATGGCACTTTAGAATATATTTTGCCTGAAAAAATAACGGTGGATATTTCTTCTGATAAGATTAGTGTAAAAAGAGCTAGCGATGACCCTAACATAAGGGCACTTCATGGTCTCTCAAGAAGCCTTATTAATAATATGGTTATTGGATGTAATGAAGGTTTTGAGAAAAGGCTTGAGTTGATTGGTACTGGATACAGGGTTCAACAAAAAGGAAAAGGTTTAGAAATGAATGTTGGTTTTTCTCATCCGATACTAATAGATCCCTTAGAAAAGAATCAACTTAAGACAGAAGGACAAAATTTAATTATTATTACTGGATCAGATAAACAATCTGTTGGGCAACAAGCTGCAATAATCAGAAAATTTCGACCACCTAATCCATACACAGGAAAAGGAATTAAGTATTCAGATGAAGTTATTCGAAGGAAAGCTGGTAAAACAGCAGTAGGAGGTACTCAATAAAATGGGAAGTAAGAAATTTGATACTAGAGGTAGATATATAAGACATAGAAGAGTAAGGAAAAAAATCACTGGTTTATCTGATAAACCTAGACTGTCTGTTTTTAGAAGCAATAAACATATACATGCGCAAATAATCGATGATGAAAAAGGTACTACATTGGTTGCTTCATCCTCATTAAGCTTAGATGGAAATATTTCTAAGATTGATTTAGCAGCTAGAGTAGGAGAAGATTTAGCTCAAAAGGCAAAAACAGCCGGAGTAAAAAAAGTTGTGTTTGATAGAGCAGGTTATAAATTTCACGGTCGAGTTAAAGCACTTGCTGATGGTGCAAGGTCAAAAGGATTGATTTTTTAATATGGTTACAGATACTAACAAAATACAAAAAAATGATAAAAATAATTCTCGTCCAGGTCGTTCTAGGCGTAGAAGGCAAAGGAATCAAGAAGAATCACAATTCATCGAAAGAGTGATAAAGATTCGTAGGGTTTCAAAAGTTGTTAAGGGTGGTAGAAATTTGACATTTAACGCTATGGTTGTTGTGGGAGATGGAAATGGTAAAGTTGGAGCAGGTTTGGGTTCAGCAGCAGCAGTTCCCGATGCAGTAAGAAAAGGGACTATTTACGCGAAAAAAAATATGAATAATATATCATTAAATGGTCCTACAATACCTCATGAGGTAACTACTAAGTTTTCAGGTTCAAAAGTTTTACTCAAGCCAGCTGCGCCGGGTACAGGAGTAATTGCTGGTGGAGGAGTTCGTGCAGTTTTAGAAGCTGTTGGGGTGACGGATGTGCTATCCAAAACATTTGGATCCTCAAACACTATAAATATAGTTAGAGCTACGTTGTCAGCATTAGAACAATTAAGAGATCCTAAAACTGTCATTGCTAAAAGAAGAGAAGGATAAGAATAAAATGTCTCAAATAATGATTAAACAAGTACGAAGTTCTATAGGAATAAAACCCAATCAAAAGGCAACATTAAAGGCCCTTGGGTTAAGGAAAATTAATCATGTTAAGAAGCATGAAGATACAGCAAATATAATAGGTATGATAAAAAAAGTAAGCCATTTAGTTACTGTTGAACAAGTTAACTAATAGGTAAATGATTAGGATTTAATATGTCAGGATTACATCAACTAAAATCGAACAAAAAAAATAGAAAAAGAGTTGGGCGTGGAAACGGCTCAGGGCATGGTACATACTCAGGTCGTGGTAGCAAAGGCCAAAAACAGAGGGGTAGTGTCCCGTTTCTCTTCGAAGGAGGACAGTTACCGCTAATTAAAAAATTACCTCATATGAGAGGTTTTAATAATATTTTTAAAACAAAGTACTCTCTTGTCAACTTAGATATCTTGAACCAATTTAATGATGGAGATAATATTTCAAAAGAAATATTGATAGAGAAAAATATTATTAAAAATAAAAAACAAAAACTTAAAATTTTAGCTAGTGGTAAACTAAGTAAAAAACTCAACGTTACTGCAAATCATTTCAGTAAATCTGCAAAAGAACAAATAGAGTCCTTAGGAGGCTCTGTAACTATTATAGATGAAGAGAAAAAAAAATAATTTATGACTACCTCAACTAATCAAAGTACAAAATCTCCTATACCAGCATTATTTAAGGCTGCTGTAGATGCTTGGGGTATTCCTGATCTTAGATATAGAATACTTTTTACATTATTTATACTTATTTTGTTTAGATTTTTTGCTCATGTACCTGTGCCAGGTGTTGATAGGGATGCTCTAGCAGCCGCTTTTGAAGCAAACCCACTACTTGGATTTTTAGACCTATTTTCAGGTGGTGCCCTGAGGAATCTTTCCATAGCTGCTCTTGGTGTATATCCATATATAACGGCCTCTATTATTTTGCAGATTCTAACTCCAATCATCCCTACATTAAAGAATCTTTCACAGGAGGGTGATGCTGGTAGACAGGCTATCAACAGATATACCCACTACCTTACTGTTCCATTAGCGTTTCTTCAAGGATATGGTCAATTAAATTTATTTGCTGGTGGGTTTTTATCCCAGAGTGGTTCTGCAATATCTGGCATTGGATTTGGTGGTTCTAATACCCTTAATACGATAGCCATACTTACAGCTATGACAGCTGGAACAATGTTGCTTGTATGGATGGGTGAGTTGGTGACTGAAAAAGGTATTGGAAATGGTATTTCTATGATTATTTTTGCAGGAATAGTGTCAACTTTACCTCAAGTTGTGGGTCAATTATGGCTACTTCGTGAACAAACTTTTCAAGTAGTTATGTTGGTTGTAATAGCTATAGTAATAATATATTTGATTGTTTATTTTGCAGAAGCACAACGAAAAATACCAGTCCAGTATGGTAGGAGTGTTTTTAGAGGGGGGCAAATGTATAGACAATCTGGTGCAACTAATATTCCTCTAAGAGTTAATGCCGCAGGTATGATACCTCTAATATTTGCTTTTTCAATATTAATATTTCCATCAGTGGTAGCTAGTTATTTTAATGATGGGTCAGGAAGTTTTATATCGAGTATAGCTAACTTCTTTCAAAACTCTTTTGGNCCTACAAGTTCTATNTATTGGNTAGCAGTATTTTTATTAGTTGTAATTTTNACCTTTTTCTATACATTAGTTGTTCATAATCAACAAAATATNGCTGAAAATCTCCAAAAAAATGGAGGATTTGTACCAGGNATAAGACCTGGTCCTCCTACTAAAGAATTNTTAATGAGAGTGGTTCTTAGAATTACTTGGGGNGGAGCATTNTTTCTTGGTTTTGTTGCAATAATCCCATTTATTGCTCAGTTGATAACAAATCTTCCTAATGCAACTACTATTCTTCAAAGTACTAGCCTATTAATTATGGTCGGAGTAGCATTGGATACTATGAGACAACTTGAATCTCAACTACTTATGAGAAATTATGAGGGCTTTGTTAAGTAATTGAGGTACTGTGTATGAATGTAATCTTATTGGGCCCACCTGGAGCCGGAAAAGGAACTCAGGCGCGAAAAATAGTTGANGGCTATGATTTTGAGTATATTTCAACAGGAGATATGCTACGTAAAGANGTACAATCTGAATCTCAATTAGGTCAAATTGCAAAATCTTTTATGAATAATGGAGATTTAGTACCAGATAAATATATAATTGATATGATCGTTGCTAGTNTAGGTGATTTGAATACAAAGAATCTCATTGATGGATTTCCTAGAAACATTTCTCAAGCTGAATCCTTAGATAAAAAATTGATTGAAAATAAACAAGAAATTTCGCTTGTAATACACATGTATGTTGAAGATCAAGAACTAATTGATAGGCTTTCAAATCGAGCAGTTTGTATATCTTGTCAGATGCCATATAAATTAAAATTTCCTGATGAAATTAATGAAATAATATGTATAAACTCAAATTGTGATGACAGTTCTATTAAAATCAGAGAAGATGATAATCCNGAATCAGTAACTCGAAGAATTTCAATTTATAAAGAAGAGACTTTTCCTGTTGTTGAATATTATAATAATTTAGATGTTAATTTAGTAGATATTAACGCTGAAGGTNCAGAAGATGAAATTTTCCAAGAAATTTCTAAATTTATAGTGGTATAAGGTTTTATGAGTAATTCAAATTCAAATAGTAATTATAAAAATGATTTATATGGTAGTGTAAAGCCTAGCAATACTGCTATAATTAAAACGGATGAAGAACTTGATATTATGCGAGAAGCAGGTAGGATTGTTGCTAAAGCATTAAGAAAATCATTCGAAGCTCTTGAACCTGGTATAACAACAAAAGAGTTAGATTCTATAGCCCGTAAAGTTATAGAATCTGAAAACTCTAAGCCGGCATTCTTGGGTTTNTATGGTTTTCCAGCTACAGCTTGTATATCAATTAATGAAGAAATTGTTCACGGGATACCTAGTGATAGAAAGATTCAGTCAGGCGATATAGTCACAATGGATTGTGGGGCTATAGTAGATGGGTTCTACAGCGATCATGCCATATCTCAAATTGCTGGTTCTTCTACCCATAAAAAACAGAAACTAATTGATGTTACAAGAGAGTCGCTATCAAAAGGTATAGAATCTTGTCGCGTTGGGAATAGAATCGGAGATATATCGCACTCAATAGAGAAGTATGTTNTCGGTAGTTCTTATGAACTAGTAAGAGAATATGTTGGACATGGTGTAGGAAAAGAACTACACGAGCCTCCTCAGGTGCCTAATTTTGGCCCTCCAGATGTTGGAATAGAGATAGTTAAAGGTCTTGTTTTGGCAATTGAACCAATGGTCAATGCAGGAACATGGAAAACTAAACTATTAGATGATGGATGGACTGTAGTCACTGGNGATGGAAAACTGTCTTGTCATTTTGAACATACTGTAGCAGTCACTGATAATGGTCCAGAAATTTTAACGAAAGAATAGAAAGGGAATTTTGGCTAAAAAAGAAGCAATAGAAGTAGAAGGGTTAGTTAGTGAAGCTCTTAAAAATGCTAACTTTAAGATTGAGCTTCCTAATGGGCATGAGGTATTAGCTCATGCTTCTGGAAAGATAAGGAAAAATTTTATAAGAATCTTACCGGGCGACAAAGTTTTAGTCGAACTTTCTCCCTATGATCTTACAAGAGGAAGAATAACTTACAGGTTCAAATAAGGAAAAATATATGAAAGTAAAAGCATCAGTAAAAGCTAAACATCCAGGAAGCAAAATAGTAAGACGTAAAGGTAGGGTTTACGTTATAAATAAAAACAANCCTCGATTAAAATCAAGGCAAGGATAAGGATAAATAATGGCAATAGTTGCAGGAGTAAACATCCCNGACAACCAAAGAGTTGAGATTGCGTTAACATCTATTTACGGTGTAGGAAAGACATACTCAAAAAAGATAGTTTCTGAAGTAGGTATTGATCCTAATATTAGGGTAAAAGACATACAAGATGACGACTTAACAAGAATTAGAAGTGCCGTAGAAAGNCTTGGGATTTTAGTTGAAGGAGATCTTAGAAGAGAGGTTCAACTAAATATTAGAAGGTTAACAGATATTCAAACATTTCGAGGTTCCAGGCATAGAAAAGGACTTCCTGTAAGAGGACAAAGAACTAAAACTAATGCTAGGACTAAACGTGGAAGAAGACAAACTGTTGCTGGAAAGAAGAAAGTTGCTGCTCATTAGTACTTTAAAATATTTTATGATTGGAAATAATTATGCCTAGACAAAGAAGTAGAAAAAAAGAAAAGAAATTTGTTCCTCAGGGACAAGCATTTATCAGTGCAACGTTTAACAACACTTTGGTTACTGTTACTGATCCTCAAGGAAATGTGATATCACAAAGTAGTGCTGGGGCTATGGGATTTAAAGGCTCTAGAAAATCTACTGCATTCGCCGCTCAAAAAGCAGGAGAAACTGCGGGTAAAACCGCAATGGAACATGGAGTGAAAACTGTTGATGTGATGGTTAAAGGCCCAGGTGCAGGAAGAGAATCTGCAATAAGAGCTTTGCAGGGAGCTGGTATACGAGTTGTATCCATAAAAGATATTACACCCGTTCCTCATAATGGGTGTAGACCTCCAAAAAAGAGAAGAGTATAAAAAATAGTGAATACAGGGAAATAAATGGCAAGATACATAGGACCTAAAAATAAAAAAAATAGAAGATTTGGACTTCCGCTTAAGAATGAAAAACCAGACTCAAAAAAATCTGGAGGATCTCATTCTGAAAGACGACTATCCGACTATGGTATGCAACTTAGAGAAAAGCAAAAGGCTAGATTTATTTATGGGATATTAGAAAGACAATTTAGAAATTATTATAGAAAAGCTTCAAGGCTAGAAGGAATTACTGGTGATAAATTATTGCAACTTCTTGAAAGTCGATTGGATAATGTTGTTTACAGGCTAGGCTTTGCTCATACTAGGGAGCAGGCAAGGCAGATAGTTAATCACGGACATATTGAAGTTAACTCAAAAAAAGTTAATATACCTTCATATCATGTAAAAGAAGGAGATAATATCTCATGGCGAGAAAAATCTAAATCAACAGAATTGTACAAAAATCTAGAAGGTTCTTCTAAATCTGAAAATGGAATACCTTCTTGGCTAAACTTAGACAAAAAAAAATATATTGGACAAGTATCATCAGCTCCCAACTTATCAGATGCGGAAATGGTAATCGATACAAGACAAATTGTAGAATACTACTCTAGGAGGTAGAAAATAATGTTAGAACGAATGTATGGTATAACACCTCAGGACGAACTACCACCATCTGAATTAGAGATACCTGGTTTATCCATTATCGATGANGAAAATGGTGAATCTTATGGTAGNTTTGTTGTACAACCTCTTGAAAAAGGNTGGGGNGTAACTTTGGGTAATCCTNTACGACGAATACTTTTGAANTCTCTTTCNGGNACAGCTATAAGTTGGATTAAAATAGATGGTATACAGCATGAATACTCTACTCTNAAAGATATGCGAGAAGGTATTGTAGAGTTTATTCTTAATGTGAANGGAGTAAGGATAAAATCTCTTACTAACAGGCCTGGNAGACTTAGNCTAGATGTNTCGGGAGAAGGAGAGATTAAGGCTGGCGATATAATGGCTACTTCTGATTTCGAAATTGTTAANCCNGAGCATCATCTTGCAACTTTAGATAATGAAAANGCAAGATTATCNGTTGAATTTAATGTTGATCAAGGTACAGGNTATTCNNTAGGAAGCAACGACGAAGGATTACCAATTGGTGTTTTGCCAGTAGATGCAATTTTCTCNCCTGTAAGAAANGTNAATTTTGCTGTTGANCCAACCCGNGTAGGACAAAATTCAGACTTAGAAAAGTTAGTAATAGAAGTTTGGACTGANAAAACTATCTCACCTCTTGAAGCTCTCCAAGCAGCTAGCAATCAATTAATGGATAAGTTTTACTTATTTACTCAGTTTGATAAAAAACTTGAAGAATCAGATACTCCAACACTACCCGGAGTGTCACCTGAGATATTCAACACATTAGTTGAAACTCTNGATTTATCAGCAAGAACGCTTAACTGTCTAAAAAGAGCAAATATAAATCGTGTTGGTGAAGTGTTGATGATGCCAAAAGGAGATGTTTTGAAAATTAGAAATTTTGGCCAAAAATCACTAGATGAATTATATGATAAATTGGCAGAATATAATTATCTGCCTAATGAAAATGGGGAGAATTCAGTTGAGGCATAAAGTTACTGGTAGGCAATTTGGCAGACCATCAGGTCAGAGAAAAGCGCTTTTTAGAAATCTTGTAACTGATTTTCTAAGAAATGGTCATATTAAAACCACTATTGATAAAGCAAAAGAAATTAGACCGATTGCTGAAAAAATGGTTACATATGGCAAAAAAGGAACATTAAATGATAGGCGTTTAGCTGCATCATTTATAACTGACCCTAAAGTTGTCAAAAAAGTTTTTGATGAAATTGGTCCTAAATATAAAGATAGACCTGGTGGATATACAAGAATCAGTAGATTAGGAACACGTGCTGGTGATGCAGCAGAAATGGCAATAATAGAGCTAGTATCTTAAAGTTAGTTATATGCAATATAGTTTTCGTTTGCAGTACGATGGTACCCTTTTTTGTGGCTCCCAATTACAAAATAATGTGAGAACCGTACAGGGAGATCTTGAATATTCTATTTCAAAAGTTTTTTCCTCAAAAATAAGAGTCAAATTGTCAAGTAGGACTGATTCAGGAGTTCATGCTTATTTTCAAGTGGGTACTTTTAATGTTAATACATCTATGACGACACAAAATATGATTAATGCGATAAATTTTTATCTAAGTGACGATGTTGAAATAATTTGTATTCATCAAGTAAAAAATAATAACTTTGATCCTAGAGGTGATGCTATATCTAGAACCTATACTTATAAATTAAGCGACAGTAAGGATTTATCTGTGCTTTATAGGCAATATGTCACTAAAGTTAAAAAGAAAATTGATATAAATATTATGAAATTATTATCTAGTAAATTAGTAGGTAAGCATGATTTTGCATCATTCATTAGTTCTAAAGTTCCGAAGAATTCTTCTACCAAAAGAGAGATATTTAGTACATCAGTTATTTCTGATGAAAATGTTATAATTTTTTCCATAACTGCAAACTCATTTCTACATCAACAAATAAGAAGAATTGTTGGTTCAATGTATAGAATTTCTGTGGGTATTGATAATTTTGAAGTATTTGATGATCAATTACTAAGCCCAAAAAGAGGAAAAGCGTCCTTTGTGATATCTCCTAAAGGCTTAACTTTATCCAATATTTCATATAAGTATGCATTAGAATGTGGATTACCTGGTGAAAAAACAGTTTCAAACTTGCACTAATTTAGTTAAAATAGTAATCTATGTCAAATAAAATAGAACAATATAATCCAAGTGCAAAAGAAATAGTCAATGACTGGAAGGTAGTGGATGCCAACGGTCAAACTCTAGGAATTCTTGCATCAAACATCGCAACTATGCTTATGGGTAAACATAAACCAAATTATGTTCCTCATATGCTAACAGGTGATTATGTAGTTGTAATTAATGCATCAGGTATAAAGGTGACTGGTATGAAATCAGAGCAAAAATTATATACCCGACATAGCCAATACCCTGGTAATATAAAAAAAATTCCTTATAACCGTATGCCATCTAGTAAGGTTATTCAGTTGGCAGTAAAGGGAATGCTACCGAAAAATAAATTGTCAAGCAAGATGCTTAAGCGCCTAAAAATATATGATGACTCTAATCATCCTCATTCTGCACAATTATTAGGGACTGAAAACAGACTGAATAGTAAAAAAGAATCTTTATCCTCTGGATTAAAATCAAATAAATCTTCAAAAAAGAAAAATGATACACCATCCAGTGCGACTTCTGAAGAAAATAAAGTTAGCGCTAAGGCAACTACAGCCAAGGCAAAGACAACGAAAGCTAAGGCAACTACAGCCAAGGCAAAGACAACGAAAGCTAAGGCAACTACAACTAAAGTTAAAGAAGATTAAATTTAATAATAATTTTACGGAGAGAATTCATTGAAAGATCAAAAATATTTTTATGGTACTGGTAGAAGGAAAACTTCTGTTGCTAGGGTAAGAGTTTATAATACTCCTGGAGAGTCAACGATAAATGATAAACCTATGAATGATTTTTTTACTGTTGATTCTTGGAAAAAAATTGCTACACTACCACTGAAAATTACTAAGTTATTAGACAAGGTTACAATAGTAGCCAAGACACATGGTGGTGGTAATGCTGGTCAAGCAGGCGCATTCTCTCATGGTCTAACAAGGGCATTAATTGTTATGGATGAATCTCTTAAAAAACCACTTAAAGATGCTGGATTAGTAACTCGTGATTCACGAATGAAAGAAAGCAAAAAGTATGGACTTAAGAGAGCTAGAAAAGCTCCTCAGTATACTAAACGATAAAATCTATCTAGGGTTAATTTTTTCATTAATATAGTCTCCAACAACGTTCCAAGATAGAATCAAAATCCAAATAATTATTATTGGAGGAAGCAATTGCTCCGGATGATCCCTTAGTACTGATACACTCGTAGCTCCTCTAGAGGTAACATCATTAATCATTACCCCTAAGCTAGGTTTTGGAGGTTGAACGCCTATTCCAAAAAAACTTAATACAACTTCAGATAATGCTATTGCACCTATTCCAAAACTTGCAGAAACTATTACTGGACTTATTACATTAGGTAAAACATGAAAAAATATAATTCGAAAATTTGAGGTTCCCATCGCTTGAGAGGCTTGAATGTATTCTAATTCTCTAACAATTAGTACTTGTCCTCTTATTAATCGCATGGTTCCAAACCAACTTAGAGGTAGTAAAGCTATACCAACTACGAAATAATCAATTATTCCTGAATTTGCCAGTCCAGATAAATTGAATTTATCTTCTATATTATAGATAAAGTTAACGATTCTTGGCCTTATAGTAGCAGCTAACAAAATAATTAAGAAAATTTCTGGAAACGAAGATACAATTTCACCTAAACGCATTACAAAAATATCAGTTTTCCCCCTAAAATATCCGCTTATTAAACCCATAGATACACCTAAAAGTAAAGTACCTGTAAATAATGTGGTAAATGTTATAATTACCGTGGTTTGTATTCCCCATACCACCCTGCTAAAAATATCTCTACCAAGTTTATCTGTCCCTAATATATTTTCTTTTGACGGAGAATTTTGGGTGTTATATAAATCTATTGAATTATAATCATGGGTAGCTATCAAGGGTGCAAATATACCAATAAGATAAATAGAAACTATAAAGAAAACACAGATTGATATTAGTTTTTTTTGAAAAATTTTTATCTTAAATTTTTGTATATTTTCAAATGTGTTCAATTTTTTTCACTTAATCTTATTCTTGGGTCTATGATTGTATATGCTAAGTCGATAATTAAATTTCCAAAAATCAATGAAACTGAACCTATCATTACAAAAGCTGTAAGAATAGGAAAATCTCTCTGAAAAATTGCATCTAAAGATAATCTTGCTACACCAGGAATACCATATATAATTTCAACTATTAATGAACCACTAAATATACCTGCTATCGTAAAGCCAAGTAAAGTTAAGATAGGAAGTAAAGCATTTCGAATTATGTGTTTAGTAGTAATTTGAAAATTCGTTAATCCTTTAGAATAAGCTGTTCGAACATAATCTTGATTAATTACATCTAAAGTACTAGACCTCATGTGCCTAATATATATCGCTGAACCAGGTATTCCAACAGTTAATGCGGGAAGAATAGTGGAAGATGAAAAAGTACCATTCCATCCAGAAGCAGGTACCCAATTAAGATATACTGAAAAAAATAAAATTAATAATGGGGCTATAAGAAAAACAGGAATTGCATAGATTATTAAACTGCTGAGAACTATTAGTGGATCTAGTTTAGTCTTATGATTTTTGGCAGCATAAAAACCTAAAGGTATACCTATGAATATAGCTAAAAACGAAGCGATTAGATTTAGTTGAAGTGTTACAAGTAATTTAGGTCCTATAATCGTACTTACTTTTTTCCCTGAATAGGTGTAGCTTTCACCAAAGTCACCTTTTATGGCTTTAGAGATATATTTAATATATTGAGTAGATAATGGTTCGTTCAATCCCATTTCATCTCTCAATTTTTCTATTCTTTCTGGAGTTGCTTTGTTGCCAAGTTTTAGTTCAGCTGGATCACCGGGTGCAACAGTACCCATAAAAAAAACAAAAAAAGTTGAAATTATTAGTAAAACTGGTGTCCATAATATTCTTCTGGTTATATATACAAGCATTAGTTATCTTTAATCCATACATCCTTAAATCTAGATATACTAAGTGAATAAAACTTAAGATTTTTTACTCTTGGCTTGACCAATGATATTGATTCTGTCCCCCACCATAATGGTAACCACGGCGCTTCATCTATGATTATTTGCTCTGCTTGGTTATACAACTTGTATCTACTTGTAGCATCTTGTTCAATCTGAGCCTGATTAATAAAATTATCTACATTTTTATTATTGTATGATCCGTAGTTTATAGAACTATCTGACCTAAATAAAACATCTATAAATGTTTGTGGATCAGGGTAATCAGCTTCCCATGCTAAACCGCTCCATGCTTGTAATCTACCCTTATGCAAATCTTGTATAAACGTAGCCCATTCAACCTGCTGAATATTTATATCTATACCCAAATTTTCTCTCCACATATCTGCAATTATTTCAGTAGTAAAACCAGGAGATCCACCCGAACCAGGTATAGTTAAAGTTATTCTTGGTATTTCGCTTGTATCTATTTCTGGTGTATTTGAATCACCATTATATGATGCATATTTTGATTCAACTAATAATGACTTTGCTTTTTCTAAATTAAATCCCAAAGAAGATATTTTTTCTGAATAGCCTGGAAAATTTGGAGGTATTATTCCATCTGCTGGAATAACTAAATTTGAAAATACCTGTTCTGCAATAAGTTGCTTATCGATAGCATGGTTTAATGCCTGTCTAAACTTAGTATCGTCAAATGGAGGCTTATTTATGTTAAATCCTATGTACGATATTGAATGACTTGGAGGTATAGTAACAAGATCATTATTTAAATCTGAACATTTGTCTTCTACTCTTTCCAAGTCTGCTAAAGTTACGCCAGTTATGTCGATTTCGTCGTTTTCATACATAGCCATTGGAACCCCACCAGCTAGATTAAATACTATTTTTTCTAAATAAGCTTTTTTATCCCAATAATAATCATTCCTATTTAAAATTATTTCTTTTCCCACAGTGTAATCTTTTAGTATAAATGGCCCTGTTCCTACTGGTGATTCAAGCCAATTATTATTTTTATCTTCAATATTTTTTTTGCTTAAGATAAAAGCAGTTGGATACGAAAGTTTAGAAAGAAAATAAGTCTTTGGTGCATCTATTTTTATTCTTATAGTTCTATCATTTAGTACTGAGATTCCATTTGTAGTTAATTTTTTCCCGTCTATTATATCCCTTATACCTATAATATCTCCAAGAAATTCTTCAGCTACTGAAGAGCCGGTTTTGGGATTAGCAGCTCTTTCCAATGACCATTTTACATCTTCTGCAGATAATAATTCTCCATCAGAAAACTTTAAATTAGGACGTAAAGTAAAATCGTATGTAGTTTCGTCTTCACTGATACTCCAAGATTCTGCAAGGTCTCCTACTACAGAATTAGTTTGATTGGAACTTAGTTTTACCAAACCAGAAAAAATTTCAACAACAATTCCTATTGAAGTATTATCAGTTGTTAAATGAGGGTCTAATGTTGGAGGATCTGACCATAATAAATTAATTTCTCCACCAAATTTACTCTCATCTGAGTCTTGATAATTTTCTAATAATGAGGGTGCTAAATTACTCTTTGAACCTTGAACTGTATTCTCGCTTGATTGTATTTCTGTTTCGCAGTCAGCATCGAAATTCTGATCATTATTTGAACCACAACTTACCAATAATATAGTTAATATTACTAATAATGAATGAATTAATCTTTTCATCTTTTATCCTACTTTATTTTTGAATTTAGATATGATTTTAAGAAACTATCAATTTTTCCATTTAGAACAGATTCAGCATCTTTAGTTTCGAAATTTGTTCTATGATCTTTTACCATCTTATAAGGATGTAATATATAACTCCTTATTTGACTACCAAATTCTGCAGCAACATGCTCACCTTTAATTTTTTGTCTTTCTTTTTTCTGCTCTTCAAGCTTTATATCTAAAAGCTTAGAATGTAAAATTTTTAATGCAACTTCTTTGTTCTGAAACTGAGATCTTTCATTTTGAACCGATATTACAATATTAGTAGGAATATGAGTTATTCTAACAGCGGTCGAATTTTTCTGTACGCTTTGACCTCCATTGCCACTAGCTCTAAAAACATCGATTCTAATGTCATCAGAATTTATTTTTATTTCTTCATCATTTTCTACTTCAGGTAAAACTTCTACTAAAGCAAAACTTGTATGTCTTCTATGATCTGTATCAAACGGAGATAATCTAACGAGACGATGAGTACCTTTTTCTGATTTCAAGTAACCATATGCATAATCACCTTCAACTTTTAACGTTGCACTTTTTATACCTGCTTCATCTCCAGAATTATAATCCAAAATATCTGTTTTATAATTTCTTAAATCACCCCATCTACGATACATTCTTAATAACATCTCTGCCCAATCTTGAGAATCAACGCCACCTGCTCCTTGCTTTATACTTAATAATGCTGAGTTTTTATCATATTCATCTCGTAATTGGAGTTCAATTTCTAGATTATTTAAGTTGTTTTCTAGTGTTTTATTCTCTTCAATCAGCTGGTTAAGGTATTCTTCATCATTTTCTTCAAATGCAATTTTTAGTAGGCTAGAATTAGTGTGGATTTGTTCTTTTATTTCAGTCCATTTTGAAGATTCTGACCTCATAAAGGATAGTTGACGCATCAATTTTTGAGCTTTAATTGAATCATCCCAAAAATTTTCAGTATTTATTTCTTCTTCAAGAATTTTTATATTTCTGTCTATTGTCGCAAGGTCAAAGACGCCTCACAATTTGTTCAATTCTATCTAATAATATCTTGGAGTCTGAAAGTATAGGGTTCATAATCTTAATAAATTTTTCTTTTAATATTAATTATATCAATTCATTATATAAAATAATAACTTATGTTTTTTTATAATAATTCGTAAAATATATAAAAAAGGAACGGGGCGTGGCGCAGCTCGGTAGCGCGTTGCACTGGGGGTGCAGAGGTCACAGGTTCAAATCCTGTCGCCCCGACCATACTAATTCCTAGATGGTTTTTTTAGAATACCAAATAGTAATCCAGATAATAAAAGCATAATTGCACCAGCAATTAGAACTATTTCATATGAATCAGTGGTATCTTTAACCCAACCTGCTGCAATAGGCATTGTGAATAAAGATATATTATAAATTGGTGCCATTGATCCTCTAATTGTTGCGAAATTTTCTCTACCGAAAAAGTCACCAACTAAAGACCAATTCATTCCAGCTCCAATTTCAGTACCGCTAAATAATAATAATGCTAGAAAAATTGTTAATGTAGAATCTACTTGATTTAATAATAATAATGATATAGATGCTGAGCAGTAGCATAATAAAAGTAGTTTTGGTCTACCATACTTATCACCAAGCCATCCAAAAAAAATAATTAATGGTACTGAAAAAAGAGCAAGTAAACCAATTAAATTTGCAGAAGCCTGTTGAGATTCTCCTTTCCATACTAATATAGGTATAAAGTGAAGAAAAATTGTACCATGTACCGCAATACGAAGCATGGTTGCAAAAACTAATAACCAGTAGACTTTAGTTTTCATTGCTTCTTTTGTGGTCCAATCATCAGTGGAAAATCGGATAGATTTTTTTTCTTTTATAGTTAATTTTTCTCCATCTGGGTAAAGACCCATAGATTCTGGAGATTTTTTAAAAATAAATGATAGTGGCATTATGATTACAATTATCAGAACTCCAACTATCATGGACGATTTTTCCCAACCCAAGTTTATAACGGAAACAGATAATAATGGTACAAGTAATGCTCCTCCTAACCTGAAAGAGGCATTATTAATAGACATAGCCAGGCCTCTTTTTCTTATAAACCATTTATTTATTGCAGCCATAGATGCTTGCATAAAAGCTGTACTAGAACCTATTGATATAACAAAAAGATATATAATTACAAAACTTAAAAATGATGTAGTAAATGAAAGAAGTATGTAACCGATACCCGTGACAAAGGTACCTATTAGCATTAATTTTTTTACTCCATACTTATCTAATAGCCAGCCTGTGATGGGGCCAAGTATTCCATTTTCAGCTCTAGACAATGCGAATGGTATTGCTGTTTGTGCTGAGGTTAACCCTAAACTTTGAGATAAAGGTATGAAGAAAACTGTAAAACCTTTCCAGTGAACCGATCCTCCTATTCCGTTATTTATTGATGATGCTGCAACTATGTACCATCCGTAAAAAATATTTTTAGATTTAATGTTTTTCATCATTGTTGGGTTTTTAGTAATCTGTCATACATTGTGATATTTACAGTCATTCCTAAATTTAGCGATACAGTTGTAGGAATACTTACAATTGAACTACATTTTTTTAGTAATTTATCACTAATTGATCCATTTTCAGGTCCAAATATATAGCATCCTCTCTCTGGATGTTCGAATTTTCTTAAATCATTTGATTTAGGATTTAATTCTACCCCAATAATTTCACAATCAGTAGGAACTATATCTAAAATATCATTCGTTGTAATTATAGGTATGTGCCTATAAGTTTTACCTGGATCAGTTAGTAGTTTCTTTATGTTAATATTTTTACCAGGATTTTCTAAAATTACCATTCTTACGTCAAAACATAATGCAGCTCTAAGGGCATGACCTATGTTAACACCATCTTGAGGATTTGATAATCCAATACATGCAAATCCCCTTCTATTTAGTGTTGATTTTCTAGAAATATACCTATGAAGTTTATTTTTCATTTTCAGTGATTAATTTTTCAAAAAGTTTTGCTATATTGAGAATCTTAATATCTGAATGTTTTTTCCCAGAAATCATAACTCCCATTGGTAGACCATTATTATCTTTCCCCATTGGTATAGTAATAGATGGTTGACCTGTAAGATTATAAATACTTGTAAACTCAGCGATAAGGCTATTTTTATTTTCAGTTTTAAGTGGCTCAGATTCTTCAATAGTAGGAGTTTCAATCGGAATTGTAGGACTAATAATTGCATCAAATTTGTCCAAGATTTTTTCCATTTTTGTGGTGAATATATCCTTATTTATTTTTGCAATTTTTAGTTCTTCCATTGTAATATTTTTTCCGTTTTTCAATCTATCTAATATATATTTGCTAACTTTTTTTTCTTCATATTTTCGTTTGTGATTGTTATATGCTTCAGCCAATAATATATCTAGTGTGATTTTTCTTGCTTTGTCTAGCCAAGGCATATTCATATATTCTATATCAATACCTACTTTACTTATAATATTTATAAAACTCTCAAAATTTTTTTTAACGCACTCTGATGATATTTCATTAAATCTTTTATTGATAGGAATTAGGATTTTTAATTTTTTTGGGAGATTTAAGTTATTTTTTTTCAACCCTATAACTTTTTGAAAGAAAAGTTTATTGTCATCAACATTATTAGTGATAACCCCTAAATGATCCAAAGATTCTGAAAGAGTTTTTACACCAATTAAGCTCAGCATTCCAAATGTTGGTTTGAATCCTACTGCACCGCACATTGATGAAGGAATTCTTATGGAACCTCCAGTATCTGTTCCTAATGATATAGGGGTCATACCGGTGACTGTTGAAACAACCGACCCAGAACTAGAACCTCCAGGAATATACTTGATGTTTAAGGGGTTCTTAATGTTACCTAAGGAAGGATTATGTCCGGTTATTCCAAATGCGATCTCAACTAAATTCTGTTTGCCTATAGGTATCATTTCAAGATCTAAAATTTTTTTAACTATTTCAGCATTTTCATTGGAAAAGCAATTATAATTTTTAATTCCTTGAGTGGTATTTTTACCTTTATAGTTAATCAAATCTTTTAGGCCGATTGGTATACCAAAAAGAATATTTGTATTTTTATTATTTTTCTTTTTATCTAATTTTTCTGCGATATCGTAGGCTTCTTTATTCCAAACTTCAATCCAAGAATTAGTAAGTGTTCGATATTTTTGTATCCTTTCGAAAGATTTATCTAAAATTTGAGTTACAGTAATATTGTTGTTCTTTAGTAATTTGTTGAGTAACTTTATGCTTTCTTTGGTATAAATTTCTTTCATAATATTTTTTTATTCATTTGTGTATAAAAATCTAAGTTTATTTTTAAATAAAATCTAGTATCATTATAAACATATAAAAAATAATTAGGAGTATCAATGACTACATACACTTGCTCAGTTGGCTGTGGAATGTCAATAAATGGCTTAACATGTGCAGCTTGCGGAAAAGCTTTAGTTCCAGATGTAATTACCAAAGATGATGGTAGCACCGTAAATATTTCTACATGCCCGGATGGATGTGGGAAGATTAAGTCTCCAATGTGTTGCGGTAGTGACATGGCGCACTCATAAAAATTTGAATTAAATTAGTTTTATTAGTGTTTATTCATTATGTATGTGAGTAAACTATTTTGTATTTAATGAAGATAAAAAAAATAATATCTAGATTATTAGTTGACTCAATAATCAGATCACAATCTCTCGGCCTTATCCCAGTACTTGAGAATTTTGATGTAATTATTGATAGGCCTAAGATTTCTGAACACGGAGATTTTAGCACAAATTTACCCTTAACTTTGTCGAAAGTGTGTAAAATGCCTCCAAAAAAAATTTCTGAAATAATAGTTGAAAATATTAATTCAGATCCTTCGATAAACTCAATAAAATTTGCGCCACCAGGCTTCATAAACTTTTTTATTGATAAGGATTATTTTTATGAAGAATTAGAAAAAATACAAAATGATGGATTAGATTATTTTAGAAATAATTATGGAAAAAAACAAAATATACAAATTGAATTTGTTAGTGTAAACCCAACAGGACCCTTGCATGTTGGACACGCAAGAGGCGCTGTTATAGGTAGCTCCCTATACAATATATTGAAATTATCTAATTATAATGTTGAGAGAGAATATTATATAAATGATGCAGGAAATCAAATGAGGTTATTCAATGATTCACTCATAGAAAGAGTCAAAGAAACTCTTGATGAAAATTATAAAGTTAAAGAAATAAGTTATCCAGGTGAGTATGTAATTCAATTAGCAAGAAAAATTATAAATGAGCATGAACTTAATACTGGAAACGTTGAGAAAATCAAATCTCTTGCACTTACAGACACGATTTCTGAAATTAAGAATACATTAGAAAAATTGAATGTTAAATTTGATGCTTGGTTCAATGAAAGTTCATTACTAGAATCTAATTTTCTTGAAAAAATTATCAAAAAATTATCAAGTGAAGATTTAGTTTATGATAAGGATGGGGCAAAATGGTTCAAGGGAAGTAACCTTGGATTAGAAGATGATATTGTTGTAATTAGAAGCGAAGATGGGGGACCAACTTATTTTGGAACAGATTTGGCTTATCATTATAATAAGTTCTTAGTTAGAAAATTTGATAAAGTCATAAACATATGGGGGGCTGATCATCATTCTCATGTTGCTAGAATTTATAGTATTTTAGATGCATTTGAAATAGATGATAAAAAACTTGAAATTATATTAAATCAAATTGTTAACTTTAAAAATGATGGTGATACCTTAAAATTTAGTAAAAGAAATAACGTTCTAGTAACTATTGATGAATTAATTGAAGAAGTAGGAGTTGATGCATGCAGATTTATTTTTCTAAGTCGTTCACCAGACACCCAGATGGATTTTGATCTTAAACTTGCCAAGGTTCAATCATCAGAAAATCCGGTTTATTATGTTCAATATGCATATGCAAGAATGTGTTCAATATTAAGGACCGCCGAAAATAAAAAAATTGATTTTTCTAATTCTAACTTAAGTCTACTTATACATGATGATGAAATAAATCTGATAAAAAAAATTGTTCAACTTCCAGAAGTGATTCTCAAGTGTTGTCAATTGAGACAAACTCACCATATTACAAATTTCTCTATGGAATTTGCAAAGTTATTACAAAAATTTTATGAGTCTTGTAGAGTAATTTCTGAAAAGGTAGAAGAAAAAGACCTAAGTGCATCAAGATTAAGATTGGTTGAAATTTCAAGACATGTTTTAGGATATACTTTAGACATAATGGGTATGAGTAAACCCGATAAAATGTAATTATTTATTTAAGTTTAATCCTGATTGAGTATAAAGTGGAATACGTTTAATGTATGCTTGAGTAGCTGAATTAATCATAATAATATGTTTTTCCGTTACCCGGCCAATTTTTTTCCCTGGAACTCCCCTTATTAATGAGTTTGGTTCGAAGATTGCATTGTTCGTAATAACACTTCCTGAAGCAACAAGAGAATTTTCTCCAACAGATGCATCATTATTTACAATACATCCATTACCAAGTAGAGTGTTTTTACCTATAAATTTCGCATGACAAATTACACCGTGCCCTATAGTGATAAAACTTTGAATCTCTGCATTCCCATCTGAGTGAATAACGGAATTATCTTGAATATTTGTTCCTTCTCCGATTGTAATTTTTCCAGAATCAGATCTTATTACAGCTCCAGGCCAAATGCTAACATCTTTACCTATTTCTATATCGCCTACTATATATGCGTTTTCTGCTATAAATGCAGATTTATGAATTTTAGGGGATTTACCATTTAATTTTCTAATCATTATTATTTTTCTTTCTTAGGTAGCCTATCAAAGGATAAATCGAGATAAATTGTTGTCGGTGAAGAAAACTTTTCAGAAAATTTCCAACTTTCATTTGCTTTCACATTATCACCATCTTTTTTTCCTAAATAGAAGTTTACTTCACTTTTTTGTTCATCATCAATGCTAACTGGACCTAAAATTACATGCATATATTTTCCGGGTAAAGTTTTAGCTATTAGAGAACCACCATGAACTATTTCTCCAAAAATATCTATATTCTCTGGTCCTGGCTCATAACTTAAGCAGAAGAATAAAATTTTAGATTTGCAGACGGTAAAGTTTCCTTCAAAAATCATTGGCATGGGAGGTGGTCCTGGAATAGGTGTAAAATCTTCTCTATCATAATTTTTTCTTGAATCATCTTTACAACTAACTAATAAAAAACTAAATAATAAAATCATCGATAATAATATAAGTAAATTTTTTGTTTTATAAAAATAATTAGTCATTATTAGAAGGATTTAATGTGTTCCATTGCGTAGCTTTTTCAAAATTTGAAGCTATTTGTATTATTTTTTTATCACCAAACTGAGGCCCTATAAATTGCAATCCTATTGGTAAGTTATTGCTCATTCCTGAAGGTATAGATATGGCAGGAAGCCCTGCAATGTTTGCAGGTATTGTACAAATGTCACTCATATACATACTTAAAGGATCGTTACTTTTTGATTCTAAATCAAATGCTACTATTGGAGAAGTTGGAGTGACTAATGCATCATATTTTTTGAAAGATTCGTTGAACTCATTTATAATCAATGTTCTTACTTGTTGTGCTTTTTTATAATAAGCATCGTAGTATCCTGAGGATAAAGCATAAGTTCCAATCAAAATTCTCCTTTTTACTTCTTCCCCAAAACCAGTTCCCCTTACCTCCTTCATATATTCTGTTGAATTTTTTGCATTTTTTGTACCCATTCCATATTTTACTCCATCAAATCTAGATAAATTAGCTGATGCCTCTGAAGGAGCAAGAATATAATAAACGGCTAATGCATATTCTGTAAGTGGTAAAGAAATTTCTTCAATGTTAGCGCCTAAATCATTTAATACACTTAGTGATTCCATAAAGTTATTCTTAACAGACGGATCAATATTTTCAGTGATATATTCTTTTGGAACTGCCAGATTCATATTCTTAATGTCTTTATTGATGTCTTCAGTAAAATTTTCGTACGGTGATGTAACTGAAGTTGAATCCTTAGAATCTTGCTTTGCAATAATATTTAATAAATTACCACAATCTTCAACTGATCTTGCTATTGGTCCAATCTGATCTAATGAACTGCCAAATGCTATAAGTCCATATCTGCTTACAAGTCCGTATGTTGGTTTCATACCTACAACACCGCACAAAGATGCAGGTTGCCTAATACTCCCTCCTGTGTCAGAACCTAATGCAAGGTAACATTCACCGGCAGCTACTGCTGATGCGGCACCTCCAGAACTCCCTCCAGGAACTTTTTTATTATTCCACGGATTCAGAACTGGTCCAAAAGCAGAAGTTTCATTCGAAGAACCCATCGCAAACTCGTCCATATTACCTTTTCCTAAAATTACAGCTCCTGCATTCTTAAGTTCCTTTACTACCGTTGCGTCAAATGGAGGGACGTAGCCTTGCAAAATTTTAGATGCAGCTGTAGTTTTTATGTTTTTTGTAGAAATATTATCCTTAACCATAACTGGGATACCAGTTAGCGGTGTTATCTCAGCACTATTTTCACTAAATTTTTTGTCGGCTTCTTTAGCAGAATTCAGAGCTAAATCTTCACAAGTGGTTATGTATGAGTTGAGTTTGGAATTATTAATTCTATCAAAAGTCATCTTGGTAACTTCATAGGAAGATATTTCCTTGTTATACAGTTTATTACTCAGATCTTTTGCAGTTATGAAATTCATTTATAGATATCCTTTACTCAAGTACGGGTGGAACTTTTATGAATTCTCCAGCAGTTTGAGGAGCATTGTTTATGACGTTTTCTGTTTTTAGTGGTGGTTGAACTTCGTCTTCTCTCATTACAGATTGTGCTTGCGTGGTGTGACCTGTAACTTCAACATTTTTCGTATCCAATTTATTAAGCAGGGTGAAGTAATTAATAATATCACTGAGTTCTTTTTGTAACCTGCTGATTTCTTCGTCAGTTAAATCAATGTAGGAAAGTTCACTGATTTTTAGTATTTCTTCTCTAGAAAGGTTATCCATTTTATTTACACGCTTATAGTTTACTTAAATAATATCATTATTAAATAATATTAGATTCAAAAAAATATAGAAACCAAAAATACCTATTAAACTTTACATTGGTTATTATTTCATTATTGACAATATGTGTATTTTATAACTAGAATAAAATTCCGTATGGGTTAATTTTTAACTTGTTCGGGATGATAAGTTTACGATAATTTTTTTATACTTATTTACCCCTCAAATATTGATATTTTATGATGGAGAATTTTGAGTAAATTTATTTTTGTTACAGGCGGAGTCGTAAGTTCCCTAGGCAAGGGAATCGCTGTTGCTTCTATAGGTAAAATGTTAAAAAGTAGAGGTCTAACCGTATCCGTTATGAAACTTGACCCTTACCTAAATGTAGATCCTGGCACAATGTCGCCATATCAACATGGAGAAGTTTTCGTAACAGATGATGGAAGCGAAACGGATCTTGATTTAGGTCATTATGAAAGATTTATAGATGTTGAATTAACTAGGGATTCAAATATCACAGCTGGACAAATTTATTCTGAAGTTATATCAAAAGAGAGGTCCGGTGAATATCTTGGCGGAACAATTCAAACAATACCTCATGTAACTAATCTTATTAGAGATAAAATAATAAATTTGTCAAAAGATTCAGGAGCAGATATTATAATTGTTGAAGTTGGTGGCACAGTAGGTGATATTGAAGGACAGCCATTTTTAGAGGCTATTCGTCAAGTAAGAAATAGTGTTGGGAGAGATGATACATTTTATGTGCATTTGACTCTGTTACCTTATCTTGGCGCGAGTAATGAGTTAAAAACAAAGCCTACTCAACATAGTGTAAATACGCTAAGATCTATGGGTATTCAACCTGATGCTATATTATGTCGAGCTGATTTTCCAATACGTGAAGATGAAAGAAAAAAAATATCTCTTTACTGCGATGTTGAATATCAAGCTGTAATTGACCTGCCTACATTAAGTAGTGTGTATCAAGTACCATTACATTTAGAAACTCAAGGCTTAGGTGAAATTTTGATGAATTATTTTTCATATGCTCAAATGGTCCCAGATTTTAAATCTTGGGAAAAAATAACAATTATTCAGCAAGAAAATAACCCAGAAGTAGAGATTGCTTTAGTAGGTAAATATGTAGAGTTAAAGGATTCATATTTATCAGTTATTGAGGCTATAAATCATGCTGCAATTATGCATAAACGTAAGGCTAATATTTCATGGATTTCTGCCGAGGACCTTGAGACTTCCGATGTTGATAATTTTTTATCTAAGGCTCAAGGGATAGTAATTCCCGGTGGTTTTGGAGATAGGGGCCTTGAGGGTATGATAAAAACTGCTGAATATGCAAGAATAAAAAATATTCCTTATCTAGGTTTATGTTTAGGTATGCAAATAATGGTGATTGAGTATGCAAGAAATGTACTTGGAATTAATGACGCAAATTCACTTGAGAACGACCCAGATACAAAAAATCCTGTGATAGCATTTATGCCTGGTCAAGAAGAGCTTCACTCAACAGGTGGAACTATGAGATTAGGTGCTTACCCTTGTGTATTAAGAGAAAATTCACTTGCAATGAACGTATATTTGGAATCAAGCATTAGTGAGAGACATAGACATAGATATGAGTTTAATAATAATTTTCGTCAAAAATTCGAAACAAATGGTATGATAATATCCGGGACTTCTCCAGACAATAAGCTTGTTGAAATTGCAGAGGTTCTGAACCATCCATACATGATTGGGAGTCAATTTCATCCTGAATTTAAGTCAAGGCCAGAAAGACCTCATCCTCTTTTTAGTTTTTTTATAAAAAACTCTATGAAAATTAAGCGAGAAGGTGACCAGCATAATTTATTTTAGAAATTTTGCTTTATGTCCTTAGGGTGTTATAATTATATTATTGAACATTCATAGTTCATGTCCCAATTATCTGAAATGCTTTTGAGAAGCGTCCTTCAATAATCGCTAGTTTTTACTAGCCCCCATTATAAGAATTTGTTACTCGATAATTCCAGATGTTGATTTATACATATTTATAAAACCAGGAGGTAATATACTGACTACTCAAGCTAGAAATCACCCTAGAGGCACTAGGCGAAGACCCGCTTCAACAAGACGCAGGCAAAATCATAGTGGAGAAAATTATTTCGATTCGATTGAATTGGATAAATTACCTAATTTAGGTGATTTAGGAAAAAAGACTAATGATGAATTAAGACAACTAGCCATTGATACAGGTATAAAGAGAGTACCAACACAAAGAAATGAATTAGTACTTTCAATTTTATCTTCTTTATCTGACGAAAAAAAAGCAATTGTTGGAGCAGGCATACTTGATGTTTTATCCGACGGTTTCGGTTTCTTAAGACAGCCAGGATCAAGAAAAAATAATGATGATATTTATGTTACTCCAAAGAAAATAAAAAGTTACGGATTAAGGCATGGAGATTTTATAACTGGTCAAGTTCTTCCACCTCAAGCAGAGAGCTCAAATAAATATTATGGCTTAGTAAATGTTGAGACTGTGAATGGATATGATTCTCAATCAGCAATTGATCGGCCTAAATTTGATAGATTTACTTCAGTTTACCCTGATGAACAAATAAAACTTGAAACTACCCCTAAACAAACATCTACAAGACTAGTTGATATGGTCGCACCCATCGGTAAGGGGCAAAGATCTTTGATAGTGGCTCCTCCCAAAGCTGGAAAAACGATGCTATTAAAGCAAATTTCTGCAGGAATAACCGAAAATCATCCTGAGGTATATATAATTGTATCGTTGATAGGCGAGAGACCTGAAGAAGTTACGGATATGAGAAGGTCAATTAAAGGAGAGGTCTTTAGTTCAACTTTTGATGAACCAATAGAAGACCATTGTAGAACTGCTGAAATGGCTCTTGAAAGAGCTCGCAGGCTAGTAGAGAGTGGTGAAAATGTTGTCATTTTATTAGATAGTTTAACAAGATTGGCAAGAGCTTATAATTTATTAGTNCCAAGTAGNGGTAAGACATTATCNGGAGGAATGGATCCAAATGCTNTATATCCACCAAAAAACTTTTTTGGNGCTGCAAGAAANTGTGAAGATGCAGGNAGTTTGACAATTATTGCGACTGCTCTAGTTGANACAGGCTCAAGGCTTGATGANTTAATCTATGAAGAATTTAAGGGCACTGGTAATATGGAATTACATCTTGATAGAAGGCTTGCAGATAGAAGNATATGGCCNGCAATTGATATCGAAAAAAGTGGCACAAGGCATGAAGAATTACTATTGGATGATTCAACTCTAAAAAAAGTNTGGTTGCTTAGNCGTATTATTGGCAAGATNAGTGAAGATCCTAGTAGTAANCCTACAGAGGCAGCTGAAAAGATTTTAGANAGANTGTCTAAATCATCNTCAAATGAAGAATTTTGGATGTCNTTAACTCANCCAGANATGAGTTCTCAATAGTAATAGTAAAGTTATTANATTCCTNATNATTCTAAAATTAATTGNANTTTTTGTAATTCTTCAGTAACACAAATCAGATAAATTTCTAANTAGGAATAAAAAGTTATATNTTNGTTTAGTAACTTATNTTCTAATNAGTAACGATCTGATGGGAAGTTTATTGTCAGATGNTATAGAAAATAGGATAAATTATACTGTTTTCTATCCATATTTTATAAATTCCTTAAACTTGTTACAAAAATGGTTGACATTGTAATGCATACAATGATTAAATCAAAAGTGGTTAATACCAAAGTTCCGTTGTCGCGCAAAGCCGGTTGGCGCTTCATTTGGAAGAAAAACAATTATTGGAACCGGCGCAAAAATATCGGGAAACCTCACGGTTTCTTATACATATTTAATAATAATTGTATATGTGTAAATAAAATACGATAGAAAAGGAGGCTGGAGCTGTGAAGCTTTCAGTTAAATTACTTTCCGGACTTATGCTACTTGCATTGGTCGCGGTTGCTATCATAGGTACCGACAACACAGCTAGCGCAGCTGCTGATGGAAAGGTTTATGTTACAAACAAGGCATCTAACCTTACAACAGAGGGCACAGGGAAACCTACTGCTCGAAAAACTGCAACTGCTGTATACGGAACTTATGCTTCAGTAGCAACAACTGGAGTTACCGCACGAGATATCGTGTCTAACTCTGACAAATTCATTGTCACGGTTATTGATGCTGACGTTAACAGTACGACTACTGTTACATCTCAAGCCACAGGTGGAAACACAGGTTTCGACCTTGGTTTAGATAATAACCATGCCATCTCCACTGCTGGCGCAGCGCAAGTTGTAGCAGACTTTGGTGGATCAGGTGGTGCTGGTCTTGATGAAATTGGTGATATCGTTACCGTAACACTTGATGATACAAAAGCTAGCCCAATTATTGGTTCAACTTCTGACATTAAGATTACAGTTGCTTCACCTGCTGCTCACGCTGGTAAAACAGTTTCCGGTGTAACAGTTCATCAAATTGTGAACGATGGTTCAGCAAACGCTTCTACACCTGCTGTTATTCAGGTTAGAAAGAGTGCTGCTGGTGCTGATGTAGACGGAGGAGCCACTGGTTGGGAATTCGTAAACATCACATACCCAAGTTCAAATGCAGACACATTGACTGTAACACTAAAGAGCGTTGTTGACCCTACAGGTGCTGTAATGGTACTTACTGAGACAGGTCGAAACACAGGACGATTCGAAGGTGAAGTACAGTTGATAGAACGAACAGATGCTCTTGCAACAGTTAAGATTAACTCAGCTCCGGCTGGTGTTNCTCAGGTAGCTGGTGTAGATAGAGTTCCTGTAATCGGTGGTCCAGTTACTGTTGAGTATCAGGATGCCGCTACTTCAGGTACTGCAACAAATGTTAAGAGAACAGCTTCATACAATGTAGACAATACTGTTCCTTCCGTAACAATAACAACTCCTGCTGATGGAGGACAGAGCCAGAACAGACTACCTTCCTTTACAGGAAGTGCTTCTGATTCACAATCTGGACTTGACATTAGCACATTCTCATTGAGAATTGATAGAACCGATGACCCAACTAATACAACTATGGTTATTGCTGCTAACGGTACCCCAGGTGGTACACCAGCTAACATAGATACAACAACTTTGGGTTCTGATGGTGCTTCATCACTAAGTTGGTCATATACTGAATCAACCGCGTTGCCTACAATGTCTCCTACAACAGAGACACCAAACAACGAAGTTGACTTCCAGGCTACTATCGTGGACTTAGCTGGTAACTTAGGTTATTCCGATGCTAAAACATCTGGAACAGGAGCCGACGATGCTGGTTCAGGACGAAATGGAAACCAACCACACGTAATTAAGATTGACCAGAAGACTCCTTCAATATCCTCTGCTGTAACAGGTACAGGATGGGATACTTCTGCATCACCTGCCGCTGAAAAAGCTGATGCTTCTTCTATAAAGGTAACAATGGATGGAAAAATTGATTCTACATCTGTTGCGCCTAGCGACATTCAGGTTGTGTTTAGTAATAGTGGTGGAACTCACGTTCCTACAGCAATTGACGTAAAAGATTCAGTTCTTTACCTCAAATTGGATACCTCTATTCCTTCAAACAATAAACCAACTGTTCAAATAAAGAGTGGAATTGCTGACCTTGCAGGTAACTCTGCAAATTCAGGTTCTAAAGTAGCAACAGANGGTATCAAGCCAGTAGTCACGATGGTAACATCNGNTGGTTCTGGAACTGGTACANGNGCTGAAGCTGCNGANNNNCTTACNAAGGACAAGATGACNATTACAGTTACATCTGACGAGAACCTNAANGGTCCTCCAAAAATTACTGTAAGAGTTATTCCTGCAACTGGTAATGAAGTTGGACTACACACTGAAACTCTTGGTGTGCCTCTAGGTGGTAACCAGTGGAAATTAGTAGTTAGCAAAGGCGCTGCTTCAACAGGTAACGTTGCTGTAAAAGTTGATTCAACTGATACAACAGGTAACCTAACCACAAAAGGTGACATAACAACTAAGGTATACCGATTGGACACTGCGCTTAGTGCTCCAACATCTACCCCAGCTAATGGTGGTACGATTACAGTTGCTAAGCCATTCATTACTACTGACTACTCTGTAAATGAGACAGCTACAGTATCAATAACTAAAGCTACAATGGCAGTCGGCTCAGCCGNAGCTGCTGATGTAACTGCGGATGTTGTTGCTTCTGCTGACGGTCTTGTATTCTTCTACCAACCANCAGATGCGCTTACTAANNCTAAGCACACATATGTTGTGAAGGCAAANGATGCAGCTGGTAACACTCATACACAGACAGTNNNNTTNACAAAATCAGATCGTAAAGACTACGTTCTNGACNTGTTCGCAGGTTGGAACCTAGTATCANTTCCATCTGACCCAANTGATACANCTNTNGGTTCTGTGTTCTCAAACACAGGTATCAAACAGGTAGTATCATACGATGCAACNTCACCAAGTTCACCTTGGAGAATAGCATCTCAGGTTGATGGANCNTTCTCATCTCAGACAACTCCTGGATTAGACNATGTTTATGCTGGTCCTGGATACTGGGTTGAAACTTCTGACTTTGAAAACCAGACAGTCTCACTATCAGGTCCTACAGGTCCTGGAGACTCTCGACCAGCTTTGACAACAATAGCTACTGGTTCTGGATGGAACCTAGTGGGTGTAGTTGACCAGAGTAGAGTTCAAACACAGAAGTCAGATAACGGAACATCATTGGTAAGAACCAACCAAGCAGGTTCTAACGTTGCTGTTACTGTTCAAACATACTTCGATACAGTTTCAAACTCTCGACAGTATGCTTTCGATACAGTAACTTCAAAGTTTAGAGCTTTGGTAGATGCTAACGAAGTAAAAATTGGTGACGGTATGTGGGTATACGTTCAGCCTCAGGCTAATGGATTACTACCACACATTGTTCCATAAACTATACTTGATTAGTTGAACATAAAAAAAGTCCCCTGTTTTTATAGCAGGGGACTTTTTACTTAATTCGTTATATATTTATATTGCTATTGGGAAAGCGTATTCTGATAAAATAAAGGTATGGATAATTTAATGAAATCAAAGTTTATATTGTTATTATCATTTTCATTAGTTTTAACATTTTTATTTACTTCAAATGTTAAGGATCTATTTGCTCAAGCTGATGTTCCTGAAATTAAGGCTATTACATTATATGGTTCAATAAATATTTCTGGTGGTGCTGATCCCAATGGAATGAAGCTTACTGCCCGTATTGGCAATTATGAAACGGATCCTGTGATAATAGGAGAGAAAAATTCTAATAGATATGTTGGGTTGTTTGTTAACCCATCTTCTGTACCTGATTTAACCGGCCAAAATATTGAATTTGTTCTTGAATCTCAAATAATTGCATCTCAAACAACTCCTTATATGTATGAAGATACTACTGGAAAATATAAATTAGATTGGGCTTTACCGCAGTTAAGAGAGTTAAATTTATCTTTTTCATCTGCTCCAGTAGCTACCCCTACTCCTACTATGACTCCTTCACCTACTCCCNTAGTTGTTGAACCTACTTTTTATGAAGGTGTTATTAGAGCTGGTTCAGTTCCACCTCCTGATGGTACTTTGATATATGCTCAGATTGATGACTATACTTCTGAGGCTGCACAAACTTTTGATAACGGTAAGTTTTTTATTACTGTAGATCCTGTTTTTGATAAATATGAAGGCAAAATAGTGAATTTTTACATAGGTTCAAATAAAGCATTNCAGTCTAAAACTTTCACTCCTGGGCAGTATGAGTCAGATTTTATACTGGTTTTTTCAGCTTTTCCTACTCCTACACCAACCCCATTGCCACCCACTCAAACACCAACCCCTACTTCTACGCCTGAGCCAACTCGTACGCCTACGCCAACACCTACACCTACAATGTCTCCTATTCCAACTCCAACCCCAACACCTCTAAGTGATGATATTGGATCAGATAAATTAGCTGTATCAGATGGAGATGATGATACTGGNAGTGGAGATTGTTTAGCATCAGGAGGAAGAGCTAATTTAGGAAATATAATGTTACTAATTTCTCCTATATTATTCATTATTTTTAGAAGACTTAGAGTAAATTAATTTTCTAATAAAATGATTTTNTGATCTTCAGAGATGTTAGATTTTGTAATACTGATTTTTTTCTCTATAGTTGGTTCTTTTATACCTAGTTCTACAAGTAATTTTGATGCATTATAATTTGAAATAAGTACAATTTTTGACTCTAGTGATCTAATCATCGATGCAAGTTCATTTATTTCAAGGTTAGTCGTTGATCCATCAACAATTAGTACATCTATTTTACCGATTTGCTGCATAACTTGAGCTGATAGTTCATGCCCTGGATATCCAAGAACACCTAACCTCACATCTTCCAAGTCAACAACGTATAGCACATTTATATCTCGCGATAAGGATGGGTCTGTAAGAGGCGACGGAATGCCCCTAATGGCAATTCCCTTGACCTCATACTCTCCCGGGCTGTCAATTATATTAACTTTTTTCTCTTTATAAGGGTTTAAGTTGAATCCAGAAAACAATTGAGTTGCTTCTGAATTGTTTTCTGAAGGATTGATTAGTATATTTCCGTATGCTGATGATACTTCAAAGAATGATTTTCCTTGCCATCTTATTTCCACATCATATTCCTTTTTTGCTAGAATTGTTATTAATATTATTAAATATCCCAAGTAAAATAGTATTAAATTTTAGAGACAAAATTACTTTTTATTAGAAGTTTATTTGTAAATATAAGTTTAAGATAAGTATATGACTACTAACAAAAGAGATTATTATGAGATATTNGGTTTGTCGCGCGATGCTAATTCTGAAGAAATAAAAAAAGCATTTCGCCAACAAGCTCTAAAATACCATCCTGATAAAAATAAAGATCCTGATGCTTCTGATAGATTTAAGGAAGTTAATGAAGCATATCANGTATTGAGCGACCCTGAAAAAAAATCTCAATACGATCAATTTGGNCACGCTGGAATAAATAATGGCGGAGCATCTGGCTTTGGNGGTTTCGAAGGCTTTGGNGGCTTTGGTGATATATTTGATTCTTTCTTTGGNGGAACAACNTCTGAAAGAGTAAATGTAGGNAATGATTTAGAATANCAAATAAAAATTTCATTCAAAGATGCTGCTTTTGGAGTGAAAAAACAAATAAATTTATCAAGAAATGAAAGATGTGATAATTGTAATGGAAATAAAGCTGAACCTGGCTCAAAAATTGATGAATGTAGTGTCTGTCAAGGAACAGGGAAAGTTTCAAGAATACAAAAAACAATTTTTGGGCAATTTCAACAAGTTACTTCTTGTTCAACCTGCTCTGGTGATGGCACTAAAATCAACAATAAGTGTAAGAAATGTGACGGTCTAGGGATCAAAAATAACTCTAGAAAAATTGAAGTTTCTGTACCTGCAGGCATAGAAGATGGGACGAGGCTAATTATACGAGGTGAGGGGGAATCAATTGGCAAACAGGGAAGGAATGGAGATTTATATGTTCACGTACTCATAGACGATGATGAACATTTCAACAGAAAAGGTAATGATATTATTGTTTTTGAAGAGATTAGTATTGTTCTTGCTACTCTTGGAGGAGAAATAGATATAAAGACATTGGATGGGGACGTAAAGTTGAAAATTAAGCCTGGTACTCAATCAGATTCAATAATTCGATTGCCTAATCTTGGTATACCTTTTGTTGGTCAGTCATCACGTAGAGGTGATCAGTTAGTGAAGATAAAGGTATTAACACCAACCAAAATTGATGACACTCAAAAAGCTATTTTTATTCATCTTGCGAACTATCTCAACATGGAGAATGTTAATAAAGATTTAGATGAGAGTATTATTACAAAATTTAAAGATTTTTTTAAGTCTGATAATAAATAATTTTTAGGAGATAATAAAAATCGAAAATCAATGGTTAGAAATTTCTATAAATACTCCCTCAGAATTGGTTGAACCCTTTACTCAAATACTAATAAAAAATATAGGACAAAATTTTTCTGTAGAAAGAGATGTTGATTTTAATCCAGATGAAGGGGAAATAATTGACTCAAAATCATGGGTTAGAATTAAGGCGTGGATTCCTAATGATGATACATTGAATCATAAAAAAAATTCAATAGATGTTTCTCATAAATTATTAAATCACATCATAAAACTCCCAAATATAAATTATAAGTATGTTTCTACAAATGATTGGAAAAATCAAAAATTTGATCCAATAGAAATAGGAAAAAATTTAGTAATTTTGCCAACAAAAGATTATGAAAATAAATATAAAAATAAAAAAAAGATATATCTAGAACCTGGCTTGGCATTTGGTACAGGTCATCACCCTACTACAAAAATGTGTATTGAAGAGTTGGAAAAAAGAATTCACGTGAAAGATACAGTTTTGGATGTAGGGTGTGGGTCGGGCATTCTTATGATTGCTGCACAGGTTTTAGGAGCAAGTGTATCATATGGTATAGACATAGATGATGATGCCATCAATTCCGCTAAAAATAATATTAAAATTGCAGGATATGAAAAAGATACATTTTTAGCTAACACAAAATTATCAGAATCAAATTTTCCTGAAAAATTTGATCTGGTTATGGCTAATATCGCTTCAAAGGTGCTTATTGAAATTTCACCAGAATTAATTTCCTTTTTGAATAAAAAATCTACATTGATCATATCTGGAATTCTAGGGGATAAAATTACTGATGTTACAAAATCTTTTGAGAAATCTGGGGGAAAAGTGATTAGTATAAGATCAATAGATGCCTGGCATGTATCTATAATAAAGAAGGACTCTTAGTTGCATAGGTTTTATTATAATTCATTAGATGAAAATCAAAATATACTTGAACTTAGCGATGAAATTTCATTTCAAATAATTAACGTGTTGAGGCTAAGAATAGATGAGGATTTTATATTATTTAATGGTTCAGGTTATGAGGCAGTTTTTACAATAATAAAAAAAACAAAGTCAATTATTTGTAAACTAAATAGAGTTATTATTCCAATTGATGAACCAAGTGTGAAAGTAAAATTTATTATCGGATTATGTAAACCTGAAAGATTTGAACTTATTCTTCAAAAGTGTACTGAATTGGGAGCATTTGATTTTACTCCAGTTGTAACAGAACGCGTCCAGGGAGGTGAAAATGCCTATCCATCAGATAATAGATTAAGGCGATGGGAAAAAATAATTAAGGAGTCTGCAGAACAATCTGGTAGAACTTTTATACCAAAATTAAATAAAGCAAAAACATTATTTGAAATTGTTAATCAAAATATAAAATATGATAAGGTTTTATGTTTGTGGGAAGATTTTGAAGGATACAACATTAATCAAGCACTCGGCGAATTAGATAATATTAAAAGTTTATGTATAATTATTGGTCCTCCAGGTGGTTTTTCTAATGAAGAAGCGGAGAAACTAAAAACAATAGGTGTGAAATTGGTTTCTTTAGGAAAAAGAATTTTGCGAACTGAAACTGCGGCAATATCAGTTATGGCATCAATTATTTATCATTATGGCGATTTTAGAGATTAGTTTTTAAAATTATCACTGATACTCTTGATGAATCTATTAATTTTCATCTCCCATGATGACTTATTAATTTTTTCTTCTTGTAGAGTTCTTGAAAGGAGATCATTTATTACTAATTTTGGTTCTTGTTTATCATATAGAACAGATTTAGTAGCTTTCACAATAGGCATTTCTATATTATATTTTTCTGATAAAGTATATGCTGCTAATGTTGTAGGATATCCCTCTATTGTTTGGCTTATTTCATTCATGATGAAATTGGTTTTTTTGCCTTTAGCTAGACCATAACCGAAAGAGTAATTTCTACTCAACTTTGAGTAACATGTAGCCATTAAGTCTCCCATACCACTAAGCCCAGCAAACGTTTCAATTCTAGCTCCCATTGCTAAACCTAAAAACATGATTTCATGCAATCCTCTTGTAACAAATGCAGATTTAGAATTGTCTCCTAAGCCAGCACCGTCTATAAAACCAGCTCCAATTGCAATAATATTTTTTAATGATCCTCCTAGTTCTACTCCAATTATATCGTTTGAGGTATATGTTCTAAATTTCCTAGAATTAAATATATCTTGAACAGACTTACATGATCTTTCATCTGAAAAAGCTATCGTTGCAGTTGCTACTTTTCCTTGTAATATTTCATAAGCTAGATTGGGTCCTGACAATACTCCAATATTTTTTGAATCAAATTCTGGAAGTTCAGAGACAATTATCTCCGAAATTCTCTTTCCTGTATTTTTTTCTATTCCTTTAGATGCAGATAATATATATTTTGTGTCTAAAAAGCATGATTTATTATTTTTAAAGAATTCTCTTATAGTGTTCGCAGGTAGTGTAATAACAATTAAGTTTTTATTTTTAGTTACTTGATTTATATCAGATGTAACATTTATGTTATTCGGTAAATCATGCTTAACATTTAATTTATCGTTATACCTATTTTTTTGAATCTTCTTAGCCTGATAATCATCTCTACACCACATAGATACTTTGTTTTGTTCACTCAACAAAATACTTAACGTAGTGCCCCAAGCTCCATTACCTATTATTCCTATGTTTAGCAAAGTTTACCTAATTTTTTTTCTTTTGTGGAGAAGCTTTATTCTCTAATTTACCTTCTTTACCTCTTACCAGTCTAAGAAAATTTGACCTATGACGCAATAGGATTATCAAGCCTACAGGAATGCAATACAATAAGTCGTCATGTTTTGAACCAAAAATTTCATAAATACTAAAAATTAGTAATGAAAGAAGACTTAATAAAGTTCCAATAATTGAGCCAAGAGAAATATATCTAGTGATTATAGCGATTGATACGCCAATTAATGATAAGGCCATTGCTATTGGAGATAAAAAAATTAGTGTGCCAAAACCAGTTGTAATACCTTTTCCTCCCCTGAATTTAATATAAATAGGATAACAATGGCCTAAAACTAATAAAAATCCTGAGAATGGTATTATCCAATAATCATTAGCAATATGACTAATTATGTATATGGATATATATCCTTTCAATATATCCAAGATTAGTACTAAGCCCCCAAGCTTTGGCCCTAATGTTCTTGCAACGTTTGTTGCGCCTGAACTTCCACTTCCATAACTACGAATATCTACACCTTTTGCAAATTTTGTGACTATTACCCCTGTTGGTATTGAGCCGATAAGATATGCAATAGAGCAAATTAAAACTATTTCTGATAAATTATTCATATTTTCTATTCATAAATGATAATTTTATTGGAGAACCGATAAAACCATACCTATTTCTTATTATATTTTCAAGATATCTTCTGTAACTAAAGTGAATTAGTTCAGGATTTTTTGTAATTATATCAAAACTTGGAGGAGCTACTTTTTTTTGAATACATCTATAAATTCGAGGCCTTTTTCTTCCAAATCCAGGTAATGGATTTTTGCCCATAGCTTCAAAAATAATTTTATTGATTTCGGAGGAAGGAATTCTTTTGTTGAACTCGCTATATACTTCAAAAATAGAATCAAAAATTTTTGAAGTTCCAGAATTATTAATTGCAGATGTAAATATTATTGGTGTGTTTGGAATAAAATTAAGTTTCTCAATAATCAAATTTTTAACTTTATCTTTTTCAAGTTGTAATTGTGTTGCTAAATCCCATTTATTAACGATTATAATAGTAGCTCTATTAGCGTCTTTAATGTATCCAATGATGTGTGAATCTTGAGATGTAATTAGTTCACTTGCGTCTAAAACGATTAGCGATATATGAGACATTTCTATAGCTCTAATAGTCCTAAGTGTACTATATTTTTCTATACCATTTTCAATTTTTCCTCTTCTTCTCAAACCAGCTGTGTCTAGAAATGTAAGTTTTTGTTCGCTAACAATTAATTCGTAATCAATCATATCTCTTGTCGTTCCAGCTACCTCAGACACAATTGATCTTTTTGTATCTATAATTGAATTAAACAATGCTGATTTTCCTACATTAGGTCTACCTGATATTGCTATACGAATACTGTCATTTTTTTCATTATCAGTATCAGCTATGTCTAGATGATTAAAGCTTTCATTTATAAGATCATCAATCCCGAGGTTGTGGTACGCACTAATTGGTAGCAAAGTATCAAATCCAAGTGAATAAAAATTATGAATATAATCGCTTTTTTCTGGTGTATCAACTTTGTTAGCTGCCACAATAATTGGTTTATTAATCTTTCTTAACATTTGTGAAATTTCTCTGTCAGAGTCTGTAATCTCCTCAGAAGAATCAACTGTAAAAATTATCAAATCTGATTGTTCTATTGCAAGTTCAACTTGTGATCGTATTTGGTCCCACATTAGTTGGTCATGAGGTTGATTTTCAACTCCTGCAGTATCGACAAGAATAAATTTCTTATCATTCCAAATAGTATCAATAGAAACACGATCTCTTGTGGTTCCAGGAATATCACTAACTATAGCTATTCTTCTTCCAGCTATTCTATTGAACAATGTAGACTTACCGACGTTTGGTCTTCCAACGATTGCAATTATTGGTAGTGACATATTTATTTTCTTTTTAATATTTTTTCTATTAATGCCATTTGAGACCACATACGATTTTCTGATTGTGGAAAAACAATTGATCTTTGATCATACAATAAATTTTCAGATATTTCTTCATTAGGGTGTGCAGGCAAATCATGCATAAATTTTACATTTTTTGAAGCCATATCAAGTAAATTTTCATTTACTTGATAATCCTCAAAAGCTGCTTTTCTTACTAATTCTTCTTCTTCTTGCCCCATACTTGCCCAAACATCAGTATATATAATATCTGCGTTAATAACTGCTTTCTTTGGGTCGGATATTTTTGTAACTGAACCACCATTATCTTTTCCATAATTATTTGCAGCTACAATAGTTTTATCATCAAGTTGATAATTATCAGGAGAAGCAATTACTAGATTCGCACCTGAACCTGCTAATGCGTATGACAAACTTCTTGACACATTATTTCCATCACCAATAAAAGCAATTTTAGATCCTCTAATTTCACTTAAGTTTTCCTTGATAGTTTGGATATCTGCTAGAGCTTGGCATGGATGCTCATAGTCAGTTAATGCATTAATAACTGGGACAGATGAGTATTTTGAAAACTCATGAATTTTTTCATGTTCAAATGTTCTTATAATTATTATGTCCGCTATTCTTGAAATTACACTTGATACGTCTCTGACAGGTTCCCTTGTTCCTAATCCAACCTCGTCAGGGCCAAAATACAATGGATTTCCTCCTAGTTTCTGAACTCCAACCCAAAATCCTAATTTTGTTCTTAATGATGGTTTTTCAAAAAGTAGAGTAGCATTAAAGTTACTTGACACATTACATTTAGAACCTGACTTTAGTTCTATTGCTCTATCAGTAATGTCATTGATATCACTAGTTGATATATTNTTAAATTCTAAAAAATGATTATTCATAAGTTAATTATTGCATATTATACAGTTGTTGAATATCCCTAATGTTCAAATAGTANAGAAAGGGAATTTTAAATTTTAATGTTGTACTCATTTNTTAATTTTTCAGCAAGAANATCTGATTGATCTTTTGTAAGTGTTTGTAACAAAGGNGATCTNACATTTCTCCANGCAGGCTCATTAAATTNTTTAGCAAGCATTGCTTTTTGCGCAGGNATNGGAGCATAATCNTGNAAAAGAAGCCTAACATTTCTAACNTCTTCCATAATTTNATTTGCATTTTCCCANTCTCNATCGTGCGCAAATTTTATCACTTTGGATATATTTTTACTNTTTATATTTGCTGTAGCAGATATACAACCTGGTCCTCCTAATTTAATTGAATCTATAACTAAAAGCTCTGCGCCAGGATATACTATTAGCTTGTCGATTTCTAGGAAAGACTTTGTATTGTNCCAATCTCCAGTACTGTCTTTTATTCCGACAACGGTATCCGGATATTTTGATTTTAATTTATTTACTAATTCAACAGATAATGGGACTCCAGTCATAGCGGGTATATGATACAAGTAAATTTTCAAATCGGAGTGATTAATTTCTGAAATAAGTTTTTCGTAATGTGCAAATAAGCCTTCATCAGATATGCCTTTATAATAAAAAGGAGGAAGCACCATAATTCCGTGACATCCTAATTCCATAGCATGTCTACTAATTTTTACTGTATCAGGAAAATTACAAAGACCAGTACCAGGAATTAGTAAGTTTGGATTTATACCGCTTTTCACCATACTTTCTAAAGCTTTAATTCTTTCTGAATTACTAACGGATAATGCTTCTCCTGTAGTTCCAAAAGGAGCTAATCCAGAGCAACCATTATTTAATAGGTATTTTGCAAATTCATTATATATTTCATTGTTAAGAGAAAGATCATCATTGAATGGAGTTAATATTGGCGCAATAAGTCCTTTAATCATTTATGTTTCCTTAATTTTGTTTTGGTTCAAATTTTAGTAGTGTAGGTTGATTATTTTTGTGGACAAAAACAGGACTTAATTTCATTCCTATAACTAAATTTTCTGGNTTTGNCTCAANATTNACTATGTTAGTAGGAATTATTACACCTTCTTTNAACTTTACTAGTGCTGTTATATAAGGNACATNNTCAATAAAATTTTTATGTGGAGCAACATAAACTATAGCAAATGTGTAAAGTTCGGCTTCACCAGAAACTTGTACCCACTCTAACTCTTCATTAGGATTATGGATAGAAATTTGTCTAGGAAAAAATTGATAATTTTTTGTATCTTTTGATCTTTGTAAGAAAATTTTTTCTTTTTTTAAGTTTTCCCAATAAAAATCTGATTCTGGTTGAGCAATAGGTTGTATCATCTTATAATTTATCCTAATTTTTTCCTAGTATAACTGTCCCGGTTGAGGATAATAATCCTCCAGTACCATGTACCAATGCAAGGTTACATTTTTTCAATTGTCTATCTCTAGCTTGATTTCTCATTTGCCTAGCAGCTTCTACCACAGTAAAAATACCGTACATTCCTGGATGGGTATATGATAATCCTCCACCATTGGTATTAAGTGGAAAATTTCCACCTGGACCTAATATTTTGGATTTAATAAAATCAGGACCTTCGCCAGGNTTACAAAATCCAAGNTTTTCAAGAGTGATCAAGACTGTATAAGTAAANGAATCNTATAACATAGATAAATCAAAATCTGAGTGAGATACNCCAGCCATNTTCATTGCCTGTGGTCCGGTGTAAGTACCAAAAGCTTTNGTTAAGTCNGGCATTTGGGATATCATTGAATGATCATGTCCTTCAGCTGCGCCAAGTATTGATACACTTCCGTTTTTAGAATCTTTTGCACGTTCTTTACTTGTTATTACAATAGCGGCTCCAGCATCTGTAACAAGGCAACAGTCTAATAGATGAAAAGGCCACGCAATCCACCTTGAGTTATGATAGTCTTCTTCTGACATTTTCTTGTCATAAAAATATGCTTTTGGATTTAAATTTGCCCATTGACGAGTTTGCATAGCAATACTTGCCATTGCTTCTCTAGTATTGTTTTCACCGTAATTATGCATATACTTTTTTGCGGCCATTGCATATGATATGGGTGGACCAATTATTCCATGAGGACTTTCATATTGTGCCATAGGAGCTGCCGGATTTCTCGGCATAGGTTCTCTATCTGATCTTCCAGATTGTCCATGCGTTATAAGTGCAACCTCACAGTAACCTGATGCAATAGCAGATAATGCATGAGCAACATGTATAACGAACGAGGAACCACCTACAGATGTACTATCAGTGAATTTAGGATTTATTCCTAGATATTCAGCAATATCTAAAGTTGACCAACCAGCAGTAAATAAACCGTCGACATCCGATAAATTAAGACCTGCATCATCAAGAGCGTTAAGAGCAGCTTCTGCGTGAAGAGCTATTGGAGATTTGTTAGGTACTTTACCAATCTCGTTTGATTCTGCAACACCAATTATATGAGCCTCTCCTGAAATACTTTTTAGTTTATTTATGTTTGGCATGATTTGTTTGCTGCTTTCAAAATTCTTTCCATTATTTTGTTATTTTTAAGTTGGTTAAAATTATTTCCATTTAGTAATGTTATTGATACTAAACCATTTTTCACAGTTTTCATATCTGTTTTATCTTTTGAATTGTTACTTTTTTGAGATTGTAATTGAGATAATAAAATCTTATACTCATTTTTTGAAACTTGATCCGTTGTTATCTTTAGATTAGAATTTTCTGGTATAGTTTCTATAGCATGTCCAATTTTTTTATCTTTAGCGTTTGGAATGTTTATATTTAGGAAAGTTTCATCAGGAATACTCTCTGAAATGCATTCTTTTACTATTCTGTTTATCATACTTTGCAAATCATGATNATTAATGGATTCAAATGATTCTGAAGAGAATGCAATGCTTTTTATCACTTGTGTATTGGCTATCATAGCAGCACCAATTGTTCCAGAGATCAGAATATTCCGACTTAGGTTGAACCCATTATTTATTCCAGATAAGACTATATTAGGATTTTTACAAATTTCTTTTAGTGCAATAATTGCAGAATCAGCTGGTGTGCCATCAACAGAAAAGCATTCAACTCCTTCTATTCGATTTTTTTGTTTTTCAACTTGGAGCGATTTAAGAAAAGTAATACTCCCACTNGTTCCTGACCTATTATGTTTAGGTGCAACAATAGTTACTTGCCCCAAATTTGCTACAGATTTAGCTAAGGCCCAGATACCTTCACTTTCTACCCCGTCATCATTTGTAATTAAAATTTTCATAATTNAACTATTTTCAATTTTATTTCTATNATAATAATCTACTCAATTAATTTCAGATTTCACTTTACTATAAGAATCAACATTGCCTAATGTTTCTGCATTTTCTATGGCATTTTTTATTGCTAAATTAACACTTTCTAATGTGGCAGAATGAATNTCATCAATATTGAAATCTTTTTTTGATGTATTGGTTGCTATACCAAAAATTGTATCACCATCATTTTCAGTATGTGAAGGTCTTACACTTAAAGCTATTCCATCTTGACCTGCCATCGCAAGTCTTGTCGCTTGAATTTTGTCTAGTTTTGCATCAGTAGCTACAATACCTATTGTAGTATTTGTGAAAAATGTTTTTCTTTTTTTTGGAGGATTTTTTATTAATATGTCATTTGTATCTAAGAAGCCGTGGTCTGATTTTGGACCAGCTATAATATTTCCTTTCTTAGAATCAAAAATGCTTCCAAAAGCGTTTACAACTATCAATGAGGCAACTTTTATTCCTGATGAAATTTTAATACATGATGTACCAATACCACCTTTAATTGAAAATTTTTTTCCAAGTATTTTTCCTACTGTACAACCAGTTCCGGCTCCAAAGTTACCTGTTGAGAATTGTTTGCTTGCTGTTGATGCTGCTATATAACCTGATTCTACATTAGGTCGTATTTTATGATTAATAAATCCCAAATCAAAAACAACAGCGCTCGGGACTATTGGTATAGTAGATCTACCATATTTTATTCCTATTTTTTTTTCTTCAAGAAATTGCATAACTCCATTAGAAGCACCTAAACCAAAGGCGCTTCCTCCACTAAGAAGTATTCCATTTATCCATTTATGGCTAGCTAGTGGGTCTAAAAGAGCGGTTTCTTTTGTTCCTGGAGCAGCACCTCTAATCTCTAAACCTGCAGTCATTTCCTTTTCNGAAATTAATGCTGTACATCCAGTTCCATTAACCAGATCTGTGTAATGACCTACTTTTATGCCAGTTATATCAGTTATTGAACCGTAATTATTCATAATATAGATTGTAACAATTTTAAAATAATATTATCTTTTATTTGTTTTATACCAANTTATAAATTCCATGAATAGCAATATTTATGATAAATTTTATATATATAAGATAATTAATTTTTTTATAAAGGTTCAGTAATATGGGATTTAAACAGTTAGAGCCNGCGTATGGATTTGATGACGTTTCTATTTCTCCTGGTATAGAAACAATTAATCCTGATATGACAGATTTATCATTTAGCATTGGTGAAAATGGTGAACAAAAATTTCAAATTCCATTTATTGCTTCTGCTATGGATGCGGTTGTTGATCCTAATTTTGCATCATCTATGACGAAATCTGGTGGGCTTGGTGTTATGAATATGGATGGTATAAATATCAGATATGAAGAATTAGAGCAAGTTTATCAAGATATTATTAATGCTCCTAAGAATAAAGCAACTGAGATTATGCAAAAAATATACTCTAAACCCATANACACAAATCTAATCTCAAAAAGAATAGAAGAGGNTAAAAAANATGGTGGNATNGTTGCNGTTTCATTCGTACCTCAAACTGCCAANAGACATGCTCCNATAGCAGTAGAAGCTGGTGCTGATATNGTTGTAGTTCAAGGTACGGTAGTAACAGCAAGGCATTCGTCTAAGAGTCTTGAGGGATTAATACTTTCTAAATTAAAAAAAGAATTAGGTGTNCCAATTATTGTTGGAAATACGGTTTCNTATGATGTTACCAAAGAACTTATGGAGGAAAATATTGATGGTATCTTNGTNGGNGTAGGCCCTGGATCTGTTTGCACAAGTAGAGAAGTTTTAGGCATAGGAATTCCACAGATAACAGCTACTATAGAGTGTGCTGCAGCTAGAGATGATTATTATAAAAATAATGGAANATATATTCCAATAATTACTGATGGTGGGATCAGAACAGGTGGNGATGTTTGTAAGTCATTTGCTGCAGGTACAGANGCAGTAATGATAGGAAGCCCGTTTGCAAAATGTAAAGAATCTCCTGCNAAAGGTTTTCATTGGGGTATGGCAACTTGGCATGACTCATTACCAAGAGGNACAAGAATTAAGTTAGGTGCAGAATATTCTTTAGAAGAATTATTATTTGGCCCATCTTCTCGAACAGATGGAACATTGAACCTTGTTGGTGCATTAAGAGTATGTATGGGATATGTTGGTGCTAGAAACTTGAAAGAAATGAATAAAGCAAAAATGGTGTATGCTCCTGCGATTAAGACAGAAGGAAAAATATATCAATCTGCTGGATTAGGCACATGAAATTTACTAGACCCAGAGGTACATCGGACATATTGCCAGAACAGCAAAAGTATTGGAATTATGTCCTGGATACGGCCAAGAATACAGCTAATAAATTTGGGTTTCAAAGCATAGAAACTCCAACCTTTGAGGATACTAATTTATTTAAAAGAGGAGTCGGAGAAGGCACTGACGTTGTAATGAAAGAGATGTATTCATTTAACGATCTTGGTGGTGATTCTATAACACTTAGGCCAGAGGGCACGGCGTCAGTTTGTAGAGCATATATCGAAAATGGTATGAAAAATCAACCTCAACCTCAAAAGTATTTTTATAATGCTTCAATGTTTAGATATGAAAGACCTCAGGCAGGTAGGTTGCGTGAACATCATCAATTTGGATGTGAAATTATTGGTGATGAAAATCCAGAATACGATGCAGAGATTATACAATTAGGTTGGAAATATATTAAAAATCTTGGCTTACGAAGTGTAAAACTTAAAATCAATACTCTAGGAGATTCAAAAACTAGGGAAAAATATTTAAGAGATTTATCAAATTATTACAAGCAATTTATTCACAAACTTCCTAAAATAGATTCTGTTCGATTAGCAAGATCACCACTTAGATTATTAGATTCAAAGGAGGCTGTGACCAAAGAACTATCATCAGATGCTCCTAAATCAGTGGACTATTTATCTGAGGAGTCAAAAATACATTGGGAAAGGCTAATTTCTCTACTCAATAAATTTGCTGAAAATAATGAAGATTTTCATTATGAAATAGACAACAAACTGGTAAGAGGTTTAGATTATTATAATAGAACAGTATTTGAATTTATTCCAAAAAATTCTGGCACTCAAGGTACTATTTTAGGTGGAGGAAGATATGATCCTCTAATAGAGATGCTTGGGGGAACTCCAACACCTGGTATAGGATTTGGGTCTGGAATTGAAAGAATGATAATTGAACTTAAAAAACAAAAAGTTGAAATACCAGGTAATCAAACAATTGATGTTGTAATTATACACATGGGTGAAGTTTTAGAAGAACTGTGGGGTTTGATTTCTGACTTAAGAGATAATGGCTTATCTACGGTTTTTGCCCCTAATCGATCAATGAAATCACAGATGCGCTATGCAAATAATATTAATGCAAAAATCGCAATTATTGTAGGGCCAGACGAAATTTCCAAAGAGTCAGTGAACATAAAGGACTTATCTTCTACCGGCTCCCAAAAAGAAGTTAATTTAGAATCAGATGTCATAATTAGATATATAGAAAATATATTATAGGTTAATAATGCTTCAATCAATGCAAAATAGATTAGATGAAATCCAAGCAAGATACCTTGAGATAGAAAAACTTATGTCTCAAAACGAGATAGCATCTGATCCAAATTCAATAAGAAAACTTGGAAGGGAATATAGTCAACTTCAAACAATAGTTGACTTGTGGAGTGACATAAATCATAGTGAGAAAAATTTGAACGACACTAAAGAAATAATTAAAGAAGAAACTGATCCTGATGTTATTGAAATGGCTAGAGAAGAAGCTCAATTATTAGAAGAAAAAATACTACTATCAACCGAAAAAATCAAACTAGAATTAATACCTAAAGATGACGCAGATTTAGCAGATGCAGTTATAGAAATAAGAGCAGGTGCAGGAGGTGATGAAGCTGGATTATTTGCTTCGGATATTTTTCGTATGTATCAAAGATATAGTGAGTTGAAATCCTGGAGACTAAAAATTCTTAGTCAAAACGATACTGGAGTAGGTGGAATAAAAGAGGTGACTTTTGAAATCAGTGGTGAAAAAGTTTATCAAAGGTTGCACTTAGAAAGTGGAGTTCATAGAGTACAAAGAGTTCCTTCTACTGAGTCTCAAGGAAGAATTCATACATCCACAATAACTGTGGCTGTTTTACCTAAGGCAGAAGAAATAGATGTTGAAATAAAAGAAAATGATATAAAAATAGATGTTTTTCATTCAGGTGGTGCAGGAGGGCAAAATGTTAATAAGGTTGCAACCGCTATTAGAATAACTCATGAACCTTCTGGAATTGTAGTTCAATGCCAAAATGAAAGATCTCAACTACAAAATAAATTACAAGCCCTAGAAATCTTAAGGTCTAGGCTTTGGGATAATGAAATTAGAAAGCAAAGAGATGAGATAAGCGCTAACCGAAAATCTCAGGTTGGAACTGGAGATAGATCTGAAAAAATTAGGACTTATAATTTTCCACAATCTAGAATTACAGACCATAGAATTAATATAACTAGCCACCAAATGGTCCAAGTTTTAGACGGGGATTTAGATGTTTTTATTGATCCATTACTGCAAGAAGAACAGGCCAAAAAATTAGCGTCATTAGAATCTAATACAAGTAATTGAAAAAAATAAATTTCCCAAATCTATATAGTTTCATATTGACCCACCTTCAAAATCATGACATTGATGATCATGATATAGAAGCTTCAATATTATTGAACTATTTTATAAGTGAAAAAAAAATAATAAAAGATACCAAACTTAGTGTTTCAAATCAATCATTTTTATTGGAAATAATAAAAAAAAGAGCATTAGGTTTTCCTATTCAATATATTACAGAAGAGGTGAATTTTTATAAATCAAAATTTTATGTTAATGAAAATGTACTTATACCTCGGCCTGAAACAGAAATCTTAATAGAAAAATGTATAGAATTTATTAGGCAAAATGAAATTAAAAATCCTAATATAATTGATATTGGAACGGGTTCTGGCTCTATTGCAATCTCAATAGCTAAAGAAATATCTGATTCAAGAATTTATGCGGTTGATATTTCCAAAGACGCCATAGATGTAGCAAAGATTAATGCGAATAATAATGATGTAATTATTAACTTTGTGCAAGGTAATTTATTTGCAAATATTGATTGCAAATTTGATATTGTTATATCTAATCCTCCCTATATTAGGACTGAGAATATAAAAAACCTTCAAAAAGAAGTTCTTTATGAACCAGTTTTAGCATTAGATGGCGGAATAGATGGTATGAGTATAATTTCGAAAATTATCAATAAAGGAATAAATAAAATTAGTAAACATACCCCTTCGGGTATATTTATTGAAATTGACCCTCAAGTTTTATCACCATTAGAAAAAATACTTTCAGCATTACCTAGTAGTCTAAAATATAATATAACAAATGATTACTCAGGCTATTCAAGGATATTATCAATAACGACATAGTTTTTACAAACTACACGGTAAGAGGAATTAAGCCTACACGTAAAATTGTTGATTTGTATTATAAAATTTTATTCTACACGGAAAAGTGTATATATAAATGAATTACACTTGATTTTTACACGGTGTTCTACACGCAAGCGAGTATTAATATCCTTTTCTGTTTTTTATAGTTGATAGTGTTATATTGTGAAGTGTTTTATTACCAGAAAAATGTCTGTACATTTCATTAACCATTTCTTCAAAGAATCTTGTTCTAGAACGTTTAGTAGTTCCTGCTATATGAGGTGATAAAAAAACATTAGATAATTTTCGAATTTCAGAGTTGATTGGTATTGGTTCAGGGTCAAATACATCTAAGCATGCAGTTATTTTTTTATTTTGTAATGCATATATCATATCTTTAGTATTAACTATTTGTCCTCTTGATACATTTACAAAAACTGCACCGTCATTTAAGAGATTAAAATGATCAATCTTAATCATATTTTTGGTTGCCGGCGTTAATGGAGCTAAGCAAACTACTACGTCATTTTCAGAAAATATTTGATTCAGTTCCATTTTAGAATAACTAAGCTTGCTTAATGTATTTTTAGAAACATAAGGGTCATAGACAGATATTTTTGTCTTAAACGGTTCAAGATATTCACATAACCTTTTAGCAATATATCCAAATCCGATTAAACCTATTTTTTTTTCAGTCAACTCTTCATTTTGAAAAATTATGTCATTTTTTTCATTATTTGGTTGCCAGTATTGGTTATCTATAATTTTTCTGAAATGATATCCTGCACTTCTAAGACCAATTAAAATTAACCCCAAAGCCCACTCTGATACTGGATATGATGATCCATGAGACGTATCTATAACATTTATCTTTTTGCTTATTGCATACCCTGAATCTATTCTTCTAGAAAATCTATCGCCTTCGAGTTCTCCTATAAATGATAAGCTTTTTGAATTATCTATAATTTCTTTTGTAATCTTTGGTGATCCGTGGCAAACGATAATAGCATTGAGATTTTGCGTAAATTTCCTTAACTCTTTTTTGATTATATCTGATGATTCTGGAGACTCATCCCAACTAGAAAATTCATTTAGTTCTAACCACTGAAAGTTCGAAATTTTCTTAAGTTTTTCAAGGTCTTGGAGATCAATATAATTTTCATAGACTTCTTTGTTGCATACAAGGCCTACATTAGGTAGAAAATTTTTCATAATTTTTTTATAGTTAACTCAAAATAGATATTTTTTCGATATATGTTATCAAACTTTTATTCATTATTGGACTGATATAGACTGGAGTATTTATATGTTTAATTTCGTTTCGAGAAGATCTGCAGTACTAGCAAAAAATGGTATGGTAGCTACTAGTCAGCCACTTGCATCTCAATCAGGTTTAGAAATTTTAAAAAATGGAGGTAATGCAGTTGATGCTGCTGTTGCAACAGCAGCTGTTCTTAATGTTGTTGAACCTATGTCTACTGGCATAGGTGGTGATATGTTTGCTTTGTACTGGGATAACAAGCAAAAAAAAGTATTTGCAATTAATGGATCTGGCTGTCAGTCAAGTAATGTTCGAGTACAAGATTTGACAGATTTAGGTTTGAAGTCTATTCCTAACGAAAAAAATAATTCCCATTTTGCTGTTAGTGTACCGGGAACAGTTGATGGATGGGAATCAATAATTAATAAATTTGGTTCAATGAATTTATCAGATGTTTTGCACGACTCAATTAATTATGCAGAAAAAGGTTTTCCTGTTTCTGAAGTTATATCAAATGCATGGTCATCAAAAGAAGTTATTGAAAAACTGAGTTTTAGGAAGTCTGGAGAACAATTTCTACCAAATGGTAATCCTCCAAAGTACGGTGATATTGTAAAGTTGCCTGAACTCGCTAAATCATTGAGGATTATTTCAGAAGGTGGAGCTGAAGCTTTCTATAACGGTGAAATAGCATCAGCTATAACCAATTTTATTCAGTCTGAAGGTGGCTGGTTATGTATGGAAGACCTTATTAAGCATAAATCTGAATGGGTAAAACCAATAAGTACAAACTATAGGGGTTATGAAATATGGGAATGCCCTCCAAATGGTGCCGGAATAATTGCTCTTATGGCATTAAATATTGTTGAAAATTTTGATATCAGGTCTATGGGTTTGCAATCACCTGAAACCTATCATCACTTAATTGAATCTATGAGATTGGCTTTTGCAGATGGTTTATTTTATGTTGCAGATCCAAATAAGTCTCATGTTCCAGTTAATGAATTGTTATCAAAAGATTATGCGTCAAGAAGAGTTATGGAAATATCTGCAAATGAGAAAAACTCTAATATATGTTATGGAAATCCTATGGGTGGTAGTGATACAGTTTATCTCTCGGTCGTTGATGGAGAGGGTAATGCCTGCTCTTTTATCAATAGTTTATATAGTAGCTTCGGTACTGGTTTAGTAGTCCCGGACTATGGAATAGCTTTACAAAATAGAGGCTCTCTTTTCTCACTTGATCCTGAGCATCCAAATTATTTAGAGCCTAATAAAAAGCCTTACCATACAATTATTCCAGGGATGGCTACAAAAAATGGTGAGTTGTACCTTAGCTTTGGGGTCATGGGGGGATTTCAGCAGCCTCAAGGACATTTGCAAACTTTAGTTAATATGATTGATTTTGATCTAGACCCACAAAAAGCCTTAGATGCATTAAGATTTAGAATCGATGTTGAGGGAGACGGTACAGTTCATCTTGAGGAAGGAGTGAATTCAGAATTAGTGAATGAATTAACGAAGAAGGGGCACAAGGTCAACATTGTTTCAGGATATGATAGGGTAAGTTTTGGTGGAGGTCAAATAATTTCTAGAGAACATTCTAGTAATTTGTTGGTGGGCGGGACAGAGCCAAGAAAAGATGGGGTGGCTATTGGCTGGTAGAATTTTAGAATATTTTAGAATATAATAGAAAAATACACCTTTTTATATCTTTTTATATAATTAATAATGAATCTAAAAGTTAGAGAAGTAGCAATAAAATTAAACGTAAGTGAGAAAACCGTTTACAAGTGGCTCTCGCAAGGGATTATACCGGCAAAACGTCTTGGAAAAACTTGGGTTATTTCAGAAAATGAAATTGAAAAACTTATAAACCCAGGTATACATTCTAGACAGAGTTTAGAAAATATTACCCAGGTGAATAGAGAATTTACAAATATAAGTGAACAAGATTCAAGAGACATCAAAGTATTAGGTAAGTTTACTGAATTTTTATCTTCAGCATTAGAATACGGTTACGAAAAAATTCTTGGCCCTAGAAGTTTGGATTCAAAAACTGTCGATGCAATTTCTGATGTTCTTGATTCTTCAACAGGCGAAATACTTTTGCAAGGAATAGGACTAAGAGAATTTTTTGGTGATAAAGGTTATGCTGATATTCTAAGAAAAATGCTAAGTGAAAACAGAAAAATAAAGATTAAGGCTTTATTGGTTAATCCAAATAGTGATTTTGCTAAAGCTAGAGCAATAGCCGAAGATGGTATAGTTTTTGATGATGATGAAGTTTTTAAGTCAGGTCCACTTTACAGTGATAGCTGGAGAAGTATGAATATGATTGCTTCTATCAAAAAAAAATCACAACATCTTTCTAGATTTTCTCTTGACGTAAAATTCGTTAATCATTGGCCATCATCCTATCTCATTATGACAGAAAAATATACCTTCATGGAATCTTATCAATTTTCAAATTTACAAAATATTTATGGTGAATCCTCATTTGATGGATTAGTTCCGATGATGCAGATCAAGTCCAACAGTGATTATGGTAGAATACTTAGGAATCATTTTGAATATATTTGGTCTGGAAGTAATCCATATATACCAATTTTTTCGCTTTCGGAAATATCAGAGAAAATGTTAATTAGTTCCGGAACTTTAGGGAACTAATAGTAGAAAAAAAAGCACTATTATCCATATAAATTCTAATATTATTTAAATTAGTAAATTTCAATTGATATAGGAGAATAATATGGGCAAGATAAATGTAGCTATTATCGGCGCGGGAAATTGTGCTTCTTCCCTCGTACAAGGTTTATATAAGTATAGCGAAGTTGATGAAGCTTCGGAAAAAATTCCAGGTTTAATGCATAACGTGCTTGGTGGGTACGCATTAAGTGATGTTAATATAGTTGCTGCGTTTGATGTTGATAAAGAAAAAGTTGGTAAAGATTTATCTGAAGCTTTATTTACCAAAAATAATAACGCCTTAAAATTTCATGACGTACCAAATATGGGTGTAAAAGTTGATAGAGGTATGACTCATGATGGTATTGGAGAATATTTAGAAGAAGTAATCGATAAAGCATCAGGTGAAACATCAGATATTGTTGGGATATTGAGAGATCGAAAAGTGGATGTAGTAATAAATTATTTACCGGTAGGATCAGAGCAAGCAACTAAATGGTATGTAGAACAAGTTCTTTCTGCAGGTTGTGCTTTTGTAAACTGTATTCCAGTTTTTATAGCGAAAGAACCTTACTGGCAAAAAAGATTTAAAGATAGAGGTTTACCAATAGTGGGAGATGATATTAAGTCTCAGGTTGGCGCAACAATCGTCCATAGAGTACTTGCTAGGTTGTTTGAAGATAGAGGTGTTAGGTTAGATAAAACATACCAGTTAAATTTTGGTGGTAATACAGATTTCTATAATATGCTTGAAAGATCAAGATTGAAATCTAAAAAGATTTCTAAAACTAATGCTGTTCAATCACAATTAGAAAAAGAATTACCTACAGATGATGTTCATATCGGCCCATCTGACCATGTCCCTTGGCTTGAAGATAGAAAGTGGGCATATATTAGGCTAGAAGGCACATCATGGGGAGATCAGCCATTAAACGTAGAATTAAAATTAGAAGTTGAAGATAGTCCAAACTCTGCAGGAGTTGCTATTGATGCAATTAGAAATGCTAAAATTGCATTAGATAAAGGAATAAGTGGCCCTGTAGAACCTGCTTCAGCATATTTTATGAAATCTCCACCATTACAAATGAGGGACGATGATGCTAGAAAAGCAGTCGAAGATTTTGCCGATTTAGATCAAGCGAAATAGTTAGATATTTAAATAGTAAAATTAGTCCGAATTTTGAATGCGTATATAATAGTAAATTGTTATACACTTAACCATAAATATAGCTTTATATGTTTTAGGAAATGAAATGAAAATAGCAGAGATTTCTCCTTATGATTTTGCACATCCTGGTGGTGTTCAAAGACACATATCCTCATTAAGTAGCGAACTGATATCAAGGGGTCATGAAGTTTCAGTTATAGGTCCATGCTCAAAGGAAGATCCATTAGTTGATTTAGAAAATGTTAATTTTGTTCCATTGGGTAGGTCTATCCCTTTTCCAACTGCTGGCTCTATTGCAAGAATTTCAATTTCTCTGTGGCATGAATGGAGATTAAAATCCTTTTTACAATCTGAGAAATTTGATATAGTTCACATTCATGAGCCACTAATGCCACTCACATCTCTTACTGCAGCTAGATTTTCTAAATCTACAACTATAGGTACTTTTCATGCTTATAATGAAGGTAGATCTAAGGGGTATATTTTAGGCAAAAGGTTAAGACTGCTTGAAAGGTTTGCTAATAGATTAGATGGGAGAATAGCTGTTTCAGAACCTGCGAAAATCTTTCATAACAAATATTTTCCTTCAGATTATAAGGTAATACCAAATGGCTTAGATGTAGATAGATTTTCAAATCCCTCTAAAAGGCCAACTGTCATGAAAAGTGAAAATATAAATTTACTTTTTGTAGGAAGAGTTAATGAGTCCAGAAAAGGTTTAAGATATGCTCTTGGAGCATACTCTAGATTAAAATGGCAATATCCTAAATTAAGATTAATTGTTGTAGGCTCAGGAGTACCAGACAAAGAATCATATAGAGTTATGGGGGAAAGATCTTTAGATGATGTGATATTTTTAGGACCAATGTCAGAGTCTGAATTACCTAGTTACTATCAACATGCAGATATATTCATAGCACCAAATACTGGCAAGGAGAGTTTTGGGTTCATTACTATAGAATCTATGGCCTCATCAACTCCTGTAGTTGCCACTCGTATTCCTGGTTTTCAGTCTGTGATTAAAGATGGATATAATGGAATTTTGGTTGATCCAAAAAATGAAAAATCACTAGCAGAAGCAGTAAAAAAACTCATAGATAATCCATCTTTAAGGACATCACTTGAATTAAATGGGAGGTTGTCGGTCGAGCAGTATAGTTGGAAAAAAGTAACTAATAGTATACTTCGTTATTTCAATAAGGTAAAAAGCATAAGTAATAATACTTCAAAAAAATCTAAAAACAAGGTATTTTAATATGATTTTAGATTTGCAAAAATTCAGGTATAAATTGAGGAGTCTTATTGAACAATATTACGAAAAACCCTTAGTAAATCTATTTATAAGTATTAAATTTACAGCGTCGAAAGTTACAATTTTAGGTTTTTTGGTCACTTTAATTTCATCTTTTTATATTTATCAAGGAAGCTTTATTACCTCAGGAATCATACTTATTGTAGGTTCTTCATTTGATATGTTAGATGGAGGTATTGCAAGAAAAACAAATACTGCAAGTAATGCAGGTGCCTTAGTAGATTCCGTTTTTGATAGAATTTCTGAGGCGATAATTTTTATTTCTTTAGTTTTTTATTATCTCAATAATGGATCTGAAAATAATTTTGAAATATACCTATGTATTTTTGCTTTAGTTGGCTCTATTATGGTAAGTTATATTCGTGCTAGATCTGAATCATTAGGAGTTTCAGGTACTGCTGGAATACTAACAAGACCTGAAAGATTAATAGTCTTAATTATATCCTTGATTCTAAATAATCCAATTTATGCTTTGTGGATTCTTGCTATTGGTACACCTATTAGTGCAGGGATTAGATTTTTTGATTCATGGAATACTTTACGAAAAAAATAAATTTATCTCTAATAATAATTTTTGTAATTTTTGTAATATTTATGAGTATTTTCAAAAATAGTATTTTATTTTCTGAATACACAGAATATATAGATATATTAGAACAATCTGTTACTTCTGATTTTCCTAATGGTATAAATTTTGACATTAATTTCATTTCTGAAAAAAATATAGAAGATGTTAAGTTAGTGATTTTTATTGGCAATCGTACAACTTCTCAGTACTCATATATGGATTTAAATAAATTAGCTAATAAAAATGTTGCAGAATATTTTTTTAATTCGGGTAGTATAAATAATTTTATTCCACCATCTACCACAATTAAATATTTTTATGAGTTTATTTTTGAGGATAATTCCTCATATATTTCAGAAGATTTTTTATTTTTTTATCATGATAATAGATTTAAATGGGAAGAAATAAGTACAGAAAAATCGAATGTATTTTTTTATGATATATCTAAAGATTTAGCCGAAGCCGTGTCAAATATTTTAGATCAAACAATTACTGAAATGTCTAAATTACTCGATGTTAATATTCAAAATACTATTAATCTTGTCATGTATAACAATAAATATGATATGGATTCGGCTGTAACTCATAAAAGTAAAACTTCTAGTGAACAATTGACAATATTAGGTCAGGCTTTTTCGGATGAAAAAATTGTAATTGTATTGATAGATGATCAGGTTTTTGAAACAGTAAATCACGAAATAACTCATATTATTAGTTCAATTGCTACTGATGATAGCGATTTTTTACCATTATGGTTAAATGAAGGTCTCTCTGAATATTCCGATATAACTCCACAGAAATATTCTTCCATTCTAAGATGGGGTATTGAAACAGAAAATTTGTTGCCTTTCAAGCAACTTAATACCTTCCCTGGAGATCCTAAAGAGACAATTTTAGCATATGGACAAAGTCAAAGTGTGGTTCGTTATTTAATAGATAATTATGGTGAAAAAAAAATAGCCAATTTATTCGAAAGGATAAGAAAGATTAAATCATATTCCGCGATTGATACTGAATTTACTAATATTTACGGATTTGATTTGGATCAATTATACTTTTCATGGAAAGATAATTTACACGAAGAACTAGGAATTCAATCTCCTAAGAATAAAAGTTTTATGGATAAAGTATTTGTTAGAAACAACTACTTTATAATTCTATCCTTTCTAGCCTTAACACTGGTATTATTTATTTTATTTAGACGGGTTAAGAAAACCTCGTCTTGATTATTTTGTTTAATGTTTTTCCCAAAATATAATTCATATCGTTTTCATCAATAAAATTACAGTTTTTCCTCAAAGCTTCAATAGTTTGCTTATAAGTCATAGAATCTTGAACTACAGGGAAATCTGAACCCCAACACATTTTTTTATTATAAGAATTGTAGCACTCTTCAAAAATCCATCTTGAATCATCATATGGATATTTCCAATGTATTTTGTCTACATAATGGAACCCAGAGAATTTTAGATGTATATTATCTAGCTTTGAGCTTTCTTTTACTTCAATCAAATTTGTTTTTAAATCAGAGTTTTTTGCAGTTAAACCTGACATGTGGTGGCATAGGATATTTAGATTTGGAAATCTTTCGGCTAATTTTCTTAGCTCTTTTTGGTGATTTGGAGATAGGGCTAGTGACGCAACTAGTTTATTATCACTTGCCAATTTAAAAAAATCTAATCCATCAGAAGAATTAAACCAAGATGCATCATCCTCTTTTGCAACATAATGAGTAAATCCAAGAATATTATATTTATTCATTTCTTTTTCTAGCCTATTAGCTGCCCCTGAAGTATGATATGTTTTTGACCACATAGAATCGATGTCTGCTAATTGTAAAAATTTATCTGGATAATACTTTATTTTTTCATAAATATAAGAATTATTATTAAAATTATTAAATATTTCTGCACATACTATTGTCGCTAAATCGACATTATTTAATGTAAGTTTATTTAAGAGTAATTCTATTGACCCATGGTTTTCAGGATCAGGTACTTGAGGCATATAGGGCCAAATTTTCCATGCATGGCAATGTGAATCTATAATCATAACTTCTTATATTATATAGAAAGAATTACTACGAAACATATTAGAAACATATATGAAACATAAAAGAAACAAGTATGAAACATAAAAGAAATATTTACAATTTACATTTAATTCTATAACTAAAAATATATTTATAGGAGAAAATTATGGATTCTGGTCATACCGCATGGATGCTTACTGCATCTG
>PASL01000010.1 GCA_002712125.1 Chloroflexota bacterium | reverse complement strand
TTGAAATAATAAGTTATTTGGAGTTAATTTAATGGGTAATCCTTTAATATCAATAATAATGGGCAGTGATTCTGATTTACCAACAATGAAACATGCTATTGAAATCATAGAAGAATTTTCTATACCATATGAAGTAAAAGTAATATCTGCCCATAGAACACCTGATTTAATGTATGAATATGCAGAAACTGCTAAATCAAGAGGCATTAAAGTTATAATTGCTGGTGCTGGTGGAGCTGCTCATCTTCCAGGAATGACTGCAGCGAAAACAATATTGCCTATTATAGGAGTTCCAATAGAATCTAAATCATTGAATGGTATTGACTCATTATTATCTATAGTCCAAATGCCAAAAGGAGTTCCTGTGGCTACTGTAGCTATTGGAATTTCAGGAGCGGTAAATGCTGGAATTTTAGCAGCTGAAATTATTGGATTAATTGATGAAGATATTCAAAAAATTATTCAAGAAAAAAGAGAAAACATAGAGAAGAAAATCAAGTCTATTGATTTAGATATTTAGAAAGAAGTTCTATGAAAAATATAGGTATTATTGGTGGAGGTCAATTAGGTAAAATGATTGCTATTTCTGCAAAAGAAATGGGTAATAATACTATTGTTCTAGATCCTAACCCAGACTCTCCTGCATTTGGAGTGTCAGACGAGAAAATAATTGCAGAATATGATGATTTAAACGCGTGCGATATATTAGTAGATAAGAGTGACATAATTACGTATGAATTTGAAAATATTAAACTAGATTCAGTTCAATATATAGAAAAATATAGAACAGTTTTCCCATCATCTAAAGTTTTATCTATTTCACAAAATAGNATTTTAGAAAAAGAGTTTTTGAANAATAATAAAATCCCTGTTGCAGAATTTAAGTTAGTAAATAATGAAAAAGATATTATTAAATTCTGCGAAAATTTTAATTTTCCTGTTGTTATAAAAACAGCAACAGAAGGGTATGATGGGAAAGGTCAAAAAATAATAAAAAGTTTTGATGACATTTCCTCCTCATTTAATGAAATTTCTAAGAAAAAAACAAAAATTATAATTGAAAAATTCATTGATTTTGATAAGGAAGTTTCAGTTATTTGTTCAAGAGATATATCGGGTAAAATAATATCCTTTCCTATCTCAGAAAATATACATGTAAACCACATATTAGATAAATCTATTGTTCCTGCAAGAATCTCTATAGATTTGGAGAAAAAAATAAATAATTTAGCAGAAATTGTTGTAAATCAATTAGAATTGATTGGATTGATTTGTATAGAAATGTTTGTTCTAGGAGAAAAAATATTTATAAATGAAATTGCTCCAAGGCCACATAATTCAGGTCATTATACTCTCGATGCTTGCGACATTTCACAATTTGATCAAATAGTAAAGATATTGCTAGATTTGCCCACAACTAAGCCAAAATTATTGTCACCTGTTGTGATGTTTAATTTGCTTGGGGATATATGGGTAGATAATTTAAGTCCCAACTGGAGTAATGCATTGAAAACTCCAGGATCAAAACTATATTTATACGGAAAACATGAGCCTAGAGNAGGTAGAAAAATGGGGCATATAAATATTTTGAATAATAGTTTGGAAGATGCGATAAGGTTATCAGAATCTTGTAAATCTAGGCTATATTAGTAGCAATCTCTCCATTAGATATATTCAATGTTTTGTCAGATAAATCTAACAGTGTTCGATCATGAGTTGTTGCAATTATAGACATGTTTTGTTCATTTACCATCTCTTTGAATAAACTAAATATTGAAAATGCATTTACTGAATCTAGTTCTCCGGTTGGCTCATCTGCTAAAAGAAGTTTTGGCTTCATAGCTATAGCCCTTGCTATAGCTATCCGTTGTTGTTCACCCCCAGACAATTCATATGGTCTATGATTACCTCGCTTTTCTAATCCNATCATCTTAAGTGCACTTGTAGTTCTTTTATTTCTTTCTGTTGCATTAATACCACAAATTCTCATTGGTAATTCTATATTTTCGTATGCAGATAATAAAGGGAGGAGGGAAAAAGATTGGAATATAACTCCTATTTCAAACCTTCTAAAATTAATTTTTTCTTTTTCATTGTAATTATTAATATTATTACCTTTGAATAAGATTTTTCCATCTGAGGGTTCATCTAATCCTGCTAATATATTTAATAAGGTTGTTTTTCCCGAACCAGACCTTCCAACTAATGTTAAGAATTCACCGTTATTAATATTAAAATTTATATTTTTCAAAGCTTCAATTCTTTCACCTTTTAATATATAACTTCTAGAAACATTCTTTGCTTCTATTAATTCATTTTTCATTATCTGCCTCTATTTTTATAACGCCATCTTCATTATAAATTTTTACTCTTTTATAAATATTATTACTATCCAATATATTTTTTGGTATTTGTAAAGAACCAATAGAATCTATAAGTAAATATTCATTTTTTTCATTATTAATTATTTGTGTTTCTAAACTTGTTTTTCCATCTTTAATAGTAATACTTCTGCTAACATCATCAGAAATTTTAGGGTCATGAGTAACTATAACAATTGTAGTATGTAGTTTTTGATTTAATTTATTAAGTAAATCAAGTATATTTTGAGATGTTTCATCATCTAATTCTCCTGTNGGCTCGTCCGCTAATATTAAAGGTGGATTATTTGATAATGCAACTGCAATAGCAATTCTTTGTTGCTCTCCTCCTGACAATTCATATGGCATATGATTTTTTCTATTAGCTAAACCAACAAGTTCAATTAACTCATCAGCTCTATCATTAATAAGGTTTTTATTTTTACCTGTAATTACCATTGGTAATTTTATATTTTCTATGGCTGATAGATAATTAAATAGATTTTTACTGGTGTCCTGCCAAATAAACCCAACTTCTTTTCTTCTATATCTTACTATTTCCTCTTTCGACATTTGTAACAGATCATAATTTCCAACTTTTACTCCTCCAGCAGAAGGAAAATCATACCCAGCTAAAATATTTAATAACGTAGATTTACCACTACCAGAAGATCCTACAATAGAGATTATTTCACCCTTATCGACAGATAATTCTAATCCTCGCAGTGCTACAACTTCTAAGTCAGATGCTTTATATATTTTGAAGAGATTAGTACACTCTATATAATAATTTTTCATCTTTTTATTCTCCTATTCTCATGACCTTATGTAAAGACATTTTAAATACTGAGAATATAATTATTGCTATTACTGTTATAAAAACTAGAAGTAGTGTATAAAATATAAAACNAAACTCATCCCACATGAATAAGATATCCATTGGCGGTAATAAAACTTCGGAACCATTAGAATTTGCCAAATATGGTAATATCGTTGACCCTAAAGATAATCCCATAAAAATGCCAAGTCCTAATGCTAAACCAATAACAATAATTTGCTCGAATAAAATTAATGTCACTAACTGCTTCATAGACAATCCTATTGTTCTTAGTAATGCTAATTCATATTTTCTATTGTTAAATGAAAAATTACTATGAATAATAAATCCTAATGCACTTATTATTAGTACGGTAAAAAAAGCAACACCTAATAATGCTTTCCACCCTGCAATAACTAAAGGATTTAANNTAATATTTTCTAACTCATTATCCAAATAACTTATAGAGGATCCTGCTTTCAAGTCAATATTTTCAAATATTTTATCAATTTCANTTTCTGTTTTTTCATCGATATAATAGTTATCTATAAAATCAGTTTTTTCAATCTCCTTTTGGATTTCATTGTTTGTATTTATCCAAAATTCTTTGGGTTGTATATTTCCTATATGTTTTTTTGTATTTAATTGATTAAGTAATGATTTATAATCAACGATAATGAATGGTTCATTTTCATATCCAGCAGTAGGAAATAAATCTATGGTGTCAACAATAGTTAATTTTATAGGGCTTGAATCTACAAGAATATTAACCTTTATTGGATTTTTATGATCGACAATTTTCAAATTATATTTTTTTAGAAAATTTTTATCTGCTAGTGCTGGGATTTCTTTTAATCCTTTGTCATACCATATTCCTCTATATTCTCCTGGGTCTATATTAGTCCATCTAAATCTTAGAAAATTTTCATCTACTGTTTCTGAAAGATTTGATATTTGATTTTTGCTAGATGAGTTTATAGATATACTATCTCCNAGAGAATTTTTTGTCGGCTTTATAGTGCTCCAAAAATCATTNTAATCTTCACCAAAATTTTCTATGATAGTGATATTTTTTCCTGAACCATCGATAACACTTATATCTGAAATATCTAGTGAAGAAGCTTCTGTAGAACTATTAGAATATATGCCTATAGAATGTAAACTTAAGGGTTCTTTTGGGAAAAACTCAACGGGTTTATATCTTCTAATGCTAGATATTGCTGTCTGAAGACTTACACCTATTCTGCACCATTGATTTTCACTGTTTTCTGGGCAGTGAAATCTAAATCGATCGTATCCATTTGGAGATAAATTTCCTAATGGTATGGTGAAAAAATTATTATTTGCATCTGATAATCTTGCTAGCACATATGAATTAGGAAGTTTTGTTAATGGTCTTATCTTTGCTGAAATCCATCTACTACCATTTGGTATAGGTATTCCTTTATTAGTTATTTCATCTATTCTATTAAACTTTTCTTTTAAGTTCCCATCTTTATTATCATTTCTAAGTAAAATAATTTTATCTAGATTATTTGGATTTGCTCCTATAAGTTCAAAATAGTCATTTGAATATTTTGATGAAACGGAAGATTTTTTTCTTAATATTGGAGTTGAATTTTGTAATTTCTCAGATGTAGAAAGTTCATTTGTTATAGATTTAGACCAAATTGCTTTGTGTATTTCAGTTGATTCAAGTTTTATCTCACTCGCATTTTTATATAAAACTTGATCAATATTGCTTTGCTTAAGTGATGATTCGAAGCTTGATGCAAACACACCTAGTGCTGCTGTTAAAATTAACAGTAATGATAGTCTTGAATAATGAGATGGATTTCTTGACATTTGCCATATCCCTAAAATTAGTTCTGGTGAAGCAAATTTTGAAAAAAGTTTTGTATTTAAAATAATTCCTAGCAAACTCATTATTAATGGAAAAATTCTGACTAAAATCAATCCAGAACAAATTATAAATATAGCCGGCGTTGCTAACAAAAGTTGATTTATTTCTGGCTCACCACCCATGCTGCTTTCTGATATAAATGAACCTTGTTTACTTATTTGAAATAATAAGAACATAATAATAATAATAAAACCTACATCAAGGTAATATCTTTGAATTATAGAAAGTCTGCTTGGTCTTTGAGTGGTAATTTTTGAGGCCAATAGACCTAAGTTTGTAATTTTAATTGCAGGTGCTAGTACCGAAATAAGGCCTAATGCTCCACCTATAAAACTCATATAATATACATTTATAGAAAAACTAACTGGTAAGTTATTTCCATAATTAAGGTTTTCATATGTAGGTATTTGACCAATTATAGATATTGCAGAGGCTGCTATTATAGGTCCAGTTAAAGTAGCAATTATTGTTAATACGAGACCTTCAAAAACATAAACAGAAATGATTTGTTTAGTTGAAGCTCCTCTTGTTCTTAGCATTCCTATTTCATTTTTTTGAGCTTCAACAAGTAGACTTGAAATTGTAATAGTGTAGTAAATAGCTACTAATACTATAATCATTATTACAATTTGCATTGGAATTTTATTAAAAAATAAATCGTTTTCAAAATTTTCAATAGTTTTCATTAAGTCTGTTGTTATTAATAAACCGTTTAGTTCAGATTTCATTTGATTTTCAGCTATATTAATACCATGTAAAATTTGTGAAGTATCTCTAGCTTTTATTTTTTTATTTTCAACATCAATCCACCAAGCATAATCTAATCTTATTTTTGAAAAATATTCTAATAATTTACCTGAGATTATTTCTTCATTTATTATGAAATAGTTGAAATTCAACGAAGCTATTTTATTNTTAAATACGTCGTCATTTACTGACCAATAATTTGTATTTTCATTTCTTCGTTCATATATACCTGAAATTATTATTTCTAAATATTGATTTTTGTCCTCCCAGTGAGCTTTTAGTCGATATGTATCTCCAATTTCTAAATTTAATTTCTCAGAAGTATCCTCGTCTATNATTGCTTCAGTTTGAAGAATATATTCATCTGTAAAAGTTATATTTGAAGATGGTAACTTTCCATTTAAGATTGTTATTTTATTTTCACTACTTGAANGNCTTAACAATGATGTCCTTGAACAATCACACTCAATCATTTCATTATTATTTAAGGAATAAATAGAAGCACATGGACATTCTGAAGCTGGTGAAGGTTGAATTTTTTTTGCCGAAAAAAATGTGCTAGTTTTTGCAAAATATTCATTATGATTTGTGATATTTTCACATGTAGCTACAATAGTTTCGTTAATTTTTTTTAGTATTTTTTTATGATCTTCACTATTTTTTGGTGTAGCATTAGCTTCAACAATAATATCTATATTTTTATCAGAAGTTGATGAAAGTGTTTCTTGTAGAGAAAGATTTTTTAGCGAATCAAAAAATATCACGGAACCAGACATAATTGTTGATGAAAGTATAATTCCGATCGTAACAGCTGTAATAAGATTTATATGTGCTAATGTTCGCTTAAGTATTATGAAAATTATGGTTATCATTTTATTAAATATAAATTATAATCTATATTTTGGATACAAATATAAGAAAAGAGTTAGTGTATTGAGTCATAAATCAAAAGTTGCTATAGTAACAGGAGCTGGAAGGTATAGAGGTATTGGTAGATCTACAGCATTAGTATTAGCAAAAAAAGGTATTAATGTTATTGTAACTGGCACAGGTAGAAATCCAGAAACTTTTCCCGATGATGAAAAAAATATGAANTGGAATGACGTTTTCTCAACTTCTGAAGAAATAANNAATTTAGGAGTAAAAACTAGAGCTTATATCACAGATGTATCTGATGAAAATTCNGTTAAGNAAATGGTAAATAACGTAACGAAAGAGTTTGGGCAAATAGATATATTAGTTAATAATGCTGCTGCGCCAAATGGAGCAGACAGGGTTAGCGTAACAGATCTTGATGATACTTTATTTAGAAATGTAATCGATGTGAAATTGTTTGGCACATTTTATTGTTCTAAATATGTCACTAGAGCAATGATAAAAAAAGGTAATGGAGGAAGAATAATTAATATTTCATCCGTAATGGGTAAATCTGGTAGAGCAAATACAAGTGCATATAATGCAGCAAATTTTGCGATCGATGGCTTTTCNCAGTCTTTAGCAAAGGAAGTAGCTAAGCATAACATTACAGTTAACACAATTTGTCCNGGCTTAATAGATACTGCAAGAATGGATCTTTTAGGTAGAGATTCAGGGTGGGAAAAAAGACTTGCAGAAATACCTTTGGGTAGAGCAGGAACACATGAAGAAGTTGGAGAACTTATAGGGTTTCTATGTCAAAANGAAGCAGACTATATTACTGGACAAGCAATAAATATTAATGGGGGGACATTAACTGAACGTTAGATTTTCATACCTTCTAAAAAGTTAATTTCAATAAATTTTTTACTTTTANCATGCCAAGCAAATTGCNTTGCCTCAACTATTTNATCTTTATCAATACCAATAACAACTTGTTGTACTGGATATGANGGTTCGTTACCCCATGGACTCATNGCATTATTTATATCNGTTTCAGAAAAGTATGCTTTTCCNTTTGGATGAGANTGATATATNATTTTNGGTANAAAANTTTTTTCAAAACTTTCGTTTAATTCTATTAGATCTTTTCCGGAAATTACATAAGCTGTTTCTTTTGANCTACTNGATTTTGTAGGGTGATTAGATGTTGTATATTGGTTTTTAGCTTTTCTAACTTTTGAGGCAAGAGTTGAATTTTTTTCACCTAAAATCCACCCGCAACACTCATTTGGAAATTCTTCCCTAGCATGAAGATATATTTCTTTTACTGATTCTAAGGTTATTGTTATTTTTTTTATTTCACTCATATTATTATTTGATTTTTAATATAATCCTTAATTGTATCTTTTTTGTATCCAAGAGCTGTTAATATTTCAATATTATGTTGCCCAAGTTTAGGCGCACTTTTTTTCTTTGTTTTATAATTGAAATCTAAAACAGGACCGGTGGTTATTATATTGTCTCCTGTATGGTGTTTTACTTTAATTATATTATTGTTTATTAGGGCTTGTTCATCACTTAAGAGTTCTTCTATAAACCTTACTGGTTCACAAGGTATATTATTATCGTTCAATTTTTTCAACCAAAAACTTGTGGTGTGTTTATCAAATTTTTCTTGAAATTTCCTTTCAATGTTTTTATGGTATTTTTCAGAAAATTTTTTTGAGTTATCTAACAAACGTTCATCTTTTATTTTGAATAATTTAGTTATACTGATTCTAGCATGATTAGCTAATGCACCAAGCGTTATTGCGCCGTCTTTGGTTGTATAAACTCTATAGTATGTCTTAAGTAGATTTGCTCTTACTTGTTCATTGTAACTATCTAGGATATTAATGAAATTTGTTTTTGATTTTTTTAGTTTATTATATTCATTGTCAAACCAATTTTTTGCAGGGGAAGGATAATTTTCTACATCAATTAATCTCATTGATTGCATACCTAATGCATTGGCTAATAAACTCGTAGATATTTTTTGGCCTTTTCCTGTAATACTTCGGTCTATTACACCTGCAAGTAAAGCATTTACGGCTGCATAACCTGTAGAAAAATCTATGAATGAAGTAGACTGAACAATTCCAATATCACCTCCAGCAATTTTACCTTCTCCTGTAATAGTGCCGGTATATCCTTGCATGATTGTATCAAAGCCAGGATCTTTCGCTTTTTTCCCTTTTGCTCCGTATCCAGTAATTTCTACATAAATGATTTTATCATTGATTTTTTTTAGCGAGTTATAGTCAATTTTTAATTTTTTTGATGTATCTATTCTGTTATTTGAAATTACTCCATCTATGTTTTTTATTAAATTTGATAATATTTTTTGACCTTCTATAGATTTTAGATTTATTGCAAAACTTTTTACGCCTCTATTAATTGATATAAATGATTTACTTTCGTTTGGCTTAAATTCATTTGACTTTCTCCATGGATCACCAGAAATAGGTTCAATTTTTATAACAGTTGCTCCCATGTCTGCCAAGAGTTGGCCTGCCCATGGCCCAGCCACATAATTTCCAAATTCAATAATAGTGAGACTAGATAAAGGTCCATTAGATATATTTAAATTTTGTTCCATTGAATTACTTTAATTACTTAAAATTTTTTATTATGATTTTATAATATAAATAAAACTATGAATATATCTAGTAATAAATATATATCAAAAATCCGAATATTATTAGCAATTATATTTTTATTTATATTTTCATCATGCTCAGCTGCTAATGAAAAATATGAAAACTACATAAGAAATAATCCAACTAAGTATGAAGAGGTTAAATTTCTGTACAATGAGTACGATATTAATAATGGTGAAAAAAAATTTATAACCTTAACATGTAGTAATTGTCATTCAAAAGAAGATAATAAAATTATTGGGCCAGGTTTAAAAAATATTTATAAAAAAGGTGATAATTATATACTCAGATCTATCTTATATCCAGATGAATATATTCTTGAAGGGTATAAAAATTTGATGCCAAAAATTTATAAAAACGAAAATAGAAAAGATATAGAAGATATTATTGCTTATATAAAAACTTTTAAGTAATTAAATATTAAATCCAGAAGCTTCAGCTACTGTATTTAAGTCTTTATCACCTCGACCACTTAGTAAAAATAAAATTTTGTTATCTTTAGAAATTTTTGGCACCCAATTTATCATATATCCTAAGGCGTGGGCAGGTTCTAGCGCAGGAATAATGCCTTCAGTCCTACTGAGAAGTCTAAATCCTTCAAGTGCTTCATTATCAGTTGCTGAAACATATTGTGCTCTTTCAATGTCTTTTAAGTAACTATGTTCTGGTCCGACTCCTGGATAGTCTAGTCCTGCAGATATGCTGTGTGCCTCTGTTACTTGGCCGTTTTCATCTTGTAACAAATAACTTAATGAGCCATGTAATACACCTGGCCTACCTTTAGACATTGTGGCAGCATGCTTTTCATCTAGACCTTCTCCAGCTGCTTCAACTCCTATCAATCCTACATCTTCATCATCAATAAAACCTGAGAAAATACCCATTGCATTAGAGCCTCCTCCAACACATGCAACAACATAACTAGGCAATGAACCTGTCATTTTTATAAATTGTTCACGAGCTTCACAGCCAATGATTGCTTGAAAATCTCTTACAATTTTTGGGTATGGATGAGGTCCAACAACGCTACCTATAATGTAGTGAGTTGTCTCTACATTGCTTACCCAGTCTCTAATTGCCTCATTAATTGCATCTTTTAATGTTCGGCTCCCGTTTTTTACTGATTTAATCTTTGCACCTAATTCATTCATTCTGTATACATTTTGAGATTGGCGTTGAATATCTTCTTCTCCCATATATATTATGCATTCTAAATCCATTTGAGCACATACTGTTGCTGTTGCAACTCCATGTTGTCCGGCACCAGTTTCAGCGATTATTCTTTTTTTACCCAATTTTTTTGCAAGTAAAGCTTGCCCTATAGCATTATTAATTTTATGTGCGCCAGTATGAGTTAAATCTTCTCTTTTTATATAAATATCTGGACCGTTTAGTTTTTTTGAAAGATTTTTAGCAAAGTATATTGGAGTGGGCCTTCCAACATAATTTGAAGAAAGTTCGTTGAATTCATTCCAAAAGTTGTTACTTTTTGAAGCTTCCTCATATGCATTATCTAACTCTGATAATGCTGACATTAATGTTTCTGGAACAAATCTTCCTCCGTATTCACCATATCTACCATTTGTGTTTGGTTGATTATATTTTTTTGAATTTATATTAGTCATAAATAATTTAGATTTACTTTTATTATTAAGTATAATGAATAAAATATAATATACAAATTATATTACTTTCAGAATAGTTACAAAGTATGTCTCAAAATATTTTATCCATCGATCAAGGTACAACATCTACAAGGGCAATAATAGTTAATTCTGAGGGAAAAATTTTGTCCAAAGCAAGTAAAGATTTAAAACAAATATATCCACGACCTGGATGGGTTGAGCAGGATCCTGTTGAAATAATAAATTCTGTTAAATCTTTATCTAAAGAGGCAATAAGAAAGTCTAAATTAGATATTGAAGAAATAACATCTATAGGCATTGCTAATCAAAGAGAAACTACAATAATATGGGATAAAAATTCAGGTAAGCCAGTTTATAATGCTATAGTTTGGCAAGATAATAGAACTTCAGATTTATGTTTAGATTTGTTCCAGAGAGGCTTATCAGACGACATAAAAAAAATAACTGGATTGGTCATTGATCCATATTTTAGTTATACAAAAATAAGGTGGATTTTGAACAATATACCTGATGGTCAAAAGAGAGCAGAAAATGATGAACTGCTTTTTGGTACGGTTGATTCATGGATTATCTGGAATTTTTCATCTGAAAAAAATCATTTTATCGATGCAACTAATGCTTCTAGGACTATGTTAATGAATATACATGATCTTCAATGGGATGATTATTTATTAAAAAAGTTTAATATTCCAATAAATATTTTACCTGAGATTAAACCATCTATTGGAGATTTTGGATTAACATCAAAAAATATTTTTCCTAAAGAAATACCTATTACTGGTGTTGCAGGGGATCAAAGCGCTTCACTTTATGGACAAGCTTGTTTTGAAAAAGGTCAAATTAAGTGTACTTATGGAACAGGCGCTTTTTTAATGATAAATTCTGGGGGTCATATAATATCAAATAATCCTGGTGGCCTATTAAGAACTTTAGCCTATAATTATTTTAGCAGTAAGAATTATGCTTTAGAAGGATCGATATTAAGTAGTGGGTCTACAATGTCGTGGCTTAGAGATAACTTAGGAATAATTAGTAATTTAGATATCTCTTCTGATATATCTAAATCTCTAGATTCTTTGAAGGAATTATATTTTGTACCTTCTTTTGCAGGCCTAGGTGCTCCACATTGGAACACAAATGCAAAGGCGGTCATTTCTGGAATGAGTTTCTCAACACATCAAAATCACATAATTAGAGCCGCTCTTGAATCAACGGCATACCAAGTTAAGGATATAGTTGAAAGTTTAGATATTAGCATCAAGAGATCCATTAAATCAATCAGAGTAGATGGAGGACAAACTTCAAACGACTTTCTTATGCAATTTCAAGCTGATATATTAAGGATTCCAGTTGAAGTGTCTGAAAATATTGAGTCTACAGCTCTTGGTGTTGCATTTATGTCAGGTATAGGAAGTAAAATTTGGAATACGGAAAATCAATTACAATCTATATATGAACATTCTAAGATATATGAGCCAAAAATGAATAAGTCTGAGGTGGAAAATTTATATAGTGGGTGGTTAAATGCGATAAATAAATTAAATAACTAAGGAGATTATGTTATGTATTTAGGAACTCAAGTGCAGGCTAGAAATGATGAAGATTTTCAACAATGGGCCCAATTAGGCGTACTTAATGTTTGTTCTGATCCTTCAGGAAATCCTCATTTATGGTCAGAAGATGACCTGTTGTCTCATAAAGAAAAAATTAATTCTTTTGGTATAGAATTAGATATGGTTCAGATACCTTTATCTTCGCAAGTGATAGAAAAATCCGACTCTCCTAATATTATGCTTGGAAGAAGCCCTCAACGTGACACGGAGATTGAGTCTATACAAAATATAATAGAAATGTGCGGGAGAATAGGGATTCCAGCAGTAAAATATAATATGAATATAATAGGCATACCAAGATCTGAAAGTGAATATGGCAGAGGTAATTCTAAGAACTCTGCTTTCAGATGGTCAAAAATTGACCATGATGCACCACCAGGTATAGCTGGTATTGTTTCTGAAGAAGAGATATGGGAAAGAATCAATTTCTTTCTAGAAAGGGTTGTTCCAACAGCAGAATCTTCAGGTGTAAGATTGGCCTGCCATCCGCATGATCCATATACACCAGATGGATTTATGGGTATAAATAGAGTTTTAGGAACACCAGATGGTTTGAAAAAATTTGTTAATTTACATGAGAGCTCTTTTCATGGTCTTAATTTTTGCCAAGGTACTATAACTGAAATGCTTGATGATCCAAATAAAGAAATTATAGATATAATCCGATGGTTTGGAAAAAGGGAAAAAATTTTTAATGTTCATTTTAGAAATATAAGAGGAAAAAAACTAGATTTTATGGAAGTTTTTCCAGACGAAGGTAGTATAGATTTTGTTGAGGTCATAAAGGTTTATCAAGAAATAGGTTATAAATATATGTTAATGCCTGATCATGTACCAATAATAAATGGTAAAGATCCTAAAGGTACAGCTTTTGCTTATTGTTATGGTTATATCACAGCATTATTGCAAACTATCAATGAACCAAGAAAACAGCCTTGGATAACTTAGTATATATTTTTCATTTTCCAGTTTTTAAGTACTAGAATTTTTGATGATCCACCCTGAGATTTGAAGGATACTCCAGTACTGTCTTTTCTTGAAGGGTAAACTCTAATTGCGAGGGCTTGTTTTTTGTTTACAAAAACCTCTAAGACGCTCTTATCTATAAAAACTCTGAGTTCTAAATTTTCATTTGGTTCCAAGTATACAGGTGCGGATTCTGTTGGGCGTGATAGAGTGTCTGATGATAAAGATGATTGAGATGAGTCTATAGATATAATACTATCAGACGCTTCAATTCTTTTTTGTTGATCCCAACTATCATATCTTTCCCAATTTCTATATCCTCTGTTAGCAAAAAAGCAAATTCTGGTAAATTCTTTTTTATCCGGAGATCTTAATACATTAAGTTCAATCATTGATGAAGAATTAATATCAATTTCAGCTATAATTTCAATACTATTTCCATTAATTTCGTTAATACAAATTTCTTTATTTGCTGGTAACAAAATATTCTTTTTAGTAATTCCATCATATCTAATTGACTCTATATCACCCGCAGGCTCTATTTTGATCATATCTTTTTGGATACTGGTTTTTCCTAGAATATTTATTTTTCTTGGAAGGGTCATAATTTGATCCCAACCTTTGGTATCTTTTGCAGGATTCATATTAAAAATTACAATAATTCCTCCATTCCCATCTGGTGTGGCAGAAGGAGCATGTAAACCTCCAGGGAAAGCAGAACCAAAGTTAAACTTATGATGAGATGTTACTAAAAATTTTTTTTTCTTTTTATCATAATTTCCAATTAAACTTTGTCCTCCGCTCATATGACTAAAAAAAAGAAGAATATATCTATCCCCTATTGGCCAGAAGTATGGACAAGCTCCATCATCGCCAATAATTGTGAAAATATCACCTTCAATAAAAGGATGCAAATATTTCCATGATTTTAAATCTTTTGATTCAAATAAAAAATTTGCCCTTGTTCTTCTTTTTGAATTTTTATGAGGTAAAGTTCCCCCCGAAAGTGCATAGTAAATATTATCTTCTTTCCATATACATGGGTCAAATACTCTAAATGGCCAAGATGAACCATCTGGTTGATTTATTGGTATTACAGACTTCCCGCTAACTTTCTCCCAATTAAGTAATAATGGATCATTTGATATGGCAATCATATTTCCTTCTTCAGTTCCATGATACATTGAGATTACTCTATCTTCTTCGACAAGCGTCGAACCGGAGAAGCACGCTTTTTCAGGATTAGGATAGATTGCATAAGGTAAGTCTTCCCAGTGGGTTAAATCTTTGCTAATAGCATGGCCCCAATGTTGTCTGGGATCTTCTGGAGGGTATCCCTGATAAAATAAATGCCAAAGGCCATTCCAAAAACATAGTCCATTAGGGTCATTCATTGTACTTTCAGGACTAATATAATGATAATTTGGCCTATATTGATCTTTTGAAAAGTCTTTTCTTGATTTAGAAAAACGTTTAACTAGTACATTAGATTTTAACTGATTTTTTTGATTTTCTAAATCTTTAGCAAAAGTAAATTTGGGTACCTTTGAAATGTTATTCTTATTGAGACCCATAAAAATTTACGGTTTTACCATAGAACCATCAGCTCTTCTGACGGTATCCCAAGCTCCACCAAATTCTCTTTCTTTAAATGGATATTTGTTTGCCATTTTTTCATCTATATCAATACCTAATCCTGGTTTACCGTTTGGCCACATCATACCATTTTTTATTTCTGGAAAACCTGGGAACATTTCTTTTGTTCTTTCACCAGGAATTGCAGCTTCTTGTATACCAAAATTATATGCATTTATGTCTAACATTAAGTTAGCCGCATGCCCCACTGGAGAAGTGTCGCCAGGACCATGCCATGCTGTTCTAACATTAAATAATTCACCCATTGCAGTAATTTTTTTTGCTGGTGTTATTCCCCCAACCTGAGACATATGAATTCTTATAAAATCAATTAATCTATCCTTAATCATCGGTATTATTTCATGTGGGCTATTCCAAAGTTCACCCATCGCAATAGGAGTTGATGTTTGATTTCTGACCATCTTGAAGTACTCATTGTCTTCAGGGCTGAATAGATCTTCTAAGAAAAATAGTTGATACTTTTCAACTTCCTTTGCAAACCATACACCTAAAATTGGAGGGATTCTTTCATGCACATCATGAAGAATTTCTAGGCCGTAACCAAATCGTTGTCTTATATATTCAAACAAACTAAGTGCAGATCTCATATATGGTTTGGGTTCAAAAATGCCTCCTGGATGAGTGTATGTTTTTCCTTCCTTATATTCTCTTAAAAAACTTTCTGTAGGTATAGGACCTTCGAGTACATTTTTTTTATCAGGTGCTGCTTGTTCCGATTGAGGAATATTTGATTTACCATTACCATATGTTGCATAACCTGGTGTTGTCATTTGAATTCTTATGTGATGAAATCCTTTTTCAACGAAACTTTCAACACGGTCTCCAACCTCTTCTACAGAATTTCCTGATGCATGAACATAAACTGGAGCGGCCTCTCTTGCTCTACCACCAAGTAAGTCGTATACAGGCATATTTGCCATCTTGCCTTTGATATCCCATAATGCTTGATCTACACCTGATAATGCATTATTTAATACAGGCCCATTTCTCCAGTAGGAAGATACATAAG
>PASL01000009.1 GCA_002712125.1 Chloroflexota bacterium | reverse complement strand
AAATCTTATTTGATTAAAGAAAATTCCTGATCCTGCACCCCCACCATGTAAAAGTAATAATGGTTCACCTTTACCATATTCTAAATAATGTATATTTATGCCATCAATATTTATATATTTGCCTTGATAACCCAATCCAACAAACTTTAATAATAAACAAAGCGAGTTATACACATTTTCTTGACTTTTAGTAAAATTAGTAATATTTTTGTCCATAATTGGTTAAGATTTCTTATGTTTTAGATTTATGTTAAAAAGAATATAATTAAAATAACAATAACTAATGATAGATTAAATATGAAAAATTATAAACATCCTAATGACAGAGGATATACTAATCCTGAATTGTTTGTAACTACTGACTGGTTAGAGGATAATATAAGTAATCCTAATATTCAAATAGTTGATGTAGATTCGCCTGAAGAATATAACATTGGTCATATTCCAGGATCATCTAATCCAATTGATAATTTTTATAAGACTTCACTTAAAGATAGAACACATATTCAAAGTCCCGAAATATTCTCTGAAACAATGTCTAAACTAGGCATTGACAACTCAACGCAGGTCATATGTTACGATCGTTCTGCAGGCTTGTATGCGTTCAGACTGATTTGGGCATTACATTATCATGGTCATAAAAATGTAAAATTTTTGGATGGTGGATATCCTAAATGGATCCATGAAGATCGCAAAGTTACAAGAAATAAATCCTATATAGAAAGTAAAGTATTTAATACAAAAATTGATACAAATATCTTTGCTGATAAAGATTTTATACTTAGAAGTTTTGAGGACAAATCAACTATTATTCTTGATGTTCGTAGTGACGATGAACGCATTGGAGCGAATTTAAGGGGAGGCTCTAGAGGAGGTAAAATACCTGGTTCAGTCCATATTGAATGGAAAAATTTTCATACAACAGGGAATATACCTATATTAAAGAGTGCAGAAGAAATCAGAAAAATACTTTCTGAAAAGAATATTACTACAGATAAAAATATAATTACTTACTGTCAAGGTGGAATTCGTGCAGCACACTCATTTTGGGCATTGAAATTGTCCGGATATTATAATGTGAAAAATTATGATGGATCTTGGAGAGAATGGGCTGAGGATTTTTCATGTCCAATAGAAAATTAATTATCTAAATAACTAAAATTCACAACAAAATGAAAATGAATAATGCCAATATAAATAATCCTATGGACATAAAAAAATTATTAGTCCCATTAGATGGTTCTGCTAAATCTGAAAAGATCTTACCTTATGCTTGGCTTTTTTCAGAATGGTTTTCCAGTGAATTAAATTTGTTCCATTCTTTACCACCAAAACATCCACTGGCAAACTTAAAAAACAACTACTCATTTGTACCGGATAATAATAACGATCGAGGGCTTTTGTTAGCTGGTCTTTATATGAAAGAAGTACAAGAACATTTAGTTAAAAATAATATAAATTCAAAATGGGGAATAGCATCAGGTCAGGTTGCATCTATGATTGTTTCTAGAGCTGTTACAAGTTCCATCGGATTAATTGCAATGATAGCGAATCCAACAAATAGAATAAAAAGAATTTTCTTCCCAAAGTCTATTGATTATTTATGGAAAACTACATCCTGTCCAATACTTATAGTAAAAAATAATAACTTCAATAGTAACTCAACCAATTCTATTTCTCCATCAGAAATCATTACNTCAAAAGAGATACTTACAAATCCAGTACTAGCTAAATTAATTNCCTCCATATCATTAGCAACTAATGTACCATTATTAATTTTTTTAGATAAAGATGAAACTAATTTAGATAAAGAAATATCAAAATTACTTAATAATTATAGAATTAAATATAATATACTTTATTCTCAAAAAAATATTACTGAATCGATTAAGAAGGCTGCAATTAATAGCCCTCGTGCATGGATAGTAATAAACTCAAGATTACGATACGGAATTAATAGAGCAATAAATGGAAGTAATGCGGATGCTATTTTCAGAAATACNGACAATCCTTTAATTATCGTACCTGATAAACATATAGTGAATCAGAGGTCTAATCAGGTTCATAAAAACACACAAAACTTAGAGATAAACAACTAAGTTTTTTCTTGATTTTTTCTTATTATATAACTTAGCAAAGCACCAATTGTACTACCAAACCAAGTATATGGAATTAGTACTAACAAGATAACAATGAAAATATCTGATTTTATTCCAAAAACCTCATTAATACCAAATATAAATCTAAATAATATAAATAATAATCCAGGAATAGACATCAGAAGTGACATAAATAATCCAAACCTTATAGTAGTTTTTTCATCAGTTTTTGCAATTCCTCCTCCTATAAATCCGGCAACAAAAGGACTTATAGGCACAGCAATGAAATGAACTACTGGTATGGGAATAGAAACCAACATTATCAAAAATCCAACTAAGACACCATTAATCAAGTTATCACCTACTATAAATTTTCTGGTATTTCTAACTCAGAACAGATATTCTTAAACCACTCAATTACTTCAGGGTGTAATGGTATACCGTTTTTTCTTCTCTCTATTCTAACCTCATGCTCAGGAAGGCCAGGGTAAAAAACTCTGTCATGGCCAGGCATGGGTTTTGTTGCTTTAAAACCTTCCATCATTTGATCCATGTTATTTTTAAATTCATCAATATCTCCAAATGCATCAATTGAATATGCTGCTACGAAATGACCTCTCCTGTTATCTGATAAATTTGCAAATCCTTCTGCAAAAGAAAGTTGTCCACATAAAATATCAACCATAATTCCCAAACCATATCCTTTGTGAGAACCGAGTTCTCTAGTAGAGCCTAATGGCAATTGTCTTCTTACAGAGTTAGCAGCAAAATCTGCCGAATTTCCTCCCTGCATATCAGGTGTACCATCATCATTAGCTACCCATCCAGGTTCCATTCCTTTGCCCATTCGATTAGCCAAGCCTATTTTATTTCCAGCTATTGATGTCATTGCTGCATCGAACATAAAATGTGGTTGGTTATTACATGGTGCGGCAAAAGCTATAGGATTTGTACCTAATTTAGGTTCTGAACCAAAAGTTGGGATCATTGCGTTACCACCACCGGTCATACACCAACCAATCATATCATTTTCTGCAGCTATCATAGCATGATATCCAGCTGCACCTAAGTGTCCAGAATTTCTTATAGAAACAACTCCTATACCAACTTCTTTAGCTTTATTAATGGCAATTTCCATAGCCTTTGGCGTAATTATAATTCCAAGTCCTTTATCACCATCTATAGTCGCAGTAGAAGGAGTTTCTTTGATAATATCAATTTGTGGTGTAGGATTTAGTACTTTTGTATTATATAAATCAACATAAGATCTTAGCATGTTAGAAACACCGTGAGTATCGATTCCACTTTCATCAGCAAAAATTAATACATCTGCACCTAAAACTGCATCATCTTTTGGTACTCCGCACTTAATAAAAATCTCCTCCACTAATCCTCTTAGTTTCTTTACATCTATTCTTATAGCTATATCATCGGGTACTTGAAAGTGTTTTAACAAAATATTTACTCCTTAAATTAATATTATTAATAATTTATATCTGAATTATGTAAAATTCTATTAAATTTAATTATTAAAATAACTAATTATTTGATTTTTTCTATATGAAAAAATTTTAATTAAATCTTTCTTTACATAAAAATAATTTATCGCTTTCCCTAAAATTCCAAAAGGTATTCTATAGTCAACAATATCTTCTACAACGGTCTGATGGTCTGTAAGTTTAATTATTTTATGTAAATGTCTCCAATGATTATATGGCCCAATCAGCTGTTTATCAACAAATGAATTTGGAGGATTCCATAATTCAATTAAACTTCTCCATCTCACATTGATAATATGTAGCTTTAATTTATAATCGATAATAGTATTTTTCCTCATTAATATTGGTCTAGGAGTTTCAATATTAAATCTTAACCAAGGAGGGGTTATCAAATTCAAGTTATCAGCACTTGAAAAAAAATTAAATGTTTCCTCAACATTTGCATTAACTACAGTCTTATCATAAAGCCTATAAAAATTATTTTTTTTACTTGTGATTTTTATGCTCAACTGTGTACTTAAATTGAATTATTCAATCTTTTCATTCTTTCGTCGTAATCATTAGCAAATTTTGATACAGCTTCTATTATTGAATTTTCATCTAACTTTGCTTCTTTGATAACATCATCCTCAGAACCTCCAGTTAGCCACTGATCGTCTAAATCTGAGGTAAGGGAATATTCCTCAGTTAATTGACCAAGACCGCTAACAGGCCAAACTCTTTTTGTTCCTGTAGTAATAACCATACAATTATTCTTATCTTTATTTGATAAAATTTTGTCTTTGTATTTATCTGTCTGATGATTAAATAATTCCTCGCTAATTACTGAAATTATTTTTATATTTATTCCTTTTTGTTCAATCTTTTCTATTACATTTACAAGATTAACAGTTGAACTAGATCCTTGAACTAACACAACTCCATGTTTTGGTTTGGATTCATCATAATCTCTGATTAGGTACAGACCTTTAGATGCTGCGTTTATATCTGTATCTGAAAATTTTGATCTATCAGCTACAGGAAAATCTGGTCTTGCGACTTCTAAAACTATGATTCCTACTTTTGGATCACGTGCCGCAATTTCTGCTGCCGCAAAGTAACCTGGAGCAACGTCATTATAATCCCAAAAACTCAGCACAATAACCTGTCCTTTAGGAAATAATTTCCAAACTTGTGGTGCAAAAATACCGAAATGAGTTCTAGCATCAGCTGCTGTTTCAGGACCTGAGTGACCCGCTAAAATATGTGCTACACCCATTCTAAATGGAGAGTCTTGATTTTGCTGACTCCAAACACGTAATGGTAAATACATTAGAGGAGTAAATGCTCCGTATGTACCTGAAATAGCCCATACACCTGAATGAATACTTGGGTCTTTTGATAAACTTTGGCTAGTAAAACCTACAACTGTTGATGCATTTCCTGCTTCTTGAATACCAGCTTTTAATCGATTTCCAACTATATTATCTATTGGATCATAATGCCCCCATAATGATCCACCGTCAACATTAATTGATTCAGCTAAATCTGCAGCAGCTATTACAAACCTATTATCAGTTACATAGTTTGCCCATTTTATTATTTCCGAAATAGCTCTTCTAGTACCTTTATTGGCTCCAGGTTTCTCATATAATGTAATCTTAATGTCTTTCTTATCCCCCGTAACAGGATTAGTGACAGAAATATCTTTAGATTCTGAAGGTAAATTTTTTACCAATAATCTTTCATCTTGGAAAGGATCTTTTTCTGTATCTACTCTTAGAGACAAATTATCATTAACTTTTTCTCCAATTTCGACTAGTTTATTCGCTAACCACTTTCCAATGCCTTTTTTCTCTAAAACTGACATGATTATATCTATGTTAGTTTTTAATTGAATAAATTTTTCTCCCGTATTATTAACTGGACCATCATATATGCCATCAAATTTTACACCATATTTATCTTCAAAAGATTTTGCCAATGCCTGAAAATATTCACCATTCATCGGCATTCCATAGGCGTGGCTAGCATGATCTTTTACCTGAGTTACATCGCCAGGGAGTTTTCCGTCGACTGCACCTGGCCAATACCCTTTTAATGTTTTTCCAATAACAATCATTGGTCTACGATCAGAACTGTCCCAGTCTTCCATTACTTTCAAGGATGCAACTACTTGATCGTAATCAGTGGCATCGTCTAACTTAAGAACATTCCATCCGTATGAAGACCACTGTTCTTCTATATTGTAAGTATCTTCTTTAATTATGCTTCCTATGAGCTCATCATCAATTCCCGCATTGTTATAAGACATTAATACTCTAAGCCTTTTACCAACTCGTTGAGCTACCGCTTGTGTTTTAAATTCTTGTGAATGTCCAGAAGTTAAAGCAAATTCCCCCTCAATAGCAATAATTTTTAATGACGGATCAGCACCCATCATATCCCAAAATGCAGCCTTACCTGCCGCAGTAGCAATTCCTATTCCTGAAGGGCCACCATTAACATCATTAGTCAAGTCTGTCGATTCAGAATGCCCTGAAAGAGCTTTTATACCCCTAATTTTTGCTTGAGCCATGGAAGGATGNTCCGCAATATTATTATCTTCTANAATAGTTGATAGAGCNCCTGCNCCTCTTCTGAAACCAAGNGAATCTATTGATAACATTGATGTTTTTGGATCTATTTTATATTTTTCATCNTTTGTACTATCNTATTCTCTAATTAGTGATTCTCCCATAATCATCCATAAAGCATATGTTGCTGGNGCATTATGNCCACCTGCTAGCANAAATTTATCTGCAAATGGNTGCTTAGGATTTCTNTAGTCANAAGTCATTCCGCCATTTTCAGGCCCTGCTAGATGCGAAGCNACNACATAGGGAGTATAAGCTGTAGGCCCNCCAAAATGACCTGTCTGATGATAATTACACATCATTACAAAAGTCATAGTGGTCATAAATCCNATATCTTCCAGCATTTCTTTATCATAATTAGGTAAATTTACAATATTATTTTTTTCACTGGAACTATTAATAGATGAAACTACGTTTATGTTATTAATCATTTAAACATTCTCCCTACGTTTTAAATTCTCCTAAGCAATTATAGTTTGTTATTAATAAATTATCTATCTTATTTTATTAATAATGAATAAATTAGATAATATTTTTTATATTACCCAATTCGGTAATGTATCAAGTTTGAACAGTTCTTTAATATTCTTTTTATTTATAACATTCTTAGATAAACCTGAGTATATTATTGAACCAGACGACAACATAACACATTCTGATGTGTTNTATCTAATAAAATCTATATCATGAGATGTAATAATTATATTTGTCCCAAATTCTTTAATTTCGCTTAATATTTGCGTCACCAATAATTTATTCGATAAATCTAAATTAGAGGTAGGTTCATCAAGTAATAGATACTCAGGCTCTTGAACTAAAGCTCTAGCGAATCTTACCTTTTGTTTTTCGCCAGATGATAAATCATCTGTCTTATTTTTTCTAAGCGATTCGAGATTTAGTAATTCTATTGTCTGATTAATAATTTTTCTATCATTTTTAGTTTGAAATCCCCAAAAAGACATGTATGGATATCTACCCATTTCAATTATTTCTTCAACAGAAAACCCATATGTAGGCTCATAATCTTGAGAGACTACTGCAAATATTTTTGCAAGTTCACGAGGAGAAAAATTTATNATGTTAGTNCTGTTTATAAATATTTCTCCCCGNTTTTTTTTAACTAGTCCTGAAATGATTTTCAAGAACGTGGTTTTGCCTGACCCGTTTGGACCTAATATACCTATAGAATTAGAATTTGATAGTAAATTTGTGGTTATATTATCTATTACTAATTCTTCTCTGTATGCAAAACATAAGTTCTTAACTTTAATCAATCTTAGAAATCTCCAAAATTCTCAATTTGTTCCTTTTCATGGATGATTATTGCTAATTCTTCTGACCCCTTAATATTCCAATAAGACAAAGTAGTCCACCAATTCTGATTAACAAGATATACATCTTGGTTTTGAATCGCTGAAATTGAAANTAATGAATTATCATTTATCAATTGATCATAAAAATCTTTCCCTCCCCATTCAGGTGATTGAGTAATAACAATAATATCTGGATTCATAGATATTATTTGCTCTTTATCTATAGTAGTATTGGACTGGATTCCTGCCTCTGAAGCAGCATTTATTCCTCCTGCTAAGGTGATTATAGAATCTTCAGTGGAACCAACTCCGGCTGTCCAGTAAGCATCCCACCATGAGAGCGCTAACACTTNTTTATTTGAATTAGACTCTTCAGATACTGAAGATAATATATTTATCTTATTTTCAATATCCTTAGAGAGGATTTCTGCATTTTTAAGATTTCCAGTTGCATATGCCATTAGCCAAAGATCATTATATCTACCTTCAATAGTATTGCTTAATTGTGTTTGAATAACTATTATTCCAAAATCTTCAAGGGCATCAATAAGATCTATAGATGCATAGGGATCAGCAAAAATTAAATCAGGATTCATAGAAATAATATTTTCAGGATCGTTGCTAATCATAGGCAACCCTTGAGCTTCAGAATAAATATTACTATTCGGATCCTGGGCAAAACTTGTTGTTGAGATTATTTGGCTCTTATCCGTTATACCGAACAAAATCTCATCATGCCCTAAGGAAATCGTTGCNATTCTGTTTGGTTTTTCTTCTATATAAATATATTTATCATTAATTTCTAAGGCTCTTGGCCATGAAATATTTTTAGGNTCTGANATATAGCTAATCTTTGATAAATGTTCCTCATAACTTTTAATTGGAACTGCTGTACTAGCTGGAGACGCAGGCATGGCCTGCATTGCTGGTTGAGCTGGTAGCGGCGTAGATGGTGATTTAGGTATTTGATTATTGTCATCANTTCCTGCACACGCAAATGCAAAAACAAACAGCGCAATAAAAATAAACTTAATTTTTTTCATGAAAAATTCCTCCTTAAGAAATTATTTTTGATTAATAAAAACATAAAAAACGGTCCACCAATTAGACTCATTATTACTCCAACCCTTAACTCAGAAGAAGCAAAAAATATTCTAACTATAAAATCCATACTAAGTACAAANAATCCTCCCGCTAAACCTGCAATAGGCAAAAGAAGTCTATTGTCGTTACCGATAAATAATCTAATTACGTGAGGTACTATCAACCCAACAAATGCTAATATTCCACTGACAGAAACAGCTGCAGATGTTGCTAATGTCGCAAAAAATAATGACGACATGATTATTTTATTTTTTTGCACACCAACTGATGATGCGTATTCATCGCTAATCATTATCAAGTTGATTTCCTTTGAGCGATACATTAAGAATAATAATGACAAAATAATCAAAGGTATAGATATATATATATGTTCCCATCTGGTAGATTCAAAACCACCAATCAACCAATAAAATATTGCTCTCATTTGAAAAGGACTATCACTTAAATAAACCGATAAAGTGATAAGAGCATTTAAAAATGCTCCAATAGCTATACCTGATAAGAGTAATATAGAGTTAGATTTTTTTGATATAACAACGTATATTGTAAAAACAGTAAATGCAGCCATTAGACCACCTAATAATGAAAATATCGGAATAATCAATATACTGCTAGTATGAATCGCAAGAGATATTGGAATAACTGCTCCAAGAGCTGCTCCTGCAGAGACTCCCAAAATAGATGGATCAGCAAGAGGATTTCGGAATAATCCTTGCATGACAACTCCTGAAATTGATAAAGCTATACCTACAAAAAAAGAAAGTAATATTCTTGGAAGCCTAATGTCCCATACTATCGAATCATTTACTAAAGTAGCCGAGTTAGATTGAAAAAGAATTCTAATTATTTCCATTACAGGAATATTTATGTAACCTGATGATAAAGATATAAATGAAACAACAATAGATAAAAAGAGGAAAGCAGAACAGTATACTAATAATATATGATATTTCTGATTTTTAATTACTATATTTTTCATTACAATACCTTACTCTTTAAAAAAGAAGGCAAAGAAAAATACAATAATCTATTACCCTTTTATCGCGAAGAGATAGATAAAAAAAACTTTGGCAGGTCTCCTGACTTATGAATCATCAATTACAGTGGCGCGACCGTGATGGAATTTCACCATCTTCCCTATTCTCTCTAATGAGCACCCAAGAATTATTTATTGAGAATAATGATACTTAAAACAAAAAAGTATGTAAATAGATAAAATAGAAAATTTTTTAATTTAAGTTATTTTGTATCATTAAGTAATAGTATGCCCCTGTAGCTCAGTGGATAGAGCAATGGTTTCCTAAACCATGTGTCGCGTGTTCGATTCACGCCAGGGGTACCAATTTTAGTTTTAAATTGATGGCAAAAAAACTTTTAGATTTCTGAGTATTTCTCTGATAAATCTGAAGGTTCATAAAATTCATTATCTGGTCCTCTTAAATTATCAGCAATCATGCCTATGGCCATAAAACCTGGAATCACAAAAAATATAGTAACTAGCCATGCAATGAAAACCCCTAATCTTTGTCCTCTATAAATTAATAGAAAAATAAATGGAACTAATAAAATTGAAATTATTGCAATAAAAGATATTGGCCCACCTAAATCTAAAAATTCATATAAAACAAATTGATCAATAATAAAAATCACTAAGGCTATGAAATCTAATTTTATGACTTTGATTAAACCTCTCTTGAAACCATCATTTTTNTCTATATATCTATTTTTTTTATAACTAATATTTTTGGTATATGATTTCAATACCTTATTGCCACACCTACCACAAAAAGAAAGATTTTCCTTTAATAGAATTCCGCAACTAGAACAGTTCATTATTACTAATCCTTTAAAATAAATTCCTTGATTCTATCTTCATATTTCTGGTATATAAAACCTCCAATAATCAATAAAATTCCCAAAAATACATATGAAATAATTCTATAAATTTGTTCTAAATTAAATGTGTCATAAATNAAAAGTTTTACTACTGGTATTCCGAGCAAAAAAATCGCCGCAGACCTAATTTGATAAGATCTTTTAGAAATACCAATAACGAGTAAAATGCTAGCATACATCCCCCAAAAAATCGTCAAACCTAACCCTTTAGCATANGATTTAGTATCACTATCTAATTCAAAAATATTACTATCAAATACTGATGTTATTTCAAAACTAATAGACCAAACTATTAGAAAATTAGTAAATATTAATGAAAGTATAAATAAATTTTTTATTGATAAATTAGTCTTAAGTGTTTGGATATTTTTTTCAGTAAATTTAAAAAATATATTTTTTGAGTATAATTGAAATTTATTTATTTCTAAATAATAAAAATATGAACTAATTATAAGACATAAAATCACAACAAAAAACACAAGAAATCTTTCATTAAATATNATCTGATAGTCGCCTAATTCGAAATTTGAAAAATCAANAAATAACAACCTAAAAATAACAACTAAAAATATACTAAAAGAAAAGGTTTGTAATTCCCACGACTTCAATCTAATTGAAAGCCAAAGTAAANCCAGAGCCTGTATTGAGAATAATATTGTTACGATAGATCCTGATAATTGGACTGGAATAGCAGAAAAAATACAGATNAGTCCTACCCCTNTAAGCATAGATGAGAGAGTAATCTCATAATGAGAACGAATATANGATGNATATGCAAAAATAAAATATAACAANCCNATACAAAGTATAATAATTCCTAACCAAGAACTATTATCTGTTTTTAATAAATTATTAGTAATGAGTAAGTAAATTAATGGATTAAGAGAAATTGTAGAATATTCCCAAATTTTTGGTATAACGTTTTTTCTAATAAAATAGCCAATAGTAATTAAGAAGTGNATAAAGAAATTTACAGTAAGAAAGCTAAACGAATTTATCATTGAAATATTATCTTTATATAATTCATTCCATGTTCCTAATAATTGATATGAACCTAAAATTGACAAAATTCTAAAAAATCTCCAGTCCTTAAAAAATGAGATAACTAAAACAGATAAACTAATAACAAAAAGATAATAAACTAACAAATTGCTATCCTCTGGTTCTGAAAAAGTTATTCCCGAAACTTCGCTTAATATTTGACTGTCATAGATTAGTAATGGTGCTAGCAAAGCCCCTATCAATCCAAGTACAGCAAGTGTTTGGGAGCTTCTAAGAAAAGATAATCTTACAGAAATCGCACTAGTTAAAACAAGCATCAACATTGAAATGTATGGAGAGTTTATTATTTCATAAACAGTAGAACCAATAAATATCGTGAGATATAGTACTGCAACTCCTCCNCCTGATAAAGCAAAAGAATATATTGGATATCTTTTTGNAAAAAAATCTCCAAAAAATATAAGAACANAGGATATTAATATACCTGTAGCTATTTGGCTTTGATGATTTATCCAATTATTTGAAAAGGCATGCTGAAGNAAAAAACCAACACCTAAAATTAAAGCAAAAATCCCTATTCGNACTAACCAATTTCCACCTAAATACTGCTCTATATTGGGTAATCGAAAACTTTTTTNTCGATTATNCATGGTCGAAACAATAGAATTAGGATATTTATTTATTGATTTAGAACCACTTATAGTAGTAATTTGTTCTTTCAGCTCTCTTAAGTCTTCCTTAATATTTCTATATTGAACATTTAGTTCCTCAAGAGTTAGATTTTCTTTTTTTATCTGATTCCCGCAATAAGTACAAAAATTATTATCACTATTATTAGTTTTATTACACTTATTGCACTTCATAAAAGTTACTACTTAATTCTTACTATTTTTTTTCTTCCATTCTTCATACTCTGGGCGAGCCTCATCTGATAGAGGATAATATCGACGTAAATCTCCGCCTTTTTCTAGCTGCAATCTACTAAATTCTTCCCATTCATGATATTCCCCTATAGACCCAGCAAATTCTTCAATATGTTGCTGAGGAATGACAGCAGCACCATCATCATCTGCAACAATTAAATCTCCAGGCGCNACAAAAGTATCCCCACAAGCAATTGGTACATTTACAGCAAATGGGAAAATTTCTGTCTGAGTATGATAATTAGGAGTAACACCTTTCAACCATAAACCCAAACCAATATCTTTACTCTCTCCAAAATCTCTAATACAACCATCAATTATTGCTCCCAGTCCTCCTGCCCCATAAAAATAAGTAAGCATCATATTACCAAAAACTCCACTTTTCATACTGCCTCTAGCGTCAACTACAATTATATCNCCAGGTTTAGTGTGATACAAAGCATGCCTGTGTAATTGTTTTTCCGGTTCAACATACTCACCTTCAGGATACACATCTTCTCTCTTTGGCATAAATTGTAGAGTCAAAGCGGGGCCGACAACTCTCTTACCAGGAGTAAAAGTTCTTGGGCCTTGAATAAAAGGATCTTTGATACCAAATCCATGGGATAGTTTTCCTGCGACAGAAGCAGAGCCTATATCTTTAAATTTATCAATAATATTTTTTGACGGCCTTTTTATTTCATCACCGTGAATTATTCTTTTATCTGCCATTTAAACTATCCTTTTTTATTAAAATTATTTATATAATTCCAAGCATTATATAGNCTTTTTGTAAGAAATTATATAATCTCTATGTATATTATCTATATATATATTGACCATAAATAATATTACTGAAAATATTAATGGAAGAAATAAAATGAAAGAAATAAAATGAAAATAACCGATATTAAACCTTTCCCTGTCTGGGTAGGAACTCGAAACCAAATGCTTGTAAAGGTAGAAACAGATGAAGGAATTTACGGATGGGGTGAATCAGGTTTATCTAGTAGAGANCTTGGTGTAAAAGGAATAGTTGAACATTACAGAGAATTTCTTATTGGAAAAGATCCTATGAAAAGAGGTGCTTTGTGGCAAGAAATGTACAGAAGTCAGTATTTTGAAGGCGGGAGAACATTAACTGGTGCTATATCGGCAATAGATATGGCATTATATGACATAGCAGGGAAAAAATTAGGTGTGCCTGTTTACGAATTACTTGGAGGAAAGCATAGAAATTGGGTGCCAACTTTTGCATCTGGCGGAGGATCCTCACCTGAAGAAATGGTACAGGTTGCAAAAAAAATAATTTCNGAAGGATTTAATTGCTTTAGNATTNACAGAGNNNTATGNCNNAGAAAAAGAAAATATTTATGAACCCAGAGAACATATTGCTCAAGTTGCTGAAGGTCTTATAAAAGTCAGAGAAGCTGTTGGAAATCTTCCTACTATAGGTATAGATCTTCATCATAGACTTAGTGTTGCGGAGGCGGCGTCATTTTGTCAGATGATGCCAGCCCATACACTTGATTTTCTCGAAGAACCAATAAGAGATGAGACACCTGAAGCATATGAAGTTCTTAGAAAATTGACTAATATTCCATTTGCAATAGGAGAAGAATTTGCTTCAAAATGGCAATTTGTACCATATATTGAAAGAGGAATAACAAATTATGTAAGAATTGATGTATGTAATGTTGGTGGAATAACTGAATCAATGAAAGTTGCAGGTTGGGCTGAAGCTCATTATATAGATCTTATGCCTCATAATCCACTTGGTCCAATATGTGTTGCTGCTACAGCCCATGTAGCAATGGCAACACCTAATTTTTCATGGCTTGAAATAAGAGAATCTTCTGGAGAAGATAATGGATTTTATTCAAAAGAAGTATTCCCTGTTCAAGCTGAAATTGTCCCAGGAAAAGTAATACCACTTGATAAACCTGGGCTAGGTGTAGAGGTAGATGAATCATCATTAACTGAGCCCTTCAGGCACTCGGAAATGCCTCATTTAACTAGAAGAGATGGATCACATACAAACTGGTAAATAAAAATAAATTTAGGAGATAATATAATGAAAATAACAGAAGTAAAGCCCTTTGCTGTATGGGTCGGTAGAAGGAATCAAATGCTGGTAAAAATAGAAACAGATGAAGGCATATACGGCTGGGGTGAATCTGGTTTTTCTGGTAGGGAACTTGGAGTAAAAGGAATAATAGAACACTATAGAGAATTTCTGATAGGAAAAGATCCTATGAGCAGAGGAGCACTTTGGCAAGAAATGTATAGAAGCCAATACTTTGAGGGTGGAAGAACTTTAACTGCTGCAATCTCTGCAATAGATATAGCTCTATATGATATTGTTGGAAAAAAATTAGGTGTACCTGTTTACGAATTGCTTGGAGGAAAGCATAGAAATAAGGTACCAGTGTTTGCAACAACAGCAGGTCCTTATGGGCAAGAGATGATTGATCAAGCAAAAGAATTTATGGAAATGGGAATTAATGCATTTAGGCTCTCTTATGACAACATGGACATACAAAGTGGAGGGTTATTTGAACCAAGGGTATCAATTGCCAATTCAGCTGAATGGTTTATAGAAGCAAGAAAACAGCTTGGAAATCAAGCAATAATTGGTGTTGATTATCATCATAGACTAAATGTTGCGGAAACGGCATCTTTTTGTCAAATGATGCCATCACACACCTTAGATTTTATTGAAGAACCCATCAGAGATGAAACCCCTGAGGCATACGAAGTTTTACGCACGCTTACAGATGTACCTTTTGCAATCGGAGAAGAATTTGCATCAAAATGGCAGTTTTTACCATACATAGAAAGAGGTATAACAAATTACGCAAGAGTTGATATATGTAATGTTGGAGGTTTTACAGAATCTATGAAGGTTGCAGGCTGGGCTGAAGCTCACTATATTGACCTAATGCCTCATAATCCACTTGGTCCTATTTGTAC
>PASL01000008.1 GCA_002712125.1 Chloroflexota bacterium | reverse complement strand
CCGTGATCAGCATGGTCATCATGTTTATCTTCATCACCGTGATCAGCATGGTCATCATGTTTATCTTCATGTCCGTGATCAGCATGGTCATCATGTTTATCTTCATGTCCGTGATCAGCATGGTCATCATGGCCATCTTCTTCAAAAGCCATAGGACTAACATGTGAAAGTAATTCTACATGATTTATGTTATTCTCTTCGATAAATTTGATTAGAGAAGAACTTTCGTACCCTTCCCCTATTAGGAAAAAAACATCAGATTCAGATATTTTTGTAAAATCTTTTGGTGTAAATTGATAATGATGCCCATCTGAATCATAAGGTATGAGATTAGATATTTCATTATTATTATCGCCATCAATATTTTTTATCCAGTCAGTTATTAAAGGACTAGAAGTTGTTATTTTTAGGGTTCCAATTTCTTTTTCATCATTAACAACATCTCCTGAAGAACATGCCAGGAATATTGAGAAAATTATCAATAATAATGACAATGAAATTTGAGACCGAATATCTTTTATTTTTTTATACAATTTAAGCACTCCATATAAATAACTAGTTGGTGTGAAATTAAATTCCAATCCTCTGAAGAACTTATATTTTTCATAATTTTTTCAAAAGCTGGGAAATGCCTATCTGAAACACAGCCACACCTTACACAAAGAAGATGATGATGATGCATCCCATCAGATAAAGATCTGGTATACAAAACTGAGCCGTCATTATCAATTTTACATATTGAACCTATATCTGATAAATTTTTTAGAATTCTAAAAATTGTTGCTCTGCCAATATCAGGAGCAGAATTAACAAGATCTTCTGATGCAAAACTATGTGAATGATTTACCTCTTCTGTTTCGCAACATAAATCTCCGTCCATATGATTTGAAGTTAAATCAAGAATTTTTTTGGTTATAATCTTTCTAGGCTTAGTGAGAGTATAACCAGCATTATATAATTGAATATCTAATAAATTTTGAGACATAGTATCATTTTACACTAAAAAACCTTCTATGTCTAATATCCCGAATTAACCCTGTATGCAACCATAATTATAAAAATTACCGCAATAAGCAATGATAAAGTAATTTTCGTATAAATGTTTGTTATTAATTTATGAATTATTCTACTTGGTATCAAGACTCTATTAAAAGAATCATATGTAAAAATTTCATTATTAGTTTTTGGTATTAATATTAGCGAGATAATAAGCCCAGATAGTATTCCTCCTAAATGTGCAGCATTATCAATCCCTGATGAAATAAACCCAAAAATCAACGAAATAGATATAATCGTAATTATTGATATTAAATATTCTCTAGCAATACTACCTAATATATTTTTATTAAAATAAAAATATATTAGTAATGAGGTAAGTATCCCAAATACAGCTCCACTTGAGCCTACTCCGAGATAAGGACTAAAGTAAAAACTAAAAGCATTACCATAAATTCCTGCTATAAGATAGATAATAATAAATTTAGTTGACCCTAGTTTTTTCTCAATTATAGAACCAAAAACTAAAATACCAAATAAATTTGTAATCAGATGAAAAATATCAGCATGTAAAAAAATAGGAGTTATTAGTCTCCAATATTCACCGTTTATTATCTGATAACTTGATTTAGCGCCAATATCTATTATTTTTCCATTAAATAATAAATCTATAAATAAAACTATAATATTTATTAGAGCCAAGTATATTGTAATGGGGCATTCTTTTCTAGTCAGCGAAATATTGAAAATACCACTGTCCTTTGCCTTATAATTACCAGTATAAATAATCTTACAATTTATACAAGTGCAGTACGGTGGATGCTCATCACCATATTGCCTGCTAGGCATTATCTGCCTGAATAATATCTATTTTTGGCATAGTGCCTATAATATTATTTTCTAATGAAAGTTCGTACAACTTTGATAATGCTTTTCTACCCTGCTCTCCCATATCAATTGTGTCTTCATTTACATACATATTAATAAATTTTTTGATATTTTCATTACTTTCGTCTAAAGAAGAAATTTCTCTTGAATATTCGATTGCATCATCAATATTTGCTAAAGCATATTTAATACTTGCTAGTGAAACATTTGCTATTTCTTTAGATAATTTTTCATCTAAACGCCTAGATACTACATCTAAACCTAAAGGCAACGGTAAGCCCGTTTCTTCGTACCAAGACTCACCAAGATTTAATAATAAATTAAAACCCCTTTTTTCATATAAGATTTGTCCTTCATGAAGTAAAATCCCAAGTTGTGCTTCACCACTTTTTACTGTTTTTTCTACATCATCAAAATCAACAAATAATGGTGTACAGTTTATTTTAGAAAAAATTCTAAATAATGCCCAAGATGTTGTATCTTTACCCGGAACAGCTATCTTTGACCCTTCAAATTCATTTAGAACAGAATTAGGTTTTGTCGTAACTACTACAGGGCCATAGTTTCTTCCCATAGAAGAGCCACATGACATAATTCTGTATTTATCAGATACTGAAGGATATTTTGATGCAGAAATTGCAGTGACTTGATAAATATTTTTTTCAGAAATTGAATTTAATGTTTCAATATCTGCCATGTAATGATCAATTGAGTAGCCCGAAATACCAAATTTTCCCTTTGCAATACCATAATACATAAATGCATCATCCGAGTCTGGACTATGAGCAAAAATTAATTTTTTATCTGATGACATTCTCTGGTTCTTTCTTAGGAATAATTTCATAGTTGGTTAATCTTTCTGTTGGATTAAAACCAGCTTCAGAAATCATGTCTTTTATTTCATCTTCAGTTGTTCTATTATAAAAACCAGCAGCTAACATTACGTTTTCATCAAATAATGTACCCCCAAAATCATCTGCACCAAATCTCAATGCAATTTGGCCAGTTTTTTTCCCTTCTGAAAACCAAGATGCCTGTATGTGAGGAATATTATCAAGCATAATTCTAGAAACAGCTATAATCCTAAGATACTCATTTGGTCCAGATTCTTGTGATACTTTTTTTGCTAATGCTGTATTATCCTTCTTGTATGACCATGGAATAAATGCAGTAAAACCGCCATTATTTCCATTTTGAATAGCATCATCTTGCACTAATCTTATATGATCTAAAGATTCTATGACATGATGCATTTTTTCTACATGACCATACATCATTGTTGCAGTAGTCTTAAACCCTACACTATGTGCTGCTCTATGAACTTCAGTCCACTGATCAATAGTGTTTTTAGGCTGAAATCTTGATATTTCAGACTTTACTTCATTTGATAAAATTTCTGATCCTCCACCAGGCATAGACCTCTGCCCTGCGCTCCACAGTGCTTTGAAAACTTCCTTGTATGACATTTCTCCCACCTCAGACATTCTTATAATTTCTGGGGCTGACCAAAAGTGAGGTGTTACATTAGGAAATCGTTTTTTTGTCTCTTTTACCATTTCAGTATAATAATCAAATGGTATATTACTATTTAAGCCACCTTGCATTAGCACAGTCCTCACACCATTTTTTTCTGCCCTTGCAATTTTATCCATAATTTGGTCAACAGTGTATGTGTATGCAGAGGGATCATTCTCATCAGTACGATAGAATGCACAAAAAGAGCAATATGCATCACAAATGTTTGTATAATTTAGATTAGTATCTACTACATATGTAACATTATTGTTAGGGTTGTGTTTAGCTCTCCAAAAATTAGCAAGTGGTATTAAATCTAATAGCTCTGATTCCTTAAGAAGCCAAATTCCTTCTTCTATGCTTATTCTTTCGGAGTTAAATATTTTTTTTGTAATTTTACTTAGCATATTTTATTCCCTAATACAAAGAATGCCATGTATTTAAAGTTTCTAACCTTTTCTTAAATTCTAACTGGCCTTTTCTACATTCATCATCAAGTATATAAGTAAAATTATTAATATAATTAACTATCTCATTTTCATCAAAATAATGACCAGAAAATTTATGAGCTAACTTTTCTAAATTCTTATTACTTAATTCTATACTATTTTTTATATTTTCTGAAAGAATATTTGATTCTTGTAGTGAACTTTGATTTGAAACCCATTCAGCAAAAACAAAAGGTAACCCTGTCAATTCTTTCCAAATTGATGCTAGATCATAAACAATTTTATAGGAACCAGATTTTTTAACCTTTATTGCTGGATCTCCAATAACTAAACATATGTCATGGTAAGAATCTTCTTTAACAAACTCATAATTTTCTAATGACCAATAATCTCTTAAGAGTATTCTTAAGAGTTGAACGGAAGTGGCTGAATGTGAAGTTACTGCGATAATTATTTTTTTCTTTTTTATTTTTAGCTTAGAAATACTAATATTAGAAAAAACAAAAACACTTTTAGCATCATTTTTACACGCGACACCAATATTTGATAAAGGAGTTATTTTTTTTCCTAATCTAATAATTTCTGCATAAGGTATAGGACCTGCAAAAATTCTATTTTCTTCAATAGATTTTGCCATTTCTCTAGGCGTATATGGATGGAGAGTATACTTACTTTTAGGTAGGTTAGAATAAAAAACAGCAGAATTAATATAGGTCATATGCCCCAATTTAATTTGACTGCTAGAACTATTCATATACCTTGATTTCATTGTATAGCGCATCTCTTTCGACTGGTATTCTTCTAGCTTCTTTAATTGATGAAACCATTTTTGCTTTTGCTACGCCCGCAGGAGATTCCGCCAAAGCTGCGTGAGCTATTCTTTCTTTTCCTATAGTGCCATCTAAATCATTAGCACCAAAGTTTAACCCAATACTTGCCGTGGCTTCTCCTAGCATTACCCAGTAAGCCTTTACATACTTAATGTTGTCAAGCATCAGTCTTGCTACTGAAATCATTTTCAAATCATCCATAGGTGGCGTGTGTCTAGGGCGAAGTTTTGTCATACCAATTTGATATTCCAATGGTATAAATGCTAAAAATCCACCAGTTTCATCCTGAATCTCTCGTAACCTGATTAAGTGATCAATTCTTTCTTCATATTTTTCAACATGACCGTATAAAAGTGTGCAGTTTGTAGGGATGCCCATATTATGAGCTATTTTGTGTATATCTGCCCATCTATCGGCATTTGCTTTTCCGGGTAACAACATTTTATGTACTCTGGATGAAAATACTTCAGCTCCTCCACCAGGCATAGATTGCAATCCTGCTTCTTTCAATATAGCTAGAGATTCTTCCGGAGGAACTTTCCATCTTCTTTGGAAATAGTCAATTTCAGATGCAGTAAAACCCTTTATTTGCACCTTGGGGTTTTTTTTGTGTATTTCTCTTACCATATCAACATAATATTCAAAAGGCCATTTAGGGTGATGTCCCCCTACAATATGTATTTCATGAATTTCATCATCAACATGATCAAGTATTTCTTCCATATTCATAGCATAAGCGCCATCTTCACCGGGTTTTTTTGCAAAATCACAAAACTTACAACTTAATACACATATATTCGTTGGATTAAGTTGTCTATTAAGTACAAAATAAACCTTATCACCAGTAACTCTTTTTTTTGCAAAATCTGCAATTCTGCCTACTGCTGATAAATCATCTGATTCAAAAAGTTTGATTCCATCTGACATAGTCAATCTTTCCTGATTTTGAACCTTATCCCACACATCAAATAAATTTTTGTCAGTAATGTTAATTTCTATTGATAAATTTGGTTGAGCTACTTTGTATATAGATGCCAATTTTTATCTACTTTCTTAATAATATCTTCACTCATAACTAGTGGCTTTTGGTAGCCTTCTTTCCACGTTGCATCAATTCCCATTACTCCAGAATAAACTGGCGCTATGTTCACAAATTTCGAATCTGAAAACATTACATCTCTTACTGCATCAAAACGGGTAAATATTCCCCAAATAAGATTCTCGTCATCATGAATATCAACATCATTTGAAACTACCACAATTAATTTAATTTTACTTAATAATGGATTTTCTAGTGCGGAAATTAGAGTATTTCTACCATTATTTTTTGTTTGTAGAACAAGCAAAGTGTTTGAAATAAACCTATGAGAATATACATCAGGAATAATTTCATTTAGATTACCGGGTATAGGAATAGCACTAACTTTATTTTCAACATTTTTTCTCGTGGTTGCATCTAAAATCATTTTCGAGCCTCTATTTATAGTTCCACTTGTAAAATCTAAAGTATCAGCTGCGGTTTTGGATAATAAATGAAAGCCAGATTGAGGATTAAAGTTTAACCTAATAGATTGCAATACTTCTTTGTAATTTTTTGGATTAACATCATGGTCTACAAGTATAAGCGTTTTAGTTAATGATAATTGACCTTCACCTAACAATCCTAATGCTGTCTTTAATGGTTCTTGTTCATATCTGTTATCTACTGATACTACTAATAAATTATGAAAACCAGCTTCATAGTAAGCCCACATATCAACAACATCTTTTCTAATTATTTTAATAAGAGGGGTTAATGCCAATTGCGCTGCATCTCCTAGAAATTTATCTTCCTGAGGTGGTTTACCAACAACAGTTGCTGGATATACAGGATTTTTTCTGGAAGTAATGCTAGTAATTTCAAAAACAGGATGGTCGTCAGCCTGTGAGTAGTGACCAAAATGATCTCCAAATGGGCCTTCTAATTTTCGAACTCTAGGCTGGAGTCTACCTTCAAAAATAAATTCTGCATTCGCTGGTACATTCAAGTCAACAGTTTTTGCTTTTGTTATAGGAGTTCTTATACCTCTAACTATTCCTGAAAATGCTACTTCATCTAAACCTTCAGGTAAAGGCATTATAGATGCTAAAATTAGGCTTGGATCCCCTCCTACAGCTACAGCCATATCTAAAGGTTTATTCAATTTTTCTGCATTTTGATAATGAAAGCCTCCTCCTTTTTGAATTTGCATGTGCATTCCTGTAGTAAGCGAATCATATACTTGCATCCTATACATACCCATATTCATAGTGTTATCATTGGGATCTTTTGATATTACTAATGGTAGAGTTATAAACCTTCCACCATCTTCAGGCCAGCACTTTAAGACTGGAATTTGACTAAGATCATACTTATTTTCCTCTTGCTGGACAATAGCACCTCTAACTTTTTTAGGTCTAATTTTTAAAAGTCTCCATAAAGTTTTTTTATTCTTCCAGAATGATGATATTTTGGGGGGGTTAACATCTTGAACAAAAGATAATATTTCCTCACCTAATTCTTCTGGAGGCCTTCCTATAGCAATCTCTAGTCTTTTCATACTAGCCATAGAGTTTATTACTAACGGTACATTTGAGCCAATAACATTTTCAAAGACAAGTGCAGGACTTTCTTGCTTAACTGCCCGTATGGCAATTTCTGTAACTTCTAACTCTGGATCTACTGGTTCAGTAACCCTAATAAGTTCTCCCTGTTTTTCAAGTTCATTTATGAAAGATTGGAAATCAGTAAAAGACAATTATTTATTCTCCTTTATCTACGCCTAACCATGGTTTTAATAATTTGTTTTCAAATCCCAATAAGGATAATATTCTACCAGCAACAGTATCAACCAGATCAGAAATACTTTTAGGCTTATGATAGAAGCCAGGTGAAGCTGGTAAGATAATTCCACCGGCTTCTGTGATTAAAGTCATATTTTTTAGATGTACAAGGCTAATAGGCATTTCTCTAGGAACGATGACCAATCTTTTTCTTTCTTTGAGGCAAACATCTGCAGCTCTCTCTATGAGGCCATTTGAAATACCATTTGCTACTCTTCCAATAGTCCCACCAGAACAAGGAACTATAGCCATAGCCGTAACTGGATATGAACCCGAGGCAATTGGAGCTGAAACATCTTTGGAATTATATATTTCAAGAGAACCTTTCGGTTTGTCAACCTCTGCCCAAGCAAGCAATGTATTATATGTTTTTTCTAGTTTATTATCGAGTAAAATTCCCTCTTCAACTTCGAGAACTTTTTTTCCTGCATCAGACACCACAACTTTTATGTCATGCNCGGATAGTAGTAATTGCTGCAGAACTCTTCTGGTGTAAGGAACACCACTAGAGCCAGANACAGCTAAGGTATATATGCTCATAAATTAAGTACTTCTCCTAAAATTACAAAAATACCAAAAACAAAAGATATCACTCCATTCATTGTAAAAAATGCCATGTTCAATTTCTTTAAATTTTTATGAGAAATAAGTGATTGTTCATAAATTAGTAAGATTTTTGTGCATATTACGCCTATAAAAAATAATATGCCTGATTGTAATACTATCCCTGCTAAAAACAACATTATAACTGAAATAGCATGGCATACTCTTGAAATATTCAAAGATTTTTTTATACCAAATTTTGCAGGAATAGAATATATATTTTGCTTAATATCAATTTCGAAATCATTAATGGCATAGAGAATATCGAAGCCTGAAACCCAAAACATTGCTCCAATACCTATACACAGTACACCAAATGAAATATTACCATTTATTGCCACCTCAACCGCAGAAGGTACTATTAAATATACGATTCCTAAGCCGAAATGAGATAACCATGTAAATCTCTTAAGATATGGATAAATAATCATTACAGCAATAGGTATTGGAAAATATTTTATTGTAGATGAATGCAAATTAANAACTGATAATAAAAANAAAATCAAACTGAANCCTGTAAAAAANAACATNTGATTTATGCTTATTAGACCTTTTGGCAATGCTCGATTACTAGTCCTTGGGTTTCTAGAATCTATTTCTCTATCGATTATGCGGTTTGCACTCATACCGAATGTTCTCATAGAAACCATTGCAATTACAATCCAGAAGAAGATATTATAATTTGGATTACCTTCGTAAACAATAAAAAGTGTTAGCAAGGCAAAAGGAAGAGCAAAAATAGAATGCTCAATTTTTATTGCTTCAGAATAAACTTTAAAATTCTTGGACAATATTTTTATATATGACATATAATCCTCTTGGTGAATTTTTGAAAAATATAAAATTCTGCTTATAATTAATTGTAACTTCTTGAAAAATATTTGCAATTTTATTATGAGTAAAAACTTAGAAAACAAGCCGAAAGAATTTAAAATTATTACTGAAGGTATTATTAACCCTGAAGGTCCGGTACTTGGCCCCGATGGAAATCTTTATCTAGTTAGTGCCGATGAGTCTAATATTTATATGATTGATAACAAAAACAAGGTTTCCTCAATAGGCAAAACAAATGGCAGGCCTAATGGGCTAGCTTTTAATTCATCAGGAGAATTATTTGTTGCAGATGCAGGACACAAAGCAATTCTGAAAATGAGAAATGATAAATTTGAGGTGTTTGTAGATGAATACGATGGATCAAGATTAGGAGGCCCAAATGATTTATGCTTTCTGCCTAATGGCAACTTGTTATTCACTGACCCTATTAGGAAACCATTACCAGACCCGTCTATAAGTCCAATATACAGCGCTGCTCAAGGAACAGGTAAAGTAAAAGTGTTTGCTAATGATCTTGCATATCCAAATGGAATTGAATTATCTAACAATAAAAAAAATATCTTAGTTTCTGAAAGCCGAGCAAATAGATTAGTATCTTTCTTAATTGACGAAGAAGGTAATTTATTAGATCAAAAATTGATTAGAAGATTCAGGGATCCAGGACATCCTGACGGCCTAGCTATTGATTCAAATGGGGACATACTACAAACTTTACCTGGGATAAGATCAATATGCTACCTTGATCAAAAAGGAAAAATGAAAAATTTATATCATATACCCGATTGGAGCCCTTCAAACATAGCATTTGGAGGTAAAAACTTAGACGAAGTGTTTGTTTGTGGCGGTTCAAAAAATGTTATTTATTCATTTGTACATGAAGTTCCAGGTAACAAAATTTTATGATCATTTTCTGAGAAATTCTGAATCAAGCATATCATTTTCAATCTGCATGACTGTTGGTCTACCATGAGGACATGTTTGAGGAGAATCACAATTTTCAAGCATTTTTATTATATTTTTCTGCTCATCTATCGATAGAGTTTGTCCTGCTCTTACGGCTGAATGACATGATAAAGATGCAACTATTTTATCAAGCCAAGAATCGCTACCTGTTAAAACTGTAACTTCATCTAATAAACTTTGAAATATACTTTGAATATTTCCATTGACCAAACTTATATTATTTTTAATAATTATACTTGGAACTTCCCTTATCGCTAAGGATGTTGGACCAAATACATCAACCTGCCAACCACAATTACTTAATTGAGTTTTATATTCACTTAAAATACTTGTAGTGTCATTATTTACCTCTATAACCAAAGGATCCAATAAAGGCTGTGAAGATAAATGCCTTTCCTTTGATAAGTCATTAAATATTTGCTCATATTTTACTCTTTCATGAGCTGCATGTTGATCTAAAATGTATAAACCATTAGGACCTTCACAAGCTATATATTTTTTTGAAAATTGCCCAATAACTCTAAGTATAGGAATGGTATTTTTCATAGTTTTTGAATATTCTTTTTCTGAGTAAATAATATCTTCTAAACCTTGAAATTTTTTTTCAATAAANTCTGATTTTTCNNATGAAAACAAATTTATATTTTTTTTAATGCCATACACATTTTCTTCATTTTGATTAGCTACTTTTACAGGAGATCGTAAACTGATTGTATTTCTAATATTTTTTTGAATCATTGAAAAAACAAAATCCTCATTTATGAAACGAACCTCCGCTTTATTAGGATGTACATTCGGATCAACTTCAGTTAGAGGAACTGTTATTCTAATTATTCCGATAGGAAATTTTCTCTGTGGTAAAAGTCCAGCAAATGATCTTTCTACAGCATAATTTAATTTTTTCGAATTTATGATTCTTCCATTAACAGATATGATTAAGTAGTTTCTATTTGATTTGTATATAGAAGGCGAACCTATTAAGCCNTTAATTTTATAATTAGAATTTTCATTTTCATCNTCAATTAGAAGTAAATTATTCTTNGAATATATTCCATAAATCATTTTNTATATATCTAAAATATCATTTGANCCACTAGTATCTAGTTTTAATTTCCCATCTGTTATAAGTTGAAAATCTATATGCGGATATACAAGACTAAAATAATTAATTAGATTGTGAATCTTTAAGACTTCTGAACTTGCACTTTTTATAAATTTTAGACGAGCTGGTACGTTGCTAAATAATTTCATTACAGAAATAGATGTGCCAGGATTACATGCAATATTTTTTATCTTCTTTAAATTCAAAAATTCGCTCTCAAAAACAGAACCCATTGTCTCTTTTTTTATTTTTGAAATTGCATTTACGATGGAAACAGAAGCTATGGAGGGTAGTGCTTCCCCTCTAAAACCTAAGGTTTGAATAGATGTCAAATCGGAAGAATTATTTATTTTAGAAGTTGCAAATCTCTCAAAGGCTATAGCTAACTCTGAACTTGGTATTCCATCACCATTATCAGTAATCTTTATAAGATCTAATCCACCTTTTTCAATTTCTATAATAACTTTGGTAGAATTAGCATCAATTGAATTTTCAACTAATTCTTTTACTACAGAGAATGGCCTTTCGACTACCTCTCCAGCTGCTATTCTCGATGATAAATTTTCATTAAGTACATTAATTTTCATTTTATAATTTTCTAATTCTAGATGTAAATATTGTATAACTTAAAGCAAAAATAATTAATAAAATTCCCGCGATAAAATAAGCCTGTTGAATTCCTAAAATATCAGCTATGAAACCTAATGGTATCGCTCCTAAGGGAATAAGACCAAAATTAATTGTGTATAAGCCCATAACCCTCCCTCTATATTCATCATCTGTATTTTCAAGAATAAGTGAAATGTTTAAGGCTCTTCTTCCTGAGTCTCCTAAGCCTAAAAAAAGCATTAATATAACAGCTAATATATAAGATGAATTTATACCAGATATCATAATTGTAAATCCCGATAAAATACTAGTTATAATTAATATCCAACCCCGCTTATCCTTTTTACTTAAGCCTGCTATGAAAAGTGTTCCAATAAGGGCCCCTACTCCAATTACACTTAATAAAAGCCCCAAAGCTTCTACTTCTTTATTAAAAACTTCTTCAATTTGTACAGGTAACAAAGTTCTATATGGCATAGACAATAAAGCTGTACTTAATGCTACAACTAGAAGATATAGAACTGTTCTATTTTTAGCTACATATCCAAAACCTTCTTTTATATCCCTATAAAAATTCTTTTTTGGTATTTTTTTCCTCACTGAAGGCACAAAGCCCGTCATAAAAAAGGCAATAAACGCAAAGATAGCAATTATAAAGTATGTTACAGCCGCACCAAAATAACCATATACTAGACCTCCGATTCCTGGTGCCAAAAATGACATTAATGACATACCGGATGCATTTAGAGCGGTAGCATTTGTAATGTGTTCATCATCTACAAGTTCGGGAATAATTGCTTGTCTTGCGGGCATTAAAAAGGCCCAAATAGTGCCCTGTAGTAGGGATGAAACAACCAGATGATAAATAGTTATCACTTCAAAAGCTATAGAAAAACCTATAAATAAAGCAATTAACGCAACTCCTAGTTGCCCATATTGAATAATTTTCCTTAACGACAATCTATCAGCTACTGCACCACCAAAAATTGAAAATAGTAATATGGGAGGGGCAAATCCAGATCCTACTAATACAACCGCTATTGGTGATTTTGATAAATCCCAAGTCAAGTAACCTCTTGCTAAAATTTGGACACTTATTCCCGCCATAAGAAATAATAGGCCTAGCCATAAATTTCTATAAGCTGGGACGGATAAAGATGAAAAGGTTCTGTATAAATAACTTTTTAACAATAGAATGTTCTTTTTTATGAAATTCTTCTAATAGTACCTGAAAAAATAAATATAACTAGTGAAAAAATCAATAAAAATATACCAGAAATGAATACAGGTATTTGTGCTCCATGGGTACCCATAGCTAAACCTAAAGGTAGCATGCCTAAAGGCATCAATCCAAATGTCATCATTAATATGCTCATCATTCTACCTCTAAATTCTTCCTTCGAATTCTCCATTACTAAACTTTGTCCAAGAGCCCACCTAGCTTGTTCACCAAGACCTATACCAATTAGGCCAAATACTCCAGCTATAAAGTAAGGCACAGATGATATTAAGATTAGTGCTAAACCAGAAACTACAGCCCCAATTATGAGCAAAAAGCCTCTATGGTTTCCTTTCCTAAGGTTTGCTATTAGGATAGATCCAACAATACCGCCTATCGCTACAGAAGTCATAAGCATACCGACTTCAGAGGGTAATGCACCGTATACATCCTTTGCAAAAACCTGGATTAACATCCTAAACGGCATAGTTAGCAATGCAACAACCACGCTATAAAGCAATATCATACATATTATCCTGTTTGAAGCCAAGTAAGACAATCCGTCATAAAATTCTCTTAAAACTTTTTTATGTTCTATTTGCTTAGGATACATTTTAGGTACTAAAGATGTAAAAAAAACAGCACTCATTAAAATTATTGAGATCACAAAATAAACTCCATATGGATTTATCCATTCATACAAAAAACCAGCCAAAGCTGGTGACAATAGCCCCATCAAACTCATAGCCATAGCATTTAATGCATATGCATTTGGCAAACTTTTTTTATCAACTAATGTTGATATAGCAGCCTGCCTTGCAGGCATCATTATTGAGAACATAGCTCCTTGAACAACAGATACTATTAGTAAATTCCACCATAGTATAAAATCAAAAAAAATCAAAAGACCTATTGAAGCAGCCAAAATAGCATTAGTTGTTTGTGCAATTTGGATAATTAATCTTCTTTCTAACCTATCACTTATGACTCCTCCATAAATTGAAACAAATAATAAGCTAGGAGCAAAACCCATTCCAACAAATCCTGTTAGAAACGCACTATCTGTTATGTCATATACATAAATACCTCTAATAACCATCTGCATCTGTATCCCAGCCATCCCAAAAACTACTCCAAACCAAAGCATTCTGAAATTCTTAAATTTTAATGACTCAAAAGTATGAGAAAAAAAGTTAGATATGATGTTCAAGATAACCTTAGATCTTTTTCTGCATCAATTATTTCTTTCTCTAACACTTTTATCTTTTCATATTCTTCTCTATACATTGCATAAATTCTATCTAGATATAATCGTGCTAAATTAATATATTTTTCTCCAGGNTTNTTACAAACNTTTANCAATAAATCNACATTTCTGTTTTNTGGAAGCTGTTTTCCNATAGATAAAATTTTTGCTTCGCTTTCCTTTATACCNTCTTGATCATTTCCTGAAACTTGATACTGAAATCTNCCGATTATGATNGTCAATTCNGATAATAAATCAGCCTCAGACATCATACTATATACAACATCATTTACATCATCCAATTGGTTTTCTATAATTTTTTTTTCATCTTTTAGGTGATTTTTATCGTACGAAGCAGAGTATATATCTAAAATTTTTGAAACTTCATTCATAAGGTTAGTTACATCTGAAAGATTATGAAATCCTCCAAAAATTAGGTCATCATCTCTTTTTTTTGCAGTTTCATTAATCCAATCCTCTGAATCAACAATTTCAGGAGCAGGTGGGAAAGAAAAGGAAGACATATCTTTACTTGACAAACCATCAACTTGGTTAGACAAAAAAGGTGGTACATACTTGGAAATATCCACCGTTATAGGGAGGAGAATAATGTAAGAAGCAGAAACTTTTTTACTATCGACAGTATCAATAAAATATACTATCGCGTGCCCCTTAGGGCGTAATGAATCACCAATCTTGTATTCTAGAGACATTTTTATTACTTATCAGTTTATAATTTGTTGAATATAATAATACAATAATCATAAAATTATTATTGTATTAATTTAGGAGAAAATAACGAATTTATATAACTATACGCTAAGACCATTAATTTTTAGTCTAGAACCCGAGTTAGCTCATAAAGTGACTGAACTATCTCTAAGAGTACCTTATATATGGAATTTATTTACAATCAATAACGCTGCTGGGAATAAATCGCTAGAGACAAAATTATTTGGTAATTCTTATCCGTCTCCTTTAGCTCTAGCTGCTGGGTTTGATAAAGACTGTAACACATTAAATAATATTATAAAGTTAGGTTTTGGCTTCGTTACAGGCGGAACAGTAACCTTAACTTCTAGGCCAGGNAACCCAAAACCAAGAATGATCAGAATCACTAAAGATAAAGCTATTATTAATGCTTTAGGTTTTCCAGGCAAAGGTGTTGAATATTCAGTAAAAAATCTAAATAAGTATCAAAGTATTAAGAATAGAATTATTTTAAGCGTTTCTGGAACTATTGAAGATGAGATAATAGAATGCATTCAATTGTCAAAAGATTTCGTCTCTGCTTTTGAGATAAATATTAGTAGCCCTAACACATCAGGCCTAAAAGTTTTCCAAGAACCTTCAAGACTTAGAAGTCTAATTGATGCAGTAAAAAAATATACAGAAAAACCAATAATAATTAAGTTTCCCCCATGGAATAATTCCTTTGATAATAAAAAAGAAATTATAAGGTTGATTGAAACTTCCTTAAACTCAAATGTAGAAGGGATGATTATTTCAAATACCCACCCAAAAGAATCAAAAAGTATACAAATTGGNAAAGGCGGATATAGTGGAGAGCCAATTTTTCCATATACCCTAAAAATGCTCAGGGAAGTCCAAGCAATAAATAATGGATCAGCGGATATAATTGCATGCGGTGGAATATCTTCAGCTAACGATCTTTGGAAAGTTNTAGCTAGCGGAGCAAAAGCTGGNCANATTTACACATCACTTGTTTATCAAGGNCCAACATTACCANCAAAAATAAATAANGGACTAATTAAACTGATGNAAATCGCAGGNATAAATAAAATAAATGATATTAGTGGCGAGCCCCCTAAATTATAAGTTTATTTTTCGTTANNGTTTATAAATTTTANNACTTCATCTATTTTTGGCATAGAATTCTGAGCNCCATCNCGAGTNACACACATTGAAGATGNTGCAATAGCCAAATATATAGATTCTTNAAGATTATTATTTTTTACAANCCCATACCCTAGCGCCCCATTAAAAGCGTCTCCTGCTGCAACNGNTGACTTTGCNNTAACTTCATAACTGCTCACATGTTCTGAAATATTTTCAGTCTCAACCCAAACNCCTTTTGAACCCAANGTTATAATCACATTATCACATCCAAGATTTCTTATATATCTCNCTGCTTTTTTTGCAGATAACATATCCTTAANTTCNGTNTTACTTATATTTGAGGCCTCAATCTCATTAGGAGTAATAATATTTATATTTTTATACATTTGACTTACATTTTCTTTATAAGGTGCTGGATCTAAAATTACTGGTATTCGTTTTTTATAGGCCATTTTTAGTATCAAGTCTAAGGTTTTATTTGGGATTTCTTGCTGAAGTAATAATACACCAGCATCATCAGAAATTTTTTCAAAATCGTTTATTTGAGAGTTATCTATCTTATAATTAGCGCCATAAACTGCATTTACTGAATTTTCTCCATTTGGCATTATAAAAATTGAAGCAATTCCAGTTGATATATTCTTTGTNATTTTTACAAATGAAGTATCAATATTTTCACTNTCTAAATTTNTTAAGATTTCTTTACCAAAAATATCTTCACCAACTCTACCTATAAATTTTACTTTATACTCTTTACTAGCAAGNCTAGCAGCTGCTACGGCCTGATTACCTCCTTTACCNCCTGGAGNAGTNTAAAACTTGTCACAAACTATTGTTTCACTTAGATTAGGAAATTTAGTTGTATTTACAACTAAATCCATATTTAATGAACCAAAAACTATTATGTCTTTTTTCTTAACCATAAATTAAATTTCCTAAATCATATAAAACTAAAAGTTTAGATTATTTTCATAAAGATTTTCTAAAAAANAAGCTAATCCTTCCTCTTCAGGAGGCGGTATCAGAATATCAGATGACTTAACAACATCCTTATGACCATTTTCTATTCCCACTCCCAAACCAGCCCAAATAATCATACTTTGATCACCTTTTCCATCGCCTACAGCTATAACATTAGATTTATCGATTTTATAACTCTTTAATAATTCTTGTAAAGCCTTATCTTTTCCAGCATTTAAATGTTCTATTTCACAAAGCATTGGCAATGAATGAGTAACTAACGCATCATCCTTTAATCTTAAATTCAAATCATAAACAAGATTTGCAACAGTTTCAGGTTCAGAAATACCAATAATTGCTACAGGGCTTGTATCTTTGTACGAATTTAAATCTTTTGATTCTAATAACTTAATTTCATTTCTTTTAGCGTAATTCTTAGACCATCCAGATAAATTATTTGAACATATCATATCATCAAAAAAAAGCATGATTTCAATATTTTTTTGAATAAAATAATCAAGTGCTTTAACTACAATTCTGTTATCTAACTTTAAATACCTAAGTAATTTTTCTTGACTTAGATCATAGGTCATAGCGCCCTGGAAACATATTAATGGCCCATTACAACCTGCCAAAGTTGAAATTTTTTTTGCAGAACTAAATGGTCTTCCTGTAGCTATAGAAACGNTGGCGCCTATTTGTTGGATTTTTTTAATGGCATTTTTTAGTCTTTGTGAGAGTTTTTTGTTATCACCTACCATTGTTCCATCAATATCTAGAGCAATTAGAGAATATTTATTTTTTTTCATATAAATATTTTATTATCTTTTTACAGATTTATCTGTAGATAAAAACATCCGATAATTAAGAATTACAAGTAAACAAAGTAAAAGGCCTAAAATAGAAAAAATAACTAACGCCATATTTGCATTAAATATTGAGGCTGTAAAGCCTAAAAGAATAGCCCCTAAAGGTGCGGTGCCGATTGATGCAGCTAATACCCCTAATACTCTTCCTCTGTGAGCCTTATCCGAGTTGGAAATAATGATTAGCTTCTGTGTTATCCCAAAACTTGCCATAGACATCCCAGCTAATAACATGAAAATTATTGCTAATAAAAATTTATCATTTATACCTAATAAAAATATCATTATTAAAAATATGATACAACCAAAGAAATAAAATCTATTGGATAATTGAATATTTAATTTTAAAGATAATATAGTTGAAGCAATCGTAGCACCTATACCTTCAAAAGATATTAAAACACCTACTAAAAAAGGAGTGATTAATAAACTTTCAGCTCCAATAACTGGAACCATATTTCTATAAGAAAATGCAAAAATATTCATTACTACTGTGATAATCAATGTAGGAAAAATTATATTACTTGATCTTATGTATTTTATGCCTTCTAAAATATTAGAAAAATAACNTCNAAAATTATCATTTGTATTTNCATTACTATTATNAGATTCNTTTAATTTATACCCAATTANAGANCCAACTAACATAAATATTACACCTGANATATATACAGCTTCTATGCCTATATATGACATATATATTCCAGCTATAAAAGGCCCTATAATCCTACATATATTACTCGTAGTGAGATCTAAGCCAACTGCTTTTGATAAAAATGACTCATCTATATCATCTGATATCAAACCCATTCTTACAGGAAAATCTTCTGCCCATATTATTCCCGAGAAAAAAGTTCCAAGTAGTATATGCCATAGTTCAATAAACTCAAATATTGCTAATAAAAATAATAATAAGTTAATTATTGAAAGAATAAAATAAGAGATAAAAATAATTTTTTTNCTTTGATATTTTTCTGAAAAAAGTCCCAATAATGAACCAAATAAAAATAAAGGCAAAATGTGTGAAAACCCTACCATAGCTACCCAGAATGGTGATTCTGTTAACTGAAATACAAATATTCCTAGGGCAGTTAGTTCCATCCAGCGCATTATTGCTTGAACAAACCCAATTCCCCACAATTTTCTATAAACTTTATTTTGCAATAAATAAATTAATGAGTTAGATGAATTTTCCATTTTTTAGTGTTTTAATTAGACTAGACCTAACTAAGAATTCATCTTCCTACCTGTTTTTTTTCTACCATATTCTGCATACTCTTTTGTAGGAGATCCAGTCATTTTACAGTTTAATACATCTANTATGTAGTCTAATCTCTGTTCATCNTTTAGACTTTCATCAAGCCAACTAGAATAAAAATTAATACCATTTTTTTCTAGAGCATTTTGAATTTTATTTCTAGCATCATTCATAATTTCTGGATATGGTGGGTCATGAGCATCTGGTTGACCAAAAGACATACCCATATCTCCGGGACCCCACTCTGCAAACGCAATACCAGGAACTTGTGCAATATCATCAACATTATTTAAGCAATGCCTNTCTTCTATTTTTAGACCTAAAATCAGCTCTCCATCAGGATTTAATGGCCATGGATCACANCTATGAGCATATTCTGCAGTTGAAAGCCCCCAAATATCATTTGCAGGTTTTTGCCCCCCTGCCCCTCTTAATCCTTCTCCAATTATATTTCTTGATAAGTTTTGAAAGGGATATCTTGTAACCTGAACAAATGCTTTTACCGCCTCAGCAGTTCTTGCATGTGTATTAAGGATTCCATGCACCCCTGCAGAAAGAACATGTCTAGCTTGCCAAGCATTATATCTAACCTCTTCAGGTGATATGGCATTAGAAGGTAATGTTGTTACTACTGTAGGAGTAAGATGCCCACTAGGAGTAGGACCGCCGTCCTTCAATCCTTTCATGTAATTTGTTAACCCAACAATATCAAAAGGGTGATGCTCAAAATCTATTAAGAGGAGATCAGCCCAAGTCTGAGAATCCTTCACTCCAGCATCATAAGATAAATCTGTAGGATGAGTTAGGTAAATTGGCTGTTTATCCTCCCATAGTTCTATTACTTTATTAATTCTTTTTGCCATAATGTCTTTTCCTTTCAATTATTTAATTTAATCTCCATTTTATAGATAATTCATTTGTAATATCCTTAAACCAGTCTATTACTTCTGGATGGTACGGAATACCATTTTTACGCCTTTCAATTTCTTCCTCATGCTCTGGTAGCCCAGCATAAAATACTCTAGAAGCACCCGAAATTGGTGGAGTTGATTTAATCTCATTCATATATTCATCCATATCTGATTTAAATTTATTTATATCTGCAAATGCTTCAATATTGTATGCAATAAAGTGATGAGAAACTGAACCTTCTCTATTAGGACCCGCACCAGTAGAACCTAATAATCCACACATAATTTCAACCCATATACCTAAACTAGCACCTTTATGAGAACCATTTTCTCTAGAGCCACCTGTAGGAAGCATAAAATATCCATCTGGTACTTCTTTTTCCTCAAGAATTGGATTTCCCGAAGAATCAGTCACCCATCCTGGTGCAACAGGTACATTTAATCTTTGAGCTAATGCTATTTTATTTCCAGCAACAGAACTCATAGAAGCATCAAAAATAAATGGAGCCTCAGTGTTTGTCGGAACGGCAATAGCTATTGGATTCAATCCAAACATAGGCTTCGAACCATCAACTGGAACTACCTGCATACCCCCTGTTGTCATAGATAGGCCAATCATATCATGTTCTAATGCCATTGCAGCATGAAATGCGGCAGCTCCAAAGTGTTTTCCATTACGAGCTGTGATAGTTCCTATTCCATATTTTTTAGCCCTTTCTATAGCCATATTCATAGCCATAGGACCAACAACTAATCCATGACCATCATCGCAATCAAGTAATGCAGCAGCAGGCATATCTCTTATAATTTTCGGCTTAGGCGTAGGGTTAATGTTTCCTTCATTAAANGCCTCAACATATCTTCTCAACATATTTGAAACACCATGCGATTCAATTCCTCTTACATCAGCATATACCAAAACTTCTGAAGCTATATTTGCATCATCATGCGACATACCCATTTTCACAAAAATATCGAGAACCGTTGCATGCATATCTTTAGGCTTAATTTTTATTGCTATGTTATCTGGAACATGAAATCTCTCTAACATTCTCTCTCCTTTTATATAAACTGATCTTTATATTTTCTTATATTCTTTTATTTTTTTACTAACTAATGATGTTCCTAGTAATAATGGATCGCTTATATTCATCATTTGATATCCCTCAGAAATCCATCTTTCACAATCCTCTAAATTAGTAAAAGTTGTTGCTAAATGTTTATTAGTCTTTTTTATTTTTTTAGCAACATCTATCATTATATTTTCTACTTTAGAATTGTGAATATCTCCAGGTATTCCTAATGAAGCAGAAAGGTCTGTTGGACCTACTAATAAAACCTCATAACCAGGTATATTCAGTATTTCATCAATATTTTCATAAGCTTCTACACTTTCCATTTGAAGAATAAGCACGGTTTCATCATTAGCCTGCTTTAATACTTCATCCAAGGTAATTTCTAAATAACTAGCAAAATAAGGCGAAATACCTCTCTCGCCAATTGGAGGATATTTTGAATATTTTACTGCTAACAAAGCTTCATCTGGTGTGTCAATCTGAGGTACCATTACTCCAACTGCACCAATATCATATGCCTTTTTTATATCTCCTGGGTTATTGTATGGAACTCGTATTATTGGTGCACAACCATTTTGCCTACCTTGAACACAAATAGTACCTATTGATTCTGTTCCATAAGGTGAGTGTTCTTGATCTATCCAAACCCAATCACACCCTGTTTGATAAATTCTTTGCGCAACGAATGATTCTCTAGTAAACATTCCTGTACCAATAACAGGATTACCAGAAGATAATTTTTTTCTAATCTCACTTGGATACATTTCAACCTACTTATATTAGATAATTATTTGAAAAATGTTACATCTACATAAAGATTAATGAAATAAAAAAAGTAATTAATATGGTTAATTTTCTATTATTTATAATAAAAAAAGCTATGCCTTCATTCCAAAAAAGAATCTGANAAACCTAATTCTTTTTATTATCTCAAAAATCATGTAACAAATTACTAATGTAAAAAATATTCCTAAAAGTAATTGAATAGTTGCTGGCATGGATATTTTTACAATTCTTGAAATAACAAACTGTTGTACAGGAAGATGAATAATATATACAGGATATACAGAAATTGTAAAGTAAGTAAGAAATCTTGATTTCTTATTTATAAATCTTGAAGTAAATCCTATTGTAGCTAATATCCAATTTGATGCTTCACATGCAGTCAGGATATTAACAAAAATCCTTGGTATAAGTAAGTCACCTTCACTAAACGTAGGAAATACAATAACCATTCTGACAATAAAAAGTANTATAGCCAAACATAAGCATAATGAACTTATACTTCTAACTGAAGTCCAAAATAATTCCCCAATANTTACAAAGAGCATACCCATATAAAAACAAACTAAACCAAGAAAAAATCCATGAAGATTATCAAAAATAAAAAACCAAACGTGATTTGCAAAAGATTCGGTATTAGTTATTCCGCTTANTAGCATCAATGGTAAGGAAAAAATTAATAATAAACCAAACTTTTTTTTCAAGATATTTTCAGTTGATTTTTGGAAAGGTAAATTATTATTTTTTAATAATTTAAAAATTTGAAATATACCAAATAAAAAAATATATACTTGTATAGCCCATAAAAACCATAAATGACCTGGATTTAAGAGTTCACCCGATATTATCCTTGATAAATTTTCGGATAAAGTGAAAGTATTTTTTCTATAAAAACTTTCAAAAATAATCCCCGAAATAGGCACAATAAACCAAGAGCCGAAAAGTAACGGCATAGATATCCTCAAAACCCTATCAGTAAAAAATTTATTTAAAGATCTTCTTTTTAATGAAAATGCAGCACCCATACCAGCAACTATAAAAATTATCGGAATTCTCCAAATATTTAAAGCTTGAGATGCTAATAAAAAGTAATATGAAGAATCATTTTCAGGCACATCTAATGATATAAAACCTATTTCGATAATCTCGGGAGATAATACAATAATGATATGGTAAATTATCAAAAATATTACAGCTATTGATCTAATTGCATCTACTTCATATTTTCTCATATAATAGCCCTTTATTATTCTCTACTTATTCATATATATTATTAGTATGAATTTAGAAGAACTAATAATAGCATTTTTTCGTATTTTAGCATCCACAATAGTATTTAAATTTAATTTTATGGGTGGATTACTAGTCATATTAATAGATTTCTCCGATCTCATAATCATGAATTCATTAGACCTTGGTGGAGTACGTAATTATCAATCATTAGATAAAATTTTAGACTTATTTTATATGAGTTATTTCTTAATAATCTCTCTCAAATGGAACAATACAATTAAGAAAATTAGTTTCACTCTATTTTTTATGAGAATAATTGGATTAATTTTTTTTGAGTTATCAGGTACAAGGTTATTGCTTATGATTTTTCCAAATATCTTCGAATTTTGGTTCTTAGGAATTACTTTTTTAAAGTTTAGAAAAATCAATATTTCAAAATCAAAAATTATTTGGATTTTATTAATCTCAACAATCTTAAAAATTATTCAAGAATTTACTCTTCATTACTGGAAAATTTTTGATAATTACACGCTACTAGAATTTCTAAAAAAAATAACTAACTTTTACTAATTTGATTATAGAATAATAAGGCTTTTTCTCTGGAGCTCTTAAGGTCAATTATAGGTTCAATATATTCATTATTTTCTTTTTCCCAAGGCGAATGTATAAATTTTGCTTCAGTTTTTGAAAGTTCAGGAACATATTTTCTAATATATTCTCCATTTGGATCAAATTTTTTTGATTGAAGAACTGGATTAAAAATTCTAAAATATGGAGCAGCATCTGCACCAGATCCTGCAACCCATTGCCAACTTGCACTATTACTTGCTAAATCAGCATCTACTAAACACTCCCAAAACCAATCACGACCATAATGCCAGTGTATTTGTAAATTTTTCACTAAAAATGATGCAACTATCATCCTCACTCTATTATGTATATAACCTGTTTCCCATAACTGCCTCATGCCTGCATCGATTATAGGAAAACCTGTTAGACCTTTTTTCCAAAGATCGTATAGTTTTTCATCATATTTCCAAGGAAATTTATCAAATTTTTTTTGAAAATTATCCTCAGGCAAATTCCTAAAATGATAAAGCAAATAGTATGAAAATTCTCTCCATCCTACTTCACTTAGAAAATGATCGCTATCTTTATCTTCAGGATATTTTTTTATCTCATGCCATATTTGATTAACTGAAATTTCTCCAAAATGAATATGTGGAGATAGCATAGAGTTATTTTGGCCTGCTGGGAAGTCTCTCTTTTTTTTGTACCCAGAAAGACCATTTTTGATGAATTTTTCTAGCTTATTTGTTGCATTTACTTCTCCTATATCCCAATGTTTGATTAATTCGCCATTCCATTTCTTACCATCAGAAAGACCTAAAGTATTAATTGAATTTCTTTGATCAGGAGTAAATATATCTAAGTGTTTTGTAATCTTTACCGGTTTTCTAGGTTCACTAGAAAATAATAAACAACCTTTTCTATAAAAAGGTGTGAATACTTTATAAGGAGTACCATCGCCCTTCAAAATTGATTCCGGCTCCCATAATAATGAGGCATTAAATTTATCTACAGCGACATTTTTTTTTCCTAATGCACTCTCAATTTTTGAATCTATTTCTATAGATTTAGGTTCAAAAGATTTATTCCAAACTACATTCTGAATGTTGTATTTTTCACATAAAGATAAAATAATATCGAGTGAGTTACCAATAAAAAAGTTTAAATTATTATTTAAACTTTTATCTAACGATAATAATGAATTATGCAACCATAATTTACTAGCTGAGCCAATTTTTGACTTTTCATCATGAATGTATATTGGAAACACTAAACCCTTTTTTGATGAAAAATTAATTCCTGGATTGTCATTAATTCTAAGGTCATTTCTGAACCAAAATAATACAGTTTTGCTCATTTAAGTACTTTCTAGTTTATAAGGGATATATTTTAATTTTATCTTAACAGGAGAAAAATATGAAAAAAAATATACCTAATCCCTGGATTGCTTTGTTCNTAAACTCTTTTATACCTGGTNTGGGCTACTTTTACTGTGGAACAAAATGGAAATGGTTTAACGTAACTTTAATATTTATAGAAATTTTACGGTACCTTGAACTATTATTTTTTGGTACTTCATTCGACAACAAATCAATGTATCAATTATTCATTGGAATAATTCTAGGAACTATTTTTGGAATAGATGCCTTCAGAGATGCATACTTACTAAGGAAGAAAAATGATACTTAAATTGGAATTACTAAGAGAAAGAATTAGGGGCGTAATTACGAATAAAAGTGAACAAGGCTACAATACTAAAGGTTTAATAAAAAAACTTGAATCAATTGAGGAAAGTTATGATGAATTAATAAAATTTGGAATAAGTTTGTCTGATATTCAAATTAATGAAGACTGGCCATATATAGAACCAAATAACTTAGATGATATTCGTGAAGAATCAAATAAAAATAGGCCCATAAAATTAAAAAAAAAAATTGATTATAAACAATCTAAAGAAAAAATTAAAGCTGCATTTTTAGGTTCAATTTCTGGATGTATACTTGGNAAACCTTTAGAAACTTCGTTAACTGGAAAAGAAATAAAAGAAGCACTTATAAAAATTAATGAATGGCCATTANGTTATTATGTTCCAAAAAAAATTAATAACGCCCTGCCAAGAGTACATAATTCTTTCCAGGAAACTTGTAGAGAAAATATAGAATATGTTGCTCCAGACGACGATATTAACTATACAATCATGGGAATGCTAATACTTGAAAAATATGGAGAACAATTTACTCATAAAAATATTAGTGATATGTGGTTACATCATCTTCCTATAAACACTACTTTTGGACCAGAAAGAACCATTTTACTAAAGTCCGGACTAGATTCATTAAGTAGATTTTCTCGTTCTCAATTCTCTATGAAAGGAGGAGTGGGCTTAAAAAATTCAGAAGAGATTAATTACTCTTCTGAATTAAATTTAATTAATGAGGTCTTAAATCCAGGAGATGAATTATGTGGAGCTGCTATTAGGGCTGATGCTTATGGATATGCCTGTCCAGGAAATCCAGAACTTGCTTCAAAAATGGCATGGGTAGATTCTAGTTTTACTCATAGAAGGACTGGAATTTATGCAACTATGTTCTTATCTGCTGCAATTTCTTGTGCTCAAGTACTTGAAGATAAAATGGAAATCATAGAAACTGCTCTCGAATTTGTTCCACAAAAGAGTAGATTTTTTGAAAGATCATTAGCATCTTATTTAGATGTAAAAAATTCAAAAAATTGGGAAGATGGTTACGCTAAAATTAATAATAAACTTGGAGAATATGGGCATTGTAGAATATATCAAGAAATCGGGATGGTGATAAACACCCTTAAGCATGCTAGAGATATTGGGGATGGCATATGTATACAAGTCTCTCAAGGAGCAGATACGGATAGCTTTGGCGCTTCTGCTGGCTCTTTACTTGGTGCTTTTTATGGCCCTAAATATCTTGATGATAAATGGATAAAACCATTTAATGATGATATTCATACCGGTTTAGCTTGGTTCTTTGAAAGATCTGTAAATTCATTATCAATAAGAATGGGAAATTTGCCAAGGAAAATCAGATAATTTGATAAAAGAACTAAAAAAGTTATATGAGAATAAATTTTTCTTAAGATTTTCAAGTTCTAGTCTCTTGATGTTTTCAGCAAGGTATATGGATTTTGCAATTATTGGGTGGCTTATTACCAGCCTTTCAAATGACCCTTCCTCAGTTGGATTATTAATTTTTCTAAGATTTATACCGTTAACAACTTCAGGATTGATTTCTGGTTGGCTAGTTGATAAATTTTCAAGACTAAAAATCATAAAAACAATAATCGTTATAACATCGATTTATTACTTTTTGTTATCTTATTACTTGCTTGCAGGAAACGAAACTATTGAAATCTTTTATATTCTTACATTTATTTCTGGAATTTTATCATCTATAGATCTTGCATCAAGACAATCATACCTATCAAATTTAGTTAGAAAAAAAATATTAAAATTTGCACTAGCTATAGACATAATTTTGATGAACCTATGTATCTTTTTAGGTCCAAATATTGGCATGCTATTTTACGAAATAATAGACTTCGAACAAATATATTTTTATCTCGGAATAATAACCTTAATTAGCTTACTAATAATAAGAAAAAACCCAAAATTATCAATGCTTAAAAATAAAAAAGAAGAGTATTCAGGTTTTACTAAAGGTGTAGGATTTGCTATAAAAAACAAGCTAATACTTTCAACTCTATTAATTTTAGCGTTTGGAAATTTTTTCGCATTTTCTTTTGAATCCATGGCTCCTTATGTCGGGAAAAATATACTAAACTCATCTCCTCAAGAATTCTCATTCCTGCTTTCAATGCAAGGCTTAGGAGCTTTATCGGGGGCAATACTATTTTTCCCTTTAATAGTAAAAATTAATCGGCCTGGTTTTGTTTTTGCAATCTCAAGTATTTTATTATGTATTTTCTCTTTTTTATTTTCGTTTGAAAATTCTTATTTTATGACATGCGTAATCATATTTTTTGGAGGTTTATCAATCGCAATTTTTGGCAACATGCATGCCAGAATATTAATTTCTCAAACCCCGAATCCTTTACGTGGAAGAATTCAAGGATTGAGACAATTATCCATAGGCTTCTTTCCATTAGGAAGCTTATTTTTAGGCTTGTCTGGAGATTATTTTGGTATTTCTACTAGTATTAGATTATTTTCATTTNCAGGTGTATTAGTTACAATTTTNATACTAATATTATTTAGAGAATTAAGAATAAAAATTTTCAATAAATAATAAATAAACCTTAATTATCTTTTTTATACCTAGANTTNACTAATATATNTTGATTTTTTGAATATTGTACAGTATTCTAAAAATCATAAATAGGAGGTTTATATGCCAAAAGGTGGAGCTAGGCTAGGAGCGGGNAGNCCTAAGGGGCAAGGTAAATATAAAGANGCTACAAAGCCTATNAGNATTCCNNNAAGTAAAATAGAAAANATATTTGANTATATANANGGTNTNNANTATAAANTACCACTATATNCAAGTNCAGTNCAAGCNGGNTTTCCNTCTCCNGCAGATGANTATCTTGAAGAAAAATTAGANCTNAATAANNANCTNATAAANCATCCTTCNGCNACNTTNTTTGTGAAAGTNACNGGNGATTCNATGATAAAAGCAGGTATTCANAGCGGAGATATATTAATNGTTGACCGNAGNATAGANCCNNNAAANAANANNATNGTAATAGCNGCNATAGATGGNGANNTAACNGTAAAAAGATTATCNTNTAAANNNGATGGNANTTATTTACAACCTGAGAATGATAACTACACCCCAATAAAAATAGATGAANATAACGACTTAANTATATGGGGAGTAGTTACAAATGTTCTTCACNCAGTATAAATAATGTACGNNTTTGGACTGATAGATTGTAATAATTTTTATGCTTCATGCGAGCGTGTTTTTCAACCTAAATTTANGAATTNTCCAGTAGTNGTGCTATCTAATAATGATGGTTGTATTATAGCTAGATCAGAAGAAGCGAAATCCCTTGGNNTACCAATGGGAGCTCCATATTATAAATATAAAGATTATCTAGAAAAAAATCATGTGAATATTTTTTCATCTAATTATGAACTTTATGGAGATATGTCTGAACGAGTTATGGAGTCNATAAGAATAATGGTTGAACAAAATAATATTGAAGTATATTCAATTGATGAAGCNTTCATAAAATTATCNGNAGATAACATAGNAGAATACGCAAAAAAAATATCATCAAACATAATGCAATGGACAGGTATACCAACTTCTATTGGTATATCGAATACNAAAACTTTGTCTAAAATTGCTAATCANNTAGCTAAAAAAATACCTGNAGAAAATNTGTTTGATATGAGAGATGAAAAAATAAAAGAAAAAGTGATGAAAAAATTACCTATTAATGAAATATGGGGTATATCAAAAGGCTGGAGTAAAAAATTAAATAATTTAGACATANATACTGCTTTAGAATTAAGAGATGCAGATAGTAATTTTATTAGGAAAAAGCTCGGTATCGTAGTAGAAAGAATAGTNCTTGAGCTAAGAGGAATATCATGCNTAGATATAGAAAAATANAAGAATAAAAAATCTATAATCGTATCTAAGTCTTTCGGGACTCTAATTACAGATATAAANCTATTAGANCAAGCTTTATCGAATCATGTTGCCAGAGCTTGTGAAAAATTACGAATGCAAAACAGTAAAGCAAAATCTATATCTATTTTTATACAAACTAATAAATTTAGAAAAGATTTACATCAGTATAAAGCAAGTAAACATCATGTATTAGAATTACCTAGTTCTGACACAGGTAAACTTATTAAGATTAGTAAAAATCTCTTAAATATAATTTTTAAAAACAATTATATGTATAACAAATGTGGAGTAATGTTACAGGATATATCTAGTAATAATTATGAACAAAAACACATGTTTCAGAAAAATGACCCGATTATCGATAACCTTATGAAAAGAGTTGACTCATTGAACAGCTATTTGGGTAAAAATTCGGTTTTTCATGCATCACAAGGCACCAAAAAAGAATGGAAAATGAAAAGAAGAAGATTATCACCTTGTTACACAACAAACTGGAAAAGTCTTCCATTGGTAAGATAGATAAATTAGCTATGAGAAAATTTAATTATTTCCTCAATTGATATATGATCTCCAATATCTTTCCCGTATTTAACATCTTGAACCTTGCCTTTTTCGTCAACAAGAATATCAACCGGCATTATATCCATATGGCCTTTTATTGTAGGTGAAATATATAACTTAAACGTAGCTCTTAAAAATCTAGGAGCCCTTAATATAAACGTAGAAATAAACCTAACAAAAGATCTCTGAATATCATATTTAGAAAAATACTTGAAGTCTTTGTCAGCTAGCATTACAAAAGGAGAATCGTGTCGTTTCATAAATCTTTTTAGATTTGAAATTTCAGAATGAAAAATTCCAACAACAGCAAAATTATCACCTAATTCATCATATCGATTAATCATCTCATTAATTCTAAGACTGCACATAGGACAACTAGCAAATCTATAGAAAGTAAGTAAATATTTTTTCCCTTTCAATCTAGATGTATCAAAATTTTCACCATTTATTGAAGGAAGTACTATATTTTGAATATGATCTAATTTTTTTATTTTCATATTATGATAATGATAAAACAAAAATGTTTCAAAAAAATTAATTAATCTCTGGCACGCCCGGAGGGATTTGAACCCCCGACACCTAGGTTCGAAGCCTAGTGCTCTATCCACTGAGCTACGGGCGCATAAAAATGGGGTGGATGGAGGGACTCGAACCCTCGATCTTCTGGGCCACAACCAGACGTGTTAACCACTACACTACACCCACCATATATGGTTTATATTACTAAAAAAGAATTATTTAGTAGAAAATATAAACACAATAAAACATTAATTATAAAGATTAAAAATTTAATTTCATAAACTATTTTTAGAGATTTATGCAAAATTCAATCAATGTTCTGGTTGGAACTCCTGTTGCTCCGGCAACATACCAGTCTCTATCAGTATCTAGCATAGATGTAGCTGCTATATCTATATGAGCCCAACTAACTCCTTCAGCAAATTTAGAAATAAAGTGAGCTGCAGTTGTTGAACCACCACCTCTACCACCAGTATTCTTAATGTCTGCAACCATAGAAAAATTTTGCTTTTTAGTAACATTATCTAGTGGAAGCTGCCATATCATCTCACCGGTTATATTACCAGCGTTTATGACTGTATTAATTAAATTTTCATCGTTTCCAAAGATTGGACTCACCCCATCCCCCATTGCTATTCTTGCTGCTCCTGTCAGAGTTGCAATATCCAAAATTTTACTCGCACCTTTATCTTTCGCATAACCAATTGCATCTGCTAATGTCAGTCTTCCTTCAGCATCCGTGTTATCAACCTCTATAGTCAAACCATTATATGCCTTAACAATATCTCCTGGCATTTGTGCATTACCACTAGGCATATTATCAGTAGCAGCACAAACAACATTGACGTTAATTTTAGGTTTTAGTTGAGAAATTGCTTCCATGGCTGCAATAACGGCTGCACCTCCTCCCATGTCACCCTTCATTTTCCCCATTCCAAAACCAGGCTTCAGAGATATCCCTCCACTATCAAATGTTATTCCTTTTCCTATCAGCCATATATTATTTTCAGGACTGCCCTTATCACCCTCGAATGACATGTGTATGAACTTGAGAGGTCTTTCACTACCTTTTGCAACCCCAATAAAAGCTCCCATACCTAATTTTTTTACATCTTTGTAATCAAGAACCCTAATTTTACAACCATGCTTCTCAGATATCTTAACTGCAACTTGAGCTAAATCTGAGGGAGACAACATATTTCCAGGCTCATTAACTAGATCTCTAGCTAAAATTTCTGCATTTGCATATATTGAACCAACCTTGATATAACGATTGATTGTTTTTTTATTTTCATTATCTAGATCCAAAAAAGTAAATTTTTCTACACTACCCGAACTATTTTTTTCCTTATATTTATTAAAGTTGTAATTACCTAATATAAGGCCCTCTGTAAATGATTGACAAAATTTTTCCCGATTTACCTTTTTATACAAAATTGAATTTTCATTTAACAAATGAACTTTTTTGACTTTTAGACTTTTAATTTTTTTGATTAAAGATGCAGAAATTTTTCTCACTTTATTGGTAGAAAGTAAATTTATATCACCCAAACCTAATATCATTATTTTTTTGGGATAAAAGTTTTTTTCAGACAAATTAGGTGTATATATTAGGGACATTTCTCCTTCATCACCAGTTATATCAGAATTGCTAATAAGGGATGCTATCAAGCCATCTAAAACTTTATCTATTTTCTTAGTTAATGGCGAGATTTTTACTTTCTTATCTCTTTTACTCAGCATTAGTACTAATAAGTCTGAGCGGGTTGCAAAAGGATCAGATGATTGAGCCTGTATGTTCAAAAAATTACTCCTAAACTTAAAATTTATATACATTAAATCTACACTAAAATTAAATTTTTGCAATTACAAAGACTATTTTTTCACAATAAATCAGATTAATTAATGTAAAAAAAGTTGCATCTCAAATAAACTGTAAATTTAAGTAATGTTTTGAACAAATAAAAAACTAATTCTAAATTTAAACAAAATAAAGTACTAAAGTACCTTGCGCTATTTTATAAAAAATCATACGATACCGTGTAAGGGGTAAAATAATCCCACCAAAATATTAATAAGTGTCCGCTTATTAACATAAAAAAGATTTTTCTTTTTGGAGGCGTAATATGACTACTAACACATTGGCTGTAAAATTAGTTAGCGATGGAACTTTTCTTTTAGATGGAGGACCTATGTTTGGGTCCGTACCAAAAATTCTATGGGAAAAAAATGCTAAGCCAGACCGAAAAAATAGAGTTCGACTTGGATTAAATTCCTTGTTAATAAGAACTCCTCAAGCAAATATTTTAGTTGATGCTGGAATAGGAAATAAAGAACCTGAAATTACAAGAGAAATTTACGGGCATTCTTCATCAAAACTAATTAGAAACTTAAGGCATAATGGCGTCAGTGCCCGAGACATTAATTATGTTATTCTGACTCATCTTGCTTTTTCTCACAGTGGTGGAGCAACAAAATTGGATCGTGAAGGTAAAATAATCCCTACATTCCCAAAAGCTAAATATCTGATTCAAAGATCAGCTTGGAATGAGGCTTTCTCACCAAATGAAAGATCTAAACCTATATATGGTACTGGTGTGGAACATCTTAAAGTTTTACATGATAAAGGGTTAGTTGAGTTATTAGANGGTGATGTTGAGGTTGTCCCAGGTGTAAAAACATTAGTAACTCATGGATACTCTGATGGTCACCAAATTGTTTTTATCAATACAGGTAGTGAAAGAATAATTTATTTAGCCAATCTTATACCAACACCTAATCATATACCTCTCCCATACATAACTGCATTTGATAGATATCCTGATCAAACTTTGAAAATGAAGAAGGAATTATTAGAAAAATGTGAGAAAGAAGGTTGGTTAATGATTTTTGCACACGGATATCATCAATCTGCAGGTTATCTAGAGAGAAGGAAAGGGAATATCGAGTTACGCCCAATTGACTTCTAATGTTTAGGTAAGAGTTAAATAAAGTTTTGACTACATAAAAATCGTAATATAAAAAAAGCCACTTTTAATTAGCGGCTTTTTTTTATTAAACTTGATAGNACTACATTGTTTTCAAGTTTTTCTAAAACAATCTCTTCCAAAGGAAAGAAAGGATATTTATTATTGTACTCTTTTTTTGCTTTTACTCTTATATAATTATCAGTTAATCCACTATTTCTATTTTTACCTTCCCAAAGAACAGATTTGGTTTTACCGAAACTAGATTTNCGGAATTTAATAAATTTCTTTTGAATAATATCCCTTAATTCAGCTGAACGCTTTGATTTTATTTTTGGGTCAACTTGATTTTTCAAGAAAAATGCTGAGGTCCCTTCTCGCATAGAGTAAGAAAAAACATGTGCATCTGAAAGAACTATTTTTTCTATAGTTTCTTTTGTTTCTTTGTGACTATAATCATCTTCTCCAGGAAAACCACATATAATATCAGTAGTTATAGAAGAGTCAGGCACCTGCATCTTAACCATCTCGCAACGCTGGATAAATTCATTTTTAGTATAAGTTCTTCTCATCGCTTTTAATATTTTATTGCTTCCACTTTGCAGAGGTATGTGAAAATGCTGGCATAGCCTGCCCTTTCCTTCGTTATTCCAGAGTGATAATAATTCTTCGGAAAATTCTGATGGCTGAATAGAAGAAATTCTTAGTCTCTTAACATCAGTATAATTTAAAATAGATTTAATCAAGTCAGTCAAACTCGTATTTTCTAAATCAAAACCATATGATCCTAACTGAGTTCCAGTTAGAATTATTTCAGGGCAACCTTTATCTACAAAAAAATTAATATTATTTATAATTTTTTCCTTAGATATGCTTCTTTCCCTTCCTCTAACCTTAGGTACAATACAGTAGGCACATACTTGGTCACATCCCTCCTGAATTTTTATAGAAGCTCTAGTTCTACCAAGCAATACATCTTGATTGAAATTTATACTTTTTTCAATATTATTAACTTCTTCATGCCCAAGAGCAGATGAAATTATTGAGACCAATTCATTTTTTTTTGTGTTTGGAACTACCAAGTCTACAGATGACATTTGATCTAGATCTTCATAAGATTTTTCAGGATAGCAACCAGCAGCAACAACTAATGCTTTTGGAAATTGCCTTCTTGCCCTATTTAATGCTTGTCTAGCTTTTTTATCCGCTACATGAGTAACAGTACATGAGTTTAATATAAACAAATCAGGAGTATCTGAAGACTTAGACAACTGATATCCGTTGTTTATCAGTTGATTTGAGATTGCTTGGCTATCAGCAGTATTTAGTTTACATCCATGAGTTTCAATTAAAAATTTCATACGATTAAAAGTTTTTTGTTATAAATTTTTATTATAAAGAATTAAATTAGTATAAATCTATTAGAGAATTGGAAATTAATAATTGTTATACTCAAATTATAAATTTTATATGGAGAAAAATTAATGTCAAAAAAAGTAATGGTCACTGGCTTAGGCCTTGTCACTCCAATAGGTAATCAAGTTGATATAACGTGGAATAATCTAATTAATGGTAAATCAGGAATTGATTATATAAAATCTTTCGACCCTGAAGGTTTTGAAACTAAAATTGCTGCAGAAGTCAAGGAATTTAACCCTAGTGAAATTTTAGGGCGTAAAGAATCTAAGAGATTAGATAGGTTTGCTCAGTTTGCATGCGTTGCATCTAAAGAAGCAGTAAATCATTCTGGTTTAGATATTCAAAATGAGGATGCGACTAGAATAGGTGTACTAATTGGTAGCGGTGTTGGAGGTATTATCACTATCACTGACCAACATAAAGTAATGCTAAATCGTGGCCCAAAAAGAGTTAGTCCTTTTCTTGTACCAATGATGCTTGGTGATATGGCTTCAGGCCAAGTTTCAATGATGCTAGGTGCCAAGGGACCAAATTTTTCTACAGTTTCTGCATGCGCCACTGGAGCAGATTCAATCGGCGAGGCATATGAAATGATTAGACGAGGAGTTATTGATGTTGCTATAGCTGGAGGGACAGAAGCTGCAGTATGTCCAATAGGAATAGCTGGATTTAACTCTTGCATGGCCCTTTCTACAAAAAATGATAATCCAAAATCTGCTTCTAGGCCATTTGATAAAGAGCGAGATGGTTTTGTTCTTGGAGAAGGCGCTGGAATAGTTATACTTGAATCTGAAGAACATGCATCAAAAAGGAATGCAAACGTTATTGCTGAATTACTGGGGTACGGAGCATCAAGTGATGCTCATCATGTAACTCAACCTCATCCTGAAGGTGAAGGAGCAAGTAGAGCTATGCAAATGGCTCTATCGGCTAGCAAGACAAATATAAATGAAATAGATTATGTAAATGCTCATGGAACTTCAACTCCACTGAATGATAAATTTGAAACTATTAGTATTAAAAACACATTTGGTGAGCATGCATATAAAATGCCCATTAGTTCAACCAAATCAATGACCGGCCATCTTCTCGGTGCAGCTGGTGCAATTGAATCTGTAATAAGTATCTTAGTTATTAATAATTCAGTTATACCGCCAACAATCAATTATGAAAACCCAGACCCTGATTGTGACTTGAACTATGTCCCTAATCAATCTATAGAATCAAATATTTCAAAAGTTATGACGAATTCTTTAGGCTTTGGGGGTCATAACTCTAGCTTAGTCTTCGGGAAGATCTAGGTGCATATTGAAGAACGAATGGATTCTAAAATCATATCCTAAAGAAGGATTTTTTATAAATTTAAATCTGCATAAATTAAATATTCCATACCATATTGCAAGTAAAATTTTCTGGAGTAGGGACTTAAAGAACCCTGATGATATTAAAAACTTCATAAATATAAATGAAAATAATATTTATTCTAAATTTACAGATATGAAAGTTGCAATTGAAAGAATTAATGATGCACTCCAAAATAATGAAAAAATTGGAGTTTTTGGAGACTTTGATGTTGATGGACTTTCAGGTACTGCAATCATAATTAGACTCATAGAGAATTTCTCTGGTAACATTTATCCATTAATCCCAAAAAGAGAGCAAGATGGACATGGCCTTACCACAAAATTTATAGATGCTTTCAAAGATATGGGAGTTAAACTAATTATAACGGTTGATACTGGTTCAACCTCGTTAAAAGAGATCGATTATGCAAATTCACAGGGTATAGATACTATCGTTACTGACCACCATTTAAATGACGGCGAGCAGCCAAATGCATACGCAATAATAAACCCTCACGAGATTTCTAACAATAAAATTCAAAATGATTACTCTGGTTCAGGTGTTGCATATAAGTTAGCAGAAGAATTTTATAAATATAAAAATATTGAATTACCAAATTATTTTACTTCCTTAGCAGCACTAGGTACCATCTCTGACCAAGTTTCGCTAAAATCAGAAAATAGAAAAATTGTTTCTGATGGTCTCAAAGCTTTAGGCAAGACTAATTTACCCGGATTGCGAGAATTATTTATTATTTCTAGACAAAATAATAATTCTGTAAAAATAAACACGGAATTTATTTCATATTATGTTGCACCTAGGTTAAATGCACCTGGAAGACTTGGAGATTCTGAACCAAGTTTACAACTCTTAATTACTAATGATGAAAAAGAAGCAAAGCTATTGGCTAATAGGATCAATCTTCAAAATGAAGATAGAAAAAAATATAGTGCTGAAGCCTGGGAATTGGCTCTACCTATAATTGAAAAACAGAAAAATGATTTAATTTTATCCGTTGATTTATCAGGTTTCCCACTTGGTATACTTGGTCCTATAGCGGGCAAAATTTGCGAATTTACATCTAAGCCTGCCATAGTATATAAAATCGATTCGGACTTTGTGAAAGCATCATGTAGATCTAATGAAAATTATGACTTATTTATAAGTTTATCCGAGTTTTCAAAAAAATTTGAACGTTTTGGTGGGCATAAAAGAGCTGCAGGGTTTACTATAAAAGAAAAATTATTTCATGATTTTATATCTAAATTAAAAAATAATGCTTTTTTATCTAAATTATCCACACATGACACTAAAGAAATAGAGATAGACGCTGAGATAGACATAGAAGATTTAACCCCTTCATTATGGAAGTTCACGGATTTACTTGAACCTTTTGGAGTTGATAATCATGAACCTGTATTTCTTATCAAAAATCTTTTACCTAACGAAATCTTAAAAGTAGGTAAAGAAAAAAATCATATAAAAATTACTTTTCACAGAAATGGGAAAAAAATCGAATCTATAGGTTTTAATCTTGCTGAAAAGATTTCAAAAATAGAACAAATTGATATAGTTTTTACTCTGAAAACAAATATTTGGAGAGAAAAAGTCAATTATCAATTAAATTTAATTGACATAGAAAAGTCAGAAATAAAACAGATATTTTAATTACATTTGAATAAACGAGTCATTTACTATTTGCTGCAAACTCTAAAATGATAATTTATTTATAGCTTTACTTTTTTTGTTTTATCCTTACTTTTTTAAGGATATAAGGTAAGGAAACAGAAAGAACTATAATAGCTATAATATGAGCTTCCTGTAAACCTAAGAATTTTACATCATCGAGTCTTAAGAATTGTATAAAGAATCTTCCAATAGAATACCAAGTCAAGTAAACCCACCATATAGAACCATCAGGAGTAAGTTTACCGCGAAGTTTAGTTATCACGTATAAACCTATCATATTCCAAATCATTTCATATACTATTGCTGGATGCACAGGCCTCTCTGGATCACCAAAAAATCTCTCAGCTCCTATCCTGGCTGGGCTATCAGGATGAGTAAAATACCAACCCCAAAAAGTATCCAAAGCTCTTGACCAATGCTCACCATTAATAACATCCCCTACTCTTCCAATCGTTTGAGCTACAAACATTGCTGGTGCAGCAATATCCATCAATTTCCCCACAGATGCACCTGAATACTTTGCATATAATGCTCCTCCAAGCCATCCACCAAGTATTCCACCCCATAAACCTATACCACCAGTCCAAATAGCAAATATTTTTGTCGGGTCGCTAGCATAAACTCCCCAATAATCTATTACATGAACAAGTCGAGCACCAATTATTCCACCTATAATTCCAAAAATTGCAGTGTTATACACCATATCGGGATCTAGATTTTCTTTCTTTGCTGCATTACTTACCATCCATATTGCAACCGCCACTCCAACGAAACTGAGTAAACCATGCCAACTTATTGATATAAAGCTTCCAGCCACAAGATTAGGATTAAATGGTATTTCTATGGATAGTAAATCAATCAATTTCGTAAACCTTCAACTAAGTTATTTTATAATAATAAATTTATAATATAGTTTATCAAAAATTTTTAACTAAATGAAAAAAGAATTAGAAATATTTACTAACTATCTGTCTGTTGAGAGAGGCTTTTCAATGCATACATTAGAAGCCTATAGAAATGATATTCTTGACTTTATAAAATTCTTGGAAAAAATTCAAATCAAAAAAATAATAAATGTTTCACAAGATAACATTTATGAATACATTAACATACTTGATTCCAAAAAATATAAAAAAACAACAAAATCTAGAAAAATAGCATCTAATAAGTCTTTTTTTAAATTCTTAAGATCTGAAAATTATATCCAATCAAATCCATTTTCTGAATTTAGCCAGCCAAAAGTATCAAGTAAAATTCCAGATATTATTTCAATTCAGGAAATTGACTCTATGATTGAATTCTCTAAAAATAATAGTAGTAATTTTCAAGGAAACAGAGATTCAACAATGATCGAATTAATGTATGCTACAGGAATGAGAGTATCAGAATTAGTTAACTTAAATTTATCAAATATATATTCTAGTGATTCAATAATTACTACTATAGGAAAAGGAGATAAACAAAGAAATATACCAGTTTATAGCAAAGTATTTACTAATATAGAGTTGTATGTAAGTACATATAGAAAAAAATATGCTAAATTTGAAACAGACGCACTTTTTATTACACGGTTAGGAAAAAGAATGTCAAGACAAGCATTTTGGCTAATAATTAAGAATATAGCTAATAGTGCAGGTATAAATAAGAATATTAGCCCCCACATGATAAGGCATAGTTTTGCCACTCATTTACTTCAAGGAGGAGCTTCATTAAAAAATGTTCAAGATCTCCTAGGTCATGCAAATATAGCTACTACTCAAATTTATACTCAACTTTCTAATGAATATGTAAAAAAATCTTACAATAAATATCATCCAAGAAAATAGGAGAGCAATTATGAATGTAATTACAATCGAAGGCAGGCTTGGATCTGGAGCCCCAGAAATCGCGAAAGATATTGCAGAAAAATTATCTTTTGATTATATTGACAGAATAATAATGGCCGAAATTGCAAAGAAAGTAAACATCTCTCTTGATCATGTCATAGAAACAGAAGAAAATGTTAACTCCGGGCTAAATAAATTTGTAAAGGCTATACAAAGGATAATTAAAAATTCTGCATCAATAGGTATGGCAGGAGATCCGTATTTCGGACCAGATATAGAACAAATACTAAGTACTCCATATCAAAAAATGAATAAAAATAATGAAAATTTTGATGAAGAAATGTTTATACAAACCACATCAGAAGTGGTTGAGGATATCTATTCAGTAGGAAATTCAGTAATTATTGGTAGAGGAGCTTCAGAAATATTAAAAAATCATAAAGATGTGCTAAAGATAGGAATTTCATGCGATAAAAAAGATAGAATTAACCGAATAATGAAAGAACAAAACATTAATGATTTTTCTAGTGCAAAAAAAATTATTGGACAGGCTGACAATAACCAGAATAATTATTACGGCAAAGCTTTCAATTCGAGTCCTCTAAATGAAAATTTGCTTGATATTATTATTAATTCTTCGCATTTTTCAAAGGAAAATATTTCTAAATTATGTATAAGTATTGTTAAAAATAAAAATAACTTGTAAAATACACTTATGGCAAACAAAACAAAAAATAAAAAAAATAGAATAAAAAAGGTAAATGTTTTTAATCAATCAGTTGCTGACAACAAAGCAAACGAATTTGTTGACACACTAAAGAATGAAGTTCCTAACATTCCTCCTTCAAAAAATAATAAAGTTACTAAAAATATATCTACTAAAGAAGAAATCAATCAAAAATATCTTCCCCATGAGTTGAAAAAAATCGGAATACTAACTTCACTTGTTGCAATCTCACTCATAATAATTTCATTTATCATTTGATCAAGGATAAATCTACATTAGAATCACGAATATCTATACTACCCAAAAGACCGGGTATATATATATTCCTAAATCAAGAAAAACAAATAATTTATATTGGTAAATCAAATTCTCTAAAAGATAGGATAAGCTCATATTTCAGATCAAATAAAAATTTTACATCTAAAACAATAGAACTTGTGAACAAAATACGAGACTTTGAATTCATTACCACTGATACTGAGCAAGAAGCTATTCTTTTAGAAAGTTCACTCATAAAAAAACATAAACCTAAGTACAATGTTCGACTTAAGGATGATAAAAATTATCCATATATAAAAGTTGACCTTAATGATCCTTTCCCAAAAATATATGTTTCAAGAAAAGCATTTGATAAAAATGCAAAATATTTTGGACCTTTTGCTTCAGCTGTCAGTGTAAGAAAAACACTCAATTTACTTAATAAACTTTTTCCATATAGAACATGTACAAAACAAATTACTGGTAAGGATTCTCGACCTTGTTTAGAATTTCATATCAAAAGATGTATTGCTCCCTGTACTGGATATGCAAGCCAAAAAGAGTATAAAACAGTTATTGATGAAGCATCTTTGTTTCTTTCAGGAAATACTCAAAAAGTTATGTCTGAATTAAAAAATGGCATGAAAAGTGCGTCTGAAAATTTGAAATATGAAAAAGCAGCTTTAATTAGAGACCGCATAAAAGCTATAGAAAATATTTATGAAAAACAACAAGTAATGGGAGTAAATTTCAAGAATACAGATGTAATAAATATTTCAGAAAATAAAAATGAAACATGGGTAGAAGTTTTTTTTATTCGGAATGGTAACCTTCTTGGACGTGAAAATTTTATGATGTTAGAAACACTAGAGGAAACTAGTGAAACAATAATTGCAAAGTTTATTGAACAATTTTATTCTCAATCATCACATATTCCAAAAGAAATCATAATTCCTGAAAAACTACAACAAAAATCTAAATTAGAAGCTTGGCTTAATGAGATTCACAATGAAAAATATAATGTAAATATAATAAAACCTACAATAGGTAAAAAGCTTAAAATACTAAACTTAGTAAAAAGAAATGCTAAAGAAGGCTATAACCAGTTTAGAATCAAACAAAAGGCCAAAATCAGTGAAGAAAAAAGAACACTTTCTGAACTACAAGAAGACTTAAATCTAATTTCTCCACCCAATAGAATTGAATGCTTCGATATTTCTCATATACAGGGTACAAATACTGTGGGCAGTATGGTAGTTTTTGAGAATGGTAAACCTAAAAAATCGCATTATAGAAAATTTAAGATTAAGTCACATAACAAAAATGATGACTTTGCATCAATGTATGAAGTTATAAAAAGAAGATGTAACTACTTAGCGGAAAAAAATACCCAAGAGTCAAGTTTTTCACAAAAACCAGACCTAATTATAATCGACGGCGGTAAGGGTCAACTATCAAAATCATTTGATGCTTTATTACAACTTGGGCTATCAGATATACCTATTGTATCCCTTGCAAAAAAAGAAGAGGAAATTTTTATACCACATCAAGATAATCCATTAATAATTGATCGAACATCTAAACCCCTATTCTTACTGCAAAGAATTAGAGATGAATCTCATAGATTTGCAATAA
>PASL01000007.1 GCA_002712125.1 Chloroflexota bacterium | reverse complement strand
CTGAAGAGGCAATGAGTTTAGACCAATCAGAACTTGATGGTCGAAAAATCATTGTTAGCAAAGCAAGAAGTTAACAGCAAATTAAGTAAATTACATTTATACTTTTTTACATTAGTAATTTATAAATCTCTATGTAGAAAACCAATATGAGTATAAATCTTATGAAAATGTACTGTTGTTGTCCCAATTATAATTTTGGGGTTGGATAAGCTTAGCATTTTTTAATTTATTCTGAAAGACCCCTTTAGGGGTCTTTTTTTTTGAAAGGTATAAATTGTAATGAATAATAAATTAGTAAAAAATTTTTTTTCATTTCCAGTAATGATAAATGATGTTTCTGCTCGTTTCGTAGCTTTTTTTGTAGTAATAATTTGCTCTTTGTTACTTCTATCAACAATATATAATTCAGATTTAACGTTATATATCTCTATTTTTTTATCATATGGTTTTTTAGCAAGATTTTCATCTGGTCCAAAAGCTAGTCCAATAGCTCTTTTAGTTACAAAAATTATTGTTCCTAGGTTATCTTTTAAGGAAAAATTATTCCCCGGTCCTCCAAAAAGATTTGCACAGTTTATTGGTATGGTATTTAGTTTCAGTATAACTACTTTTATATTATTGGATTTAGAAGTTTTAGTTATAATATTTACTTCTGTATTAATATTTTTTGCCTCTCTTGAAGCATTTTTAGGATATTGTTTTGGTTGTAGAGTTTTCAAGTTTTTGATTTCTATGAATCTTCTACCTAAGGAAATTTGTGAAAGATGTAATGATATTGAATTTTAGAATTATTTATTAGCTACAAAATTTAAAGAATTTATTATTAATTTTTGAAACATAGGGTGGCTCTGTCCGATAGCAGAATGACCTAATGAAATATTAGATACTTTTCCTTTCCCATATTTTGAAGACCAGCCTATTGGCATGATGTTATTTTCAATGGAGCCAGTAATAAATGTATGATTATTTTCTTTGAAATCGAGATCACAATAACATTCATCATAAGTCCAAAATTCCTTTACATCTTCAACAATAGGATGGTTTTTGTCTTCGATTTCAACCCTAAACCAACCTATCGGAGGATGCCAACTTTTTCCATTTGTCACCCAGCCTCCACCAGTAATATTTTTCATTTCTTTCCAGTCAGGGCAAGAAGCTGCTGCTATATGTATTGATACCAATCCAACTCCCTGTGTTATCAGTTTTTTTAAACCTTGTTTCTGTCCGTCGTTAAGATTGTTCTTATAATCTTTTTGTCTAAGTGTGTTAAGTACTATTAAATCAAAATCAAAGTTTTTTGACTCCAATTCTTTAGCTGATTCACTAACTTTCACTTTTTTTTCGTTGTCATAAAAAAGTTTTTCAAGGATTGGAGTTGTTTCTTTAAATGGGTGATTACCTCCTGTAAGTAATAAAATTTTCATAATTAGTTCCTATTTTATTGGAGCATATAAGCCATCCTTAAGAAAGAGCTTAAGGCATGGCTTAAAAATTTTTACTTAATTAGTGCTCTACCAATGGCCATTGAGTAAATGGTGTATATGATAAAACATAAACCATTTATTAATTGAATTGTATTTCCACTATCTGGTGAAAATGCAACAACAATATTACTTGCAAAAACACCTATTGCAGCTATAGCAGCTAAGTATGACAAATTCTTGTTTACTTCATCCCTTAAAGAGGTAGCCATCGCTAGTATAATACCTCCGAAACCAAAAGCAATAGAACAAATTATATTTATTCCAAAACTAACTCCTATGATATTTTGATCAGTATAAAATTCCCCGGCGAGAGCTATATTCATTCCATTTGCTATAGTCCAACCAATAACTGCTGCCATAAAAAATGGCATCGAAACCCTTCCTAAACCATAACCATTACCATTCAGCATGACGTTGTTAGCATAAAAAACTATACCTGAGAGTAGTTTGAGTAAACCCATTGTCACCAGTATCCCAGTTATTATAGCTAAAGCTGAATTATCCACAGCTAACTTTTTTGCTGCAGCAAAATCAAGCGGTTCAGGAGTTGACCCTCCAATACCTAAAATTCCACCAGGCTGAATAAAAAAACTCACTAATGCCATAACTGGCCCAATAATTAAGCAATAACCAGCCATTTTTTTTGCATCTATATTCATAATAATAAATCCTTTTGTTTCAAATTATTTTCAATAATTGTGCTCATTATAGGTAATAAATTAATAATTCACAAATATGTAACATTATTTTTATATATTAGATTTAATATTCATTCATCAAAAAAGTATGATTATTATTGATGATATAATGACGTAATAACTTTAAAAGAAAAGATTTTTTTAAATTAGTTTTGACTAGTACTGAAAAATATTAAAATATTAATGAAAGGGAAAAAAATGAAATTTTATGCATTTGGAGTTTATTCTGAAGAAAGTTTTGCAGGTTTTATTCAAAACCCAGACCAAGATAGAAGATCGGTTGCTGAAAATTTAGTAAATAAAATGGGGTTGAAGATGTTGAGTTTTGATTTTCTTAGAGGTGATTATGATTTTATAGTTTCATGTGAAGCAGAAAGTTTTGAGCAAGTTGCAGGATTAAAAATGGCTCTTGAGGCTTCTGGTGCAGGAAATATGGTGATTCTTGAAGCTATTGATATGAACTCAATTGCCAAAATTGCATCTAAGGCAAGTACAAATTATTCACCCCCATCTGAAACCAATTAACTAAAATTGTTTTTAATACAAGATCTAATAAAAAAAAATATAAGTATATTTTGTTTGTGTATGTTAATTATTTCGTGCACTTCATCTCAAAATAACACGAATCAAAATGAAAAATTTTATGATTTGATAGAAACTCCTGCTAAAAATTCTAACGATAAAGTTTCAGAAAATTATTCTCTAGAGCAAAAAGATATATCTAGCAATATAATAGATAACTCAGATCCTAATCAAATCTTACCCGATATAAGTTATTTTGCTACAAATAAAAGTGATCGTTTTTTTGTGGATTTTGAAGATATTGTAGCTGCTCATCCTTATGTCGGAGCTAATAGTCCTAGACCTCATAATGATGCACAAGTTTATTTTTCTAATACTGATTTACGATGGGTTAATGCAACAAAGCCCTCTGATTATCCACCAATCTATGCAGTAGCAGATGGTTTTATAAATATGCCTGAAAATGGGTTTTATAATGTTGTTGATCATTCTAATTCTTCACCGCCTTGGTGGCATGTGGCGTATGTATTTACTCTTAAAATTGCACAATCTGATGGAAATTTTATTGATTTTATTTATCAAATGGAACCTTATATGATTCCAGAACTAGCAGGCAAATCAAAAGATTTTTATAAACAATTTTTATTGGTTGAAAATGGCCAATTTGTAAAAAAAGGAGATATTTTAGGATACATGTATGTTCCAACATTTGAAGAAATGGTTGGAAATAAGCATGCTTCATCCCATATTGCTTTTTCTTTTATTAAGCAACCTAAAACAGTATATGTTCCAGCCATATTTTCTGAACAAATAGTTAAGAATTTTAGTGAAATTTATCGTAATCCTTCGGAAGGATGGGAAAGTAAAAGTTTTGGTTTTGATTGGAATAGAGCTAGGGGATTACCTGATGCAATGGGTTGGATGATTAATGGTGAGGAAAATCCATTTAATAATAATGATTTAGGAGTTCTAATATACGACGGTATTAAAGATAAAAAAATAGATTCGAAAGCAACGGTGCATCCTGATGAGTTAGGATTTAATACAGAGGATATTTTGTACCAAAAATATGGCTGGGGAGATACATTATTGGAAGATGTTGTTGTGAATGAGGACTGGCAAATACTTTTCGCTGGGATAGGTGGGCCAATGAATTTGAAATTTTTAATAGATGAAAATGGTTCTCTCAGAGAAAGTCAGGTTTTTGAACTTAGATCTGGTCAAAATTTCAGCTTAAATCATAGAGATAATTTTTTAGGAAACTCTTCTAAATTCTCTATTTCAATATCCGATCCTAATGAATGGGGTTGGAGTCTTGCTTTTGCAAGAGCAGATTCAGAATTTACTCAACCTGGGACTACAAGAGATATGGCTCCGTTATGTCCACCAGATTGCCCGCCGAGCCCAAATCCTTATAAACTTAGGAAATAAATTCGCTAGTATTAGCTTTAGGTATTATTTAATAAAAGGGTTTCTTTCTATACGTAGAGATTTGAGTTCTTCTTCCATATTTTTGCTCCGATAGATAACTTTTTCCCCATTTCCATGAGTATCAAATAGCTCCCATGCATCAATATGACTTTCTAGAGCTAAATCACTAACTCTAATATGAACATCTTTTCTTTGCTTGATATCTTTTTTTAGTCTAGTACCTATTCCAGGGTTTTGAGGTGCATGAAGAAAACCATCCTTTATATCTAAATTAGGATCTACAAAATCTCCATACCATTCTTCGTAATAGCTTGGAACATGCTCTTGAATCATGGCATTAATCGAGCTGATACATATTTGAGCACAAGCAAAAATATTAACCGGCCCAGTCGCATCATGTGGGGCAAATGGTACTTGATATGTAGAAGCTAGTATAGCTATTTTATGGGTTTCAGATATACCACCAGTCCAAATTAAATCTGGCATTACAATCCTAGCAGATCCATTTTCTATAAATTCTCTAAATTGCCATCTTGATAGTAATCTTTCAGAGATACATACGGGAGTTTTTGTCGAATCCTGTAATTCTCTTAGTGCCTTTGGATTTTGTAATGGCATAAGATCCTCTTGCCACATTATTTCATACTCTTCCATTGCTTGAGCAATTCGTATCGCTACCGGAAGACTCCATTTACCATGTCCATCATTTGCAATCTGAATACTATTTCCTATGGCATCTCTTATTTCTCTTATAGGTTTAAGTGCTATATCAAGGTCTTTGGGAGATAAGTATTGTCCATCTGATGCCAATGCGAGTGGAATGGTTGGTCCTCCCTTAATAGCAGTTATCCCTTTATCTAGCATTTTTTTTGCGTGTTCTGCTACATTATTATATGGCATCCCTGTTGCATAAACTCTTATTTTTTCCCTAACAGCACCTCCCAACAATTCATAAATTGGCACGCCTGCGTTTTGGCCTTTTATATCCCATAATGCCATATCAATTGCTGAAATTGCTCTCATTTCACCTCCTCCAAACCCAGCGTGATCTGAAAGTGTAAACATAGAGTTCCAATGTAATTCTACTTTTCTTGGATCTCTACCAATTATTAAAGGACCAAAATGATCATGAATTGCTGATTCTACAACCGTTGGAGCATACCAAGTTTCACCCAGCCCAATTATTCCATTATCAGTATAAATCTGAACCCAAATTATCTGTGGGTATTCATCAACTCTTATTGTCTCAATATGTTTGACTTTCATTATTATTCTCCAAAAACTAAGATCTAAAATTGACTATATAACTTTCAAATTATTCTATATTGTTTTCTGGGAAATTAACAATTCTCCCAGAAAATTAAAAGTTCTATTCTTTGAGCATGTTAATTTAATTTCGCTCTGCTTACTGTTACAAAAATGTAAAGTTTTATTTTTTATCTTTAATAAAAGTTAAAATTCAGTTAATTGGTGCTATAATTTTGGCATATCTTGGAAAAATTTCATCCAGATATTTTTAATTCATACAAGGGGGTATATTTTGATCGATAAAACTATTAATCCAAAAAGATTAATTTTTATTCTAGTGTGTTTAACTACTTTGCTTTTAACAGTTTCGGCTTGTTCAAGTGACTCTGATTCATCATCTTCAAATACTGGTTCGATAGATAAATTTGGAATGATATTAGTAGGACCGCGCGATGATAAAGGTTGGTCTCAGGCCCATTTTGAAGGTGGGCAAGCTATTGAGGAAGCTATTGGTGCAGAAATGATTGTTGCAGATTTTATTAATCCTGCTGATTCACCTAACACCACTGTAGCTCAAGTAGCTGCAGACATGATTGATCAGGGAGCAAAACTGATTTTTGCAACATCTGATGATATGAAAGATGGTATATTAGAGGCTGCTGCTTCTCATCCAGATGTTTCAATGGTTTGGTCTACAGGGGATAGTGCATTTAAGGATGGTAAAGCATACAAGTCAGAATTAGAAAATCTTGCTAATGTTATGGGGCAAATGGAGTTTGGTAAATACATGGCTGGATGTGCTGCTGCATCAGAATCTAAATCTGGTAATATTGGCTTCTTAGGGCCACTGATTAATGATGAAACAAGGAGACTGACAAATGCTGCATACATTAGTGCGCGAGATTGTTGGTTAGATAAAGGTAATTCAATATCAGATCTAAACTTTGAAGTAATTTGGATCGGCTTTTGGTTCCATATTCCTGGAGTTACATTAGATCCAACAACTGTTGTGAATGACTTTATTGATTCAGGGGTAGATGTGGTTATTTCACATATTGATACGCCTGAGGCATTAACAGTAACAGATCAAAGAGCAGCTTCAGGGGAAGATGTATTAGTTGTTGGTTACGACTATGAAAATTCCTGTGACGTAGCTCCAAAAGTTTGTATAGGTGTTCCTTACTTTAACTGGGGACCTGCATATATTGATGCAGCAAAAAGTGTTGGAAACAATTCTTTTAGTCCAGATTGGAAATGGATTGCTCCAAAAATGAAAAATGGTGTTACCACCGAAGAATCTATGGTTGGATTTAAGGGTGGAAATGCTATGTCTGAAGAGACTAGAAAAAGAGTTAATAGGTTGGCTGACCAATTAAATGGTGATATAGCAAATATATTTGCTGGCCCAATTAACTTTCAAGATGGCTCCGTTCTTGCAAGAGATGGTAAAAAACCTTCACTGTATGATATTTGGTATACACCTCAATTACTTGAGGGTATGACTGGAGATAGTGGCGGAAATTAGTCTTAACTAATTGATTATTTTAGAGAAGGCGATTTTATCAAAGTAAATCGCCTTCTCTCTTTGTTTGAAATATGAAAATTGAATTTAAAAATATATCAAAAAGTTTTGGTGAAACAACAGCTAACTCTCAAATTAGTTTTTTTATTGAATCAGGATCTATACATGCTATAGTTGGAGAAAACGGTGCTGGTAAATCTACATTAATAAAAATTCTATCGGGGCAAATTTTACCAGATGAAGGTACTATTAAATTAGGTAACAAAAAAATGCCGCTTGGCTCAACTATTGAGGCTACAAATAAAGGTATTGGTATTTTAGGGCAAGATCCTCTTGATTTTAGTAATTTTACTGTACTTGAAAGTTTTTTGGCTGGGAATAAAAAATCATCTAATATAATTTCTAAATCTAAGTTTGAAAATATAATATCAAATTTTTCAAAAAAATTTGATTGGGAAATTAATGTGAATTCTTTAATCAAAGATTTGTCAGTTGGGCAAAGACAACAATTAGAACTAATAAGGCTTTTATATTTAGGCGCTAAAATAATAATATTAGATGAACCCACAAGTGGCTTTTCTTTAGATCAAAAAAGGAAAGTCTTTGAAAATTTAAGAGACTTAACTTCAAAGGGTTATACTGTAATTTTAGTTTCACACAAAATAGAAGAAATACTAGAAATTTGTAATAAAGCAACCATATTGCAAAAAGGAGAAGTTCTCGAAACACTTAGTTTACCAGTAGAACCAAAGATTTTGATAGATAAAATGTTTGGAGATTCCGGCAATGTAAAAAATNATCACAAAAATACAAATAATAAATCTAAAAAAGAAATTACTCTTATGCTTGATAAATATTTAGATGGTAAAAAAATCACTATTAATGAAGGTTCTATTATAGGTGTTTCTGGTCTGCAAGGGTCTGGATCTGATAAATTCGTGCAGAGTTTTTATGATGATCTGTCAACTAGTAAAGTATATTACGACAAAGATATTCAAATACCATTTTCTGATATGAATTATGTTGCTTCTGATCGACTTGAAAAAGGATTATTTTCGGATATGACAATAATGGAGCATATTGCTTTAGCTTATAATTCTAATGGCCTTATTAATTGGTCTAATATACTAGAACTTACAAAAAATTTAATAAATATATATGGTATTGTCGGTACTCCTCAAACTCTAGCCAAAAATTTATCGGGAGGTAATCAGCAAAGATTAATGTTGGCACTTATCAAAGAAAATATTAGGCTTTTATTACTTGAACAACCAACAAGAGGATTAGATATTAGTTCAGCAATTTTTGTATGGGAAAGTTTGTTGAAAACTAAATCCAAAAAAAAATTAGTTATTTTTTCATCTGTAGATTTAGATGAAATATATGATTATTCTGATTTTATTATTTGTTTTTATGATAATAAAATTGTTTCTTCAGGNTATAAAAATGAANTGCCTAGAACAAAAGTCATGGAAAAAATNTCTGGTAAATGATGTATAAGATAATATTACAAAACTCAATTGCTACNTTTCTNGCCGTAACNTCTGTTACTTTNATTCTTCTTATATTNCAGGTAATGCCATTTGAAATNTATGGNAATCTATTTGATGGTTCATTTGGAAATATAGATAAAATATCTAGAACTCTCCTTATAGCTACAATTATGGCCTTAGCTGGATTTGCATTAGTTGTNACTTTCAGCACGGGTTTATGGAATATAGGTATTGAAGGGCAAATGTTATTTGGTGCAATAGGAGCTACATTTATTGCGAGAACTTTTTTAGCTGAATACTTCTTTGCGCCAATATTGATAATTATCTTTGGGGCACTATTTGGTTCTTTTATTGGTTTGCTATCTGCTGTTCTAAAAACAAGATTTAATGTACACGAGATTTTTGGAGGTCTAGGTATTAACTTTGTTGCATCAGGTTTAATAGTATATTTAGTTATTGGCCCTTGGAAGAGAGAAGGTATTGCATCTACAGGTGGAACAGATTTATTTCCAAAAAGTTCATGGATTACTGGACTAGGAGATAGTAATTTTCCCATATATCCAATCATTATTGCAATTACGGTTTTTATAATTTTATTCGTACTTTTATCTAGAACTTCACTTGGATTAAGGCTAATTGCAACTGGTGCAAATAAAGATGCGGCAGATAAATTTAAGATAAATTCAGTGAAACATATTGCATATGCTTTTATATTTGCAGGTGCAATTGGTGGAATTGCAGGTGCAATACAAGCTGCAAGTATCCACCATAAATTAGTACCAAATATAGCAGGAGGATATGGCTTTTTGGGTATATTAATTGCATTAATAGCAGGAAGAAATCTTTTTACAGTTGTAGTTATAAGTATTGTTTTTGCATCAATTATGGTTGGAGGAGTACAGTTACAGCTACGGCTTGGTCTAGACTCGAGTTTTCCATATATAATCGAATCTGTTTTTGTAATTTCATGGTTGATTATAAAGGCAAGTAAGATTGACGCTAAATTACTTAATTTAATGCTAAGAAAGGAAGCAGATTTTGGATAGTTTGGAATTAACTGTTATAACGATTGTAGCAATGTCTGCTCCTTTAGTTTTTGCAGTCATAGGTGAAACAATTACCGAAAGAGTTGGTGTTGTTAATCTTTCAATGGAAGGGACACTGCTTATAACAGCATTAGCTAGTTTTGCTGTTACTATATGGACAGATTCACTTTACTTAGGTATATTATCTGCTGCAATTATTGGAGGTCTAATTGCATTTATAATTGTTTGGATTAATTTTAGGTTTTATATTAATCAAATAGCTGTTGGGTTTATATTTACTATATTTTTGTGGAAATTATCTAGTTACTTAGGAGGAGACTTTGTAAGAATACCAGGGCCTTATCTAGGGAAAATTACAGTGCCATTTTTAAATCAAGTGCCATTTTTAGGACCAATTCTTTTTGATAATAATATATTAGTTTTGTCCTCAATAATCCTTATTCCAGTAAGTTGGTTTTTTTTGTTTAGAACTAAATTAGGCGTTAACTTACGAGCTGTAGGAGAAAATCCTATTGCAGCTGATGCACGAGGATTAAATGTTATGAAATATAGGTTTATATACTCAGTTATTGGTGGTATTTTGATTGGGATAGGAGGGGCAACATTTAGCTTAGAGGTAAAATATGGATGGTCAGAAGGTCATACATTAAATTATGGGTGGATAGCTTTGGCAATAGTAATTTTTGGTGGATGGAACCCGGTGAGAGGTTCTGTTGGTGTTTATGGTTTTGGAATTTTGCAGGTCCTATCTCTAAAACTTCAATCAGTAACCATAGGTTTTTCGCAGATTTTGCCATTAATTCCATTCCCATTGATGATTTTAACCCTTGTTTTAATTCAATNTGCAAATAAAAATGAAGGTAGATGGTTTCCAAAACCTATTAGATTATTGATTTTTGGAAATCAACCACAATCTTTAGGAATTACTTATAAAAAAGATTCATGATATGAAAAATGTAAAAATTTTATGGGANAATNATGCCATTGAAAAAAAAATAAAAGAAATGGCAAAAAATATTANTACTAAATGGGAAAATGANCCAGTAGTAAATTTAATTCCAGTGATTACAGGAGGAATGATTTTTGCTACAAAGTTAATCATGGATCTAGAAAAATTTACACCAGAAAAATGGGTTGTTAATCCTGTTATTGCTAGTGCTTATGAATACTCTTACAATCCTAATAAACCTGAGGTAGTTCGGGTAAGTGATTACGAGAATAAATTTAAAGAAGGTAGTCCTTCAATAATAATTGATGATTTACTAGATACTGGGATAACTTTGTCAATTGTAAAAAATATGATTAGGGCAATAACGAATTATAATGTAGAAGTAGCTGTTCTAGTAGATAAGGTAGCAAAAAGAAAAATTGATATAGAACCAGAATACCATGGTTTTACAATCAAAAATGATTATTGGTTAGTAGGATATGGGATGGATGATAAAGGTCTACTTAGAGGCATGGATAGTATAGGTTATATTGAGCAGATAAAAATGCTTTGATACTATACTAATATGAAATCAGATTTTTCGTATATTTCGCCTATGTTTTTTGCGTCAATGTATGTACATGCTGAACGTATTCCACCAAGAATCTGACTGATAGTGTTTTCTATGGTTCCTTTATCTTCTACGAGAATTGATTGTCCTTCAGATGCTCTATAATCAGCTACATTTCCATAATGCTTATTCATTGCCTGAGTAGAACTCATACCATACAAAGTTCTATATTCTTTATTTTTAATTTTTGTTATTGGCGCTCCTCCTTCAATATGCCCTGAAAATAAAGAACCGAGCATCACATACCCTGCCCCTCCAGCAAATGCTTTTACTACGTCTGCTGAGGTTTTTATCCCACCATCAGAAACAATAAACGCGTTATGTCTTTTTGCTTCTTTGCTACATTCTATTACTGCAGATAGTTGAGGATATCCAATTCCAGTAACATCAGTAGTACTACAAACACTACCAGATCCAATCCCTACTTTAACTCCGTCTGCTCCTGACTCAATCAAAATCTTAACACCCTCAGCAGTAACGACATTTCCAGCAATTATCCCGAGTTTAGGAAATTCTTTTCTTGTGATTTCTATTACATCACTAAATTTTTTTATATAACCGTTAGGTACATCAAATACCAAAAATTTAGGTACTTTGTTTGTTTTTGAAGTAATATGACTTATGTATTTAGATATGGTTTTAATTTCATCTAATCCGAACGTTAGAAAATTATAATCTAGATTTAGTCCTTCATTAATTGACTGTACCCATTCTTCTTTAGTATAAAACTTACTTACTGCATTTGAAATATAATGTTTTTGTAGTTTGAATCCCATTGAAAAAGTACCAACAAAATCCATATTAGAAGCCATTAAAGGTATGCCTGTCCATGAAACTCTTGATTTTGGAAAATTTATCTTGGAATCAAGAATTATTTCTTTTCTTGAGTTATACCTTGATGCCTTAGGATAAATTAGTACGTCATCAAAGTTTATTTTTTTATTATTAAAATCAAACATAATCTTTACACGAATTAAATCATATATAAATTTTTATAAATTTTATATGCTAATAGGTAATAAATAACTCAATTAAATTTTTTTACACGACAGGAGATAATTATGCTTTATAGGAAATTTTTGAGTACAGGTGAAAAAATTTCTGTTCTTGGTTTTGGTGGAATAGTAGTGAAAGATGAATCAGTGAATGATGTCAAAAGATATGTATCTTATGCTTATGATTCGGGAGTAAATTATTTTGATGTAGCCCCAGCCTATGGAAATGCTGAAAAAAAATTAGGACCAGCTCTAGCTCCATTTAGAAAAAATGTATTTTTAGCATGTAAGACTGGTAAAAGAACTTATAAAGAAGCTCAAAAAGAATTTCAAAATTCTTTGCATAACATGAAAACTGATTACTTTGACTTATATCAAATGCACTCCGTTTCTACTGAAGAAGATTTTGAAAATATAATTCATAAGNATGGTGTTTTAAATTTTCTNNTAGAAATGAAANAGAAAGGTTANATTAGAAATATTGGTTTCTCNGCTCACTCNTCAAAANTAGGTATTAAACTTTTGGATTATTTTANTTTTGATTCAATACTTTTNCCTCTNAATTTTACTACATGGTATCAAGGTGGATTTGGCAGTGAATTACTAAATAAAGCNATTGAAACTAATACNACTAGACTAGCGCTAAAACCTGGTGCATCTAATGCTTTATCTNANTCTACAATTAACTGTAAACCTTCAAANGATGTTGTAAGAGTAAGAGAAAAATGCTGGTATGCTCCTATTGAAGATGANGAAATTATNAATNTNGCTTATAAATGGGCTTTATCTCAACCTATCACNTCNGTTTTGCCTCCTGGNGAATTTGANCTTTGGAAAAAAGCNTTGAAAGCNATTAATAATTATGAGCCNATNGAAGATTATGAAATAGATAAGCTNAAAANTTTTTCAGANAATAAANTACCTTTATTTACAGTCTAATTTTTAGGNTTTCCTATAAATATTGCNCCTAANGCTGATATTGGGGGTAATANCATAAAAATAAAGAANCCAGTGTTATAACTTTCAGTTGAATCATAAATNATCGATAATGGTAACGGTCCAATTGCAGCAAGAGACATTCCGATAAAGTTTGTGAATCCTCTGATGCTACCTAAGTATCTTCNACCGAAATATAATGGCCATATAGCTTGACCTGTATTCATTAGAAGCCCAATTTGCAATCCTAATAAAATTCCATAAATATATCCCAAAAATATTGTATCTAGAATGGATAACAGATAAAGCGTGATAATGACTAATGTCTGACCAAATATTAATATTTTTCGTGGATCTANGTAATTATTAAGTATTCCNGACAGAAACTGACCGAAAATCATAGATGGAGCTACTATAGCAAAAATGCTTGCNGCTTCTGTGATTCCTATACCCTTTTCAGAAAATATTGAAACTTGATGATACATTATGCCTGTATGTATTGGNGANCCCGACATAATTGCAATNNTTATAAACCAAAATTTTTTTGTCTTNAGNGCNTTTGATAATGTCGATGAATTTTCANTTTTTGTATNATCATNTNAAATNTCANGATTTTTATTTTTAGTTTTTTCATTAAGNAATTTATANGGTCGAATAAATATAATCACAGGAAAAATTAGTANTAATGAAGCTGTNAGTCCCAATACTAACCAAGCATTTCTCCAACCTATATTTTCAATAAAAAAAGCTCCATAAACAGGNAAAAAACCACTTGAAGCTGANATACCTAATCCTAGTATAGCTAAAGCTAAAGCTCTTTTTTTTGTGAACCAAATCGATACNAAGGTTGACGGTATTAGGCTNAGAGCTCCTTGCCCCATAGTTCGCATAATTGCAAAACAAAAGAGNAGTTCAATTGNACTANTAACTTTCGATAACCAAAAACATCCTAAAAAAAGAAAAATAATCACACANATTAGTATGTATTTNGGNTTAAATTTNTCTAAAAACTTNCCTAAAAAAANCATTGANATNGAAGCAAATAATGAACCAAATAAATAAGAAGTTGCTANATTTGTTGAAGAAATATNAAGATCTTCCATAAAAGAATTTTGAAAAATACTGAATGTAAATGTTTGTCCAGGNCCAGAAGCAAAATTTGCNAAAGTACATACAGCAAGAATNACCCAGCCATAATAGAAGTTTTTATTATATAAATTTAATATTTTCAAAACANTTTTNNGATANAATTTTAANAATTNTTNAANTAAATTGAGGTNTGTTTTGATTAAAAGTATAGTNAAATTTAGTGGCTCACGNCCTTATTATGTAATAGCTGNTTGGATTATTTTAATGATTGTNNCAGCTGGANTATCTCAAGAGTANCTTGATAGTGCATTAAGTNGTAACGGNCAGGGAGCGACTACAGACCTAGAATATATTCTNGCTAACAAATTACAAGACGAAAAAATGTCTTCAAATCCAGANAGTNAAAAATTTATTGATGGCTTNCTTGNTAAAGANTCATCTTCCNAAAAAGNAGAANCNTCTGATCAANGTGATNCTNNAAATGAACAAGAATCATCNGNTGAAGTTCAATATGCTTCAGAATCTGTAATTATTACATCTTCAAAATTCAAATANCCNTCTGAAGAATACAATNCTGTTATGCAGAAATATCTNNNNGAACTTCANTCTAAATTTAATTTGGATCAANAGGTTATTTCTCAATATTCTAANTTAGAACAAATGCCNGGATTTGGTACTTATTTTGGNCCATCACCAGATTTGACTTCTATGAGTATNCCGATATATTTTATGCAAGAAGAATTTATTNCACCTTTCATAAAATTNAATGAAGAATTCTCAGATGAGAATTTCCAATTTTATCTTGTTGGAGAAGATACNATAAATTATACTTTTGCTCACCTNGCAGAGGAAGATTTACTTACCGGTGAGACTATAGGTATTTCNGTTGCATTGATAATCCTNGCTGTTATTTTTGGATATGTTACCTCNGCTATTATNCCAATAATTTTAGCTGTGGTAGCTATNTTTGTTTCGTTGGGAATTGTTTCAGTAATTGGCCAAGTAGTTGATTTAAATGANTTTGTTCCAAATATTATTGCAATGATGGGATTAGCTGTAGGTATAGATTATTGNCTTTTTATTCTTTCNAGNTATAGAGAAGAGAGAGCTTTAGGATTAGAAAAACAAGNNGCGATAGTNAGTTCTGGTTCAACCGCAGGGCGTGCTGTAGTNTTCAGTGGAATNACAGTTGTNTTTGCATTAATNGGAATGTTTATAATCCCAGAGAAAACTTTTCAGGCATTTGGTGTTGGAGCTATACTTGTTGTTTTTGTTGCTGTATTTGCTGGTATAAGTTTTTTACCT
>PASL01000006.1 GCA_002712125.1 Chloroflexota bacterium | reverse complement strand
TACCTTGTTACTCGAAATATTTTTTTCTCCAAATTTATATAATATATACTCATACATCTTAAGTTTAGATTGCTTTGAGATCGCATCAGTAATTGCACAACGCAGACCACTTACAGCAGTAGCTAACAATTGATCAGATTCTATATTTTCTATTGATAAATTATTTTCTGTAATCACATCATAATCAGAATAAACTTTTTTTCCTCTAAGACTATTAGCTAATTTCGCAACAATTGGAGAAACATTTCTTGATAGTTGTGTATGAGTAATCTCTCCTTCACCAAAAATATTAGAATTATCTGAGATTTTTAGATGTGTCCATTCAGTATTAGAATTAACCACAATTGAGTTAAATTCTAGAGAGTTTATATTTATCCATACATCATTCATAAATAATAAGTTTGTTTTTTTATATATACTAAGTTATATTTAAGAAAAATTTAAGCAAGAAAATAAGAAATAAGATGAAAATTAAAGAAATAAAAACACTTTCAGGTGATAGATACAATTATGTGAAAATCACTACAGATGAAAATATAGTAGGTTATGGAGAGATACATCCAGCCTCTGGGACCAGTGGAACACCTTTTGTTTCAATGGCAGGGGTAAAGTATTGTGAAGAGTATTTAATTAATAAAAATCCTTTAGAAATAGAAAAACATTGGCAACATATGTTCCGAAGGCAAATTTTTAGAGGTGGATCTGACATGATGGCCGCTATGGGGGCTATAGATATTGCCTTATGGGATATTAAGGGTAAGGCTTACAATAAACCTGTATACGAACTACTAGGAGGAAAAGTAAGAGACAAGGTAAGGTTGTACACGCATCTACAAGGTGTAAGTAAAGAAGAATTAGCTGAAGATGCAGAAAAAAAAATTCAAGAAGGTTTTACTGCAGTCAGGTTATACCCATTTGGAAGTTTTGGATCAAAAAGTTTTGCTGAAGGATCCGGATTAGAAAAAATGAGTTTCACTTCAATGCAAAGACATGCTTACGAAAGAGTTGAAGCAGTAAGAAAAGCAGTAGGTTCTGATATTGATATAATGATAGATGTTGTAAACAGACTGACCCCTCCTGAAGCAATAGCAATTGGAAATGCTCTCAAAGACTTAAATTTATATTTTTTTGAAGATCCAATTGAACCAGAAAACATGGAACAATGGAAATTAGTTGCAAGTCAGCAGCCCATTCCAATAGCTATGGGAGAAAGATTATATACTGTGTATCAATTTAAGGATTTATTAGTTAATCAAGGTGCTAGTTATATTAGGCCAGATCTCTCTCTAGCAGGTGGGATTACGAACGTAAAGAAAATATCAAATATGGCTGAAGCTTTTTATACAGGAGTTGTTCCACATAACCCCTTAAGTTGTGTGCTTACTGCATCATGTGTTCAAATAGATGCATCGGTTCATAATATACCTGTACAAGAATATCCATATGATGATAATTTAGGTATAAAAAAAGATTTAGTTGACGAACCAATTAAGCGTGTAGGTGGATATCTTGAAATACCAAATAAACCAGGGATTGGGGTAAATTTAAATGAAGAAGCATTTAAACATTATCCACCAAAGCATTATGACAGAGATCCATTAATATTTTATGATGGAGGTCTAAAAGACTACTAATTTTGTCTTTTCTTTATTCTCTTTGAACTAATTCTTAGCCAAAAAATTCCGCCCAAAAATGATACACAAACAAGCAAAAAAAGTACAGTACCCCAAATATTGTTGTATCCCGCACGAACTTCATCAGAAACAACAAAATCAAGTATAGTTAAACTTTTACCTTTTTCACTTTCTACTTCTAAGTCCACTACCCATTCTCCTGATTCCTCTAGTTCAAATTGAGACAAATAATGAACATAATCATTAGGGGAGTTTAATGCTAAATTATATAGCTTTGCACCTGAATCTTTACTGGTTAAGTAGATAGTTACTTTAGCATTTTTAATATAATTTTTATCCTCAGCATTTTTTATTTTAGTTGCAAGTCTTATTATTCCAATTTTAGGATCGCTAGGTGTTATATATACTTGAACTTCATGAGGGTCCGAATTATATTTACCAAGATATTTATAACCTGGAAGTGAATTACTTTCCTGAGCAAATAAAGTACTTGATAAATTAATTAATATTATAATAAAAATTAAATAGTAAAATTTTTTCATAACAATATTATAAATGATTAGAAAAAATCCATGAATAAAAATTTAGATTTAATTATAAAAAATTCAAGAGTAATTGATCCAAAAAATAACATCGATGAAAAATTAGATGTAGGTATTAAGTATGGAAAAATTTATGAAATAGCTAAGAATATTCAAACTTCTAGAAGCCCTGAAACAATCGATCAAGAAAATAAAATTCTTATGCCAGGGCATATTGATACACATGCCCATCTTTCTGCAGTATTCAACGATAATATCAATAGCGATTATGGTCACAAAATGCTTGCTGAGTCAGGAACAACAACAGCCTTAGATTTGGCTGGTGAACCAGACATCATGGTTGAGGGTATGAAAAACAATGGAGCTGGTTTAAGTGTAGCAACAATCATGGGTCTAGTTCCCCATAAAACTGTAAACAAAGACGATCCAGATAATATCACCTTAAGAGATACAATTTTTGATGTAAAAAAAAGGGGTGGGATTGGAGTTAAGATACTGGGAGGATATTTTCCGTTTAGTGTTGATGCAAATAGCAGAGTAATCAAGGAAGCTAATGATCAATTATCTTGGGTAGCTTTTCATGTTGGATCAAAAACTGCAGGAAGTGACATAATAGGATTAAGAGAAGTTCCAGAGTCTACGGACCAAGGAAGGCTTCATGTAGCACATATAAACTCATACACTAGAGGTTTGGTAAATAAAGAAGAAAAAGAAGTTGAAGAAGCTATATCAATAATAAAAAACATGAAAAATCACTGGGTAACTGAAGCGTATATGTCCAAGATAAATGGAACTAATGGACTGTGTGATGAAAACGGCAATCTTGTATATAATGTTGCACAAAATTGTCTTATATTAGGTGGATATGAGCCTAATGAAAACGGATTACGGAAGGCTTTATCTGAGGGATACGGTTCTGCATTGACTGTAAAAAACAATCGTAATGTGTTAGTTAACGGAGATGAAGCAGTTAAATTTTGGGAAAAATCTTTAACAAATGCAAGCTTGAGTTTTCCAGTAAATCCACCATCTAGTGCATTTAGATTATCAACAGAAAAATATGAAAATAGCGATGATTTTGTGATTGATGCTATATCTACAGATGGGGGATATATACCCAGAAATGTTGCAATAGAAAAAACAATGGCTCTTGTTAATTTTGGAGCATTGAGCCTCAAAGACGCCGTAATTAAACTTAGCTATTCTCCTTCAAAAATGCTAGGACTAGAAAATAAGGGTCATTTATCTGAAGGTTCTGATGCAGACATAACTATCATTGATCCACAAACAAACAAAGCCTGTATGTCACTCGTTGCAGGAAAAGTTATAATGATAAATGGAAAATCTGTTTCAGATAATGGAACATGGCTTATTCTTGAAGAAGGCAAACCTGTAGCTGAAAAATCTGGAGTGAATTTTCAAGTTATCAATCTAGAAAAAAGTAAATTATATAAAAGTTTTTAATTATCTTTGAACTCTACCAGATGTATCACCACCCGCAACAGAAAGTACTTCTTTCAAAGAAACTAAATTAAAATCTCCATGAAATGTATGAGAAACAGCTGAAGAGGCAACGGCGAAATCTAGAACTTCTCGTGAAGACCAGTCATCTCTGTTAAGTCCATAAATCATACCACCACAAAATGCATCCCCTCCTCCAACTCTGTCAACTATTCTTACTGGATACTTCTTTCCAATAAGAATATCTGCACCATCAAAATAAATAGCACTCCAATCATTGTCATCAGCAGAATGGCTCTCGCGTAATGTTATAGCAACTTTTTTAAACCCATACTTACTAACCAAGTTTTTAACAACAGATTCATAAGCATTAGCATCGATTTCACCTGTAGTAACATCAACTCCTTCAGCAGCAATTCCTAAACATTTTTCAGCATCTTCTTCATTACCAATTGCAACGTCTACGTACTCCATCAAAGGAATCATTGTTTTTTGCGCTTCTTCTGGTGACCATAAATTTTTTCTATAATTCATATCTGCACTAACAGTTAGTCCCATTTTTTTTGCTGTTTTTGCAGCGACCATACACTCATTAGAAGCAGTAGATGAAATTGCTGGAGTAATACCAGTAAAATGAAACCATGATTTTCCATCAAAAATTTCTTCCCAATTAAATTGATTTGATTGTATCTCGGAAATAGCAGATGCTGCTCGATCGTATACAACTTTCGAAGCTCTCATTGATGCACCTGACTCAAGAAAATATATTCCTAGCCTTTTTCCTTGTCTTAAAATTTTTGAAGTATCCACACCAAATTGCCTAATATAATTTATACAAGATTGTCCTATGTCATTATCTGGTATAGCTGACACAAAAGTTGCGTCTAAACCGAAATTTGATAAAGTAACAGCAACATTACATTCTCCTCCACCATAAGTTACTTCAAATTCTCTTGCTTGAGTAAACCTCTCTCTTCGTTGAGTTGCCAATCGCAACATAATTTCTCCAAAAGTAACAATATTTGACATGTTTAGCCTTTCTTCTCTTTTAATCTCTTTGCAAGTTTGCAAACCGACAAACTTCTTTCTTTTAATAAGTCCCAGTTTTTATCCTTGATAATATCACTAGATATAAATTTTGATCCCATCCCTACAGCAATAACGCCAGAGTCAAACCAAGGCTTTAGAGATTCTTCTGTTATATCAACTCCTCCTGTTGGCATAATATCTGACCAAGGCATTGGTCCCAATACATCTTTTACAAAACTTGGTCCACCAACAGCACTACCAGGAAAAATTTTTACAATATCTGCTCCCTGTTCTTGAGCATTTGAAATTTCTGAGGCTGTTCCACAGCCAGGCATATAAGGAATTTTTCTTCTATTACATACCTTAGCAACCTCAAAATTTGTTACCGGACCCACTATAAAATTAGCCCCAGATGAAATATACATAGAGGCAGTACCGGCATCAACTATTGAACCTGCTCCTAAAATAACTTCCGGTAAGTTTTTACTACAAAATTTTTCTAATTCAGAAAAAACTTCCCAAGCATGATCTCCTCTATTTGTAAACTCAAGTAATAATATACCACCTGCTGCGCAGGAAGTTGCTACATTTTTTAGTACATCAATATCACCATTATAAAATACAGGAACTACACCTATATCATTTATACTATTAAGAACTTTCATCTTAGTGTGTCTAGCCAAATTTTTACTCCTAAATATTATTTAATCAGAGTATAGTATAAAATAAAAATTTTATTTTATCCATTTTAATATTGGATTTCTTGCAGCTGAAGCTTCATCTAATCTTTTATGAAAAACATTATGTGGAGCATTCTTAACAAGTTCGGGAGAATTTGTTACCTCATCATGAATTTTCAACATTATAGAAATAAAATTATCCAAAGTTTCTTTTGTCTCTGATTCTGTTGGTTCTATCATTAATGCTTCTTCAACAATTAAAGGAAAATACATTGTAGGGGCATGGACTCCATAATCAAGTAACCTTTTTGCAATATCCAATGCTGAGATTCCATTTTTTTTCTGTTTTTTTGCAGAAATTACAGTTTCATGCATACAATATCTATCCGAAAAAACTTCATAGAAATCTTTCAGTTGAGATTGAATATAGTTAGCATTGATTATTGCATTTTCTGAAATAGATTTAATCCCATTTTTCCCTAATGACCTAATATAAGAATAAGCTCTAACAGCAATTAAAAATGAACCATAAAATCCATTAATCGTACCAATGGAATTTTCAGGTTTAATCAATTTATAATCATTATTGTTTTTTTCTGCTACTGGATAAGGGAGAAATTTTTTGAGTTTACTATTTACCATTACTGGACCTGAGCCTGGTCCGCCACCACCATGTGGTGTAGAAAAAGTCTTATGAAGATTTGAGTGACATATATCAACTCCAAGATCCGATAACCTAACTAGCCCTAGTAAAGCATTTAAGTTCGCACCATCAGCGTAAACTAATCCACCATTTTCATGGATTATCCTGGTAATTTCTAAAATATTTGGCTCAAAAATTCCTAGAGTACTAGGAATTGTTATCATAAATACTGCTGTTTTCTCATTTGCTAGTTCTTTCAAGTTTTCAATATCTATATTGCCTTCTTCGTCAGATTTTACCGTAACCACTTCAAGACCAGCCATCTTTGCTGACGCAGGATTTGTACCATGAGCTGAATCGGGAACAAGAGCTATATTTCTTTTTGAATCTCCATTGCTTTCATGAAACATTCTAGCAATTAACAGTCCTGAATATTCACCTTGTGCTCCAGCTAATGGTGATAATGATACTCCTTCTAAACCCGTAATCTTTCCTAATAATTTTTGTAAGTCATACAATAATTCTATTGCACCTTGTACTGTTTCTTGTGGCTGATAAGGATGAATACCACTAAAGCCATCAAGACTCGCTATCTGGTCATTAACCTTAGGATTATATTTCATAGTACATGAACCCAAAGGGTAAAAGTTTGTATCAATAGAAAAATTCTTTTGGCTCAAATTAGTAAAGTATCTGACAAGATCTAACTGAGAAACCTCTGGTAAATTTATGTTACTAATCAAATTATCTTTATCAGTAATTTCTTGTAAGGGCACATCACAATCAGGTAAAGTAAATGCTCTTCTACCTTCATTTGATATATCTAATAATAATTTAGTATTGCTATCATGATTTTTTAACATTTATAATTTCCTAAGATATTAACTAACGTATCAATTTGATGTTTTGAGTTTTTTTCCGTAACAGCAATCATTAATCCATTATGTATTCTTTTCGAAACATCTTTACCGCCCAATATATTATTTTCTAATAAGAAACTATTAATATTTTTTGGGTGGTCAGGACATATAATAACAAATTCATTAAAGAATTTTTTATTATAGATTTCAAAACCTTTAATTTTTGATATTTCAGATGCTGCATAATGAGCTTTTTGATAGCATAAATGAGATAGTTCATTAAATCCATGCTTACCTAATGTAGCCAAGTAAACTGTGACAATTAGTGATATTAATTGAGTACTAGTACATATATTGGATGTTGCATTTTCTCTTCTTATATGCTGCTCTCTTGTTTGCAATGTAAGTACAAAAGCATCATTATTATCTTTGTCCTTTGTTTTACCGATTATTCGACCCGGCATATGCCGAAGATATTCTTTTTTTGATGCAAATAATCCTATAAATGGNCCGCCAAAAGAAGTTGGAACGCCTAAACTTTGCCCTTCTGCAGTTACAATATCTATACCATATTTCCCAGGAGATTCATACATTCCATGATAAATTGGGCTTATATGAGCAATGGCTAANNTATCATTTTTGTGAGCTAACTCAGTTAATTTTTTTATATCTTCGATTTCTCCAACACTATTTGGATTTTGAAATGCTAAACATGATAAATTTAGGTNGTCTTTACCTAATTGATCTTTTTCAATTTTTATAATATTTACATCCTGAAACATAGTATAAGACTTAAGTACATCGACTAATTTTTCATCAANAGAATCTAACACGCCAATATTTTTATTTCTTTTTATTCTTACAGCCATCAAACAAGCTTCTGCAAAAGCAGTCGGCCCATCATACATACCAGAATTNGAAACATCCATACCTGTAATTTCAGAAATAAATGTTTGAAATTCGAATCCAACCTGTAATGTTCCTTGCGAAACTTCAGGTTGGTAGGGTGTATATGCAGTAACAAATTCTCCCCTTTGAACAATAGACTTTACTAATGAAGGAACATAATGATCGTAAACTCCAGCGCCTAAAAAAGATGCATCAAAACTTGCTATTGAACGATTTTTGTTAGAAATACTGTCTAATAAGTTAACTAGATCTTGCTCTGATAGATCTTCAGGTATATCGATTTCTGGGTTTATATATTTACTAGGAATTTCCTTAACTAAATCATCAAAATTACTTACCCCTATTGCATCTAGCATAAGTTGTTTTTCAGTACTAGTATTTGGTATATATGGAAAATTATTGTTTGATTTATTTTTCATCTATTAACTTTTTATANTCTTTTAGGTTTAATAATTGTTCTAACTCAGAACTATCTTTAATCTTTACTCTTAAAAGCCAGCCTTTATGAAAGGGATCATTATTAACAGTTTCAGGAAATTTATCGATATCAATATTTTTTTCTATAATTTCTCCGCTAATTGGCGCAAATAAATCACTAACAGCTTTAACAGATTCTATTTCACCAAACTTAGAAAACTGTACTAAATCTTCACCAACATCTGGCAGATCTACAAAAACTACATCCCCTAATAATTGCTCTGCAAAAACTGTAATACCAATCTCCGCAACATCTTCGTTNACTCTTACCCATTCATGATCTTTAGTATATTTAATTTCCTCAGGATACATATTTTACCTTCTTAAACAAACCTTCTTTTAGCTATTTCAGCACTTTGGNCTTTTCCTCTAATATCAATTGAAATTTTTCTGCCGATCTTTGTATTGCNGTCACATATAAATCCCAATCCAATTCCTAAACCTAAATTACTAGAAAANGTACCAGAAGTTACAAAGCCAATAATCTTCTCTTCATCGTAAATTTTATAATCTTTTCTAGGAATTCCTCTGGAAATCATTCTAAAACTTACTAGTTTTTTTTGTAATTTATTTTTTGATAAAGAATAAAGTTTTTCATAAGATAACAAATCTTTATTTGAAAAATCTATAAATNTCCGTAAATTTACCTCAAAAGGATTCGTTTCTAAATTTAACTCATTTCCATATAAGGGTAAACTTACCTCTAATCTTAATACATCCCTTGCCCCTAATCCACAAGGATTTACTTTTTTTTCATATAATAAATCCCAAATATGANGTGCATCTTCATTAGAACAGATTATTTCACAACCTTCTTCACCAGTATATCCAGTTGTTGAAATAATAACTTCATACTTATCTATAAAAGTTTTTTGTATTTGATATTTTTCTATAGTATTTATAACAGGTAATATCTCTGAGGATCTAGGNCCTTGAATAGCAATCATAGAAGTAAGATCAGTGTCATCAGTTAAATTAATATCGCTATCATCATCAATATTTGAGGAAATTATATTTACAATTTTAATTCTATTTGAGGCATTTACTACNAAAAGAAAAGTGTCTNCATCGACTTTTGAAATAATTAAGTCATCTACAATTTGGCATTCTTCATTTAAAAAAATTGTATACTTTGATTTTCCAATATCTAAATTATCTAAATTAATGCATAAAAANTTTGAAATAATTTTTCTTGCATCTTTACCTTTAATAGTTATCCTTCCCATATGTGAAACATCAAACATTCCTACATTTTTTCTAATAGATATAACTTCAGATACAATTCCATTAGTATAGTTTAAAGGCATCATATACCCATTAAAATCTACCAATTTTGCATTTAAACTTTTATGATTTTCATATAAATTAGTATAAAGCACACTAGGTCCTAATCATTTAATATCAAAAATATCTTGCCAAGTTTGATTCTCTTTATTTTCCATACCAAATGAAAAAATTGAATTTCTTAAGTCAGGATAAACTAACTCTGAATCTTGTTCCAAATATATCATATTATTATCATATAAAAATAAATCATTTTTTGTTGTTGTTTTCTGTATTTTAGAGATATTTTTAGAATGNATAGATACTTGAAAGTTACCTAGCCCATTTTCATCAATTAGCAAATTAATAGCGTGACTTTGTTTATGATAAAATTCATTTGATATTTCTTTATTTTTGTGGGATTTATCTAATCCTTTAATAAAAGAATCGAAACCTAAATATTTCAGATATTTTTTCTGAGACATATAAAATAATTTCTCAAAACCATTCACTGTTAATGAGTGATTAACTGTTGTGAAATCTACATGAGAAGTAATATCTTGACGCCCTATATTACAATAGGGATTAGATAGTAAACTATGTTGAAAGTAACATCTTAATGAACCTTTATTATTTTTACTAGAGTAAAGTTCATCTCTTTCATAACCATAATCAATAGTTATAACAAAACCAGAATTTAATATCGAAGAAACAATATCTGCCCAATATCCTATTCCTAAATTTACTTCACCTTTATGACCATAATCAAAATTCTTAGTAAAAGGAGAAACTCTACTAATAATTTCTGGTTCGCTAACATCATTTATTTTATCTATAAAAATATTATTTATAAAATCATAATCTACATATATTTCTTGAATTTTTTCATCTTTAAAGATGAACCTATTTACTGGAAATGCATCTATTAATTCGTTTGAAATAATACACCCTATAATATTTTTAGGAATATTGTTAATATCGTAAATATTTTTTGATTTATCTGTAAATACATCTACCGGATAGTAAGTTACTATATCTAAAAAATTTGGTATATTTTTTTTATAAAATGAAATTATTTCTTTGTATAAATATGCATTACCCGCACCTATTTCAACTATAGTAAACTCATCAGGCTCATCAAGGTTTTTCCAAAGATTATAAATATGTATAGCTAATAAGGATCCAAATGCAGGGTGAACTAAAGGACTAGTGTAGTAATCACCATATATGCCTAATGGATTATTATTTATTTTTCTTGAGTAGTAACCAAAATTTTTATCATATAAAACTGAAGTCATAAAAGAAGAAAAAGTAATTGGGCCATTAGCCTTAATTCTCTTAAGAATTAATTCTTCTAATGAATTCATTGTGGCTTTTTACCGATCTGAAATCGGAATATAATCTTGTTCCCTTTTTCCTGTATATTGCAATAGAGGTCTGATTAGTATATTGTGTCTGAATTGTTCAACTACTTGAATAGTCCAACCAGGTATTCTACCTACAGCAAAAATAGGAACAAATAAATCTTGTGGAATTCCATTTAGGTAATATATTACTCCAGCAAAAAAATCTACATTTACATGAATTCCTCTTCTTCCATAAGGACTCATNGCTTCTACAACTTTTTCTAAAATTTGGTACCACTCAGGTTCACCCATTTGATGACTTAGTTTTTTTACGCCTTCTCTTAAGTGTCCTGCTCGAGGATCTTCAGCCTTNTACACTCTGTGTCCAAAACCCATAACTCTTTCTCGGCTTGCTAAGAGATTTTTTACATAGCTCTCTGCATTTTCAGGTTTTCCAATATCTTTTGCCATTTTCATGACATTTTCAGCTGCACCACCATGAGAAGGCCCTGATAAAGCAGCAATTCCTGCTGTAACTGCTCCATGAATATCAGCTGATGTACCTGCAACAACTCTAGCTGTAAAAGCTGATGCGTTTGACCCATGATCAGCATGTAAAACAAAATCTTTGTCCATTAAATCTATTGTATCTTGGTCTGGAATTTCTCCATTTAGCATATATAAAAAATTACCTGCGTGATTTAATTTATTACTTGGTTCTACGGGGTCTTTACCATTACGAATATTATGGTGAGCCATCACGATTGTAGCTACTTGAGAAGTCAATCTTATGCCTTTTCTAATTGTCGCTTCTTCAGAATTATCATTTCTGTCTTCATCGTAAGAAGAAAGAGCAGAAACTGCTGTTCTAAGAGCATCCATAGGATGAGAATCCTTTACTACATTGATTACATCAAATATCTCGTCTGGTAGATTTCTGTAAGATTTTAACATTGAATCAAATTCAGATAATTCTTCCTTATTTGGAAGTTTGCCATAGATGAGTAAATATGATGTCTCTTCGAAAGAAGAATGTTCGGCTAAATCATTGATATTATAACCTCGATATTCAAGCACGCCATTTTTTCCGTCAATAAAAGTAGTTTCGCTTCTATCGAAATATACGCCCTGTAGTCCTCTATGTAGTTTTACTTCATTATTCATAATTACCTTCTTTATATTAAAGTAATTTCAAATAATAAAATTGTAAACATCAAAATCTGTTTAAAATTTCCGAATTTACTTTATCTAAAATATCCTCTGTACTAATTGAGTTGGTTTCTTCACCATTTCTTGTTCTTACTGATACAGTATTTGAGGACATTTCATTGTCTCCTATAATAAACATATAAGGAATTTTTCTTAGTTGAGCATTTCTTATTTTTGCATTCATTCGTTCATTAGATTCATCAATCTCTATTCTAATATTTTGGGATTTAAATTTTTTATATACATTANATGAGTAGTCTAAATGTTTATCAGTAATAGGTATTATGATTACCTGTACAGGTGAAAGCCATGTAGGAAAATTTCCAGATAAGTGTTCTATTAAAACTCCTAAAAATCTCTCTAGAGATCCTAGCATTGCTCTATGAATAACTACTGGCTTTTGCCTAGAGCCATCTTCTTCAACATATTCNAAATCAAATCGTTCTGGTAATGAAAAATCTAATTGAACTGTACCAAGTTGCCACTCTCGTCCAATAGCGTCTGGAACAAAAGCATCAATTTTTGGCCCATAGAAAGCACCTTCTCCTGATTGCATACTATATTTATATTTATTTTTATCTAAGATATTTTTTAATATTTTTTCTGACTCATTCCAAGTATTATCATCACCAACTCTCTTTTCTGGCCTTAGAGATAGTTCAAATCTAATATTGTCAAATTTGAAAGTTTTGTATGATTCATTTAACATATTTAGAAATTTCGCTATTTCGGCTTCAATTTGGTCAAACTTACAAAAAATATGTGCGTCATCTTGTGAAAACGATCTGACGCGAGTTAGACCATGAGTAACCCCTGATCTCTCATTACGGTGTAGCCTACCGAAATCAGCAAGTCTTAGTGGAAGATCTCTATAGCTATGAATCTCTGATGCATAAACTAGAGCTGCAGCTGGACAGTTCATAGGCTTTACACCAAATTCTTTTTCATCTATCGAAACAAAAAACATATTTTCTAGATAATTTTCATAATGCCCAGATCTTTTCCATAATTCAGTATTAAAAATTTGNGGAGTAATTACTTCTTTATACTCGTATAATTTGTATAGATCTTTTACATATTTTTCTAACTCATTTAAAATAACTGTTCCATTTGGCAAAAAAAATGGACTAGCCGGAGCTATAGGGTCGAAAAAAAACAAATTTAGAGACTTACCAAGTTTTCTATGATCCCTTTTTTCTGCTTCTTCTATTCGATTAGTATATTCTCTTAAAGCTTCTTTTGACTCCCAAGCAGTACCATAAATTCTTTGAAGCATTCTATTATTTTCGTCACCTCTCCAGTATGCTCCTGCTGTACTTAACAATTTAAATGACTTGATTTCACCCGTACTATTAACATGACCTCCGCGGCATAAATCTTCAAANTCTCCATTAGAGTGGCTCCAAAATGTTACCGTAGAATCATTTTCCATAGATTCTAAAATTTCTTTTTTATACTGATTATCTTTCACTAACTCAAAAGCCTCGGTTTTTGANACTTCTCTTCCAACAAACAAAGAATTTTTATTAATTATTTTTTGCATCAACTTAGTAATTTCTTTGAGATTTTCAGGGGTAAAAGGTTTTTCTACNTCAAAGTCATAATAAAAACCATCTTTAATTGGTGGACCTAAAGTGACTTTAGCCTTAGGAAAAATTTTAGTAACAGCCTCAGCCATAACATGAGCAGCCGAATGTCTCATATTTTGACGATATATATTTTTTTCTTCTTCTGAAAAATCTTTAAACTTTTTTGACATAACTAAATCATTCTACAACAATTATANTTATTGATAAATTTTAAACTAGAAAATATATGTTAATTTTCTCCATAACCACTCTAATGGACCATACTTATATTTTTCAAGCCAATATTTAGACCAAAATAACTGCAAAGCCCAAACTAATAAAACAAACAGAGAAAGTTCAACTATACTAAATATATGGTTTTCAAAAATTCCTTCCAAGAATATAAAACATAAAACTGTTTGAGTAATATAATTGGTAAATGCCATTTTGCCACAAGATCTTATATATATTGCTATTTTTTCAGACAAATTCATATTGAATATAGATAACAAACCAATATAACTAATACATATTGGAATGATGCCTAATTTCAAAGGAATACTACTAACAACGGCAATAGAAGGGTCATAATTTTCCAAAGAAAGCCAAAAAATATTTATGGATGTTAATATCAGGCCTATAGGTAAAAATATATAAACTAATTTTTTATAAAATAACTTATCTTTTTTTCCTTGTAGTATGTATAGCCTGTAGAGAACTACACCTAACAACATCATACCTAATGCTCTACCAATAGCATCTAAACCAAAAAATGATTCAATTGCTTCTCCAAAATTTTTCGAATCAACAAACCAATATCCTGTTAAACCTTTTCCGTCAGGAAAACTTTCTTTTGCAGCTGAAATTAGGTTTCCTTGATTATCAAAAAGCGCCTGAAAGAATGGAGCTATTATTACACCAAAATAAGTTAATAAGATACTCAAAAAAATTAAAAGTTTTATACTGCGATTATGAATTATTATTATGATTACAGCACATAATGCATATAATAAAAGTACATCTCCTATCCAAAATGAAGCATGTATACCACCAAAAATTAGTAGTAACAGATTTCTCCAAAGNCTTAATATCCTTGGTTTTTTTATTTTTTTATTTTTAGCTGATTCAATAAATAAAACAATACTTGCACCGAAAAGAATGGAAAACAATCCCATCATTTTATCAGTAACAAATAGTTGGGTTAAAATTAGAATTGACCAATCAATAAAATTTTCTGCTCCAGCTGTAGAAATATTATATATAGCTGATTTAGACATAGCAAAAAACCTAGAATTTATAATCAAAATCCCTAATATTGCCACTCCACGTATAAAATCTAAATTAGTTATTCTACCTTGCATAATTTTTATTATAATGAATTTATTATGAAAATAACTAAACTCGAAGTAATGTATCCCACCTATAAAGAAAATCTAGGTGAATGGAGACCTAAACTATGGCAAATTATTACNAAAATATCCACAGATAAAAAAAATATTTTTGGATTTGGGACAGGTGGTGGAGGTGATGCATCAATAAAAGTTATTGAAGGACACTTAGGTAATATGATAATTGGTGAAAATATAACAAACCAAAATGATATTATAAAAATTCATGAAAAACTATATAAACAAAGTATCCCTTATGGAAGAGGCGGTATTGCTTCAATGGCTATTTCTTCATTAGATCTTGCAATATGGGATGCATTTAGTAAGTACTACGAAATTCCAATAAAAAATCTTCTAGAAAAAAATTCACAAAAACACATAAATAAAATCGAGACTTACGCAACAGGTAATAATGTAGAAAAATATAGTAAATTAAGTATAAATAATTTCAAACTATCAGTTAGATCTTCCGAAGATTTTGAAAATGATTATAAAAAATTGTATATGATTATTTCTAATACAAGAGAGTCAATATCAAATACAAAAAAAATAATGTTAGATTGTTATATGACATGGAACCTATCATATGCAAAAAAAATGTCAGAAAGACTATTAGACTTAAANATTGAATGGATTGAAGATATATGCACTCCAGATATAATACTCGAAAATAAATCTTATAATAAAAATTTATTTCAAATACAAATAGCAGGCGGTGAGCATGAATTTAACCATAATAATTTCAAACTAATGAAGGAAAATGATTCTTATGATATTTGGCAACCTGATATTACTTGGTGCGGCGGTATTAGTGCTCTATTAAAAATAATTGATTTAAGTTCAGAAAAATATAAAATTATACTACATCGCGGAGGTGAACCTTGGGGATTGCCTCTTATTCAATCTGGATTAATTACTAATATGGCTGAATTACATAACCCAAAAACAAATAACATAGAACTTGAACAGTGGAAAAATACTAGCGTAGATTTTATTCAAGATGGTATTTTGAAAACAAATGATTATTTAGGATTTGGATCAGACCCCAAAAAAGAAATTTTTACTTGATAATTAGTAAAGGATTCCATGCTTTCTTAAACATATTTATTATCAAAATTATACCTATAGTAGATAAACCTAAAGATACACCAAAAAATAAAAAAATAATGTCTAAAGAAAAATAAGTCGCGAGCATACCAAACAAAAATACAATAAGTAAACGAGTTAAGCCAGCAGAAATTGGAATAAGCATATTACCAGTGCCCATACTAGCAAAATATAAGGTTTTTCCAAGCGCAAAAATTCCAAAAACTGGCCCCACTATAACTAAATATTTTGATGCTATTGAAAAAGCATCATTGTCATGTGTAAAAATATTTATCCATATATCAGGAAAAAATGCAACCATAGATCCAATACCCGTAGCTATAAATCCTATTATTGATGCTCCAAGCCACGCAGCTTTTTTCGCTCTTTTAAAGTTTTCAGCTCCAAAATTCATACCAACTATTGTTGTTAGAACTCCCCCAATCCCAAATGCTAAAGGAATAAGCATTTGTTCTAATCTTAAGCATATTCCGTAACCTGCAATTGCAGCAGTTCCATATCCAGAAACAAAAAAAGTAACTAGCAACATTGTTAGAGTTATAGATATTGCATTAATTGAACTAATTCCGCCTACACGCAAAATATCTATAATGATATTTTTATCAAAAGAGTAAATTTTAAAAGATATATTAAAATTTCCACGAATAATATATAGAAACATATAAATTGCTGCAATTCCTTGACAGATAATAGTGGAAATAGCGATTCCTATTAAACCTAATTGAGGAAAAAACCAGAGTCCTAAGGTTAATACCCCTGATAATAAAACTTGTGAAATATTAGCTAGAATAGTAATTCTTGCTAAAGCTTGATAAGAACCACAACCGCGAAAAACTGAAATAAACAAGTATGAAAAAAACATAACAGGAGCGAAAGAAAAAAAAACTTGCATGAATGTAACTGAACGATTTTCTACAATCTTTTCTGCTCCAATTAAGTGGAATATTATACTTGAAAGAAAAACAAAGAATAATAAGAAAAAAAATGATAAAAAAGTCATTATTAAAACGGAATGCCATAAAATTTTATTTGCTAACTCTTTGTCATTTTTTCCAATAGCTTTAGACAAGCAAGATGTAATACCTCCACCAANAGCGCCTAATCCAATCATCCCTATCAGAGAAACAAAAGGGAATACTAGAGCCAAACTNGCAAGCTCATCAATACTCACTCGACTAATATACCATGCCTCTGAAAAAGTAACTATTGAATACATAAATACCGCAAAAATATTCGGTAAAGCTAATTTATATAATGCGTATGGTATAGGANCATTAAGTATCAAATTGATATTTTTAGAATTTTGNAGGCTCATTTATAAATTTAAGTTATCCTTAGATTTTAAGATTTTTATTATTATAAATTGCGTGTATCATTCACAAATGAGTCTATAGATTGTTGTGCCTTTTCAAATAAATTATCATATTTTTTTGCATGCTTAGGAATTTTATTTGGGCTATAACCAATTAAGTCATTGAATACTTGAACTTGACCATCGGTGAAATCACCTGATCCAATACCTATAGTAGGGATAGATAATTGACCTGTTATTTTTTTTGCTAAAAATTTATCTACCAGTTCTAATACAATAGAAAATGCTCCAGACTTTTCTACTGAATTAGAATCTACAATTATTTTATCTTCTTCATCTGAATTTTTACCTAAAACCTTATATTGAGAAAAATCACTAATTGATTGAGGTTGGATCCCTATATGTCCCATAACAGAAATTTTATTATCCACTAGACATCGAATTATTTCTGATTTTTCTTTTCCCCCCTCAAGTTTAACTGCATCTGCCCCAGATGAAATTAACTTTTTAGCATTTTCAAGAGCTTGATTTTTAGATTCATAGGTTTGATATGGTAGATCTGCCACAAGAATCTTAGTAATGTTCGCTCTACTTATCGCTTCAGTAGCCCGTATAATATCTTCAATAGTAACAGAACTTGTATAATTATAACCAAGCGTCGTATTACCTAAACTATCTCCAACAAGAATCATTTCTGCATCAGATTTATTTACAACATAACCACTTACATAATCATATGCTGTGATCATCGTTAATTTATGAGATTTATTTAATGTATTTAATTTTTTTTCTATCATTTTTCTCTACATACTTTAAATTATCAATCAATCTTGTTTTTCCAACAAAAGCAGCAATGAGTATTATATAATCTCCATTTATGACCTGTAATTCTTCGAAAGTATTCGGGTTTCTAACTGAAACATATTCTAATCTAATTAATTCAAAATTGGACAATCTTTTCCTAATAAGATTAACTATATTTTCTGATAATTTTTCACCTTTACTAACTTCTTCACATCCAAAAGCTAATGCTTTAAATATTTCATATGCTTGTAACTTTTCATTTTTAGAAAGAAAATAATTTCTGCTTGAAAGAGCCAAACCATTTGAATCTCTTACTATTTTAGATGAAATTATTTTTATTGGAAAATTTAAATCTTTAGAAAGGGATTTAATCAGCATTAGTTGTTGAAAGTCTTTTTCTCCAAAAATAGCTAAATCGGGGTTCGTTATATTAAATAATTTAGTTACGATAGTAGCTACTCCTTCCATATGTCCAGGCCTGTAGGTACCTTCTAAAACTGATACAAATTTATTGAGTACGACAGAAGTATTAAATTCCTCAGGAAAAATTTCTGTTTTTTGAGGACAAAATAAAATATCTACATCTTCTTTAGCTAATATATCTTTATCCTTGTAAAGTGTATTTGGATATGCATGATAATCATCTATTGATTTAAATTGAATAGGGTTAACAAAGAGTGAAACTATAACTAAATCNGATTTTTTTTTTGCAGTATTAATCAGTGATANATGACCTTGATGAATATTACCCATAGTAGGAACAAGTGATAATCTTTTAGAACTAATTGTTTTTCTAAATTTTAAAAAATCTTTAGTTGTAGTAAACGTTTTCAAGTTAACTAAATAAATTTCTTTATCGCTGATTTAAATACTAGTGTAGTAATTATAGATGCAAAAATNGCCTTAATAAAATCTCCTATTAGNAAAGGGTANACTGCTTGNGATAACATCTTNCCANNTTCAGGCCAAGAAAANTCAAACACTGTAAGCCATATTACTGCTGTTATNTAAATAGTNATTGTTCCTATTATGTATGGCCANATACTAGTCAGGTTAGTCAAACCTTTATTTATTAATATACCAACAGTNAAAGAAGCTGGTATGAATCCTACTATATANCCNCCCGTGACACCTANAACATAATCAAANCCGCTATTTGCTCCTTGAAAAACNGGAACACCTATAATNCCTAGCAATATGTAAGCAGANGATGANCCAAATCCCCATCTAGGACCCAAAATNCCNCCCATTANTAAAATTCCAAATGTTTGAAGAGTAATTGGAACTGGATTGTCNGGTAAAAAATACTTTATTTGAGCAAATATACTCGTGAAAATAATCAAGGATATCGNTATAACNAATTTTATAATTATTTTTTCATCAAAAACTAAATTTTTTTGATTTTTGTTACTTGTATGTAAAACCAAATTTTTACTCCCTTAACATATACATATATTTTATATTGGTGGGCGATACAGGGCTCGAACCTGTGACCTCGTCGATGTCAACGACGCGCTCTAGCCAGCTGAGCTAACCGCCCAGTAAATATATTTATACTATTTTTCAATTTCTTCCTCAGAATCATCAATTTCCGGTGATCCTTTTAATGCTTCTGCTGCTTTTGTAATATCATCATCGGCAGAATCTGAATTTTCGTCTTCAGAAATTTCCTCTGCTAAGGCTGATATAGCAGCTGACAAGTCATCTTCTTCACCCAAAGTTGTATTTAATTCAGGTTCTGAATTTTTATTATCTACACCACTAATCGCAGCTAATGCTTCTTCAAAAGTTGCAGGTGCCTCTGTAAACCCTGTAAGTTCCTTGTCTCTTGGTTGATGAGTCATACCTAATTTTTTACGACCTTCTTCGGATTGATCTAATCGAGCTGGTATTAGTCTACCTATGATCACATTCTCTTTTAATCCTGATAACTGATCAACAGAGCCATTGACAGCAGCTTCTGTTAACACTCTCGCAGTCTCTTGGAATGACGCAGCTGCCAAGAAACTTTGAGTATTTAAAGAGGCTCTTGTAACACCTAAAAGCACAGGACTGGCTGAAGCTAACATTCCGTTTTTTTGCATAACTGTTTTATTAGATGATTCAAAATCATGGCGATCAACTAACTCTCCAGGTAAAAATTCAGTATCACCAGCACTATCAATTCTAACTTTTCTCATCATTTGTCTTACAATCACCTCGATATGTTTATCGTGCACCTGAACACCTTGAGATCTATAAACTGATTGAACCTCATCAACAATATAGCGTTGTGCTGCTGCTTGACCTTCTATTCTTAGAATATCCTGGGGATTCTTTGGTCCATCAGATAAAGCATGCCCTGCTTGAACTTTTTCACCATCAGCAACTAAAATCTCTGAAGCTGCAGGAATTATATACTCTCGTTCGTCGTTTTCAGACCATAAGACCTTTACTGATGTTTTTGAAACACTAACAACTCCAGAAACAGGTGATGGGATCTCATCTTTAATTTCATCAGGATTAATTCCAGATTTAATCATTTTAGTTTTCTCAGATTTCTTTATAGATAAAATTGGATCTCCTGCGTCTACCCAGTCACCAGACTTTAAAGTTTGTTTATGAGTTCCTGGAATAGAAATTTCTTCAGTATACTCATCTGTTGCTTTAATACGTACTATTTTTTCTTCTCCCACAATAGCCAATTCAACTTCTCCAGATATTTCTGATAAAACTGCTACACCTTTTGGCTGCCTTGCTTCAAAAAGTTCAACAACTCTTGGTAAACCAGAAGTAATATCCTTACCAGCAATTCCACCAGTATGGAATGTTCTCATAGTAAGCTGTGTTCCTGGCTCTCCAATCGATTGAGCTGCAATAATACCAACTGCCTCACCTAAAAGACAAGCTTGTCCAGTAGCTAGCGATGCTCCATAACATTTTTGAGATATTCCACGCTTTGTGGTACTTGATAGTGGAGAATAAACCCACGCTTCTGTAATACCTAAATCAGATATTTTTTTAGCTATTTCGTGAGTAATTAATTCTTCTTTATCAACAATAATCTCTCCTGTGCTAGGATCTATAATTGGCTCAGATAAGTATCTTGTAATAATCCTTTCGGACAATGTTGCAGTGTCTGTATCAGGTTCTCCACCTTTAATTAAAATACCTTGTGCAAATTCATCTTCTTCTGCTGTTATAATAACATCCTGGGCTACATCGGCCAGCCTTCTAGTTAGATATCCCGAGTCAGCGGTTCTTAATGCTGTATCAGCAAGACCCTTTCTTGCTCCGTGAGTAGAGATAAAGTACTCTAGTACAGATAAACCTTCAACGAAACTTGATCTAATTGGCATTTCGATAATTCTTCCCTTAGGGTCAGACATTAATCCTCTCATACCAGCCATCTGTTTTATCTGCGCAATGTTACCTTTTGCTCCAGAATCAGCCATTGAAAAAATACCTCCATAAGTTGGCAGAGTATCTTCAACTGCACGAGTCATTTTGTTTGAAACATCTGTCCATACATCTACCTCTGCTTTATACTTTTCACCTCGAGTAATCACACCTTGAAAATATTGCTCATTTAGCCTGTTTACTTTTGTATCAGCAGCTGAAAGCAATGATTGTTTTTGAGGAGGAGTAACAATATCTTTTATAGCTATCGTTGTACCAGATTTAGTTGCATATTTAAATCCTAGGTCTTTAATTTTATCAAGCATTTTCGAAGATACTTCATTACCAAAATTGTTAAACACTTCGTAAACTAAATCTTCAATTACACCTCTATTAAATATCTGATTTCTAAAGGATAATTCATCTGGCAATGCTGAATTAAAAATAATTCTACCAACGGTTGTTTCTAAAAATTCTCCTGAATTATCTCTTACTGAAATCAACTCTCTTAATTTAATTCTTTCAGAATCATAAGCAAATTCAGCATCCTCAAAATTAGCAAATTTTTTATATACCGGATTGCCTTCTTTATCCTTATTTACAGGTGTAACACCTTCACCATCTATACCAGTTAAGTAATAAGCACCTAGCACCATATCTAGAGTTGGAGAAACAATAGGAAATCCAGAGCTAGGAGCAAGCATATTATTAGTTGAAAGCATAAGTTTTTGAGCTTCCATAACTGCTTCTTTAGACAAAGGTACATGAACAGCCATTTGGTCTCCGTCAAAATCCGCATTGAAAGCTGTACATACTAATGGATGAATTTGTATAGCATAACCATCTACTAATACTGGCTGAAAAGCTTGAATTCCTAGCCTATGAAGTGTTGGTGCTCTATTAAGCATAACCGGGTGATTTTGAATTACTTCTTCTAGAATATCCCAAATCTCAGGCCTTGCTCTTTCAGTCATACGTTTTGCACTTTTTATATTATGAGCATAACCCTTAACAACTAATGCATTCATAACAAACGGTTTAAATAATTCGAGTGCCATTTTTCTAGGCAATCCACATTCATTCATACGCAACTGGGGACCAGATATAATAACTGATCTACCACTGTAATCAACTCTTTTGCCTAGGAGGTTTTGACGAAATCGTCCTTGTTTACCTCTTAGTAAATGAGTTAATGACTTAAGTTGATGATTGTGACTTCCTTGAATAGCACGCCCTCTTCTACCATTATCAATTAATGCATCAACAGCTTCTTGTAGCATTCTTTTTTCATTACGAACTATAATCTCTGGAGCTAATAATTCAATCAGGTGCCTTAGTCTATTATTTCTATTTATTACCCTTCTATATAAATCATTTAAGTCACTAGTTGCAAATCTTCCTCCATCCAGCTGAACCATAGGGTGCAATTCTGGGGGTAAAACAGGCAAGTTTTCCATTATCATCCATTCAGGCTTATTACCACTTTTTCTAAAAGCCTCAATTACTCTAAGCCTCTTTATTGCCTTTTTTCTACGTTGCCCTGAAGTAGTATTAATTTCTAATTTTAATTCATTTCTGATAGCATCTAAATCGGTATTTTTTAGAATTTCCAGTATCGCTTCTGCGCCCATTGAAGCCTTAAAAACTTCTCCAAACTTATCTCTTAAATCTCTAAATCTTGCCTCAGTTAACAAGTCCATGATTTTAATTGAATTTAAGTCTTTAATCTTCTCTTCAACATCTATCTTCAGTAGTTCAATTAGATTTTCTGTTTCTTCAGCAAGTTTTACTTCCGCGTCTTTACCTTTGATCTCCATAATTGAAGCTAGATTATTTTGGAAATCTTCTTCTACTTGGGCTAGCATCTTAGTTCTAAGGGTTTTCGTTACTTTTTTACCAGTGTTTGGATCTACTTCCAAAGTGTTTATTTCCAGAATTTTTTGATCGTTTTCTAGTTTATATTTGTTTTTTAGTATTTCTGAAAGTTCACCTTCTATATCCTTATTCTCGGATGCTAACTTAGAGTTTTCTTTTAACCTTTGAGTTTCCGCCTGACCATATGCTTCTAATTGTGTAATAACATTTTTTCTTATATCTTCATCAACTTGGGTAACAATATACTGGGCAAAGTATAAAACTCTTTCCAAATTACCAGGTGATATATCTAGAAGCAATCCTAAACGAGAAGGCGTACTTTTTGAAAACCAAATATGTGCAACAGGTGCTGCCAATTTTATATGGCCCATTCTTTCTCGCCTGACCTTTGAACGAGCAACTTCAACTCCACATCTATCACAAACTACACCCTTGTACCTAATTTTTTTATACTTTCCGCAATAACATTCCCAATCTTTAGTAGGCCCAAATATTTTTTCACAGAATAAACCATCCTTTTCAGGCCTAAGGGTCCTATAATTTATTGTTTCAGGTTTAGTCACTTCTCCATAAGACCATGCTTTCACTTGTTCGGGTGAGGCAAGTGAAATTCTAATTGCATTAAAGTCCGTTCCAGATTGCGGCATAAATTTTATCCTAACTTTTATTTGTTTTTTTAGTCTTCAGTTTCTATTTCTTCAGTATTTTTTTCTGAGTTTTCGGAATCTTCATTTTCAAAATCAATCCCTAATATTGATTCATCCATTTCTTCAATAGACTCCTCTTCAATATTAATGATTGGCTCATCATCGTCCTCGATAATTTCATCAACTTGATTATCGCTAGATTCATCTTCTTCATTAACTATTACATTAGAATCATCATTTAAATTCAATTCTTCAATTTCAAGTAATTCCAAAGGCTCTTCACTTATATCATCCCATCCTATAGTCGCTGAAATTTCATCTTCTTGAATTTTTTCAACTTCGGTATATTTGTCAATGTCTTCATTTAGCAGCTCAACTGATAGTCCCAAACCTTGCAATTCTTTTAGCAAAACATGAAAAGATTCAGGCAATCCTGGCTGAATTATTTCTTCGCCCTTAACTATAGCTTCATATGCTTTTACTCTTCCTATCACATCGTCTGACTTAACAGTTAACATCTCCTGTAAAGTGTATGCAGCAGAATAGGCCTCTAGTGCCCATACCTCCATTTCTCCAAATCTTTGTCCTCCGAACTGTGCCTTACCACCTAATGGTTGCTGTGTAATTAATGAATAAGGCCCAGTTGATCTAGCATGTATTTTATCTTCTACTAAGTGTATTAATTTAAGCATATATACATTTCCAACAGTTATTGGTTGATCAAAAGGGAGACCGGTAGCTCCATCAATTACCTTTTGTTTTCCAAATATAGGAGCAGATAAGTTATTTTCTCTCGCAACAGATAAGCATTTTTGCATAACCTCTGTAGGTTTTAAATTAGAAGCATCAAAATCACAATAATCTTTTAGCCAAATTTGCATACATGCCTGCCTTGCAGTACCCCTGTTAGATACTGCATCACTCCAAAGTTTATCCTTATCAAACCCTTTTTCGTTTAAATAGTTTTCAACAACTTCCCAATTCACATCTTTTGAGTCTATATCTTTTGGGTTACTAGCTTTGGACTCTTGAATAAACCAAGCTCTCGCAAGCTGATCTTCAATTACTACATCTGAAGCGCTATCAAAAACTGGTGTTCTTGCCGTGTAATCAAGTACATGTGCAGCCCAACCTAGATGAGTTTCAAGTAATTGGCCTAAGTTCATCCTAGAAGGAACACCAATAGGATTAAGAACAATGTCAAGTGGCGTTCCATCTTCTAAATATGGCATATCTTCTCTTGGCAAAATTTTTGCAACAACACCTTTATTTCCGTGTCGACCAGCCATCTTATCGCCTTGGCTTATTTTTCTAGTATGAGCTATCCATACTCTTATTAACTTTGTTACACCCGCCGATAGGTGATCCCCTTTTTGCTTAGTTAATACTCTAACATCAATAACTTTTCCACTTTGTCCATGAGGAACACGTAGGCTAGAATCTTTAACATCTCTTGCTTTCTCTCCGAATATAGCCCTTAACAATTTTTCTTCTGCAGTAAGTTCAGTTTCACCTTTAGGAGTGATTTTACCTACTAAAATATCACCTGCTGAAACCCATGCTCCTATTCGAATTATTCCCTCATCATCAAGATCTCTTAAGCTTTCCTCTCCCACATTGGGAATGTCACGTGTAATTTCTTCAGGTCCAAGTTTTGTATCTCTAGCCTCTATCTCGTGCTTTTCAATATGAATAGAAGTAAATCTATCATATTTCACTAGGTCTTCATTTAAGATGATTGCATCTTCATAGTTATATCCATTGAAACTCATAAAACCAACGATAAGGTTTTGCCCTAGAGCTAACTCTCCATTATCGGTTGATGAACTATCAGCAAGAGGAGAACCTTGAGTTATAAGATCTCCTTTGTTTACAATTGGATGCTGATTAATTGATGTTCCTTGATTAGATCGATCATACTTAATTAAATTATAATTATGGTTTTTTCCTTTTTTATCCACCACAGATACTTTATCGCTGGTAGAACTGGAAACTATACCATCAATTTCAGACAGGAGGACTTGACCAGAGTCCTGAGCAACTCTCCATTCCATACCTGTTCCAACCAATGGAGCTTGTGGAATAATTAGCGGTACAGCTTGCCTCTGCATATTAGAACCCATTAAAGCTCTGTTGGCGTCGTCATGTTCTAAAAATGGAATAAGCGCTGTAGAAACACTAACAATTTGCATGGGGGAAACATCAATATAATCAATCAAATGATTAGGTACTTTAGAGAAAGATTCCGCCCCGCCTTCTCTAACCTCTACAAGTTCAGATGCAATCTGACCATTAGAGTCAATTGCAGTGTTAGCCTGCCCAATAATATATTTTTCTTCGTCATCTGCAGACAAGTAGACTAAATCATCTTTAGATTCAGTAATATAAGGTTTTACTAAAATTTCTTGAACAGGTGTAATCTTATTTATTTTTTCTGCGATTTCTAGTGTTATATTTACATTAGACTTAGCCTCAGAAACATCTTTTAAATCTTCCATTAATACTTTACCGACTAAATTTTTATCTTTAGATTTAATAGTTTTGTAAACTTTTCTATATAAGGTTTCTATGAATCCATAGTCGTTTAGTCGAGCAAAAGTTGAGAAAGAACCTAAAAGACCAATATTCGGGCCTTCAGGTGTTTCAATTGGGCAAATTCTCCCATAATGTGAAGAGTGAACATCTCTGACATCAAAACCAGCTCTTTCTCTCGAAAGACCGCCAGGCCCCAGTGCAGATAATCTCCTCTTGTGAGTTAGTTCAGAAAGAGGATTAGTTTGATCCATAAATTGGGACAACTGAGATCCTCCAAAAAATTCTCTAACTGATGCGACTATCGGTCGTATATTAACTAATGCTGCTGGAGTAGTAGTAGTAGAATCCATCTGAGTAGACATTCTTTCCTTCACAACCCTTTCCATTCTAAGCAAACCAACTCTTATTTGATTTTGCACAAGTTCTCCAACGGCCCTTACTCTTCTGTTACCAAGATGATCAATGTCATCTCTATTAACTTTTCCNTTATTAATACTTATCATTCTTCGAATCATCTGAACAAAATCATNTTTAGTTANGGTTCTTTTTTTAACATCTAATTCAAGTCTTTTATTTAATTTNTATCTTCCNACNCTACCTAANTCATACTTACGATCNTTAAAGAATANACTTTCNATTAGNTCTTCAGCGTTTTCAAGATTCGGTGGTTCTCCAGGGCGTAGCCTTCTATAGAATTCNAGTAAAGCTTCCTCTCTATTTGTTGNCGCNGTATCCCTTTTCAATGTTGACTCAATATACNTATGATCAGAATTGTCATCAATATCTTTAAATAAATCTANAATTTCTTNATCAGATTCCCATCCAAGAGCTCTAAGTAAAGTNGTAATTGGAGCTTTTCTTTTTCTATCTATTTTTACAGTTAGTATGTCTTTTATACTCGTCTCTAATTCAATCCAAGCACCCCTGTAAGGAATTAATTTTGCATTACAAAGTTCTCTTCCAGTAGATAAATCGGTAGCAGTTGTAAAATAAGCTCCTGGCGACCTAACTAATTGAGATACAACTACTCTCTCTGCACCATTGATTATGAATGTTCCATTTTTAGTCATCATTGGCAAATCACCAAAGAAAAGAGTCTGCTCCTTAATTTCGCCTGTTTCTCTTATGATCAACTGAACCGTTACATAAAGAGGAGCTGCAAACGTAATTTCGCGTTTACGAGATTCTAATTCATCNAGTATTATTTCTTCTTGTTCTACAGAACCATCTTCTTTATCTACTTTTACCTTTAAAGTTTTTGGCCCCCTAATCTCATGGNTAAGAAATCTCAATTCAAATCTTCCACCAGTAAAATCCTCTATTGGATTTATTTCGTTCAAAAGTTCCTTAAGCCCCTGTTTTTTGAACCATTCAAAGGAGTTTACTTGCACCTGCAGTAGATTTGGAATTGAAACTGAAGAATTTGAACTGTTTACACTAGTGGTAAAAGACTTATAATTTGATTGCTCTGAAGCAAGTAGTTTGCGATCAGCAATTACCATGATTTACACCTCGTATTTAAATTTTTAAAAGTCGTAGAAAATAATTATATTTAAACTATAAAAAACGCACAAAATGCGTTCATTAATATTATTTAATTTTTATGAAATAAACAGTTAATCAGAATTATACTTGTATAGATTATTTTACCGACGGTCTTNTATTTAAACTTATTTTACTACAAATGTCAATTATATTCTTTGTATAATTTATATAATTTAAGGGTTTTTATGTTAAAATTTTCAAAAATAAGCAATTTATTGATAAATGATCAAAAGTAATAAAAATATCATCTATACACATCCAACTTGCGGATATTGTGACTTACTCAAAGAAGATTTACAAAGTCAAAATCAATCATTTGAAGAATTAGATGTTTCGCTTAATCCTGAACTGTGGAAAGAAGTTGAAAAATTATCAGGAGGAGATAGAATTACACCTGTACTAGTTAGGACAGATGGAACGGTTGAAATTGGCTATAAAGGTATTGGATGTAATTATGGATGATTCTGTATTATCAAAAGATTTTAGGCTAATTTAGGAATAATAATTGAAAGGAAAAAAAATGTCTACTATGGACTTAAGTATTGCTCAAAAAATAATTGAAGGCGCTCAAAAAAAATCTAATACTATGAAGTCTAATTTCTGTATAAGTATTGTGGATCCTCGTGGAGATTTAATCATATTTATTAGAGAAGACGGAGCTCCATGGAGAAGTGTTTACATAAGCCAAGGTAAAGCAGCTGCATCAGCCGCCTTTATGCAACCTAGCGGTAAACTTGGAGAAGGANGCATAAATCCAATTCACTTAGGCCTAATGGGAATGCTTGGAGGAAGAATGATTCCTGGTCAAGGAGGATTACCTGTATACAAGGAAAATCAGATTATAGGAGCTGTTGGAGTGAGTGGCGGCACACCACAAGAAGATGAAGAGATTGCANAAGCAGGAATTAATCATGCAGGATGCAAATCTTCTGAATAAATAATCATGATATGGTAAATCAAAAGTAATGTAGTTGATTTTATTGATTGAAAAATGTTTATAATATAAAAAATTTGTTAGAATATACTCATCGAATGTATATTGGTCCCGTGGTGTAGCGGCCTAACACGCCTCCCTGTCAAGGAGGAGATCGGCAGTTCGAATCTGCTCGGGATCGCCAAAAACAAACATTTATGAATAAAAATAAAATAACAGTCGGTGACATTACAATAGTAGGGGTAACCGACGGTNGCATAACATTCGATCCTCGAATTCTGTTTCCNAAAAATTCTTTAGAAATTTGGGCTCAATTTTACGATAGATTTCCCGAATACTTCAGTGGAAAATATTTTAAAAATAATCTTGGGTCTTTTGTATTTACATCAAAAAACAAAACTATAATTGCTGATACAGGCTTCGGACCTAAGGGCCAAATGCTTAATATGGATCCACCAGGTAAATTATTAAATAATTTAAGATTAANCAATATTAATTTAAGTGACATAACNAATGTTTTCATCACACATTTGCATGGCGACCATTTNGGTTGGAATTTTCGAGAAGATTTACCAAATAGNCCAATTACTTTTCCAAATGCGGAATATATAATTCATAAATTAGATTGGGANCATTACACAAATAATGAAAAAATAGANGATGANATATTAAAGAAAATAGTGCCTCTAGANTCNATGNATAAACTAAATTTNATTANCGAAGAAAAAGAAATTGCTCCAGGTATTACTGCATTTCATACTCCNGGNCACACTCCAGGGCACATGAGTTTATTNATTGCTTCTAAAAATGAAAGAGCTATATTAGTTGGNGATATNTTTGGCTCTCCCATGCACATAACCGAAACAGATTTATTTTATACTCCTGACTGGAATCAAAATATGGCNAAATCAACNAGAAAAAACATTATAAATTTAATTGAAAAAGATAATTCAACAGTAATTGGTAGCCATTTAAGTTTTCCCGGATGGGGTAAAATCATTAGATGGAAAGGTAGAAGATATTGGAAAGCATTATAGTTTATCTTTATTAGATAACGCTTTTTTCCCCGCTTCAATAACCTCAATAATGCTATCAACGTCATAAACACAACCTCCCCATGTTCCTCCACTTGCTGATTGAAGTGCCGCCCATAATCTTGAATCATCTGGTAATTGTGGATGAGGTGCTAAATCAGTTGGATTGGGACGCTTTGATATTTCTCTTGTGCCCCACATAGAATCAAATATTTCTTCTCCGTGGCCAATAAGATTAATCGAACCTGATAAATTATTTCTGTCAACTATTATTTCAATAATATCCCGATCTATTATTTTTCCTATCGGTCCTCCTGCTAAAGCTTCAGGACCTACATGACCAATACAAGCTCCAGTGGAGACTCCAGAAAACCTTGCGTCAGTTATAAGAGCAACTTTTTTCCCATATGATAAATGCCTTAAAGCAGCAGTAAGTTGATAGACTTCCTCCATGCCTGTTCCAAGAGGTCCACCACATGTGACAATCATTATATCTCCGGCCTTTATTTTAATATTTTCGTCCCTAGATTTAATTGCAGCCATAGCTGACCTTTCAGACCTGAAGACTCTCGCTTTCCCCGTATTTCTATAAACTCCATCTTCATCAACTACTGAAGGGTCAATTGCTGTACTTTTAATCACAGAACCCTCAGGTGCTATATTTCCTTTTGGAAAAGTTACAGTGCTTGTAAGTCCTCTTTGTTTAGCCTTTTTAGGTGAAGAAATAACATTTTCTGGGTCAATTTTATCAACTTCCATCAAGTATTTTCTGACTTCGTACCTTCTTTCTGAATCTTTCCACCAATTTAAATTTTCATCTAATGATTTACCTGTAACTGTTCTGGCTGATGTATCTAACAAGCCTAAATCTCTCAAATACAACATGACTTCAGGCACGCCACCAGCTGCATATAGTTGAGTAGTCGGATGACCAACAGGACCATTTGGTAATACATCAACTAATCTTGGCACATTTAAATTAATTTTATTCCAATCTTCAACAGCCATTCTTTCTCTTCCAGCAGAATGAGCAATTGCAGGGGTGTGAAGAAGCAAGTTTGTTGATCCACCACAAGCAGCATGAACAACCATAGCATTCTCAAATGAATGATCTTGTAATATTGTTTGTGATGTTATTCCTTGATTTTCCAGGTAAACTAATGCTCTAGCTGATCTTTTTGCTATATCAAACCATACTTCAGTACCGCTTGGCGAAAGAGCTGAATGCGTAATTGCTAAACCTAGCGCTTCAGAAACGACTTGAGAAGTTCCTGCTGTACCTAAAAATTGACATCCTCCACCGGGAGAAGCACAAGACCTACAGCCAACATCTTGAGCGTATTCTAATGTAACTTCTCCTTGAGAAAATCTTGCTCCGATTGATTGAATTTGACCTGTGTCCTCGCCGACATATGGCTTTAATGTTGTACCACCCGGAACAATAACTACTGGCAAAGTGTGTAATCCTGCTAAAGCCATCATCATTGCCGGCAAGCCTTTATCACAAGAGGCAATTCCCATTACACCTCTAACAGTTGGTAAAGATCTTGCAATTCGTCTGAAAACCTGGGCGGCATCATTTCTATATGGTAATGAATCTAGCATGCCAGTAGTACCTTGAGTTCTACCATCACAAGGATCTGAACAAAATGCAGCAAAAGGTACAGATTTCAAATTTTTAAGTTCATTTGCAGCAGCTATAACCATATCTCTAAGTTCAAAATGACCAGTATGTAAGCCTAGCGCTAAAGTTTCACCAGCCTCATTTCTAATTCCGCCAGATGTAGATAATATCATAAATTGTTTTCTAAGCAATTCGGATGGATTCCAGCCCATTCCTGCATTTTGAGTCATTCCAAAATGATTTCCACTTGGTTCGTTAATTAGAAAGTCCTCAGTAAAAGGAACTTTACCCTTAGGTCCTTCTGCATGAGTTCTTATATTTTTATATGGTTTATCAGAATCTCCTTCTAGAATATCTGAAATTTTTACTGAGCTTGTGTCATGATTGGAATAATGGTTGCTAGTCATATTTAATCCTTATTAACTGTTTCTAATCCTGTTTTAAATTATTTCTTGATAAACTAAATATAACACAGTCTTAAAAAAATAAATAAAATAAAAAGATTAGAAAATAATATAACAAGCAGGTGAGGGCACTTTGAGCATTATTCATACGTTTAGTGGTAATAATTTAGACAGAGGAGACAGTACGAGACACGACGAAAAAAAATTAGAAAAATTATTTGAAAGTAGAAAAGCAAAAATTTTAACATTTTATGAATTAAATCCTCTCATTGAAAATTTTGAAATTCCTCAGCTTGGTTGGCTTACCAAAGATGAATTCGCTAAGCTAAAACTTTCTGAAGATTTTTCTAAAATATTATTTTTAGGATTTGATCGAGATCAATCTCCATGTTTTGCACTTGAGGTAAACAAAAACATAGAATATAAACATTTAGGCAGGGATTTATGTTATGTTGATAGCAGAGAAATTGCAACTGAAATTTCAGAAAACGAAACAGGCATTTTAGCTCAGGCAAAATCAAATATCGAGTGGAATAAAAAAAATAAATATTGTTCAAGTTGCAGTAATCCTATGGAGCCTTTTAGAGGTGGAATTATGAGAAAATGTCTAGGTTGTAATTTAGAACATTTTCCTAGAACAGACCCCGTTGTAATTATGCTTGTATATAAAAATGACAGGTGTGTTTTAGGTCAAACAAGATTAAGACAAAAAAGTGGCTTTTACTCATGTTTGGCTGGATTCATGGATCAAGGAGAATCTATAGAAGAAGCCGTAAGAAGAGAAGTAAAAGAAGAATCTGGTTTACAAATAGGGGAAATAAAATATCATTCTTCTCAACCATGGCCATTTCCTTCATCCTTGATGATTGGCTGTCACGCAGAAGCTACAAATGAGAAAATAATAATTGATAAAAACGAGATGACTGATGTAAAATGGTTCGCCAAAGAAGAGGTTATATTGGCATTAAAAAATAAGTCCAAAATACTTAATGTACCCGGCCCTATCGCTATCGCGCATCACTTAATAAAATCTTGGGCATACAACTAAATTTGAAAAGGAAAATCAGATGAAAATTACCAATATTACAACCTATTCAGCAGATTTTAACATGGGAATGGGTCAAGCATTATCTAAAACAAACTCAAAATGGATATTCGTAAAAATTGATACAGATGAAGGTATACATGGATGGGGTGAAGTTGGCACATCTGCAAAAATTTCGGAAAAACTAATGAGCGTAGCGATTGAAGAGGTAAGAAATATTTTTATTGGTGAAAATCCTATGGATATTGATAGATTATGGAACAAGTTATTTAGATTATTCTCATATATGGGTTCAAGAGGTATAACGACTTCCCTTCTTGCTGGCTTTGATATCGCTCTATGGGACATAAAAGGTAAAGCTTCTAACATGCCAATATATGATTTACTTGGTGGAAGTTACAGAAAAAATATTAGATTGTATTGTAATGTTTGGTTCTCTGATTGCTATACACCAGAAGATTATGCTGCGGCTGCAAAAAAAAATTTATTAGGACTTAATTATGAAGCCTGTAAATTAGATCCATTCCTTGAAATGACGCCATTCCACACAATGTATCAAGATGGGTTTATCTCACAAAAAGGAGAAGAACAAGGATACGATATCGTAGAGGCTGTGAGAGAAACAGTTGGTGATAAGTTTGAAATACTGATAGATGCTCATGGACATTATAACGTTCCTAATGCGATACGTCTTTCTAATAATTTATTTGAGAGATATAATATTGGATGGTTTGAAGAACCATTGCCTCCTGAGGGAATAAGTGCCTTAAAACAAGTCAAGGAAAATACTAATGCTCCAATCTGTGTAGGCGAAAGACTCTATACAAGNTATGATTTTTTACCAATATTTNAAAATAACTTAGCTGAATTTATAATGCCAGATTTAGTATGGACAGGTGGTATTTCNGAGTTAAAAAAAATCTCCACTATGGCAGAGGCATACTACATACCCGTATCTCCTCATATCGTACCGGGTGGCCCTATAGAATTTCTAGCCTCAGCACATGTCATGAAATCAATTCCTAATTTTTATCGACTCGAGCATGCATTAACGCTTGTAGCTGAACATAATAAATANTTGGAAGATCCATACNAAATTAAAAATGGTGAGTTATACTTAAACGAAAAACCTGGCTTNGGATTTGAACTAAATGAAGCAATTCTAACTAAGATGAGATAAGAAATATGAAAATCAAAGAAATTACTGCTTTTCCTATAAGAATTAATAATGATTCTGACAAAGGAAGAAAAATAAATACAAAAAATATTAATACTGCGATGCTTGCAACAAAAGATATGCACAAAGTTAAAGATATTAAAAAAAAATATACAAAAGATTTAAAGTTAGTAAATATTGAAAAGAAGCCTAATAAATCTAAAGCTCATTTAGAAATAAAATCAATGGANACATATGACTCCACCATAAAAGATATGGGGGAATATTATATTGATGAAAGTTCAAATACATCAATTTATTCTAAATCTCACGAAACTACAATTATAAAAGTCGAAACAGAATCAGGAATAGTTGGATGGGGAGAAGCTCAATCTCCAGTAAGTCCTAATACCACCGCAACCATAGTGAAAGATATCCTCAAACCACTGACTATAGGAAAAAATATATATGATGTTGAGTCTATTTGGCATAATAACTATTCAGCACAAAGAGAGCGGGGGCATTATACGGGTTTTTATATTGACGCATTAAGCGGGGTCGATATAGCAATATGGGATGCAATTGGAAAGTCATTAAATATGCCAACTTCTCAAGCTATGGGTGGAATTCATAGAAAAAATGTAACAGTATATAACGGTATTGGAGGATCAACGCCTGAAGAAGTAGCTGATATGGCAGAATGGTCTGTTAGCAAAGGATATAAATATCTAAAAATGCATCTCAAAGAAGACATAGAACAAACTTTAGACATAGTGAATGAAGTTCGTAAAAGAATAGGTTATTCAATAGGACTAATGCTTGATGTACATATGGGATTTGAAACTTATAATGCAATTAAACTAGGAAAGGAACTCGAAAAGCATAATCTTTTGTGGCTTGAATCACCCTCAGATCCTACAGACATACCAGGTTTGTGTGAAATATCTTCATCATTAGATCTTCCTATTGCAAATGGAGAATGGACCAGAACAAAATATGAAATGCGAGAAATTTTTGAAAAAAGAGCTTATGATATTTCCATGCCTGACATTGCAAGAACAGGATTAACGGGAGGAAAACAAATTGCAACCATTGCCCAATTGTATAACATACCCATTTCACCGCATGTAGGTGGAGGTGGAATAGTAGCAATAGCAGCAACATTACAATACTCAATAAATACTCCTAATTTCCTACTAATGGAGCACTCAGAACAAGGACACGCTGTCAAAGCAGCAATTCTATCTGAAAGTTATGATGCAAAAGATGGAAAATACTCTTTGCCATCTAGGCCAGGATTAGGATTAATGATTGATGAGGACAAAGTAGAAAAATATACTATCGATCCTTCTATACAATAAAAATATAGTAAATCTACTGGTAAATACATTTATAGTTACTTTAAATAAAGAAAAAATCATGTAATCGATGTAGAATTTCTAAATATATTTATTTTATAGAGAGTAAACCAATGGAATTAAGAAAAAACAAAGCAAAAGAAAAATTAAANAANAATGAGATAGTTACTATCCTGATGGGATTGTCTAGTTCTGATGACATAGACACCATTGGCCCTNTAGGAATTGATGGTATTTGGCTNGAGGGAGAGCACGGAGGAGTAGATGCATCTGATTTAGGTAATTTAACTAGAGCTTGTGATATATGGGGCATGACTTCCGTTGCTAGAATTCACCAAAATGAACAAGGCTTAATATATAGAACATTGGACAGAGGGGCCCAAGCTGTAGTTATTCCTCATGTAAATAATGCTAAAGAGGCATTAAATGTTGTCGAAGGGGGAAAGTTCCCNCCACTAGGAAAAAGAGGCATGTTCACAAGCAGGCAAGGTCTTGGCGTTAGTGATTATTTCGAAAAAGCTAATGATGAATCAATGCTGATAGTTTTATTAGAAGACATAGAAGCTTGGAAAAACTTAGATGAAATACTTGCAGTGGATGGGATAGATGTATTTTTTGTTGCACCTAGTGATTTTGCCGCATCAATGGGTCACATTGGGAATCCTCAGCATCCAGATGTACAAGATAAAATTATGGATACATTAAAGAGNATTGTTGCCTCTGGAAATAATGCTGGTTCATTAGCTTCAACAGAAAATGTATCTAAATTTGTTGATATAGGAGTAAAGTTTTTTTCTACTACTGTTCAGCCATGGATAGAGTCAGGCTATAAAAACTTTTTAGAAAATGCAAAAAAATAATATGAAAATTGTAATAGTACTTTTTGCCTTATTTTCGTTAATNCTCTCAGGTTGTCAAGCTTCGGGTAAAAANCCTGATAACATAGATATCCCNATAATNAAGCCAACNGCTGATCCAAACCTTTGCCTAAACNATGANGTTCCAGATCAAATTCCTTCTTTTGATGAAGTACAAAATTTAAATTTAATTATAGAAAATTCAAGTATTAGTGTGCATGAGTATAAAAAAAATGAAGGCAAAAACCCTACTATTCAAGACCTGGTAACAATGAATTACGTAGGATGGTTACCAGATGGTTGCGTTTTTGATTCGTCATTTTCTAGAGGTGGAGAGCAAGAAATGCTAATGATTAATCTCATTCCAGGATGGATAGATGCTTTGNTAACAATGAGCCCCGAGGGAATAAATGTTGTAAAAATCCCGTCAAATTTAGCCTATGGTCAAACAGGTTCTCCGCCAATAATACCTCCAAATACCGATCTGACTTTATATATAGAACTAGTTAATATACTAACGCCGGAAGAAGCAATAGCAACAGCTACAGCTGAAGCAGAAATTACTAAAAAAGAGATGGAGAATAATATGGAAGATTGCGATAATAGTGACTANCCCAAGAATGCNCCTCAATTTGAAGAAATTAGTAGTGAAAAATTCATTCTACAAGATTCAGGTATAAAAATTGTAGATATTAAGATNGGAGACGGAGGGTCTCCATATGATTCAGATGANGTTGANCTTCATTATACTGGATGGCTAATGAATGGTTGTGTTTTTGATTCTTCATTTNCTAGAGGAGAATCATCTCAATTCCCAGTNGGCGGAGTCATACNAGGTTTTAAGGAAGCAATATTGGGAATGAATNTTAATGGNATTAGANGNGTTGAGATTCCACCTGAATTAGGTTACGGNGAAAGAGGAGCGCCAGGNGTTATACCTCCGAATTCAACTCTAGTGTTTCATATTGAGCTNTTAGGAATAAAGTAATATATGAAGATCACCAAAGTTGAAACTATATATGTAGATGAATTTTGGCAAATGTGTTGGGTNAGNATACATACNGATTCAGGAAAAATTGGACTTGGTGAAACTTGGTANCTTCCAAAATCTGTTTCTGCTGTGATTCANGAAATATATGCACCTTCCATAATTGGAAAAAATCCAATGGACAGAGAAGATATATGGGANAAACTATTTAAGTTATCAGGNATTTTTACATATTCTGGTGCAGAATTAAGAGCTCTTTCAGCNATAGACATTGCTNTATGGGATTTAACCGGNCAAGAGTTAGNNCAGCCCATTTATAATTTNTTAGGTGGAAAAGTACGAGACAAAATAAAAATCTACAACACTGTCGGAAGTTATGGAAAGTGGCAGGATAATGANTTTGAAAAAAAAGATCCNGTAGGNTTTCTTATGAGTTTAATAGATGAAGGTATAGATGTTGTAAAAGCATATTATCTAAATGATTATNCNGAAGCTTCTGGAGGAAATTATATCTCATCAAAACAAATAANAGANGCACTNGAACCATTAAGAAAGCAAAGAAAAGCTCTGGGTGANCAAATTGANATAGCNCATGATGGCTCTGGTCAGTGGGCTCTAGCCCCAGCTATAAAGATTGGAAAAGCTATGGANGAGTATAATATTTTTTGGCAAGAAGAAATGATTCATCCNTTAAATTCTAAANCACACTTAAANTTGGCCACTGAAATTAATTCTCCCGTCTGTGCAGCTGAAAGATTAATGACAAGGTATGAATTTAGAGAATATATAGAAAATGGATCAGCTGAAATTGTTATGCCAGACTTAATTTGGACTGGAGGNATCTCTGAAACAAAAAAAATAGCTACGCTCGCAGATACATANCANACACCTATTGCNCCTCATGATTGGACNGGCCCTATNAATGTATTTGCATGTGCTCATATNTCTATGAATTGCCAAAATGTGATGCTNCAAGAAACAAATAGNGCTTATTATAAAGGNTGGTATGACAAATTTATNGAGCCAAATATTGTTGTTAAGGATGGATACNTATTAGCACCTGAAGGACCAGGATTAGGCACCCAACTTAAGAAAAGCGTTTTTGAAAGGTCCGATGTTCATATTGAAGAAAGCACTGAGNCTTACGAATGGGAGCCCGTAGGATTCAGGGATCCTGACCAGAAAATAAGCCATTTCTTTTCACCCAATTTACCAAAAAATGAATAAATATTTTTTAGGTATTGATGTTGGATCAACATCAATAACATCACTAATTATCGATACAGAAGCCAAAAAAGTAGTAGCTATTGCTGCTCTAGATAATAATGCCAACGTAACAAATATTAGTGATAAAAAAATTGGCCGATCTGAGTGGGATATGGATAAGATTTTTTCTAGTGTACTTCAAACTATGAAAATAGTTCAAGAAAAATCTAAGATTTCACCCGACGCTATTGGAGTCACTGGACAACAGCAAGGNTTACAACTTATTGACAAAGAAAATGATTTAGTTGGAAATTTTATTTCCTGGCAAGACCAAAGATGTAAAGAAAAATTTNAAAGTTATTCTTATTTAGAGCATATGGCCNAAATGGGTGGTGCTAAAATAAAAAATAANGAGTTACCTTTTTTTGAAAATACTGGNTGCCCCTTAGCTACAGGTTATACTGCTCCACTATTATTTTGGTTGAATAAAAACAAAGAAATCAACAATAACCTTNTCGGAACCACTGCACCTGAATACATCGCAAGTAAACTAACAAATACAATGCCTGTCACAGATCCAACGGATGCATTAAGTTGGGGAGTTTTTGACATTAATAAAAATAATTGGAATTTTGATCTNATTAATTCTTTAGAACTTAATNCATCAATGTTTTTAGAAGTAAAAAATTCATGTTCCTTGGTTGGAACAATCACTAGATCTATNAGTGAAAAAACAAATATTAAAGAAGGAACCCCGGTTTCAATTGCTTCAGGAGANCATCAATGTAGTTTTGCAGGATCTGTTAGCAANTATTTTGATTCNGTATCAATTAATATNGGAACAGGCGGGCAAACTTCAGTCTACACTGAAAAAATATTACCTAGATCATGGCTTGAATTAAGACCTTTTATTCAAAAAGGATATCTATTGGCGGGTGTTGGATCTGTTGGTGGAAGANCATTTAGAGTATTAAAAGATTTCGTCCAAAATTTAGTGTTAAAANTAACTAATNAAAATCTTAGTTCTGATTTTATTTATGAATCNTTGATTCGGTTAGCAGAAGAAAAATCTTCGGATATTTCTGTNTCGCCATTGTTNACAGGGTCTAGAGAAAATTCTTNCGCAAAAGGACAAATTTTAAACATAACNCCTGAAAATTTCCTAATAGAAAATATTTCAAACNAGTTGATAAATTCCATAGCACATGAATTACATAAATCATATGAAGAGTCCTTAAAATGCGGTGCAAATAANAAAAGTATTTTAGTAGGATCAGGTAATGGTTTAAAGAAAAATAAATTGATGCAAAGTTATCTTAATTCNAAATTTAATTTGAAAATTAGAATTGGTGAAAATGATGAAGAAGCTGCTATAGGGGCNGCATTATGTTCTAGTGTAGGNGTAAAAAAATATTCTGATATNTTTTCTGCAAGTAAAGACTTTGTTCNTTAAGGTTTTATTACTAATTTAATACCTTTGCCTTTNGACGAATCATTAATCGCATCATGAGTTTTATCAAGAGAGTAAATTTTACTTATGACATTATCAAGTTTTAATTTACTAATTTCNTTAGGNGTTCTATCAAAAACATNACCTCTACCAAAAGCACCCTTTATAGTTATCTCTTTATAATGCATTTCGTATAAGTCTACTGGTAAATGTGAACCTTGAGGGCTAACACCTATCATAAGAACTTGTCCTCTTGGCCTTAGTACGTCTATACACTTTGCCACAAGATTTGGTTNACCAACAGCTTCAACCGATATATCTGCTCCCCAACCATTATTNTTGTCCTTTATAAAATCATTCAGTTCACTATCNTTAGGATCATGAAGAATATCTGCTCCAAATTGTTTAGAAATTTCTCTACGAATCTTAACTGGTTCAGACATTATCATTTTTTCAACACCTAAATTTTTTAAGAAAGCTAAAGTAAAAAGACCCATTATACCGCCGCCTACCACAACACCAACCTTAGCGTTTGAGACATTCAACATTTCTGCACCAGATAGGCAACAGGATGCAGGCTCGGTTAAAGATGCTTGTTCTAAATCTAATTTATCTGGAATATTCACCGCAGATTGAGAAGCACAAACAACGTACTCCGCAAACATGCCTGAAGTAGACTCCGCTTTTTCACAGCGTGAAATAGACCAATTTTTGCAAGAAAAACACTGATTACAATAAGTAGTAGTATTCATAACAACCCTGCTACCTATTCTAGATTTATCCACATTTTTTCCTACATCTACAATTACACCTGAGCCTTCATGACCTAAAATCATTGGAGGAGATTTTGGAAATAAGCCTTGCGTAATATGTACATCTGTACCACATACACCAACAGTATCAACCTTAACTACAACTTGATGATCCTGAGGAATAGGGTCACGCAAATTTTCTTCTATAAACTTTTCTCCTCCGTACCAAACCATTGCTTTCATAAAATCAATTAGCCTTTACAACAAAGTTTAAAATTTTTCCAGGAATATAAATAGTCTTTATAATTTTCATTCCATTAAGATATTCTTGTATTTTTTTTGTGCTTTTGCATAAGTTTATTACATCATTTTCTTGGGCGTTATTTTGTACTTGAACTTGATCTCTAACCTTACCATTAATCTGAACTACAATTGTAACGTTTTCACTAATTATTAAAGATTCATCATAAGTTGGTGTATATGATTGATGAATCGAGTATTTATTGCCTTTTACTTCCCATAACTCTTCAGCAATATGTGGNGCAAGGGGAGCAATATGTAATAAAATCCTGTCTATAGATTGATTCCATACGTTTTTTGAAACAGATTTATTTTCAAAATTTTTTAAGAGCTCAGATGCATATTCCATTAATGTTGAAATAGATGTATTAAATTTAAATGCTTCCATGTCNGAAATAACTTTTTTAGTTACTATATTTGATAACGTGATTAGNTCTTTATCATTNTNTGTTTCTAAGAGTAAAGAAGAGTCTTTGTGTACTAAATCCCAAACCTTNGCAAGCCATCTTCTTATGCCGTTTATTCCTGAATCAGACCAATCTCCTCCTTGATCCCAAGGNCCTAAAAACATCAAGTAACACCTTAATGTNTCTGCTCCAAACNTTTCAACTATNGGNTCAGGAGTTAGAGGATTAGANCTCTTAGAAATTTTCTTATGATTCTTAATAAGCATTCCNTGATTAGTTAATTTTGAGTAGGGTTCATCAAAATTTATATAACCAAGATCTCTTAGCGCTTTATTGAAAAATCTTGCATATAAAAGATGCATTACTGCATGCTCTGCTCCACCCATGTAATGACTTACAGGCAACCATGAGTTTAATTTTTCTTTTTCAAATGGTTCAATTAAATTGAAATGAGGACTCGCAAATCTTAAGTGGTACCATGAAGAACAAACAAATGTGTCTAATGTATCCGTTTCTCTGGTAGCATTATTCATACATTTTGGACATTTAGTATTTAAAAATTCATCCAATTTTGTAAGAGGCGATTTGCCATCATTGTCAAATGATATTTTTTCAGGTAAAAGAACCGGCAATTCGTCTTCTGGAACTGGAACGACGCCACAAATATCGCAATAAACTATAGGAATTGGNGTGCCCCAATACCTCTGCCTTGAAACTAACCAATCTCTTAAGTGAAAAGTATCTGTTTTNTATCCATAATTATTTTTTTCCAACTCTNTTGTTATCAGTTTCTTTGCTTCTTCATTTTTTANCCCNTTAAATTGAGAGGAATTAACTTGAATTCCTGAATGAGTCCAAGCTTCATCTAGTTCCTCGCCATCCCATTGTTCAGGAGAAACCACAACTCTTATTTCTAAGTTGTATTTTTTTGCAAACTTGAAATCTCTTTCATCATGTGCAGGTACACCCATAACCGCGCCAGTACCATATGTTGATAAAACATAATCACCAATAAAAATTGGCACTCTTTCGCCCGATAAAGGATTTATACAGTATGCGCCAGTATTGACTCCCGTCTTTTCTCTATCCGTAGAAGTTCTATCAATCTCTGATTTTTTATTTGAATCTTTTACATATTTATTAACATCTTTAACACAATCAGGGTGAACTATCTTATTAACAAGAGAGTGCTCAGGGGCCAAAACGACAAAAGTTACTCCAAATAAAGTATCAATTCTTGTTGTAAAAGTTTCGATTTTTTCTCCATCTAAATTATTTTCTATATCAAAAGATACAGTCACACCCTGTGATTTACCAATCCAATTTTTCTGCATTATTTTTATTTTTTCTGGCCATTCAATTGAATCCATATTCAATAATTCGTCAGCATACTTAGTAATACGAAAAAACCATTGTGGCAAAAACTTTTTTTCGACTACTGATTCACATCTTTCACAAGAACCATCTTTTACTTGCTCATTCGCTAAGGTTGTTTGACATTTAGTACACCAATTAGCNTGGCCTTCTTTTCTGTAAGCTAAGTCATTCTTAAGGAATTGTAGNAAAAAATATTGATTCCACTTATAATACTCNGGACTTGAAGTAATTAACTCTCTATTCCAATCATATGAGGTTCCCATCTCTCGAAATTGTCTTCTAAAATTATCTATGTTGTCATACGTCCAATCTTTTGGATCTGCTCCTCTTTCTATAGCAGCATTCTCTGCAGGTAAACCAAAAGAGTCAAATCCTTGTGGGTGCATAACATTATATCCTTGCATTCTCATGAATCGAGCATGAGCATCCGCAGGAGCAAAAGCATACCAGTGGCCCATATGCAAATCTCCTGAAGGATACGGAAACATTGTTAAGGCAAAATAATTTTTTTTACCAGGAACACTTTCTTCTGCAATATATAAAGAATCTGACTCCCATTTTTTTTGCCATTTATTCTCAATATTTTTGTGGTTATAATTAGTCATACTTACCAGCGGTCACGTGATTCATTATTTATATCGAAGTGTGTTCTTAAGTTTTTATTTGACGAAATATAATTTTTTAAATCCATCACCAAGTCTTCTTGCAACTGTATCGATAAACCTCCATCAACAGCAATCGTTTGGCCTGTTATAAAAGAAGCTTCATTTGAAGACAAAAAAGATATAGCATTAGCAATGTCTTCAGGCGTTCCTGTTCGCCTAACTGGGTATTGTAACTCAAAAAGTCTAAACCCTTCATTATTCCCAGTTTTACCCCATTGATCGTTCCCTCGTTCTGTAACAATATGGCCAGGAGCAATTGCATTAACTGTGATGCCTAAAGGACCAAAATCAATTGCCATTTGGCGAGTCATACCAATAACTGCTGACTTCCCTGTTTCATATATTAATGAATTAGGAGCATTTAATATACCGTGAACAGATGATATATTAATTATTCTGCCTATATTTTCTTTGGGGGAGTGTCCATGGCGCAAACCAAAGCCTTCCCATTTGTTTTGTACGAAATTAGGACTTACCCCTGATTCCTTCATAGCTGGCACACTATATTTTGCGCCTAAATATAAAGCACCTATCAACAAATCTAAACCCTTATGCCAATCATTTAACTCAATATCAACAGCACTACCACCCCCAGAAAACCCATATGCATTTTGAACGATAATATCTAATCTGCCAAACTTAGAGACCGATATATCAACCATTTCTTTTGCTACCGATTCTGATGATACATCTCCAATTAAATAATCTGCTATTCCTCCATTTTTCTCAATTAATTTTTTGTTTTTTTCTGCTGCTTCTTCTTCAATATCAACAATTAAAACTTTTGCCCCATGCAAAGCTAGTTTTCTTGCAGTACCTCCTCCTATTCCCATCGCTCCACCAGTAACAATTGCTACGTGATTATTTAATTTCAATACTTTCACCTTAATCTTAAAAAAATAATAACTTAATCATATTTAATAATTTCGATATTTTCACTATCGACTAGCACAATTTTTTATTGTATTCTCTGAATAACAAAAATTATGAGGTATTATTATGAAAATGGACATAATCATAAAAAACGGCAACATTATTGACGGAAGCGGAAGTAAACCTTACAAATCTGATATTGCTATAAGGAACGATAAAATTTTTGATATTAATCATTATAATGAAACAGATATTGAGGCTGAATTTATTATAGATGCGAATAATTTATATGTTTGTCCTGGATTTATTGATGTTCATTCTCATGCCGATGTTGCACTATTAAATGATGGGCAGCATGCAAGTGGAATAATGCAAGGAATAACAACCGAAATAATCGCCCCTGATGGCTTAACCTTGGCTCCATTATCAAAAAATAATTACGAACTTTATAAATGGTATTTATCTGGTATTTTAGGAACCCCTAAAAACGAATATGATATGTCTAGCTTAAAAAAAGCCAGATTAAATTACGATAACAAAACTGCATGTAATGTTGCTATGTTTGCAGGTCACGGTCCAATTAGACTAGAAACATTAGGAATGAAAGATATTCCTTTAGTCGGAAAGCAATTGGATAATGCTAAATCTTTACTTTCAGAATGCTTTGAGGAGGGGGCTGTAGGTTTTTCAACAGGTTTATCCTACTATCCAAATAGTTATTCTGACAGTAATGAAATTTGCGAACTTATGAAAATTGCCAAAAAATACGACAAGCCCATGTCAATACATCTACGAAATCATAATACTGACAGAGCTTTTCATAATGGAGGTATTCTTGAGGCTATAGAAATAGCCAAAAGAACCGAAACAAAGCTTCATATTGAACATTATAAACCGGACTTCAATCAATCTATAAATGATGTTCTTGATCCAGTTGACCAAGCAAAAAAAGAAGGGGTTGATATAACTCTTGAAACTTACCCTTATCCAGTAGGCTCTTCTTTTCCTCAGGCTTTTTTTCCTGGTTATTTTCATGAAGGGGGCCCTGAAAAAATGTTAGAAAAACTTAAAGATAAAGAAGAACGTAAAACTCTTATTTCAAAAATGATTGAAACACATTATGGTAATCCTTCTAATAATGTATGGACACATATTAATTCGGAAAAAAATAAATATCTAGAGGGCATGCTATTTGATGAAGTTGCTGAGATGTGGAATATTAGTGTTGAAGAAATGGTATGCAAAGTTATGTATGAAGAATCACTAGGATGTGGATTTAGAGGGGCTCCACCTAGAAATATAAAAACATGGAGACAAGTTGAAAAAAATGTAATGGAATTGCTTTCTAGGCCAGATTACATGATTGGCTCAGATGCTATACCAACTGGAGGACTACCACATCCAAGAGCATTTGGATGCTTTCCTAGAGTTCTGGGAAGATTGAGAAGAAGATATAATTTTCCTATCGAACAAGTAGTCCAGAGAATTACTGAAAACCCAGCCCAAAGATTTAATTTGCACAGAAGAGGAAAAATCATTAAAGATAATTTTGCAGATATAGTAATTTTGGATAAAGATCACTTGAATGACAGGTCAACTTTTGAAGATCCAAACGTTCACCCAGAAGGTATTTATTGGGTGATAGTAAACGGAAAAATTGCTGTCAAAAATGAGAAAACAACAGGAATATTATCTGGTAAAGCTATACCCTAAGATGCTTGTTGTATTAATTCGATTCTTATTCCACCTGGAGCGCCAATAAAAGCAATTTTTTTACCATCAGGTAATTCTACTGGCCCTTCTTTATAAATAGCCCCTATACCAACTAATCTTTCAATATCAGATACAATATCATCTGTATCAAACCCAAAGTGTTCTAAGCCATAGTGAGCGTCATCGTCCGATGGTCCCAAGACTTCGCCTGTTCTCTCGCTAGATATATTTATGGCTAAGCCTCCCTCTGTTTGCGTGACTATAAAAGTGTCACCTACTGGTCGAACTGTTTCAGACATAATTTTCACATTAAATGCTTTTACGAACCATTCTGCTGTCTCTTTAGGATTTTTAGATTTTAAATGTATATGATTAACTTTATATGGCATGATTTTTTCCCCGAATTTTATTTATGTTAAAAAATAATAATATAAAATAATTCTTTCTAATGAAATATATATTTAATTAACTACATCAAATTTATTAACTCTTCATGAATATTTGGCCACCCAACAACAACGCAATCAAGAGGTTCTTTTTTAGACCAATCAATTTTTTTCCCTTGTTTATCTGTTACAAAAAGACCTAGAGATTCAACTATCATTGCTCCTGCTGCAAAATGAACTGTATCTATGCCATAAAAAACTCCACCAGGAATCCGACCTAGCGCCATTTGAGTCATAGGATAGGCAATTGAAGAAAAAGCATTAATCTGGCTTACATTGGTTATCCATTTTGAAATTTGAGTCATATTTTTTTTCCATTCTGCACCTCCATCAACTTCCAAAACTATAGTTGATTCTGATAATTTTTTTGTTGGAGGAGTCGATGTATAAGACTTACCATTTCTAGTAACTTGTTGACCGTGAATAACAGAAAAATATTCGCCTATTGACGGAGAGGATAAACATGATAGCATTAATTCTTTTTTATCTCTGAGNGCAATATTAATTCCCCAATGATCCATACCTAGGCTATAAGGTACTGTTCCACAAAGAGGGTCAATTAACCAAAAAAGGCTAGAATTTTTATCAATTATTTTTTGGCTTTCTTCTGAATAAATATTAGCTTTAAGCCTTGAATCATTAAGATTTTCTGTGATTTTTTTATCACTTGCTAAATCTGCATCGGTTACTAATGCATTAACTGATTTGTAGAATCTTTTTAAATCGGATGGATTATTAGGTCTAAATTTTCCAATAAGAANATCCGAAGCCTCAAGCATAGCTTTTTCTGCAAGGTCTTTATAAATATTTAAGTCGATATTACTCATTTTTATTTTTTAGATTTTGGATAAAATTTTCATTGATTTTGGAACATTTGCAACCCATGGGCCATCTAAATTTAATATAGCATAGTAGGTATTATCTGGGAGTAATTCAATTTCTCTTTCTCCGTCAAGGGCAATAGTTCCAGGATAAGTTTCAATAGATATTTTATCTTTTGTAGTTATTTTTTTATAATCGATGATTCTAATATTAGGAATAGTTCCTGGTGCAATTGGAGCTTTAACATATTTTTTTTCTGATTTAATATTTCTATCTAGTATTATGTATAATCCACATGGATCATCAATATTTATATTTTCTATTCTTGAGCCAATTGATGACAATCCGATTGATACAGGTTCAGCGCGAGTTAAGATTATAGAGTNAAGAGTGTTTATATCCCAAACAGCTCTAGCACCCACAAACATTTCTTTTGATATAGCAACATCCACAAGAGCATCATCAATGAAGTTATCNTTACAAAATATGTCGATTTTTTTTGATTGATTACAGGATTCTTTTATAGATAATGTTCTATCGGCAATACTTCCAGCAACTATTCCAGCTAGAGTTCCTTCTGTTGGTGCAGGAAAAACATTATTAGTACCAGTTGAAATAGGAATTAAAGGTATATTTTTACAACCTTTTGCAACAACTCGATTTGTCCCGTCACCTCCTAAAGTTACAATGCAGTCAACATTTTCTTCATACATTTTTTTAGCAGCAAAAGTTGAAGATTCTTGGCTGTCTGCAATTCTCATATCAAGATATTCAACTTTTAATTTATCAGAAACATCTGCAGCTGCTGGCACTGATAAACCTGAATGATCTGGCATTACAAGAATTTTTTTCGTACTTGTTGATGCAATTCCAGCAAATACTCGCCTCAAAATATTTGATTTCTCTTGATTAGAAACAACTCTTCCGTGCGCTACTAATCTTCTAATATCTTTTCCTGCAGACGGGTTAGCGATAATTCCTACTACTGGCATATCTGCTATTTGAAAATTGAATCTATATTTGACAGATTATTAGATATCATTTTTAGAAATTCAGCAGCAGGTGCCCCGTCCCAAGCTCTATGATCAAAAGTCAAGCAAAGATTCACAAAAGATTTTTTTTCTCCTGAGATGCTAATACTTTCTTCTGTCGATCCAATTCCTAAAATTCCTATTTCTGGAGGGTTTAGCAATGGATTAAATGTTGATACATCATAAGAACTCAAATTAGTAACAGAAAAAGTGCTTCCGGACAAATCGTCTAGATCAAAACTGTTGTTTTTAGATTTTTTTGCCAAATCCCTGATTTCCTGAGCAATTTCTAATACATTTTTTTGATCTGCTGTTTTTATAACCGGGACAAGCAACCCGCCAACGACTGCCATTGCTACTCCTATATTTATCTCCCCTAATATTCTTATTTCATCATCTATCAAATGGGCATTTGCATGAGGAGCATCACTTAATGATTTCGCAACTGCAGCAATGACNAAATCTTGAAACTGTGGACGAATTCTGTGCTTTCTCCACTCTTTGACCAAGTTTTTTTGTAGTTCTAATGTTTTTGTAATATCAACCTTAGTATTAAGTGTCACAGATGGTATTTGAGCACTTTCAGACATTCTCTTAGAGATCGTTTGCCTTAAAGGCGACAGAGGAATAGATTCTCTAGCAGGAACTGTTGATATTTGAGATTCTTTTTTCGGAGACGAATTAAAATTTCTTATATCATCTTCTGTAACTCTACCACTAGGACCAGAACCAGATATNCNAGAAAAATCTTCAATGCCTAACTCCTTGGCTAANCTTCTNGCTCTAGGTGTAATAATTTGTTTTGTTGATGTGTTCTGGTTTGNNATNTTTTTTGAGNCAGANCTNGAANNTGATTTATTTTCTTCNATTTTTTCCTCAANAACTTCNGAATTTTNAACTGATAAATCTGGCAAATCAGACTCTGTTTCNCCATCAAANAAAATATAACCAACTACTGTTCCAACATCAACTATTACNCCTTCTTTAAAGTCAACTCTACCTAATTTACCATCATGAGTTGCTTCAATTTCAGCGTTTACNTTAGATGACTCTANTTCTACAAGTTGATCACCTTTTTTTATNACTTCGCCTACATTTTTNAACCACTTAACGATGAGTCCATCGTTCATAGCCATTCCCCATTGGGGCAAAATAATTGGAGCNGGCATAACTATTTATCCTTCTTAACTTTCNAGNGTATTATTAACNGCTGCTATTATTTTATCTTTGTCAGGNTAGATTAATTTTTCAAGAGCCTGGCTNTAAGGTATATGCACCTGTTCNGCTGCTACTTTTTGGATAGGAGCTTGAAGAGACCAAAAGCCTTCTTGTGCAACAATTGAAGAAATTTCTGAAGCGGCAGAACATACTTTATGTGCAGGATCAACCACGACTAACCTTCCTGTTTTTTCTACAGAATCTAAAATTGANTNTTTATCAAGCGGAACAAGCGTTCTTGGATCAATAACCTCAGCAGAGATACCCTGAGATTCTAATTCTTTTGCTGCTGCAAGTGCGTGAACAACCCCGCCTGCTATTGCTACAATTGTTACATCTGTTCCTGATCTCAATATGTTTGCGACACCAAAAGGAACCAAATGTTCATCATCATCTGGTACCTCACCCCTTGTACCATATAAGTTTCCATCTTCAAAAACTATNCACGGGTCATCATCTCTTATAGCTGTCTTTAATAATCCTTTAGCATCAGNAGNGTTAGTTGGAACTATAATTTTCATACCNGGCATATTCATGAACATTGGATAGTTTCTATCTGAATGATGAGCTGCNGCACCNGANCCATACAACATTGANACTCTAAAAGTTACAGGTAACNTTGCCTGTCCTCCAAACATATATCTCATTTTTGCTGCCTGGCTGATAAATTGATCCATTGCAACCCACATAAAACTTGATACTGTCTCAACCAGCGGCCTTTTACCAACTAAGGATGCCCCAANAGCAGCACCAACAAAACCATTTTCAGATAATGGAGTGTCTAGAACTCTTTTATCTCCAAATTCTGATAATAAGTCTTGAGTAGCCCCATATACTGATAGAGTGATATCTTCACCCATAATAAATACATTAGAATCTTTTCTCATTTCTTCTTTTGTTGCATGATTAATAGCTTCAATAAAAACAGTTTGTGTCATAGTATTATCCTTAATATTTTATGGTAAAGGGATTGGGTTGGCCCACATATCTTCAAAAACTTCTTCTGGTTTTGGGAATTCACTATTCCTAGCAAATTCAACTGCATCTTCACATCTTTTCATCGTGTCATCTTCTATTTTTTTACATTCTTCTGCATTTAAGATTCCTTGAGATATTAATCTTTCTTGATGTATGTGAATAGGGTCTCTTTTTTTCCATTCATCAATATCTTCTTGCGATCTATATTCTCCTCGACGAACTCGCCCTAATCCTAGTGAATGTTCTTCATATCTATAAGTTAAACCTTCAATTAATGTTGGGCCTTCTCCTTTTCGTGCTCGATCTACAGCTTGAACAGTTGCTTCATACATTGCAATGCAATCTTGACCGTCAACAAGTACTCCAGGCATATTATATGCTGCTGCCCTATCTGAAACATGATCTACTGCTACTGTATCTTTGAAAGATGTCGTAACTGCAAATTGATTGTTTTCGCACAAAAATATCACCGGCAAATTCCACACAGAAGCTAAGTTCATAGATTCATGGCAAGCACCTTGATTTGATGCACCATCACCAAAAAAGACCATTGATACAAAATCATCGCCACCAATTTTTGATGCAAGGCCAGCACCTGTTGCTACTGGTACCGAGGAGCCAACAATTCCAGATTCTCCCAGAATTCCAACAGAGAAGTCTGCTAGATGCATTGAGCCTCCTTTACCTTTACAATAACCATCAACTTTTCCGTATAATTCAGCCATTGCACGGTTTATGTCTCCACCTTTAGCTATAGGATGGCCGTGAGATCTGTGGTTTCCTGCAATATAATCTGTATCATTTAAAGCTAAACACGAGCCAACAGCTACAGCTTCTTCTCCTATATAGGGGTGTGCTGCTGCTGCAAACTCTCCTGCAGAATGAACTTCCATAACTTTTAACTCAAAATTTCTTATAAGCCACATTCTTTCAAGCATTAAAACTAATATATCTTTGTTTATATCCAATTTGCACCTCTTTTAAAATCCCTAAGTTTATATAAATTATGAACTGGGAAATTTTTTATTTTGGGAAACATTTTTGTTCATATATGGTCGAATTATATCTTTTGTTCTAAAGATTGTTAACCCTATATATTCATTATTAAATAAGTCTTTAGGAATTTTTGGATAAAATAAATTGTAATTACAGTATAAATTCTCATTTTTTAAACTAATTAACAATAGGTAAAAAAAATAAATGTTTATTGTTTTTTTTTAGAACTTATCCTTGTAAAAGATAATGATAAAAACTAAATATTATCTAAATGATAAAGTTAAGTTATATTAAATTGATTATTTAAACCACAAGGAAAAAAATGACTACTTCAAAAGATGAAAGCAAAAAAGTAACTGCAGGTTCAAAAAATTATGATGCAGAAGCAATCGACGTTTTGGAAGGTTTAGAAGCCGTAAGGAAGAGACCTGGTATGTACATTGGAACTACCGGAACAGAGGGTGTATTTCATCTAATAAGAGAAATTGTTGACAACAGTGTCGATGAAGCAATGGCAGGTTTTGCTTCTAGGATTGATATAACAATCCATAAGGATGGATCCGTAACTGTTACGGATGATGGTCGTGGTATTCCTGTGGATAAACATAAAAAAACAGGATTATCTGCCCTTGAAACAGTAATGACCACCCTTCATGCTGGAGGAAAATTTGGTGGTAAAGGGTATCAGGTTTCTGGTGGTCTTCACGGAGTAGGCGCATCAGTAGTAAACGCTTTATCTGTTTCGACTAAAGTAGAAGTTAGAAGAAATAATAAAGTTCATGTTCAAAATTATGAACGAGGAAAAACTTTAGGTGAATTAGAAATAAGAAAACAAACTGAAAACGATATAAGTGGCACTGGTACAAAAGTATCATGGATGCCTGACAATGAAATATTTCCTGAAATTAGTTATGACTGGGAGATAATTTCAGCTAGATTCAAAGAGATGGCATACTTAAATCAAGGGCTTACAATCCATTTGAAATCTGAGTGGCATGATAATTTATGGCCCTTTAATGATGTAACTTACATGTTTGATGGTGGAGTCCAAAGTTTTGTTCGGTCTCTTAATAGATCGAGGGGTTCAGTACATTCAAACGTTATGTATGCTCAAGAAACAATTGATGATGTTGTTGCCGAAGTTGCATTGCAATACAACGATTCTTTCGTTGAAAATTGTCTTTCTTTTGCAAATGTTATTAGAACAGGAGACGGAGGATCGCACGTTACCGGCTTTAGATCAGCATTAACAAGAGTTATTAATGATTATTCCAGAAAAAATAATTTATTAGGTTCAGGAAAAGAAGAAATTAAGAGTTTATCTGGTGAAGATGTTCGTGAGGGCCTAATGGCCATAGTAAGTGTTAAGGTAAAAGATCCTCAATTTGAAGGACAGACAAAAGGTAGGCTAGGAAATCCGGAAGTAAAGGGTATTGTTGAACAAATTGTAGGTAAGAATTTATCAGAATTCCTTGAAGATAACCCAGAAGATGCCAGGGCAATCATAAATAAATCAACTACAGCTGCAAGAGCACGAGAGGCAGCCAAAAAAGCTCGAGACCTAGTAATAAGAAAAAATGCTATGGATGGAGGATCTTTACCTGGAAAACTTGCTGATTGCTCGGAAAAAAATCCTGAATCTAGTGAAATATACATAGTTGAAGGAGATTCAGCAGGTGGATCAGCAAAACAAGGCAGGGATAGGCAATTCCAAGCTATTTTACCCTTAAGAGGAAAAATACTCAACGTCGAAAAAGCCAGACCAGAGAAAATGCTAGCACATGAAGAAATTGCTGCATTGATTACAGCCTTAGGATCTGGTCTTGGAGAAGATTATGATGAAGAAAAACTTCGTTATCATCAAATAATAATAATGACAGATGCTGATGTCGATGGTGCACATATAAGAACACTTTTATTGACATTCTTTTTTCGAAATATGCCCCAAATTATTGGTAATGGACACCTATATATTGCTCAACCTCCATTGTATAAGGCTTCGAAAGGAAGATCTTCTCAGTGGTTATATTCGGAAAGAGAGCTTGATGAATGGAGTGCCGAAAGGTTATATGGGAACATTGAAATTATTATTAATGATAGTGAAAAAATTAAAGGTACAAAAATAGGAAACATATTAACACCTGTTCGTGATTATATTGACTCCCTAGAAGTAGCCAGGTTATTAGAAATACCAGAAAACGTAATCAATGATTTGGTAAGAAATTCTGAATACAAGCAGTTGGATTTTACCCCTGAGAAAATCTATAAGAGTTCAACCGAAGCAACAGATGATAATATTACCCAAGCAAGTTTATTCGATGAAAATCAAAATGATAATGAAGAACTTGAAAGTAATAACAGTGAACCAGAATTCGAGATTATTGAAAAAACATTTGAAATTGACGGTTATAAATTAACAAAAGATATATATTATAATCCAGCAATTCAAAGATTAAAATTAATTTATCCGTTAATCGAAAATATAATTAATTCAAAGAGTGTCAGTATAATAAAAAAAGGTGAAGTTATTGGAGAAAATATTCATTGGTCAATGATTCCACAAACACTTGATAATAATTCTGACAAATCTGGTGTAAATGTTCAAAGATATAAAGGTTTGGGTGAAATGAATCCTGAACAATTATGGGACACAACAATGAATCCTGAATCCAGAAAAATGCTTCGAGTAACCGCTGAAGATGCGATGGCTGCAGACGAAATATTTCGAACACTAATGGGGGATGAAGTTGGTCCACGAAGAGACTTTATAAGGGCTAATGCACTAGAAGCAGATATAGACGTTTAGGAAGAAACTTTTATCTCACCTTTTTCATTAGACTCCCATAAACTAATAAAAGGTATTTTTCTTTTTTTTAGCTCTTCTCTGGCCCCCATATTTCTATCCAATATAGTCATGCATACTTGAGTTTTACAACCATGGTCTTCCATGGTGTCAATTGCGTTAAATAGGCTATTTCCTGTAGAAACTGTATCATCAAAAGTAGCAATCTTCATACCGCTAGTAATTTTTCCTTCGATTTGTTTTCCTGCTCCATATGATTTTTGTTGCGGTCTAACAAAAAAACCTTTTAAGTTCAAACCTTTTATTTTACATTGTAAAACCATAGATCCCACTATTGGTACTGCAGCAATGGTAGGTCCACCAAAAGCATCAATATCATAATTTTCTATGATTTTTAAAAATGATTCAGATATCAATTCTGAACCGATTGGATCTAAAGACAGAAGTCTGCCATCAAAATAATATGAACTTTTTGCACCAGATGAAAGAGTAAAATTTCCAAACTTAAGACAATTAAGTTCTATTGCTCTGTCATATAATTTTTTAGCATAATTATTTGTATTATTCATAACCATATAATTTTTTAGTTGAGATATATTTTTTTACTGAATTATAATTCATTATTTTTTTAATATGGCCTCCATGATTCTTTATTAATCCATTATTGGACCAGCCAAGTCGTTGATTTGTAGAAGTTTGATCTGAAACGCCGTCTATCAAATTTTCGGTAAGGATATTATATCTTTCTTTTATCTCAGGCAAAATATTTCTATCCATTTTTCTATTAACAACAACAATATTTACTAGATTATTTATATCATTAAAATTTTTCCAATTATGAATATCTAAAGCTACATCAGCACCAATTAAAAAAAAATAAGAATGCTTTATTCCATATAATGATTGTATTTCATTAATTGTGTCAATTGTATAAGTTTTCCCTTCCCTCCTTATATCTATATCGGAAGATTCAATTATAAATTTATGCTGATAATTTAATAATCTTGTTTTTAAATTAGATTTTTCCTCTTTTATAGCCAAATTTACCATATCAAGTCTCTGATTAGGATTTGCTTGAATTATATTTTTTCTTCGCCATTGATCTTTAGCAACAACAAAAATTAATTTATCTAAAGATAATTTTTGGATTGCTATTTCAGCAGCATAAAAATGTCCCTTATGAATAGGGTCGAAAGTCCCGCCAAATATTGCAATTTTTTTTACTCCCATTCAAACTCCGTATCATCAATTAACAATGTGTCACCAGTCTTAATACCTAAACTTATTAACATGTTTGTAATCTTTCTTTTTGTAATTATGTTAAATAACTGAACTCTTGTATCCCAGTTATCCATGTTGCTACCTTTTGTTAATCGTATTATTTCTTCATCTATTATCCTGAATGAACTGTCAGATTCTTTCTTAATTACCATACCTATACTCTTTTTATATATTTTAGGCTTAATTATTTCTGTTTTATCCTTTGAATTTTTTAATTCATTAGCACTAAGATTAAATATTTCTTTTGTTAACTCATCTATGCCTACAAGATTTTTGGTTGATATAAAAAAAAGTTTATAATGTGGTAAATCATAATTTTGTAATGATTTTTCTATTTCGTGTTTTATTTTTTGAACATTTTCTAAATCGTATTTATTAATACATAATATTTGAGGTTTTTTTAATAATTCATTATCAAATGCTTTTAACTCATTATTAGTTTGAACTACCTTTTCAACTAGGTTTTCTTCCGAACCATCAACTAAATGCAAAAGAAATTTCGTTCTTTGTATATGTTTCAAAAATTTATGTCCAAGCCCATAACCGCTACTGGCACCCTCTATTATTCCTGGAATATCAACAATAATTTTTTGGTTTTTATAGTCACTTATTACCCCTAAGTTAGGGTCAATGGTAGTAAATGGATAATTTGCAATCTTAGGTTTTGCTTGCGTTATTACGGAAAGCAAACTAGATTTTCCTGCATTAGGTAATCCTATTATTCCTAGATCTGCAATAAATTTCAGATTAAGCAACAAAGTTTTTTTCTCACCTAATTGACCAGACTCTGCAAGTAACGGTTCTTGATTTATAGAACTTACAAAGTGTGAATTTCCAAAACCGCCATTACCACCTTTTGCAACTATAAAGCTTTGATTATTATCATTCAAATCTGCAATAAGGTTTTTATTTTTNTCATCTGATATATCCCATATTTCAGTCCCTACTGGAATTTTTATAATTAAATCTTTTCCNTTNGAACCATTTTTTTTATGGGATAATCCATTTTTNCCATTTTCNGANATTAAGTGATGNCTTTTTGAAAATTTATCTAATGAAAGNATAGAATTATCTGNTATGAAAATTATATTNCCACCATTTCCACCATTTCCACCACCTGGTCCACCNCTAGGAAGNAATGCTTCTCTTATAAANGAAACAGCACCNTTNCCACCATTTCCAGCTCNTACTTCTATTTTTTTNAANTCTAACATTTNTNTATNTNNTNTATTNTTTTTTCTTTTTAATATTAATAATAACGTGAANAAAATAAAATCTAAATATAAATTANGTTATTTTTANTNTTGAANAAAATGTGAAATANAACTTNTNTTTTGTGAAAATATTTNNATTANTTANNTTTTTACNNTGGNTTTCTTGTAAATTAATTCCCTAATGTGAATTGTTTCTTTGANCAAATTTTCATCTTTTTTTANAATNTTTTCNATTCTTTCTAATGCATATATTACAGTGGAATGATTTTTTCCTCCTAAAAATAATGCTATTTCTAAGAANGTCATATCGAGTTCTTTTTTNAGAAAAAACATAACTAACTGTCTGGCATTAACTGTTANTCTATCTTTTTTTGTTCCNANGATNTTNTCTATAGANACATTTTTATANTTGCTAACTNCTTCAAGAATCTTNTTNTTTGTTACTGAAAAGNTTTCTTTGNTTTGTTTTAATCCNCTCAAAGATTCATCAACTAAATNTATATCTATNNTNTTAGAAGTTAATTGAGANAATGCTTTTATTCTGTTNANNGCACCTTCAAGTTCTCNTACATTTTTATGNGGNTATTTNGCTAAATATTCTATAACTTCTNTATNAANGTCAGGGGCTTTATNGCTNAGTATTGCAAATTTAGATTCATATTTNGGCTCNTGGATATCAACTTCAATTCCNCCNGAAAGNCTTGATTGAATNCGGGATTTNAAAGAAATTTTGTTTGCNGGATCNTCTCCNGTAACAACGATTTGTNTTTTATTCATGTGTAGGTGATTAAATATATGGAAGAAGCCTTCNTGTGTTTGAGGTTTNGTTCCTATAAATTGAATGTCNTCGATTAATAGAGCATCACAATTTCTAAAATAATNTTGAAATTCATCAATTTTACCGTTTCTGATTGCAGCAATATACTCGTTTGTAAATTTTTCACTACTTAGATAAATAACTGTGCATTTTTTTCTTTTAAGTTCATTACCTATAGCATTCAATAAATGTGTTTTTCCTAATCCAACATCTGAGTATATATATAGCGGGTTATATGTTTCACCAGGAGATTCAGAAATTTTTAATGCAGCAGATCTTGCTAAAATATTTGACTCACATTCAATGAAAGAATCGAATGTTTGTTTAGAATTTAATATATTAGATCTATTTTGTATTTTTTGTATTTTCGTGTTTTTTTGATTTATAGGTATATTGTCTCTTTCTTCAGATCCTTCTAGTATAATTTTTATATTAAATTTCTCTCCAGTAAGTTTCTTAATCGATTTTTTTATAGAGCCCATTAGTCTTTTATTTATCATCTCTGCGGCAAAAGGACTTGGTGTAGAAACAATTAGTGTATTATCTGAGATACTTACTGCTTTTGTGGATTTTAACCATGTTTTAAAGTTTGGTCTAGGAATTTCTAGCTCTAGAGCTCCTAAAACAGCATTCCATATAATAGTGGGGTTTTTTGATGAAATATTTAGATTTTTCTTTGTCAAAACTTCCCCTATTTAGAATAGTAAAAAAATAATTTTTTTATAATATAGATAAAAAATTAATAATATTATGAATCATGGTTGAAGCATCATTCAAAATTTTAATAATTAATTTAGTTATTGAAAAAAATTTACCATATTTCTACAAAAAAAAAAATAAGATGAAAAGTTAAAAATGAGAAATTTTGTAATAATTTCCCAGGATTAATTTTTAAAATCCAATCTTTTTAGTTTGAAACAACAAAATANCTAGTTTTAAANCCCTAAATATTTCCCAACCGCTCACTGAAAATTTAATGAATTTTTAAAGTAAGACAAAAATCTGCTAACATTAATTTTATGAAAATTATTTATTTTGGCTCAACTGAAGATTCAATATATACGCTAGATATTTTGAAAAATAATAATTTTGAAATTTTTGCAATATTTACAAAAAAATCAAANTCCTCAGGAAGAGGTCTAAAGACTAATCTTACATCAGTTGAAAAATATGGCATTAAAAATAAAATAAATATAAAAAAACCTAATACATTAAAAAATAATAATGAAATAATAAATTACTTGAGCGAAGCGAATGCAGATATATTTATAGTATNTTCTTACGGCATAATAATACCAAAGAAAATCTTAGAAATCCCAAAATATGGTGTTATAAATATTCATCCTTCATTACTACCAAAATTTAGAGGTCCAAGTCCTGTAGCCTCTGCTATTTTAGAAGCGGAAAAGTTCACTGGTGTTACAATAATTAAGCTAGATGAAAATATGGATACCGGCCCTATTTTAGAAAAATCTCATAAAGTTTCAATAGGTGAAAATGATTCAGCAAGTGTGTTACAGGAAAAACTTTTTAAGATGGGCTCAGATATGCTTCCTGGCATTTTACGTAATATTGAACAGGGAAACCAACGCTTCATATCTCAAAATAATAATAAAGCATCTATAACAAAAAAAATTAATAAGATTGATGGAAAAATAAATTGGAATGAGAATGATATTGAAATAATAAGAAAAGTTAGAGCATATGACAAATGGCCGGGAACATTCACATTTTGGAATAATAAAAGAATAAAAATTATAGATGTAATAAAGACGCAAATTGATTCAATAGAAAAACCTGGATTAGTTCAATTTATTGATAAAAAAATTTATGTTTCAACGAAAAATAGACTTCTTGAAATAAAAAAAATTCAGTTCGAAAATAAAAATGTTATGAGTGCTGATAAAGCAATCAATGGTTATTCTGACCTTAATGGATCTAGCTTAGATTGAGTAAATAATAGTAATCTCTCTATTTTCTCCTAAGTGGCCTCTTACAAAATTTACATTCTCTTTCCACCATTTACTTTCGTAAAATAATTTTTCTTTCACTTCAATGTCTTTTTCAGTTGAACCATAAGACCTTACCCAAATAAATTTGGAATTTTCTTTATCCATCCAGGCTGTTTCTACAACAATTCCTGCTTTTTTCATTTCAGGGACAAGTTTTTTACTAAACAACTCTATCCATTTTGATTCCATTCCTTTTTTTATTGGATAGACTCTTAAGTGTGCTATTTTACTCATTATATTTTCCTTTATTTTTTGTTAAACATTTGCATAATATTTCTTTTACCATTAGGTCCTGAAAATTGCTTTATCATTTTTTGCATTTGTTTAAATTGATTTAATACTTGGTTAACTTCAGTAATATTAGTACCAGAGCCGTTCGCGATTCTATTCCTTCTAGATCCATTTATCGATTCGGGATTACTTCTTTCATAAGGAGTCATTGAATATATGATCGATTCAGCTTTTTTCAACTTATCATCACTTATATCATTTGAATTAATTTTACCTTTCATTGAACCTAAACCTGGAATCATTCCCAACAAATCTGTCATAGATCCCATTTTTTTTATGCTTTGAAATTGTTGAAGCATATCGTTCAAGTCAAATTGGTTTTTCTTTATTTTATTTTCAAGATTTTTTACCTGATCAATATTAAATTCTTTTTGAGCTTTTTCTATTAGTGTTTCTACATCACCCATACCTAATATTCTCGAAGCAACTCTATCAGGATGAAATATTTCAATTTCATCTGGTTTTTCTCCTGTACCAACGAGTTTTATAGGTATTCCAGTAACAGATTTCATAGATAATGCAGCTCCTCCTCGTGCATCTCCATCCATTTTTGTTAATATTATCCCTGATATAGGGATATGCTTATTAAATTCATTTCCAGAATTAACAGCATCTTGACCTGTCATAGCATCCAGTGCTAATAGCACTTCATCTGAATCAATTTCTTTATTAATTTCNATTAATTCATTCATCAAATTTTCATCAATAGCCAATCTACCTGCTGTATCAAAAATAACATAATTGATTCTTTTTTCTTTTGCATATTTTAGGGCTTCTTTTGCAACTAAAANAGGAGATGAATTTTCATTATTCTNATTATANACNTCNATGTTTAATTCTTTTCCTAGTTGTATAAGTTGNTCTACTGCTGCGGGTCTTTGAAGGTCACATCCAACCATCAATACTGAATTNTTTAATTTTCTCAAATGTAANGCTANCTTGGCTGCAGTNGTTGTTTTTCCTACACCCTGTAANCCAATTAACATTAATTTAGTAGGAAAGTCTTTGCCTTTATTTAATTCAGTTGATGATTCACCAAGAATAGATGTCATTTCATCTTTTACTATTTTTATAATTGTTTGTCCGGGAGTTAATGAAGAAAAAACATTTTCTTTTCTAGCCTTATCTTCTATAGATTTAATAAAATTTTTAGCAACAGTAAAATCTACATCGGCTTCCAATAAAGCTAACCTTACCTCTCTAAGCGTGGTCTTTATATCCTGCTCAGAAATTTTTCCTTTGCTAGTTAAGTTTTGTACAATATTGGTAAATTTTTCGGATAAGTTATCAAACATCATCAATATCCATAAATACTAATTTTTTATCATATTTTACCTTAACACCTGTGATTTTTTGAATACTTAATACATCCCAACCAGGCGCACATTCCTTTAATATCATTGAACCATTTCTTAGTTCGAAAACGCCAACATCAGTGACAATTTTACTTACACAATTCAGAGCGGTAAGCGGAAATTCACATTTCTCAACAATTTTTGGTTCATTAAATTTTGTTGTATGTTCCATCACAACTATTACTTCTTTTGTATTTNCACAAAGATCCATTGCCCCNCCAATACTTCCTATTCCTCTTTTTGGGATCATCCAGTTCGCGATATCTCCATTTTTTGAAACTTGAAAGGCACCTAAAATTGTTGTGTTTATATGACCTCCTCTTATTAAATTAAACGATTCAACTGAGTCAAAAAAAACCATATTTTTATTAATCTCTAAAAAATTACCTCCTGCATCCATATAATNTGGGTTAATATTTTTNGCATTTGCAAATTTATTAAAACCATAAACTCCATTTTCTGCGTGTAAAAGTATTGTTTGGTCTTTGATATATTGTGCGCATAATGAAGGTATACCGATACCCAGGTTAATAATTGAATTGCTCTTTAGAAATTTTATTGCATATTTTGCAATTTGATTTTTACTTAATCTTTCAGCAGGATCCGAGTCATATCTCATGGATAAATATCGCTCTTTCTTCTTTTTATAATTCTGTCAACATGGATTCCAAGCGTGTGAATATTGTTAGGATCTAAGCTTCCAACTTTTACTATTTCATCAACTTCAACTATTGTAATTTTTGCAGCTGTTGCCATCGCAGGGCTGAAGGCTCTTGAAGTACCATGAAATTGTAAATTTCCATTTTCATCGGCCACACTTGCTCTAATTAAGGCAAAATCTGCACTTAAGGCATATTCTAAAATATACTTTTTACTATCAATAAACTTNGTCTCTTTGTTCTTTTCAACGATTGTTCCTACACCAGTTGGAGTGTAAAAAGCAGGTATTCCTGCTCCTGCGGATCGAATTTTTTCTATAAGTGTTCCTTGAGGTATTATTTCAACAGAATTTTTATTATCATCCCAAAATTTTTCTATAGGACTTTTTGGTTTTTGAGAAGCAGGAACTGGGAATGAACATATTATCTTATTTGCTATACCTTTCTTAAAAAAAATCCCTTGGTCGATAGGCTTAATGTTTTTTGGCCAACCATATCCNGTGGTTTCGGATATTCCAGCTACATTACCAATTATGGTTAAGCCTTTTATTTTTTTTTGAGATAATGCAATCATTAATCTTGTAGGTTGACCTCCAGATCCTCCAAAACCACCAATCATCACCGAACTATTAGATTTTATATCCTTCACTGCTTCAGCAAAAGTAGTACAGATTTTGGTATTATTCATTNTTTTATTGTTCTTGTTAACTTAAAACTACTTTATTATTGTACAATAATCACTTAAAAAATATTAGAAAAATTATGAAGATAGAAAAAATACAAATTAAGCAATTTTTTGGAATGTTAGAAAGTAAAGAAATTTTNTGGGAAGAAAGACTTGTTCAACCAATAGATATATATGAAGAATATAGATCNCAACCATTCCGNCATACTCAAGAAAAAACATCTCAAGAATCAAAAAATGACTTAAGTATCAATGCATTTTTCTTATTTATAATAACTGACGAGGGTTATATTGGAATTTCTGGTCCATTTGATGAATCTATAGCATACATAATAAAAAATGAATTATCTCAACATATNATNAATCAGGACCCTCTTGCTATNGAGTATTTGTGGGATGTAATGCACAGAAGNTCTGTTCANGGNCGCCANGGAAATAACATGATTGCTATAAGNGCTGTAGACAATGCATTATGGGACCTTAAGGGNAATTATTANNAAACACCTGTTTATAAAATTCTTGGAGGCCCTACNAGAAAAAGTGTTCCTGCTTATGCTTCTATGNTAGGATTCAATGTTGAAGATATGGGNTTGGTTANNGANAGNGCTAAAGAATTTAAGTTTCAAGGATATACTGCTCAAAAATGGTTTTTTAGACANGGGCCNATGTCAGGNTACGAAGGNNTNCAGAAAAATATTNAATTAGTTGAAACNCTNAGANTAGAACTTGGNGATGATTACGATATAATGCTTGATTGCTGGCAGTCAATGGACGTTAATTATTTGCTAAANCTTACGAAATATATTGAAGAATTTAATCCAAGATGGCTTGAGGAAGTTGCAATGCCAGATAGAATTGATTCGTACAGAAAGATAAAAAATTCCACATCAATCCCCATTTCTGGAGGAGAACATCATTATACCCGCTGGGGATTAAATGAATTTATAAANGCAGAAGCATTAGATATTCTTCAACCNGATATTTATTGGGCTGGAGGTTTATCTGAAGTAATAAAAATTGCAAATGTAGCAACAACNGCAGATNTAATTACCATACCGCATGGNCATTCAACNAANGCTGGAATACATTTTTCATTATCTCAATCTCCAATACANACACCATATCAAGAATACTTAATTAAGTGGAATTTNGTNCATCAACANTTTTTGANAAAACCNGTTTTGCCAATAAATGGAAACATTNNTATTCCAAANCATAATGGNNTGGGAATGGAAATAGATGATAATAANGTTGAAAAAGTTAAGATATTTTANTTATCTTCTTCTTCTCCTTCTAAATCNATTNTTNTTTTTTTTCTTNATCTNTAGTTTTTNAGGTCTTGTAGGGAATNAAAAGNTTNCACTTAANTTTATTTCATTANTAGTAGATTTAGNTAATGGCTTNGTATTTCCTTTAGATTTTTTATTAGGANTNATTTCATTAAGTTTNTTTAGNTAAATTCCTGTTGCNGATGATTTTAAGGTTGACATAAANTCAGGAGTTCCNTCTCCTACTAAATTACCACCTTTTTCACCTGCTTCAGGACCTAAGTCTATTATCCANTCTGCGTTTTTAATCAAATCTAAATGATGTTCTATTAGAATTATGGAATTNCCNTTATCNACAAGTTTATGCAGTACTAATAANANTTTTGAAACATCATCAAAAGATAAACCNGTTGTTGGNTCATCCAAAATATATAAGGTTTTACCNGTAGATCTTTTAGANAATTCTGTTGCTAGTTTAATTCTTTGNGCTTCACCTCCGGATAAAGTTGTTGCNGGTTGACCTAATTTTATATAGTCTAAACCAACATCTATAAGNGTTTGTAATTTTCTTAAAATGGCCGGCTGNTTTTCAAAAATTTTAGCTGCTTCACTAACNGTTTTGTTNAGAACGTCTGANATNGATAGATTTTTAAACTTAATCTCAATAGCCTCTCTGTTATATCTCATTCCTAAACAAACTTCACAAGGAACAGTGACGTCTGGTAAAAATTGCATTTCAATTTGAGTAAACCCCGCTCCACTACATGATTCACATCTCCCACCTTTTACATTAAATGAAAATCTTCCAGCTTTATACCCTCTTGTTTTTGACTCAGGCATCGATGCAAAAACATCTCTAATATAACCAAATAAACCTGTATATGTAGCAGGATTAGATCTAGGAGTTCTTCCTATTGGAGATTGATCTATATTAATTACTTTATCTATATTATCTATTCCCAAAATTTTTTCATGTTTTCCAGGCGCATCTTTTGATTTATAAAATTTTTGAGCAAGTTTTTTATAAAGTATTTCGTTAACCAATGTGCTTTTACCAGAACCAGAAACACCGGTTATACAAACAAGTTTGCCTAGTGGAATATTTATAGACAGATTTTTTAAGTTGTTTTCTCTAGCATTTATGATGGTTATTTCTTTGCCATTACCATCACGTCTTATTTTTGGAAAATCGATAATTTTTTTCTTACTTAAATATAATCCAGTTAGAGATTGCCTACTTTTTTTAATTTTACTAATATTTCCCTCTGCAACAATGTTGCCTCCATTTTCTCCTGCTCTGGGTCCAAGATCAATAATATGATCTGCTGCATTCATAATTGATTCATCATGTTCAACAACTATTACACTGTTTCCTACGTCTCTGAGATTTAATAAAGTTAATACTAATTTTTCATTATCAATCGGATGAAGTCCTATTGACGGTTCATCGCAAACATAAAGCACACCCATCAACCCTGATCCAATTTGTGTTGCAAGTCTTATTCTTTGACCTTCTCCTCCAGAAAGAGTGGAAGCGGTTCTATCTAAGGAAAGATAGTTTAGGCCAACTTTTGATAAAAAATTTAGCCTAGATTCAATTTCTTTAAAAATTTGTTCTCCAATTTTTAAATCTCTGTCACTTAGATTCTTTAATCCTGATTTGCATGAGACTACCCATTCTAAAGAATCCTCAACGGATAACTTAGTAAGATCTGTGATATTTAAATTTGTAACTTTTACAGCCAAAGCTTCAGGTTTTAATCTTTCTCCGTTACATTCATTACATGGTTGCTGTGTCATGAATCGCAAAATATTTTCTTTTGTTTTTTCTGATTCGCTGTTTATGTATCTTCTTTCGAGGTTTATTACTATTCCTTCAAATTTTGAGGACCAATTGTATATTTTGCCAGAACTTGTTAAATGAGAGAAAGGTATAGTTTGATTTTTAGAGCCAAAGAGTATTATTTCTAAAATTTCTTTAGGGAGAGTATTTATTGGTGACTCAAGTGAAAAATCGTAGAATTCAGATAATGATTTTAAGCTTGACATTTCAAAACTGTTCGGATTAGACCATGGAATTATACCTCCATCTATGATATTTGAATCTGGATTAGGAATAATTAAGTACGGGTTAATTTCAAGCTTATAACCTAATCCTGTACACAGAGAACATGCTCCAAAAGGGGTATTAAAAGAAAAATTTCTAGGTTCAAGTTCAGCAATGGATATATCGCATTCTAAGCAAGCAAATTTTTCAGAATAAATAATATCTTTTGATTCACTATCAATTTTTTGCTCAATAATTATTGTTCCTTGACTCACTTTTAATGCAGCCTCAACAGATTCCGTTAATCTGCTTGAATCCATATTTTTTTTTATTATTAACCTATCTACAACTATTTCTATATTGTGCCATTTATTTTTTTCTAATTTAATATTAGATGATAAATCTATAATCTCACCATCAATTCTTGCACGAACAAATCCCTGTTTTTTTATTGATTCAATTATCTGAAGGTGTTCACCCTTCATATGGGTGATAATTGGACTTAATATTTGTATTCTAGAAGTTTCTTCTAGGCTTGATATAGAATCAACAATTTGTTGAACTGTTTGTTTTTCAACTACATTTCCGCATCTATAACAGTGAACGACTCCTATTCGAGCAAATAATAATCTTAGATAATCATAAATTTCAGTTACTGTTCCTACAGTTGATCTAGGATTTTTTGACACACCTTTTTGATCTATAGAAATAGATGGACTTAAACCTTCTATATACTCTACATCAGGTTTTTCCATCCTTCCTAAAAACTGTCTTGCATAAGCTGAAAGAGACTCTACATACCTTCTTTGGCCTTCAGCAAAAATCGTATCAAATGCAAGGCTGCTTTTACCAGATCCTGATACACCTGTTATTACACATAACTTATTCCTTGGGATTCGAACACTAATATTTTTGAGGTTATGTTCCTTGGCACCCCTAATTATTATTTCATCTTTTTTCATAATTTTTTATCTATAAATTTTTCAGATTTAAGGTTTCTATCGATAATGTTTTTTATTTGAACTTTTAAGATTCTTGAAGCTTGTTTTTCATAAATTTCATCGATAGACAAATTATTTATTTTTTCAATATTTGATTTAGAAAGATATCTCATATATTTAATTGTATTTAAGTTTGCTGGTAATAGTGTTAAATTAGCTTTTAGATTTGAATATTTAAAATCAATTAAACCTCCTCTCTCGGGGGAGTAGTAATGATTACCTGGCTCTAGTATGTTTTCAGATTCTACACATTTATATAATTCGGGAGCAAAACCATTTAGTTCTAATATTTTTAATTCATAATAGTGAAGAATGTTTTCGGTAAATCCAAATTTTTCTATATGATCTAATGTATTTTTTAGTAAATTAAATAATGTAAAATTAGCATTATTCTCTATAGAAAATTTCTCAGCAATTTCTGAAATATAAGATGTTTTAAAAAAAAGGTTTAAGTCTGTTCGGATTTTTTTATAACCATAAATAGTAGTTGCCTGGCTAAGTTGACTTAGTGACTTTGTTTCTCTTATTGAAAAATTTACATATTTTAGAATATCAAAATGTCCGCCAAGTTTTGAAATTGTTTTTCTTGCAGATTTTGCAACACCTCTAATTAAACCAAAATTAGGTGTTATTAAAGTTATGATTCTATCAGCCTCACCTAGGTTATTTATCTTTATTACTATTCCTGTGGTTGTATAAATTTCAGGTTTTGATGGACTCATGAATCATTCTAAATTTCAGATCTACTATTTAATGCGTGTTCTAATGTTGAATCATCAGCATATTCTATATCTGAACCACTGGGAAGTCCCCTTGCAAGTCTAGTGATTTTTATTTTTAATGGTCCTACCAGATTTTGGATATACATTGCTGTCGCTTCGCCTTCGAGTTTTGGGTTAGTTGCAATTATGATTTCTTCAATATTTTCAGATTTAATTCTTTCCAGTAATTTATCTATTTTTAAATTTTCTGGACCTATTCCATTCATTGGAGAAATAACACCATGTAGGACTTGGTAAAGCCCATTGTATGCTCTTGTTCTTTCAATCGGTATTATATCTAGAGGCTCTTCAACAATGCAAATTTTTGAATTATCTCTATTAGAATTACTACACAACAAGCAAATTTCTTCTTGTGAAATATTTGAGCACAAATTACAAAAAGTAATTTTTTCCTTAATGCCTAAAACTGCTTCAGAAAATTCTTTTGCTATTTCTTCAGGCATCTTAATTAAATGATAGGTATATCTTTGAGCTGTTTTTGGGCCAACTCCAGGAAGCCTGTGAAAAGCTTCTATTAGTCTAGTTACAGCTGGAACGGTTGAATTATGATTATTCATATTTATAACTACATCAATCCGGGGATGTTTAATCCTCCTGTTATTTGCCCCATTTTTTCGTTTGCTAGTTTTTGTGCATTTTCAAAAGCGTCATTTACAGCCGCTAAAATTAAGTCTTGTAGCAATTCAATATCTTCAGGGTCTACTGCTTTTGGATCTATAGTTATAGATTCTATTTTAGAGGTTCCAATTACCACTGCCTTTACTACACCTCCCCCAGAAGTTGATTCTGTTTTTGTATTGGCTATTTCTTCTTGTATTTGAGCTAATTTAGCCTGCATTTGTTGTGCCTGTTTTAACATATTTCTATTCATTTATATCCTCCGATGTTTTGTTATTAATAATTTTACCACCCATAGATAAAGCTTTTTTTATAGATGAGCTAGTTTCTTTTTCTTCAGCAGAATCTGATTGACTTTTTTCTTCTTTAGGTGAAGAAATTTGTAGGTCAAGTTCGGATCCATAAGATTTATTTATTGCTAATTTTAAAGCATTTTTTGATCTTGGGTCCTCCATCTCATCCATAAAGTGTTTTTTTATGGCGTTACTTTTGAACTTTAATTTAATTTTATTGTTAGTAACAATGGGCGTTTCAACATTTCTTAATAATGCACTGATATTAAATTGCCTATTTTTAGTTCTTCTTGTTTGGTATATTACGTCATCCCACTTAATTTCATCTCCAGATTTTTCTTTGCGAAAATTAGTTACTTTGCTTTCAGCTGAACTGCTATCATATTTTTCCTGAGAGTTATCTTCAGATGATATTGTATTTTGAACTTCCGGTTGTTCTGGTTTTTTGCTTATTGTTGATGAAGTGATTTTTGTCTCATATATCGTTTTTTTGTCGATTATGGATTCAATTATTGCAATTTCAAAATTTAGTAATTTTTCTGATTCGTGAATTTTTATTTTAGAAAAAATTGTTAAGATCTCAAGAATTTTTTCTAAAGAGGTTTTTGATATTGAGGATCTAAATTCATCCGAATATTTTTCTAGGTTTTCTTGCTCTAATATACCTGCTTTAATGAGTAGAGAATTTCTTAGAGTTTCAAGTAGACCTTGGTAGATAGAATTTAAGTTTGTTCCTTTGTTGTATTCTAAGTTAATTATTTTTAAAGCTTCACTAGATTTTTTATTAATAATACAAGATGCCAAACTTAAACAAATTTCAAAGTTCCCTAAGCCTAAAAATTCTCTTGCTTGCTCCTCTTTTATCTCTTGATTATTAACTCCGTACGAAATATGTAATTGCTCAAGTAAGCTTTCAGCATCTCTTAGACTACCCCAAGAAATTCTAGCTATAATTTCTAATACTTCTTGCTCTGTTTCAATATTTTCAGAATCACAAATCTCAATCAGTCTATCTATAACATCGTCGTCAGATAACCTTCGAAAATCAAATCTTTGACATCGACTTTTGATAGTGTCTGGGATTTTGTGTGAGTCAGTTGTCGCTAGTATAAAAACTATATTTGGAGGTGGTTCTTCTAAAGTTTTTAATAGTGCATTAAAAGCTTCAGGAGTTAACATGTGAACTTCATCTATAATATATATTTTAAATTTGCCTAGCGTGGGTTGAATTTGAACGCTATCCAATAAATCTCTGACATCATCTATTCTTCTATTTGATGCAGCATCTATTTCTACTAAGTCCAAGTATCTCCCTTCATCTATGGCCTTCGATGTTTCAGATTCAATAACAGGGTTGCCGTCGTCATTAATTTCTGAATTTAAAGCTTTAGCTAAAATCCTTGCAGTTGATGTTTTTCCAACCCCTCTAGGTCCAGTAAAAAGATATGCATGAGCAATCCTTTTAGATAGAATGGCTCTTTTTAAAGTAGATGTAATATGATTTTGACCAACAACATTATCAAAATCAAATGGTCTCCATTTTCTATAAAAAACTTTATTATCCAAAATTACCCTAATTTTTTTTAAATATATAACTTAATATATCATCAGTTTTATTAAACATGATTAATTCTTCCTTTTTTAAAGCATGATCATAGCCTAAAATATGTAATAATCCGTGAACTACAAGTTTTACACACTCATGATTAAAGTTATTCATGCACTGTTTTATTACCTGGGGAACAGATATTATTATTTCTCCAATTCTTTCATGTGATACTTTTTCTTCTTTTGGCCAATTATATTTTTCCTGTGTTCCGATAGAAATTTCATTAAACGATAATACATCCGTAGTTTTGTTATAACCCATATATTTATTGTTTAAGAACGCCATTTCTTTGTCATCCGTAAAATTTATACTCAATAATTTGGGACTACAAACTCCTTCTGCTTTTAATGTAAAATTGCAAGCTTTGATTATTAAAGTATTAATATCTAAGTTTTCAGAAATTAACTCTTTTTCATCATATATTTCTATTTGGTGGCTCATATTTGACTAAACTCTTCAAGTAAAACTCGAATTTTTGAGTACAAGGGAGCATATTTCGGGTTTTTATCAGTTAGGTAACTTGTTTCAATAGCAGCTTTTGAGAGATTGATTTTTATTTCTGGTGATTCAAACATTTTTACTTCAGCATAGGTTTTTGCTGTATGAAGACATGGCAAAATTATATTACTTATAGTCTCATTAGTGTTCTTATTTTCTAATGTTAATATTAAGTCTTCAGCAAATTTTACTGCTTCTTCAATCATTTTTATTTTATTGTTTTTTATCATCTCTACTTATTTTTATTAACAATACTATTAGATCTTTTTTTTGATAAAAAGATTATTACAAGAGTTGTAGCACCAATTATATTGAATAATATATCTATAATTTCAAAAAATCTTCCAGGAACGAAGTATTGGTGGACCTCATCAAATATGGAATAAAAAATAATCAATAAAAAATAATATAAAATCTTTTTAATTTTATTTTTTACGTATAGGTGTAAAAAATTCATATAAAAAAATCCAAGGATAAAATAAAGTGTGAAATGTGCAATAAAACTTTGAAATTTTAACCATTTTATAGAATAACTAATTTCTTGAAATTTTTCACTACTTTGGCTAGATAGTATAAAAATAAATATCATCCATATAATAGAAAAAATTATATAATACTTACCTTTCATTGAACCATTCAGTATCAAATGCACGACTCATTAGCGACCACCATTCATTTTCTTTTGCAATGGGTACTTTTTGTTGATACTTTTTCATTAATATATTCCATTCTGTAGATTTTTTGTTATTTTTGGATTGCTGTGGAAAATCGTTATTTGGATCAAAATTTTCGTCTACAATACAATACATGAAAAGATGGTTCCCAGATCTAAAAATTTCCATTCTTTCTATACCAGCTTCCTTAATTCCTTGTAACACTTCAGGCCATACTTTTTTGTGGTATTCTTCATATTCTTTTATAAGTTTTTCGTCATTTTTAAGATCTAAAACTTGTGCAACGGACTTTGACATAATATACTCCTTTAAGTAAGTAATAATTGTATGATAATTTGTTTTTTGGAGGTGTCAATTGAAACGCGTTGGCTTTGAAATGAAAATTAAAACAAAAAGTATTAAGGAATATAAGGAATGGCATGCTAATGTCTGGCCTGAGATGCTTGATGCATTAAGAAAAAATGGCTGGAAAAACTATTCTATTTTTTTAAGACCAGATGGTACATTATTTGGTTATTTTGAGGTTAAGGATTCTTTTAAGCATGCATTAGAAAGAATGTCAAAAGAAAAAATAAATACAGATTGGCAAAACTTAATGTCAAAGTATTTTGAACTTCCTAAAGGTGCCCATCCTGATAAAAATATGATTGAATGGGAAGAAGTATTCCATTTAGATTGAGAGAAAAAATGACTATTCCTGAATTTATTGACGCGCATCATCACTTATGGGATTTAAGTAGTAATTCATATCCTTGGCTCGATGACAGAATAGATCACTTTGTAGGAGATTATGAAAAAATCCGAAAAAATTATTTGATCTCGGATTTTATTAATTCAGTTGGTGATCTTCCTATTAAAAAATCTGTTCATGTTCAAGCAGAGTGGGATCCATCATTAGATCCTTCAGGTGAAACTAAATGGTTGCAAAGTATCGCAGATAATGAAAAATCTAGAGGTATGCCAAATGCAATAATAGGATTTGCGAATTTACATAAAAAAAATGCAGATGAAATTTTAGACAAGCATTCAAGTTTTCCTAACTGGCGTGGAATAAGGCAGATGCTTAACTGGGATGATAAACGACCAAATTTGAGGTTTGCTGAGTCTGGAGGTTTAATCACGGATGAAAAATGGATAAAGGGTTACAAGTTATTAGAAAAATACAACGCATCATTTGATCTTCAAGTATGGCCATGGCAATTACAAGAGTGCATAAGTTTAGCTACAAAATTTCCTAATATATTTATTATCTTAAACCATACAGGTATGCCGATAGATCTTTCTCCAGATGGTATAAGTTTATGGAAAAAGGGTCTAAAAATTTTGGCTGAAGCTGACAATGTTGCAGTGAAGATATCTGCTTTAGGAATGATGAATAAAAAGTGGACTAAGGCAACTATTGAGCCTTTCGTTATGGAAGCTATAGAGATTTTTGGCCCAAAAAGATGTATGTTTGCATCAAATTTTCCAGTCGATAGTCTTTTTAGTGATTATAAAACTCTGTGGCAGTCTTTCGATCAAATAACAAAAGGTTTTACAAAAACGGAAAGAAACCAAATGTTTATGCTAAACGCTGAAAGAATATATAGAATATAAAAACTAACTAAAAATGAATCGCTTCATTGTTAACAGAAGCACCAGCTTCTTTTACCGCTTCAGATAAAGTAGGGTGTGCATGAGTTAGTTTTTGAAGTTCTAGATTAGTACCTTCTAACATTTTTAGCATTCCAATTTCTGCTATTAATTCAGTCGCTTCGGGCCCAATAATATGCGCTCCGAGAATTTCACCTGAGTCTTCATCTGTAATAACCTTTGCAAATCCATTTGGTTCACCAATTGCTACAGATTTTCCAGCGACTTGGAATGGCACTTTTCCAACTTTAATACTTAAGCCTTTTTCTCTAGCTTCTTTCTCATTAAGTCCTATTGACGCTATTTGAGGTTGGCAATATGTACATTTAGGCATATTTGAATAATCATNAATTCCTTCTACATTTTCTCCNGCAATNGTTTCNGCNGCCACAACACCTTGNTCAAANGCTACATGNGCCAATGGAAGNTTTCCNTTGATATCCCCCACAGCATATATTCCATTTATATTAGTTTTCATATACTCATCGACCTCGATAAAACCNGGACCATAAGTTTTGANTCCAAGGTTNTCTAAACCAATNTCATCAGAATTAGGNTGTACCCCTACTCCAAGTAANANTTTTTCACAATTAAATACTTCATTTTTTCCTTCAANCATATATTCTATGGATAGTTCTTTTCCATGAATAACTTTGGAAATTTTTGCTGAAGTTGCAAACTCGATACCTTGATTTTTAAACTGTTTTTCTAGTTCNATTGAAATATCTTCATCTTCTTTTGGCACNATATGGTTTTCCATNTCGAATAATCTAACTTTCACNCCATATGCATTAAAATAATATGCAAATTCACATCCAATTGCNGAAGCTCCAATTATCGCAATAGATTTTGGNTTNTCTTTCATTTCTAATGCGTTTCTTGAAGTNATAATATTTTTNCCGTCAATTTCAAGACCNGGNGTTGGNAGGCTTCTAGGTCGNGCACCNGTCGCGATTATTATGTTTTTTGNTATATATTTTGTTTTTTCATCTACTAAAATTTCAGTNGAAGATANNAGTTTTGCTTTACCTTTTATAAGTTCTATTTTGTTTTTTCTAAATAAAAATTCAATCCCNCNAGTGAGAGTTTTTGANACTTTTCTNCTNCTATCAATCGCTTTACCAATATCTGCTGACCAATTTTCNACAGTAATTCCCCAGTCTTCAGCATGCTTAAGNTGATTTACTATTTCTGCATTTTTTAGCAAAGATTTAGAAGGTATACATCCCCAGTTAAGGCATACACCACCTATTCCTCCATTGCCAGAACCNTCATCNTTCTCTACAACTGCAACTTTAAGACCAAGTTGAGAGNCTCTTATTGCTGCATGGTAACCACCNGGCCCAGCACCAATAACTATTAGATCAAAGGTANAATTGCTCATAATATTTCCTTAAAATTTTTNTAAATATAAATCATTATACATNTAACATCTAATTAGAAATATCAAAAAATTTATANAACTTAAATAAAATCAGAAAAATTACTNTAAAAAAGGCTGTAATAAATAAAAACACTAACAAAAATATAAAAACGAAAGGTTCCCAAGCTTTAGGNCAAATTAATAATCCTGAGCAGATTATTACGGACATGATACTATAACCGGAAGCAATTAATNTGCCAAATATNAAACCCANTANTAAAGAAGAGGTTTTTGGCTTTTTGTTATCAATTAATTTCATNATAGGTTGTAAAATACNTNTTATATAAAAATTCTATAGGAAAAAATAATGACTAATAAAGACCAAAANGATATGAATTATTATCAAAAAATGGCTATAGANCATATGTATGTNGGAATGACTAATCAAACACTTATGGCTGAAGAGGGTGGACCATTAGTCATGGAATCATCAGACGGAATTTATATAAATGATNTTGANGGAAATAGGTATATAGATGGTATTTCAGGNATGTATTTTAGAAATGTAGGNCATGGNCAAAANATAATTTCAAAAGCAATTTATGAACAATTAAACTCAGTCAGNATGAACGTTTATTCAGGTATAACTCCNAAGAGTGCTGAATTNGCAAAAAAAATATCAGAGATTACACCNGGAGACTTNTCAAGAACGTTCTTTTGTCAAGGTGGCTCAGAAGCAAATGAATCTTCATTAAAATTAGCNCANGCTTTTCATGTAAGGAANGGNGAAAAAGGTCGATATAAAATTATTTCTAGAAANGGTTCATATCATGGTTCAACATATGGAACTATGTGGCTAGGNGGGCATCCAGGATTTCCTAGAACNGATTATCAACCAAAGCCATTAAANGTTGTAACTGTTCCTCATCCNCATTTTTATCGTGATGAGTTTGGGTCAAAATCTNCTGAAGAAAATGCNNTNAANTCTGCACANGCCATNGANGATNCTATNATTTTTGAAGGAGCAGAATCNGTTTCAGCNGTTATAGGTGAACCTGTTTCACAGCCNCTAGGAGGCATACTTCCNCACGAATCCTACTGGCCNTTNGTAAGAGAAATNTGTGANAAGTANGGNGTNTTATTAATTTTTGATGAAGTNATTACAGGNTTTGGAAGATTAGGAGANTGGTTTGGTGCGAANTTNGTAAAAACTACNCCAGATATTATGAGNTTTGCAAAAGGAGTAACATCAGGATACTTTCCACTCGGTGGGACTGTTTCTACAAAAAAAGTTTCAAATGCTTTTGCTGGAGGGCCTGAAAAAGTATGGAGTCACATGTATACATATTCTGCTCATCCTGCTGGAGCAGCCGCAGCTTTAGCAAATCTAAAAATTGTAGAAGAAAACGATCTTGTCCAAAATGCAAAACTTAGAGGCTTGCAGATTAGTGAAAAACTAATAGAAATGAAAGAAAAATATAAAATAATTGGAGATGTAAGGGGTGTTGGATTAATTCAAGGTATAGAATTTGTGGAAGATAGAGATTCAAAAAAACATTTTGATAGTTCCGTTGGATTAAACAAGCTTCTCACAGATGAACTGAGAAAAAGAGGAGTTTGGATTAGGGTTCCTGCTTTTATATTACCAATTGCTCCACCATTAACTATAAATGCAGATCAGACAGAAGAATTATGTAGTATTATTGATGAATCGATAGCGGTAGTGAATAAAAAATTGAGTCATTAATTTGAGAAAAAATAAGCAATCAATGTCATTATTATATGGCCTGTCAGCTGGTCATGGAGTTAAGCATTTTGGTCAAGGTGCTCTTCTGGTCATGATACCTAGCATAAAGTCTACATTAGGTCTTACAGATGTAGGAGTAGGAGGTATATCTACAGTTCAATCGATATCATCAGGTATTGCTAATATTCCAGCAGGAATATTAACAGACATGTATAGAAAAAAAATTGCATGGATTCTATTATTGTCTATGATTATGGTTGGTTTAGGTTATTTCATAGTAGGTATTTCTCCACTTTATTGGATGTTGTTGTTTGGAGTAGCTATTGTTGGTTTTGGTACATCATTGTGGCATGCTCCTGCTTTTGGTACTTTGGCAGCTAGATATCCTGAAAGAAGAGGGTATGCAATGTCTGCTCATCTGACCGGAGCTCAAATTGGAAATACGACATCACCAATAATTATAGGTTTTCTTTTGGCTGGAACAGTTGGAAGTTACGCTTTTTTCTCAGGTATTTCGTGGAGAATAATTGCAATAAGTTTATCAATACCAATGATAATAACTGGGCTACTGGTAATTTTAAGATTTAAGTCTGCTGGAAGTGAATCTGAGGGTAATATTACTATTACAGACTATTTTCGATCTGCAAAAAGTTTATTAAATAATTATAGTGTTCTCGGAATGGCTTTATTAGGTGCAATGAGAGGGGCTGTACATACATCATTTCAGGTTTTTTTGGTAATTTACATGCGTGAAATTCTTGAGTACTCAAATACCCTTGTGGGTATTCATGTTGCATTAATTACTATGGCTGGTATTATTTCTACTCCTATAATGGGAAATTTTTCGGACAAGTTAGGTAGAAGACCAGTTATTTCATTTGCGATGATTTTAATGACAATTTTAATATTTCTATTTTTAGTTTTTGATCATGGAATAATGATGACTTTTCTTGTTGGATGCTTAGGGTTATTCTTTTTCTCCGTCATGCCCATAATAAACGCCGCTGCTATGGATATGGTAGATAAAGGATCTGAAGGTTCTGGTACAGCATTAATGTTTACTGGTGGATCTGTAATAGGCTCTATAACTCCAATATTTGCCGGCATAATAAACCAATCCTCAGGATTTCATGGTGTTGTAATCTTTTCAGGTATTATTGCTCTCACAGGTGCAGCATTATCTTTAATATTACCTATGAAAAGCGCCCCTCCAGAGGCGTAATAAGGAGGGGCGTTTTATGACCATAATCGGAAGAGACAATCGCTCCTAAATACAATAGTCCTTTTATCTAGGAGTTCTATAAATAATGTGTCCGCACTATGTATAGAATTTATATCCGTCTCGATAAAATCAAATTTAAACCTTTACTCTATTTGTGTAGGATTTTGGAGAATTATACTTAGATGTAAATCCTCCATTTAAATTGGTTAAAGAATATTTAAGTCTAGTTTCCAATATCCTCAGACTACTTATCAACTTCAACCTTCTATACTCAGGAATATTTTTTATTTGTAATGCTTCTAATTCACCTGCAATTTTTAAGATTGAGTTTTCAATTAATTCAGTACTTGGAGCATTACTCTTTCTTTCTGTTCTCGCTAAATTTTCATTTTTGATCAGAGCCTGAGATTTTTTTCCATTTACTACTTCATCAACTATTTGATCGACAGTTAGCATCGAAGCTATTTTTGCTCGACCAACTATTTTTTCTACATAAACACTTGATAATTTTCCTTCAAGGAACGGCTTAGCTATTTCCATTTGTCTATCATGGTCATCCAAATCTGCTATAGATCTTGCTTCTTTAAATGTCAATAATCCTTCAGTTAATGCTTCTCCAAGTTTAGGGCTTAAGGTTCTAATTAGACTTTCATAATGATGGATTGTTCCTGGAGTTATTCCTGTTCTTCGTGCCAATTCTTGTTGTGTTATATCATATTTTTCTCTGTACTTAATAAATGACCCCCCAAGATCCATGGGAGACATAAGAGAAGAATGATAATTCTCAGATAATAAAAGTTCAAATTTTTCTTGCTCGTTTATATTTTCTTTTACTGTGCATTCTATGGAGTTTTCTCCAATTTCTTTTGCATATGATATTTTGCTTGTACCAGCTAATAAAACATAACCGTTTTCTGTTGCAAGAACTACAGGGTTCTTTTTGAATTTATTATGTGTTTTTGAATTTTCTTTTTTTTCTGATTTAGGAATATCTGGATTAGGAAATATCTCGTTTATAGGTATTCTCAATTTATTACGCCTTTCAATATAAAATAATTTTTCATACTTTAATTTTCTACATTCTAAAAAGTAATTTTAAAAACTGTCCAACATGGGAAACAATCAATTCTAAAATCATTTGACTTTAGAATTTATGGGATATATTCTTAATTAGAATATATATAATTTTTGTAATTCTAAGAATAAAAAAGATGTTTCAAGAACAAAAACTCATACCACCTTATGTTCCTTACCGTACATTCCAAACTTTTTTGGAATTTTTATTTGACGAAGGAATTCCAGATAGAATAGATAGAAGTGTTTGGGGTGCAAGGTTTTCTGGTAGTTCTGGCACTCAATTAATGACAACCTTAAAAGTTCTAAATTTAATAGATCAAGATGGTCGTCCTAAAAAGTCTCTTGAAGGATTAGTATTTGCTGAAGGAGAAGAAAGAAAGTCTATTCTTTATAGTGTATTAAATGAGTTCTATGAACCTGTCTTTAGATTAGATTTAACAAGAGCAAGTAAGGGTCAATTTAGAGACGCCTTTAAGTCTTTTGGAACTAAAGAAGGGGTTATAGTGAAATGCGAAGCATTTTTTATTAGAGCTGCCCAATTTGCTGGAATAAAACTATCAAAGCATATTCTAGCTGGACGACATGGAAAGACAAGAAGCAAAACTAACGTAAAAAAAGTACATAATGAAACAAGTGAATCAAATAATAAAATTCTTCCTCAAGCAAAATTTATAAACTCAAATAAAGAAATTGCTTATAAATTTGAACTTGCTAGTAAGATATTATCTAAGTATCCAGATTATGATCCATCATGGAATTCGGATGTTCAAATCAAATGGTTAGATGGTATGAATAAATTATATGAAATTTTATCGAACGAGGAATAAAAAAAAGAGAGTTAAAAATTTTTAACTCTCTTTTTTGTATATTTACTTTTTTTAGAAGCCCATACCGCCCATATCACCACCAGGAGGTCCTGCTGGCATAGGGGGTGCTGGTTCATCTTTTTCACTGATTAATGCCTCTGTTGTAAGAATCATTCCAGCGACTGAAACAGCATTTTCTACTGCTGCTCGTGTTACTTTAGCTGGATCAACAATACCCATTTCTAGCATGTCTCCATACTCAGCCTTGTGAGCGTCGAAACCAAAGTTCTTATCTGAACTTTCAGAAACTTTATTAAGTATTACTGCACCCTCATGACCACAATTACCTGCAATAACACTTATTGGTGCGAGCAATGCTCTTTTTAGTACTTCAACACCAGTTTGTTCATCATCTATTTTTGATTTAACTTTAGAAAGTGCCTGGGAAGCTTTAATTAGAACACTTCCGCCCCCTGGTACAATTCCTTCTTCAACTGCTGCTCTGGTTGCTGAAAGAGCATCTTCCATTCTTTGTTTTTTCTCTTTCATTTCAACTTCTGTTGCTGCTCCGACTCTAAGTATTGCAACACCGCCAGAAAGCTTAGCTAATCTTTCTTGAAGTTTTTCTCTATCGTAATCAGATGTTGTATCTGCAATTTGACTCTCTATTTCAGCTTTTCTTCCGTTTATTTGATCTAAAGATCCTGCGCCATCAACAAATGTAGTGTCGTCTTTTTTTACGACAATTTGTTTACATTTGCCTAAATCGTCTAAGGTGATAGAGTCAAGTTTTCTACCGATTTCTTCAGATATTACAGTTCCTCCAGTTAGAATAGCAATATCTTCAAGCATTGCTTTTCTTCGATCGCCAAATCCAGGAGCTTTAACTGCTGCAACGTTTAGTGTACCTCTTAATTTGTTTACAACTAATGTTGCTAAGGCTTCACCTTCAACGTCTTCAGCAATAACTAGTATGTTTTTATTTGTCTGAAGAACTTTTTCTAATACTGGAAGAAGATCAGATACAGCAGAAATTTTTTCACTAGTAATTAATACGTAAGAATCATCTAGTACGGATTCTTGTCTTTCCGAATTAGTTACAAAATACGGTGATAAATAACCTCTGTCAATATTCATACCTTCAACAAACTCTGTTTCGTATGATAATGATTTGGATTCATCAACAGTTATTACTCCATCTTTACCGACTTTATCCATCACATCAGAAATAAGACTTCCCATTTCATCATCATGAGATGATAATACTGCAACATTTTCAATCTGTTCCTTGGTGCTTACTGTTGTAGACTGACCTGCAATTGACTTTCTTACTGTATCCATTGCTATGTCCATACCNCGCTTTAGCGCCATTGGNTCCGCNCCAGCTGCAACATTTTTNAANCCTTCAGAAATAATTGCTTGAGCTAAAACAGTAGAGGTTGTTGTACCNTCTCCTGCATCATCATTAGTTTTCTTTGANACCTCTTTNAGTAATTGTGCTCCCATATTTGCAAATGGATCATCTAAATCAATTTCCTTTGCTATAGTAACACCATCTGAATTAACTTGAGGAGGACCGAACTTTTTATCTACAATGACATTTCTGCCTCTAGGGCCAAGTGTTGATTTGAGGGTATTGGCTAATACATCAATACCTTCTTTTAACCTAGCTCGAGCATCATCACTGAATTTTAAATCTTTAGCTGCCATATTTTTATATTCCCCTTTTCTTAATCAACGATTGCGAGTATATCGCTCTCTCTAACAATTAGGTAATCAACTCCACCTTCAGAGTATTCAGTACCAGCATATTTTGAATAAATTACAGATTGACCAACTTTCACTGGTAAATCTACAAGTTTTCCGTCGTCTGTTGTTCTTCCTGGTCCAGCTGCTACAATTTCACCTTGCTGAGGCTTTTCTTTNGCTGTGTCAGGAATAATTATTCCTCCTGGAGAGGTAGAAGCTTCAGCCTCAGATGGAAGTATCACTACTCTATCTCCAAGTGGATTAAGTTTAATTGTCACTAAATCTAATCTCCTATTAATTGTTTATATAATTTATTTGCTTACGCCAATAATTAATTTTATTAATAGTTTTATAAATCGTCAACTGTAATTTCAAGTTTATGAGCAATTAGATCGTGATTCATACGGTTACAGGTAAAAATTTATCTCCAATCGAATAAATCCTCGATAGTTTTCNTTAGTTTTTTTAATTCTGTAAAGTCATATTCATCAAAAGATCTAAATCCTGGAGATCTAGTAGTAGCAGATCTAATTATTTTTCTTTCAACAAGAATTTCCTTGAAAGCAGGGGCGCCATAAATCATCTCAAAATTTATAAGTGGAATCATTCGATTATGAATTTCAATAGCTTGTTTTTCATCACCTGAATCAAGCAGGCTCCAAATTTTAGAAAGTATGTCNCCATAATGAGAAGCAGGCATATTNCCAGTAGCCCCTCTAGCATATTCAGATATCAAATGCATACATCCCATACCCCCCATAATACTTTTTATGTTTTTCTCTAAATCTCCACGAATTAAATTTGTTATCATTTGCCCTGAATAGGCAGTTTCTTCTTTTATTAGAGAGATATTTTCAAAGGAATTACAAAGTTCAATAAGTTGGTCAGCCGATAACGGGTGTCCTTTTGGATGATTTTGAATCCATATGGGAATATTAATTGAATCATTAATTTTTGAAAAAAATTTTTTTACCTGATATTGAGATGGTTGCATACTATGTGGTGGCATAGTAATTACTGAATCAAATCCAATATCTTCAGCATATTTAGCTAATTCAATTGAGTGTACATCAGAAACTCCAGTTACACCTGCAACAGTAGGTAATTTATTNTCAACAATTTTTGCTGTTGTTTTGAAAATAATTTTTTTTTCTTCGTCNGTAAGAGATTGATATTCGCTTGCCATAACAGGCATTACTATGCCGTGGCAGCCATTNTTTAATGTAAAGTCTAANACTTTTTCTAGTGAGTATAANTCTAAACTTTCATCTTCATTNAATGGAGTTGCAGGTATTCCAAAAATACCTCTATATTTTGAATCTTTTAGCATTAAAATATTTATATCATATANAGCAAAAAAAAACACCNGAAAAAATCAGGTGCTTTTTTTTAGATTTTTATAATAATTTATTTTGAAGCTAANTGTAAAATTTTTTCTTTTGCTTCTCCATCAGTTATTTTNCCNCTCTGAATTGCATCAAAAATCATCATCCGNATTTGCTCATTCGAAATATTATCTTTTGCTANATNATTTGTAGCTTTTTNNTTATCACAATTTTTTTCNGCATCTATTGCAGCAAGTTTNATTTCAGCATCTTCTTTAGATATCTCTCCTAAGGCAACAGCATTAGTAAGTTTAATCTCTAAATTATTTAAAGATGTTNTNGATATTTCAGNTTTTTTTNGGCCCTTCANNTGGTTTTTATCATATTTNCCCNTCATACGGCCTTTACCTTTTTTNTCTTTNATGTNTTNCATACCTTCTGGTTTTGAGTTTATCCAGTTTGTAATNTCATCATGNTGTTCTTGAGAAATTNTTCCATCTGAAAGAAGGAATGNGAGCATTTCATCTGANGTNTATTCTTTCATNTCCAAATTTTTNTTNGCTTCTTTAACTATTTCCNTTGAGGAAGGTTCAGAATTAATCCATTCTTGAATCTCAGTCATAGAATNTAACTTTTNATNCGCTTCTTCTTCTGTAATTTTTCCCTCNGNCACAGCCNAACTAAGTTTTTCTTTTAANTCNTCAAGCNTCTTNTCTTGAGCTATNANCTTAAATTCTTCTTTTGCAGTTTTAATAGCAGCTGAGTATGTATCTTGTTCGATGCCTAATATTTCAGCAACTCTTGCTTGAAATGATTCTTTATTTTTTTCACTTTCATTAGCAAATGTTGCTCCTACTATTGAAAGAGCACTTAGTAACCCTAATGTTATACCTACTATCAATTTTCTTTTCATTTTATTTTTTCCTTATAGTTATTATCAAAACTAAAAACAGTTTATAAATTAACTTTAATTGAATAATATCTAGAACTTATTAAGATAATGTCAAGAAATCATTAAGATTAATATTATCACCTATTGGGTTCTTATGCTTCCCTTTATTAAACTTGCCTCACTACTTGCTAAAAAAGTATATATTTTTGCTACATCATCTGGTTCAACTAGTTCATCAATCTTTTCATTCACCGATACTCTATCATTTTTTTTATAAGTATCCTTAACATTTTTAATTTTCAAAGGTGTTTTTACACTTCCTGGTAAAACATCATTAACTCTTATTCCATACTTCGATAAATTTTGTTCAAGGACTAAGCTTAGTCCATGAACTCCTCCTTTTGATGATCCATAGGCATAAGAAGAACTTCCTCCATGTACNCCNGCTGGTGATGNAGTTAATATTATNACTCCAGANTTTTGTTTTATCATTATTTTTGAAACGTATTTTGTNACAAGAAAAGAACCTCTTANGTTTACATCTACAACTTTATCCCAAATTTCTTCTGGAAAATTATTTATTTCCATATCAGCTCCCTCTAAAATTCCAGCAATATGAATTAGAACATCTATACCACCCAGCCAATTAGTTGATGNTTCTATACTATTTTTTACGCTTATTTCATCTTTTACATCTATTTCAAAAAATTTAATATCGCCACCATATTCAATGGCGTTGAACACTGTTTCAGAGCCTTTGTCTTTATTGATGTCCAAGGCTGCAACTTTAGCACCAAATGCGCAAAGCCTTGTCGTAACAGATTTACCAATACCAGTTGCTGATCCAGTTATAATAATTTTTTTATTTTTAAGATCCTTATACATTTTTTAATTATCCCAAATGATTTTATTTTTTTTTGCTACATTATTTAGCCCAGTTAGTGCTTTTGGAATTTCTTGATCTGGTAAATGTTCAATTAAGACATGTGCGCTAGGATTAATTTTATTTAATCCTTTTAGTAGAGCATCATTATCAAGCATGCTATATTTACTTCCTATTGTTGTTTCTTCAAAATGCGGTAATAAGCCTTCAACAATTTTNAAATCTTTTGCGTGGCATCCAATTATATTTTTTGGTACAAGGCGATAAAATTCATTTATTAAATTTGTATTATTATATGCAGTATCCAGGTCTTTTATAAAATTTACTGGATCCATATTTAGACCTAAATTTTTAGAATCTACTTTTTCAAATAAATCTTTGACTTTTTTTGGAGAATTAACAGGGCAAGCAACTCCACCCTCTAATGCTAACATAACATCTTTTTTTTCTGCATAATCACAAACAAATTTTGTGCTTTCAATTAAAGTGTCCCAAGTCTTTTCATTATAATTATTTTTGTGTGGTTTCCATGCACCATTAAGATTGTGGCTACCTGGTCTAAGATATGTATTTGGTGATTCTAATTCACTGGTTATGTCTATCATTTTTTTTAGAAATATAATATCTTTTTCTCTGAGATNTTTATTTTCAGAAATTAAATTTCCTCCGTAATTTCCTACAGTTTGAGGCATATAAAAACCAAATTTTTTATATAGACTTTTAATTTTTTNTATATCTTTGAGTGTTGTTGAAAAAGGATCGGAAATTCTTATTTGTAATGTTTTAAATCCAAAGCCAGCAACTTTATCCATGACTCTTTCATCGATTTTTTTCCAATCTCCTNTTACAAACCCTGAAACGCCTAAAATCATTTTACTTTACCCTTTATTGTGAAACATATTTTATTATTTCATTGTGATGAAATAATTACAACTCCAGAAACAACAAGCATGGTTGAAATAATTTTAATTGATATTTGAGATNTTTCTAATTTTTCATTTAAGTATTTTTTTGATAATGGCCCTAAAATTAATATAATTCCTATCAAAAATATAGGCCTTGTTCCAAGTAAAGGACTTACTAAGGACACTGGCCCATTAGCTAATGCATAGAGAACACAAAGATTACCTAAAAGTGGAAATATACCTTCTATTAAGAATATCGGCATAACTTTTTTATTTGAAAAAATAAAATTTGATAATTCCTTAATTCTATGGAGTTTTANAAAAGGTAANCCTATGGAGGTTGTTAGTCCTAAGGCNCTTATTGCTAAATTATGAGTTACAGANAGATTTTCCGAGCCTACTTTTAGTGAAACCTGAGCAAAACCAATAATTACTGCACCTAATAAAACAATAAGTAATTTTTTATTAAAACTTATTTTTCTTATGTCAGATATATTTGAGGAAATTAAAAATGCTCCACAAACTACAAGAAAAATTGCAATCCATAAGTTGTTATTAATATTTTCACCAAGAAAAATCATACCTGCAACTGCTGCAAAGATAGGAGATGTTTGCCATATTGGTGTGACTCTCCCAGCCTCCTCATTTCTTAATACTTTAAACATAAGCATTAGGGCTACACCCCACATAAACCCCCCTAAGTATGAGAAAAATATATTATAAAAAACAAGTTCAGGTATGCCAAAAATTAGAAAAATTATAATAGAAGTAATAAATTGAACTATTCCCACAAATAAGAAAAAATTTGGTAAAGGAAGTTTAAGCCAAGAAATAAGCCATTTATCTCCAAGAGTGATAATTGTATAAATTAGTGATGATAGTATAGCGGCATAAAACCAGGTAAATTCCACTAAGTATTCCTGTTATATTCCCTTGGTGTATATTCAGATAATGCTCGATCTTTTGGTTTATATCCAAGTTTATTTTTTATTTTTTCTATAGAAAAAATTTTCCACTGGTTATCAGACGTGGCGTTAAATATATCGTAACGATAAGATTCNGGAGCATCAATACAAAGCTCCATAATTTGAGTTACGTCTCTATAACTCAACCATAGGGAAAGAGCAAAAGGAGAAAATGTTGGATCGTCACCCTTTATTACCCATCCAATTCTAAGATGGAAAGAATTAAGATTATGGTAGTCTTTGTAATAACTTCCTAAGGCTTCACCATAAGCTTTTGATACACCATAAAGTCCATCTGGCCTTATATTATGATTTTCAGTAACTAAATCATAATTATTTTCTTTAAGAAGATGGAAATTTCCATCACAAATATGCTTCCAAGGGGCGTCTAAATAATTTCCACCTTCAGCNTGGTTAGAGCTGGCAAAAATAACTCTTTTTACTTTATTTATTCTTGAAGCTTCAAAAACGTTATAAGTAGAAATTAAGTTGTTTTTTAGTACGGAATCCCATTTACCATCCGGGGCAGGGTCTGCAGCAAGATGAATAACAGTATCAATATTTTTGAATGCAGGCATTATCTTTGGCAAGTTATCAAGACTAGATTCTGTAGATTCTATTCCTTCAGCTTTTCTCAAGTCTATGGAAGAGAATTCGTATTTATGACCAAGATTTTTTANTAAAATTGATCCTATTAATCCGGCTCCGCCAGTTATTAGTACTTTTTTATTTTTCATTTTTATGGCCTAAATAAGTTTGGTGCAAAACTTGCCTCATAAAAATCAGCAGTATTTGACCCCGGGCTTGCAAGATTATTTATAATGCTAATTTCATCTTTTGTTAAATTGATATCTATTGCNCCTATATTATCATCAAATTGTTCCATAGTTCTAGGGCCAATGATAGGAGCTGTTACACCGANTTGTGACATAACCCAGCAAAGTGCAACTTGTGCAACAGAACAATTTTTCTCATCAGCAATTTTTGATAAGCCATCTGTAATATTTAATACTTCTAGGTTAAATCTTTTAATTTTTTTCTGATCTGTCTCGTCTCCAAATCTTGTGCCAGTGGCCTGTTTAGAATTTCTTAAGTATTTTCCAGTGAGCCCTCCCCCGCCAAGAGGTGACCAAGGTATAAATGCTAAGTCATAAGTCTGGCACATAGGTATATGTTCTCTTTCTGCTCTCCTGTCAGCTAAGTTGAAAGGAGACTGTTCACTAACAAATCTATTTAACCCATACTTTTCTGATGCCCATAGAGATTCAACAACCTGCCAAGATCCAAAATTACTTGAACCAATNTACCTTATTTTTCCATCTCTAATTAAATCATCTAATGCTTTGAGGGTTTCATCTATGGCGATATAATTACTTGGCCTATGAAGTTGGTANAAATCAATATAATCAGTTTGGAGTCTTTTTAAACTTTTTTCACATTGATTAACAATGTTGTTTCTACTATTTCCTACATCATTAGGCTTTTCAGACATTCTTGAGTTAACTTTTGTTGCAAGAAATATATCACTTCTTTTTTTATTCTCTTTTAATGCTTTTCCAACAAACTCTTCGGATGCTCCGTTTCCATATACATTTGCTGTATCAAGAAAATTAATTCCTAAGTCAATTGACTTATGAATAATTGNAGCGCTATCTTTATAATTTGTTTTTTGCCCAAACATCATACAGCCCAGAATTAATGGACTAATATAAATACCTGTTCTTCCAAAAAGTTTGTAGTTCATAAAATTTATTTCTTAAACTGTTTTGTGAGAATTTTATATAAATTNTTATAGTTTTTATATACATTTTTATAAAATTCATGATTGTTTAATGTNGGTTTAAAGACCTTAAACTTTTCTTTCCTTCCTTGGAGATGATTATCTATATTTAAATCTTTGCTAAATCCAATCATCCCAAGATATGCTGCACCTAAAGCTGCAGCATCATTTATTTCATAGCGTTTAACTTCTATGTTTAATATATCGCAAATTAATTGAGACCATTTATTTGATTTTGCTCCACCTCCAATTATTATGGCAGAAGAAATTTTATGATCTTTAGCTATAATATCGAAGGAATTTTTTATCGCAAATCCTATTCCTTGCAAAACAGCATGAGTTAATTCAGCGCTTGAAGAACTTGCATTTATTCCAAAAAATACTCCTCTTGCGTCTGGATTTTGATGAGGAGTTCTTTCACCAGATAAGTAGGGTAAAAATATAACTTGATCTTCATGTTTATTTGCTCTTTTGGCAATTTTAATAATTTGGTCTATTGTTTTATTAGGTAGAATTTTTTGCCACCAATTTAATGCAGAGCCAGCTGAAAGAATTACACCCATACGATAATTATATTCAGGTAAAGCATGTTTCATTAAATGAATTCCTGTAATTTTATCTATTATTAATTTCTCTGTAGGAATCATAATAGTTCCAGATGTACCTAGGCTAATTACTGCAGAGTAAGTAATATTACTTACAGACAACAAAGAACACGCATTATCTGCACCACCAGTCACNATTAGTATATTTTTATCAAGTTTTAACTCAGTAATAATTTCGTTTGTTAATTTTCCAGAAAATTTATGTGAAGGGTTAACTTTAGGTAATATTTTTTTGTTAATGCCTAATTTTTTGCAAATAAATTCAGACCAATTATTTTGCTTGATNTCGTATAAAAGGGTACCTGTAGCATCNGACGGGTCAGTCATNATTTTTCCAGTTAACCTAAACCTTATATAGTCTTTTGGAAGCATGATTTTTTTTATAGTTTTATATTTATCCGGGAAGTTTTTTTTCATCCACATTATCTTTGGCGCTGTAAAGCCTTCTAAAACTGGATTACCTGTAATGTCNCAAATTTTCTTACCAATTATTTTTCTAATTTCNNTACACTCNTTTTTAGTTCTAACATCATTCCACAGTATTGCGTTATGAATTGGATTATTATTTTTATCTAACATTACTAAAGAGTGCATTTGCCCTGAAAAACCTATAGAAACAATTTGATAATTTTTAGAATCTAGATTTTTTTTTGCTTTTAGCAAAACTTTCTTTGTAGCCTTCCACCAATCTATCGGATCTTGTTCGGACCAACCAGGATGTGGGTGGTATATCTTTATTTTTTCTGTTGCNTTACAAATTAAATTACCATCTGAATCTGTAGCAATGATTTTTATCCTAGTGGTTCCTATATCTAAACCCAAGTATGCTTTCTTATTAGCTAACAATTTTTTCTTCCTAAATTAGGTTTTTCTTCAACAATTTCAACAGGTGTATTTCTTGCAACTATTAGTATCAGGTCATTATTACCNGTATTAACTGGTTGATGCAATGCTCCATCAGGGACAAAAATAAAATCTCCTTCAGAAATTTTTGCTTCGATTTCTAAGTTTTCTCCATGAAGAAATAGACCTTNTCCAGATAGGACATAAATAGCAGATTCACAATTAGTGTGAAAATGAGTGGTAGAGCATCTATCTTTTGGGATTTTAGCTATTGCCATATGAATTTTTGATGCATTTGATAGTTTTTTTGAGACTCCCGCAAATCTTTTCATTGATCCTGAATTGATTTCTTCTTCGAGGTTATTTTTTTTTGTAATAATAATTTTTTTCATATTTATTTCAAGCTCATATAATTTATTTATTTTTGTTTATTATAATAGGAAGCAAAAAATTATTATAGGAGAAATTATGTACGGAACAATATTTAACTTAAAACCTAAACAAGGGCAAAAAGAAAACTTAATTGAACTTTTAAGAAGAGATAATGAAACACCNGATGGTATGGTGGGTTGGTTTTTGATGGAGCCAGATGAAAAGGAAGAATTGATTGGTGTAGCTATATTTAATTCAAAAGAATCTCATGTTAATAATTCTAATAGACCTGAGCAGCACGAATTTTTTCTTGAAATGATGAATTATTTAGAGTCAGAGCCTGTTTGGACAGATGGTGAATACAGAATAGGAGAAATAATTTAATCTTCTATGGATCGGAGCAATCTCTTGTAAAACCACAATTTTTACATATAATTTTGCAATGTGATTTAAGGGTTTTATAACCACAAATTTCACAATTTTCATCATAAGAATTTTTTAATAATGTATTCATTTAAATTTTTTGGTGGAGCTGGGGAGATTCGAACTCCCTACCTCTTCAATGCCATTGAAGCGCTCTCCCAATTGAGCTACAGCCCCGTATTAACCANTTAAAAAAATATTTTTATAAGTGTTAAGTTTTTATTATAATAATTATATGATTAAATTTCTTTTATCTTTAATTTCATTAATATTTATTTTTAGCTGTTCTGGTTCTTCAAATGATTTATCTAGCTCTACAAGTGATTTAAAAACAACTAGAACTTCTCAAAATGAAACTTCTAGCCAATATAATTTACCCAAAGTTGAATGTGCAGAAAAATTAGAAGCATATATTTTTCAAGCAGAATCTCTAAATGAAGAAGGTATTGATTTAATAAAACAATGGGTATGCGTATCAGAAAAGTTGTTTTTTGATAAACCAAATACAAACTGGGAAGTAGTTAATCCTATNTATATTGCTGCATTAGATAGAAATGATNTCAANAGTGCAATTAAATTAGAAAAAGAATTTTGCANCCATATCGAAAAATACCATAACTCTGGAAAAGGAAATGATGGATATGATAATGGAAAGTGTAATCCTAAAAATTATAACCCTGTAAAAAATGGTTGTAATTTTGGTTTATGTTTATTTACAGAACAAAATGGTAGAGTCGCTGGTTCGTCTATCTCAAGTAGCATTCATCGTGATGGCTTTAATCTATTTATAAGNTCTAGTCATGATTTGCCAATGCATGAAGATTCTTATGGCTATGTAACTATTCACGAAATGTTTCATATATATCAATATTCTAATTTAAGTAAACCGTTTTCCAGGAATGAAGAAATGCTAATGGTAGGTAAATTAGGAACGGGACTTGACCCAAANGTGGAGGTTCCTTGGTGGATAGAAGGTAATGCTGTATATTTTTCATATTACAAATATGCCAAAGAAACGAATAATCGAGAGTATTTTATAAATACNATGAAAGATTCAATTTTNGCAGATTGGAAAGGAAACCTTCTTGAGAAATACTTAATTTCAGGAAAAAAAATAAACGAATTTACATGGAATGGTGAAGAANAAAAAATAGGTTATGAACTAGGNGCATGGTTTGTTGCATATCTTATAGANCAAGTTGGAGAAGATGCAGTATATANATTTTGGNAGAATCTAGAATCACANGGTAAATTTGAAATTGCTTTTGAAAAATATTTTGGAAAAAAATATGAAGTTTACATAGATGATTTTAATTCTTTCTTAAGTGAACCTAAAGATGAGATAATCACACTACTCGACAGAATTTATCCAAAATTATAAAGAATATATTGCGNGTATAAAAAATTAAAATTTTAGAAAAACTTACGGGTAGTATTCCATAATTAATAATTTGATATTCGTGANTCCTTTCTAATTCTTATGTTGTCGTCTAATGACTTAAATTAACTTNCTAAAATCGGTTTTATATACAGTAGGANATNTTTAATCTATACTGATATAGTTTTCTCTATGCTCTTAAATTTATTAGCAAAATATCAAATAACAAATAATCCAAAATCAGACTTTTTATCAGGCTTGACCGTTGCTCTTGCTCTAGTTCCAGAAGCTATAGCTTTTGCTTTTGTTGCTGGAGTAGAGCCTTTAGTAGGTCTATATGCAGCATTNTTTGTTGGAATAATTACATCAATATTTGGAGGAAGAAGTGGAATGATTTCAGGTGCTACNGGGGCGATGGCTGTAGTAATGGTCGCATTAGTNGCATTGCATGGAGTACAATATTTATTTGCAGCTATTGTTATAACGGGAATAATACAAATTCTCACAGGTATATTGAAACTTGGGAAGCTTATTAACATTGTTCCATCTACTGTAATGCTTGGATTTGTAAATGGATTAGCAATCGTAATTTTCTTAAGTCAACTAGGACAATTTAAAGATCATAGCAACACTGCACACTCTCAGGAAAGTCATAGTGCAGCAGGTGTTTTGTTTAGCGGAGGCTGGCTAGATAATAGTCAGTTACTAGTAATGATTATGCTTACNTTGGTAACAATTTCTATAATAGTTTTCATACCAAAAGTTCCGAAAATTGGTAGGATTATACCTTCTCCATTAATNTCAATTATCATTTTATCTTTCTTGGTTATTGTCTTCAAAATAGAAACATCAACAGTTGGTGACTTAGCATCGGTATCAGGAGGAATGCCTCAGTTTAGTATTCCAAANGTACCTATGAATATGGAAACGTTTTGGATAGTTTTACCTTTTTCTTTAACTCTAGCTGGAATTGGATTAATTGAAAGTTTGCTAACCTTAACTCTAATAGATGAAATTACAGATACTAAGGGTAAGCCAAATAAAGAATGTGTTGGCCAGGGCTTAAGTAATTTAACCTGTGGTTTTTTTGGAGCAATGGGAGGCTGTGCAATGATTGGTCAGTCAATGATTAATATTTCGTCAGGTGGAAGGGGTAGATTATCAGGAATAGTTGCTGCTATATCACTCTTATCTTTTATACTATTTTTATCTAGTTGGATTGAAATGATACCAATAGCAGCTCTTGTAGGTATAATGATGATGGTTGTCTTTGGGACTTTTGCTTGGACCTCTTTTAAAATATTACGTAACGTCCCAAAAGGAGATAGTTTAGTTATAATTCTCGTAACAGCAGTTACTGTTTGGCAAGATCTAGCAGTTGCTGTAATAGTTGGGGTTATTGTTTCAGCATTAACCTATGCTTGGAAATCTTCAAGTTTCATAAATCTAATTGAAGATTATAAAATTTCAGATTCAGAAGTAAGATACAAATTAAAAGGAACATTGTTTTTTGGTTCAATAAATAAATTCAAGAGAATAATTAATCCTAATAATTTTAAGGAAAAAATTATCATTATAGATTGTTCAGAATGTTGGATATGGGATCAGTCATCTATTGAAGCTTTAGGAAAAATAACTGAAAAATTTAGAATTAATGGCAAAGAATTGAATATTATTAATCTGGGGCCTAGCAGTCACAAATTAATAAAAAAAGCAGAAAAAATAATAGATTTAAACGTATTTGATTAATATCACTTATTGTTAGATGGTTTGGTATCTATAAAATTATATATATCCTTCTTGTTTGATTTGACTGTATTCCAAATAAAAAAGAGTAAACCACCAAAGATAATTATACTAACCCAGCTTATTGTTCTATCGATTGCGACTAATGTAACTGAGTCATAGTTATTTATACCAAAAACTATTAATAGACCAGTCAATCCACCTTCAACAAAACCAAATCCACCTGGTGTNGGAATGGTGGTTAAGATAGCCCCAACAAGAGTTGATAAAATTATTACACCNACNGCTATATCAATNCCTAANGCAGATGCNACTAANCCAAAACGTAAAATTTCAAGAATCCATCCTATTACTCCTAATAATAGTTCAGGTAANATACTCTTTTTTGAAAAACTNTCTAGTGCNGCTTTTTGAAAACTTAAGTAAAAGTCTCGAATTTTTATTGGTAAAAAAATTGATAATTTTTTACCAATGATTTTCATTATGATTAGAGTAAAAAATATAAATACTAAAATAAATATTACAGAAATTAAAATCCAATCAGGAGGATTTACTTTACCTGTTAGAGCAATTACTCCTACAGAAATTACTATAAGTATTGATACAGATATCATATCTTGTATTCTTTCAGCAAAAATTGTTCCAAGGCTCATTGATAGGTTTGACTTTGATTCTTTCGATAATAGAGCTCCTCTATATAAATCTCCTACTCTCATGAAAGCAACAGAGTTAGCAAACCATCCTATTAAAATTATTCCGGATAATTTGATGGTGCTCGGAATATTTTTTCCATTAGCATTATCTATATTTGCTTCTTTTGCTATCATTTTCCATCTTAAACCTCTAAAAATAAAACTAAAGTAATATAAGACGGCAGCTAAAATATATTTACCTAAATGTATTGATTGGATATTTTCTAAAACTTGACCCCATTCAAAATTTACAAATCTCCATATTATGAAAGCTACCAATAAACAAATTATAGGTATAAAAAGAAATAGTTTTTTTGAATTAGAATTGAACATGTCGGGTTAAATTATGGGGCTTTTATGTGGCAATCCTGTTTTTCTAGGAAAATTTTTTGGAGTTTGTTTTATTTTCATCCAATAAACAACTGAATCATCAATCGAGTATGAAGGTAATGTAATTTTAACAATACTTGCTGGAGATGCACCCATAATATTAGATGCATTTTTAGATGAATTTATTTCTTCNTTAATATTTTTACCTTTNAGNGCTATAGAAATTCCTCCAANTTTTGCAAATGGTAGAGTTAGTTCTGAAAGTTCAGATAATTTACCAACAGCTCTAGAAACAATCAAATCAAACTNCTCTCTANATTTCCTATCGTGCGCAATCGTTTCTGCTCGTTCATTGATTATATTTATCTTTGNNAGATTTAGTTTCTTACAAGCTTGTTCAATGAATTGACATTTTTTTTTATTTGAATCCAATAAATAAATATCTGANGTNGGTGATACGATCTTANCTATTAAACCAGGTATACCTGCTCCAGTACCAATNTCTAATATTCTTTTTTCAAAAAACCACTCCATTGTTGATTGATTTCCNCCATGAGGATGAAAAATNAATAATGATTTGAGNATTAAGTTAAAAAAAATATCATTTTTNTTTTTAAGACCAGTTAAGTTATACTTTTTATTTTCCTCNAGAAGAAAATTAACATANAACTGAATTTTTTCTANNTGTTCATTGGTTAAATCTATACCAATATAACTACAGTAATCTATGATTTTTTTCATATAATATATTTTGTATTTAGAAAATTTATATTTAAAATTATCTAATGAGCATTTTGTCTGAATAATATAATTATATCCAATAAAAGTACAATTTAAATGATAAACAAATATTTTATTGTTTGAGATATAAAAAATAAAGGATATTTATGAAAAAATTTATTATTTATATATTAGGATTTTTTTTCTTTTTTATAATAATAATTTTTTTAATTTTGGCATATTTGTTAAGTACCGCTATAAATGAAACTACAAAAGAATCAGAAATTATAAAAAGTGTTACCGAGGGTTATGAGTTTAATATTTTCAATTGGGAGAAAGAAAATTTTTTTGATAAATGGATTAGTTATATTAATCCTTTTGATAANCATAATAANATTACATCATCAGAACAATTATTACAATATTTTTCCTTGGTAGAACGTATTAGTACAAATGAAAATTTGTATTCAAAATTATTCATTGAAAACTTAGATTTACAACACAAAATTAAAAAAGGAGAGATTGACACTAAATTAGCAAAAATCCAAACTAACAAAATTAACTCGGAAATTGAACAACTATTAGAAAAAATTAATAAAGACAAAATTATTAAGAATGAAAATAAACTATATGCAGAACAATTTCTAGAAGAAAATATATCTAGTGCAATACAATCAAATGAAGTAAATATTTTTGATAATATTTTTTATGTGCCTGTAGATTTTACTCTTGGAAAAACACCAAAATTACTTGTTGTTTCTCCGCGAGANAAAATATACAGAAAAGAAGACAAGTTACTAAGCAGTAATATTTCACTTGAAGTAATAAATAATATGGAACTTACACTTCTAGAGAAAAATAATCTTTCTGCAATCGTAGTATCCACTGGTGGGGTAAGTACTTACCCGTCAATGGTTTCTGAGGGAGACCTACTATATGTTTTACAAACGGCCGCTCACGAATGGTTGCATAATTACCTAGCTCTCTTTCCGCTCGGAAGATCATATTTTAGTAGTACAGATATGCAGTCTATAAATGAAACAATTTGTGATATTTTTGGTGATGAAGTTGGCTTGATTGCCTATAAAAAAATTATGGGANANAAAATATATAANGAAATTAATCAAACAAAAAATANTGATAATGACTTTAATTTTAATTTATTTATGAAAGACACTAGANTAAAAGTAGAAAAATTATTATCTGAAGGGAAANTTCTTGAATCAGAATCTTTTATGAATGACCAAAGAANNTTTTTGTCATCTAAAGGATATNANATAAGAAAAATTAACCAAGCATATTTTGCTTTTTATGGAACATACGGAGGAAATCCTGAATCTAGCAGTAATCATTATGACAATTTAGTAAAAATAAGAAAGAGATATGAAAACTTAGGGGATATGATNCACGATATTAAGTATGCAGATAATATAGAAAAAATAAATAGTTTACTAGAGTAGATTTTGTAAAAATGATATATAATAACAATAACAATGATTTATAGTTTCTATGATAAATTCAAAAAGTAAAAAAATTGAAGACAGTAAAATGTATCGGCCCCCTCAAAACAATGACAGGGACGAACAAATAAATTTTGACGAATTATTCGAAAAAATATCTTCATCTATGCCAAAAATACCTTTTATNGGAAATAATGGAAAATTACCTATAATTATTATTGGGTTTGTTATTCTATTGGTTTTATGGTTATTATCTGGTTTCTATACTGTTGGTCCTGATTCTCAAGCTGCTTTGAGAACTTTTGGTAAATTTATAGGTACAGCAGATTCAGGTTTACATTGGCATTTTCCATCACCAGTAGGAAATAGAGATATTGTAGCTGTTACAACAACAAGAAGGCTAGAGTTAGGATTTCGTTCAGGCAACGATGGTTTTGCAGTTGCTCAATCTGTCACAAACGAATCCTTAATGATTACAGGTGATGAGAACATTGTTGATGTTCAAGCAGTTGTCCAATATAAAATATCAGATTTACCAAATTATTTATTTTTAGTAGATGATCCTGGAGATCTTGAAAGAGGTGTTAATCNAGGTAGTCCTGACGGTAGAACTTTGCGTGATATTGCTGAAACTGCACTTAGGCAGGTTGTAGGTGCAAGAAATATTGATGATGTTCTGACAACAGAAAAAGAGCAAGTTCAGACNGAAGTATTNCTTAAAATGAAACAACTAACANCAGAATATGAAACAGGCTTAGATGTTATTCAAGTTCTTTTGCAAAATGTAAATCCACCCGTGGAGGTTCAAGCTGCTTTCGAAGATGTTGTTAAGGCTAGAGAAGATAGGGANAGNTTGATTAATTTGGCAGAAGCTTATCAAGCATCCGANTTACCTAGGGCTTTAGGTGAATCNGCAAAGATTACNGAGCAGGCTTTAGGTTTCAAGGAAGGAAGGATAGCTAAGGCTCAAGGTGAAGCAGANGGATTTAANGCCATTTTAGAAGGTTATATCAATTCACCTGATGTAACTAAAAAAAGATTATATTTAGAATCTATGGAAGAAATNTTACCTGGAATCAANAAATTTATTCTAGATGANAGTTCNGTTCTACCATTTTTACCTATTGATGGTGCAACAGGTGGAGGGNTACAATAATGAANNCTAAAAACATACTAATTATATTTGCTATTGNTTTATTGATTGTTNTNCCTCAANNTNTTTATGTTGTAGACCAAACTCAAATTGCAATAGTAACTCGTTTTGGAGAATACCAGAAAACATCTTCNACGCCAGGCTTAAAGTTTAAAACACCNTTCGCAGANCAAGTTACTAAATTTGATAATAGATTNCTTAGAGTAGATGCAGCTCCTGCATCAATTCTTACAGCTGACAAGAGAAATTTAGTTATTGATTCTTATGCTAGATATAAAATAGTAGACCCACTTCAATTTTATAAGAGTCTAAGGAATGAAATTGGAGCATCCTCTAGGGTAGGAGATATTGTAAATGCACAGCTTAGACAAGAGGTTGCCTTAGATTTGCAAGAAGAAGTTATATCTGAAAAACGTGAAGATATTATGCATAGAGTTACTGATGCAAGTAATAGGATAGAAATTTCTAGAGAATCTGTTCTTGAAACCTATGGAAAAATTGATCATGAATCAATTGAAATTTTTATTGATGAAAGCCTATCGGACCGAGAAAGAGGCAGAAAAGCCACTCAAAACGAAATTGCTTTACTACTTTCCTCTGACCGACCAGAATCTTTAAATGGATACACAATAACCTATACAACAGATATTAAAGATATTTATGGAATAAAAATAGTTGATGTTAGAATAA
>PASL01000005.1 GCA_002712125.1 Chloroflexota bacterium | reverse complement strand
GAAGCTACTAAGGATGAAGCTACTAAGGATGAAGCTACTAAGGATGAAGCTACTAAGGATGAAGCTACTAAGGATGAAGCTCCTAAGGAAGAAGCTCCTAAGGATGAAGCTACTAAGGATGAAGCTCCTAAGGAAGAAGCTACTAAGGATGAAGCTCCTAAGGATGAAGCTCCTAAGGAAGAAGCTAAATAATTATGCCTAAAGGTAAAAAAGAAGAAAATACCGAAATGAAGTCGCTGACAGAGATGGTTGAGTATATTGCTAGAGCTTTAGTAAGCTCGCCAGATGATGTTAGTGTCAATCATGAACTTTTAGTTGAAGATGAACTAGAAAAACATGTAATAAAATTAAAAGTCGAGGAAAATGATAAAGGCAAAATTATAGGAAAAGAAGGAAGAGTAGCACAATCCATCAGATCTCTTCTAAGGGTTGCGGCTGTCAAACTAGATACAAGAATAAATCTTGATATAGAATAATTCATGATATGGGTAGCAACGACCTAATCTTGATCGGTAAAGTTATCAAAACAACTGGAATAGATGGTTTTCTTATTGTTCAAGCATACTCTGAAAAAAGTAATAGATTCATTGCCAATCAAGAATTCCATATTGATAATAAGCGTTATATAGTTGAAAATACTAAAAATTCAAATAAAAATCACAAAGTAAAATTTTACGATGTTAATTCCTTAGATGAAGCAAAAAATCTAATCGGTAAGGATATAATGCAATCAAAAGCAATGCTACCAAATAAGAATAAAGATTCCTTTTACCATTATCAAATTCTTGATAGTAATGTTTTAACTGATAAAGGAAATAATCTTGGTAAAGTAGTAGAAATAATAGAAACAGGTAGCAATGATGTTTTAGTAGTAAGAAACAATAAAGAAGAAATTCTTATTCCTCTACTTAGTGGAGTCTTAATAAAATATAATGAGAAAACAAATACATTAATCGTACAACTACCATACAAAATATAAATGAGGAGAATTATATGTCTGGACATTCTAAATGGAGTACTATAAAGCATAAAAAAGGAGCTGCAGACGCTAAAAGAGGTCAATTATTTACTAAACTGTCCAGAGAAATAATGATAGCAGCTAAACAAGGAGATCCTAATCCTGATCTTAATTTCAGGCTAAGGTTAGCAGTTGACAATGCTAAATCTTTAAATATGCCCAAGGATAACATCGAAAGAGCTATATCTAAAGGTAGTGGAGTAGGTAGCGATTCAGTTACTCTTGAAGAAATAACTTATGAAGCATATGGTCCTGGTGGTATAGGAATAATTATCCAAACATTAACTGATAATAAAAACAGAACAGCAGCAGAAGTTAGATCGCAAATCACAAGATCAGGAGGTAATTTAGCTGGATCAGGATCTGTATCTTGGAATTTTGAGCAAAAAGGAATAATTAATATAAAAGTTATAAAGGGAGATGAAGAAGAAGTAGCACTTGAAATTGTTGATAATGGGGCTGAAGATTTTGAAATTGAAGATAAAAGCATACATGTAACTGTACCTTATGAAAAATTTTCAGAAATAAAATCAAATATTGAAACAATTGAAGGTATTGAAATAACTGAAGCAGACTTAGCACTGGTACCAAATTCAACAACTATGCTAAATGATAAAGATGGAACGCAAACATTAAAATTAATAGATACACTAGAAGAGTTGGATGATGTTTCGAAAGTGTTTTCTAATGCAGATTTTAGTGATAAATCAATTAGTGATTTTACAAATTAAATATTCAACCGATGAAAGAAAATAATAAAAAATTAGAAATTCTAAAATTCATTATTAATAACAAAAACAAATCACTGGATGAAATTATAACAGTTGCTGCAAAAATTGCATGTGGATATTTAAGAATAATAGTTTATGAGTATGATCCATCAAATAAATTATTACAAACTAAAATCGTTGGAAATAAAAGATTTCATATAGACTTAAATGAACAATTATCTGAAAGTGTTTTTAAAGATAAAAAAACAATAATTTATTCTAATAAAAATAATCAATTTGGATCTCTTCCAAAAGAATTTCGATCTAAATATAATACAGGAATATGTATACCAATCCCAGCAAATAACAAATTCAATGGAATATTGTTAGCACTGAATATAAATGAAAATAAGCCAACAAATGAAGAAGTAGAAAATTTAGAATTTTCTTTATATTATTCAATTAAAATAACTGATAATTTTACTGAAGAAACTAACAAGGAAAATATTATTAAAGCTGGTAAAAGCATTCTCAATATAAATCAAAGTAAATTAGAAATGAATAACAAAGAAATTTATCTTTCTGAAAATGAAATAAAAATACTAGAAATACTTTTTCTTAGCAGAAATAAAATTATCAAACAGAAAGAAATTATTGATTATTGCTGGCCTAACAAAAATAAATCATCAAGTTTACTAGATGTGAACATTTTTAGATTAAGAAAAAAAATAAGAGAAATTAACAGGGGTAAGGACATAATCAAAACAGTAAGAAACAAAGGTTATAAAGTTACATAAAAAAAAGCCTCTAAATAATAGGAGGAAAAAACTTAGAAACTTCTTTAAGTAAAAATTTAAAAATTACGACTGAAATTTAACCTTTTCAACCCCATTTATTCTTGTGTACAAATATACCAGTTTGTTTTTTTTCATAATAACACCCTTTAGATTATTTAACGAACATTTGTTCTATTGTAACACTTTATCAGAACATATGTGCGCTTTATACACGTTTACGTATAAAATCAAAAAGATATTTACAGAATTTTTTTCAACCTAGATATTGCTTCAGTCAAATTTTCTCTAGAATTTGCGAAAGAAACTCTAACGTAACCATCTCCGTACTTACCAAATGATGTGCCAGATAATAGAGCTACTCCTGCATCGTATAATGCAGCATGTTCAAATTCTTTTGAAGTCATTCCAGTACCTGAAATATTTGGAAAAGCATAAAAGGCTCCTTTAGGTGTCTGGCATGTAACTCCATCCAAAGAATTCAAACCATCTACAACTAAATTTCTCCTAAAAGTAAATTCTTTCATCATTTCATCTACAGACTCTTGAGAACCTTCCAATGCAGATATAGCTGCCATTTGGCTGAAAACATTAGTACAAGAATTAATGTTAGTCATTAGCCTAGTCACTTCTTCTACTAAAAAATCAGGAAACACCCCATAACCTAATCTCCATCCAGTCATTGCATAACTTTTTGAAAAACCGTCCAGTATTATTGTTCTTTCACGCATCCCTGGAAACTTCGAGATAGATATATGTTTATAATCTCCATAATACATATCTTTATAAATTTCATCTGATAATACTATAAGGTTGTTTTTTACTGCAAGAGAAGCTATTTGTTCAAGATCGGATTCTGGGATAACACTTCCACAAGGATTGTTTGGGGAATTAATTATAAGTAACTTTGTTCTATCTGTAATAAGATTTTCTAGGCCTTTAATATCCGCATTATAACCTTTATTTTCTTCAAGTTTCATTGGAACACTTGTGCCCCCCATGTATTCAATCATGGATTGATAGATAGGAAATCCAGGATTGGGATATATAGCTTCAACGCCTTTTTCAATCAATGCCATAATCGTAAAAGACATTATTGGCTTAGCACCTGGTGTTACAACTATGTTTTCAGGTTTAACTTCGTATCCTTGCCGCATAGATTGATGTTTAGCAATAGATTCACGTAATTCTATTTGTCCTGCAGAGGGACCATAATGAGTAAATCCATCATCAAGTGCCTTCTTAGCAGCATCAACAATATGTTGTGGGGTATCAAAATCTGGTTCACCTATTTCAAGATGAATAATTGATTTTCCTTGCCTTTCAAGTTCTTTTGCTTTTGCCAAGACCTCGAAAGCAGTTTCTGTACCTAAATTGGCCTGCCTTTTTGCTAAATCAAACAAATCAAATAAACCTTTCTTTGTTTATTACAGATAGAATTATTATAAATGAAAAATTCAAAAAATATATAAAAATTAATGTAAATAATATGAATTATAAAGATTGGGCTGAATGGTATGATATTTTTTATTCCTCATCTGAACATCAGGAAGAAAAATATTATCAAAAGATATCTGAAGACTTTGAAGGTAAAATTTTAGAGATTGGTATTGGAACTGGGAGAATAGCAATTAAATTAGCAGAAATAGGTAAAAATGTTGTTGGTATAGACTCAAGCATAGAGATGATTTCTAAGGCTGAAAAAAAAATAAAAAATAAAAAATTATCAAAAAAAATATCCTTAATCAATGCTAATATGTTGAATTTTCAACTTAATGATAAATTCAACCTAATAATTATTCCAGCAAATACTTTATTGCTTTGTGAAAACGAAGAACAACAAATTAATGTCTTAAAAAATTGTGTAAATCACTTAACAAGTAAGGGGGTATTAATATTCAATGTTTATTACCCTGACAATGAGATGATAAACGAAAATAATAAAGAAGAATTTTTGTTTAACACAATTAATTTAAAAAATGGAGAAAGGTATATTCTTTATGGTAAAAATGACTTCAATATTAATACACAGATAAATAACGGAATTCAAATTATAGAAAAAATTAGCAATAAAGGCAACTTATTATTTAGAAAAAAACTAAAAGTCAAAACCAGATATTTATTTCCTGAAGATATTATAAAAATATGCGAAAAATCTAATTTGGTGGTATCAAGCATGACAAGAGATTTCTCAAATTTACCGTTAGATGAGTCTAGTGAAAACATTATTATTTTCGCTAAAAAAATTACACCCCAGTAACTTTGTCACAAACATAATTAAGGTTTTTATTTGATAAAAATCTATCTAAATTAGAAATAAATATATTTCTTCTCATTTCATATAATTCAGGTGTCAATGCTGAAGAATGAGGAGTAATTATTACATTTTCTAATCTCCATAAGGGGGATGTTTTACTGAGCGGCTCAACTGCAGTTGCATCTATAGATGCTCCATAAATATGTGAAGTTTTTATCAAATCAGCTAAAGCTAACTCATCAACAATTTCGCCCCTAGATATAACAATCACGTAACTACCTTTAGGCATCAGAGACAATCGATGCCTATTTATAGAATTTCGAGTCTGATCGGTTACAGGCGCGGATACAATTAAAAAGTTTGAAATTTTACATAGTTCATCTAATTTTTCTTGCCCCCAGCATTCTTGAATATTACTTGGTATAGAACTTGGGCTTGGATCAACGGCATAGTTTTTTGTATCAAAACCTATCAACCTTTTTGCAATTTCCCTCCCTATTGCACCTAGGCCGTAAATACCAACTGTTTTTTTAGTAATTTCTGTTATTCTAGATGAATATTTTTCAGTATCCCATTTTTTTTTCTTTTTATCTTCGTACGCTTCATTAAACCTATGGGTAAGAGAAACGATTGATCCAATTACGTGGTCAGCCATAGATGTTACATGTGTTCCAGGAGCATTNGTTATTTCAACATTAGATTTTTTTATATTTTCATACATTACAATTTTATCTATTCCCATACCAGGGCAAGCAATCCATTTAAGATTTTTTGCTTTTTCAAATGTTTTACCATCTGGCCACCCAAAAATCACTTGTACATCATCAATTAAATTGTAAACATCTTCCTTTGTGTATGCTTCTATAATTTCAGCATTCTGAAATTTATTACGAAGTGTCTTGGCAAATTCCATCCCTACATGATCAGTTGCAATCATTACTTTAATTTTTTTCATGTTTATCATCCTATATAATTTAATAAATGTTTTTTGTTATGGTAAGTTATGGAANTGATTTATGCAAAATAAATTTATTATTAAAGANGATTTTATTCCTCGGGGAGATCAAGAAAACGCTATTAACTATTTAGCAGAAGGAATAAATAAAAAAATTCAAAAGCAAACATTACTTGGTGTAACTGGGTCTGGGAAGACATTCACTATGGCAAAAGTAATTGAGAAAGTACAAAAACCAACTCTTGTTATAGCTCATAACAAAACTTTAGCAGCTCAATTAGCATCAGAATTTGAGGATTTTTTTCCTGAAAATTCTATCGAATACTTCGTTAGTTATTATGATTATTATCAGCCAGAAGCATACATTCCTAGATCTGATACTTATATTGAAAAAGAATCGGATATGAATCAAGAAATAGACAGATTGCGCCATTCGGCAACAAGATCTATATTAACTAGGCAAGATACGATAATTGTTTCAAGTGTTTCATGCATTTATGGGCTAGGATCTCCAGAGGAGTATGCATCAGTAGTTTTATCNTTACGNTGTGGGGAAGAAATATCTATGAGGAAAATTATTCGAAAACTTGTTGACATGTATTACCAAAGAAACGATATAGAGTTGGATAGAGGGAAATTTCGAGTTCTTGGTGATACTTTAGAGATAATGCCAGCATATGAAGATTTATCTATAAGAATAGAATTTTTTGGAGATGAAATAGAAAAAATCTATCAGATAGATCCTATTACGGGTGAAATATTATCTTATATAGATAATATAGACATCTTCCCTGGCAAACATTTCGTTACCCCTGAAGATAGCTTAAAAGATGCTTTGAAAGATATTGAACAAGAGCTTGAAATAAGAGTAAAAGAATTGAAAGAAAACAATAAAATAATAGAANCTCAAAGAATCTACGAAAGAACAAATTACGATCTTGAAATGTTGAGAGAAACAGGAACTTGCCCAGGAGTGGAAAATTATTCTCAACCACTAGGTCGTAGAGCAAAGGGTTCCCCTCCATGGACACTACTGGATTATTTTCCTGACGATTTTTTGATTTTTATAGATGAATCACACATTACTATTCCACAAATAAGAGGAATGTATAAAGGAGACTTTTCCAGAAAAAGCACCTTGGTAGATTTTGGTTTCAGGTTGCCCTCTGCTATAGACAACAGACCTCTTTCTTTTGAAGAATTTGAGGAAAAAATCAACCAAATTATTTTTGTATCTGCAACTCCAGGAGAATATGAAAAAGAAAATGAATCCCAGCGAGTNGAGCAAATTATAAGACCTACAGGCCTTATAGANCCTGAAATAATTATCAAACCAACAAAAAATCAAATTGATGACTTGATTGAAGAAATAAGGATAATTATAGAAAAAAAAGAAAGAGTATTAGTAACTACATTGACTAAAAAAATGGCGGAGGAGTTATCGGAATATCTTTCTGAGATAGAAATAAAAGTTCACTATCTACATTCAGAAATACAAACAATAGAAAGAGTTGAGATATTAAGAGATTTGAGATTGGGAGTATACGATGTGGTAGTTGGAATTAATTTGCTACGTGAGGGATTAGACCTACCCGAAGTATCAACAGTAGCTATTTTAGATGCTGATAAAGAAGGATATCTAAGGTCTAGTACTTCACTAATACAAACGATTGGCAGAGCAGCAAGACACGTAAATGGTAAAGTAATAATGTATGCTGATACAATTACAAAATCAATGAATTACGCAATTACAGAGACAAATAGAAGAAGAAAAATACAATCTGANCATAATAAAAAGCATGGAATAATTCCAAAATCAATTGTAAAAGAAATTAGGGATATTACAGAAAAAATTAATAATGATTCAGAAAAAAATCAAAACGAATCCATAGCTAGTAAACTGAGTAGTAAAAATTTCAGTAAACATGACATTGCAAAAAATATAAAATCACTAGAAAAAGAAATGAGAACCGCTGCAAAAAACTTAGAATTTGAAAAAGCAGCAATGCTAAGAGATGAAATTCAAGAGATAAGAAAAATAACTACCAGTTTATCAAAAAAATCTATATAATTAATTATGATAGTATTATACTCAAAGATTAGAAGGAAATTTTATGGCAGAGACTGAACAACTAAACAATGATACTGTAATAGAAGCTTTACGGGATGTGTTTGACCCTGAAATACCCGTAAATGTGGTTGATTTAGGTCTAATTTATAATGTAGACGTTTCTGACGGTGACGTTCATGTTGAAATGACACTTACAGCTCCTGGATGCGGCATGGGTCCATACATAGCACAACAAGCTGAATGGAGAATTGCGGAAATAGATGATGTCGAAGATGTACAAGTAGACGTAGTTTTTGATCCTCCATGGACGCCAGATATGATTACTGAAGAAGGAAAAGCCCTCTTGGGAATTGACTAATGACCTCTCCAAGAAAACTTACTCCTCAAGAAGAAGCAAGATTAGCTCAAGCTAGGGAAAATTTTAAAAATAGAAAAAAAGTTACTGATTCATTAAGTTCTATTTCAAAAAGAATAGGTGTTTACTCAGGTAAGGGTGGTGTTGGAAAAACAACTATCACAACAAATCTTGCTGTAACTCTCGCGGAAAAAAATCAATCTGTTGCAATTTTTGATTGTGATATAGACTGCCCCAATGTTACTAGATTATTAAGAATTTCTGAAGGACCCATACAAGATAAAGACAAACTTTTACCTCCATCAAGATTTGGAGTTAAAGTCATGTCTATGGCTTTTTTTCAAAAGGATGAAGATGAAGCTATAATTTGGCGTGGCCCCATGATACATAATGCAATAAATCAATTCACTCAATCAACANAATGGGGAGATTTAGACTATATGCTTGTNGACTTNCCTCCAGGNACTTCAGATGCNCCATTNACAGTTATGCAAACATTAAACTTAGATGGTTTTATAATAGTAACAACCCCTCAAGAGTTGGCTGTACTAGATGCCAAAAGATCTATAAATATGATAAAAAAAATGAATCTAAATGTATACGGTATAGTAGAAAACTTATCTGGAGGTGTTTTTGGTAGTGGTGGAGGAAAATCTTTATCTGAAGAAATGAATCTTCCTTTTTTAGGTAATGTAAGCATTAGGGGAGAATATACGAACGCAAATAAACCTGTAACATTAGAAAATGACGAAATTCAAAAAGAATACATAAAAATAATTGAAAATCTAAAATTATAATTTTATTTTTCTGATGAATTTAATAATTTTATTGTTTCAATGATTTTTCTGTTTTTATCAATACTATCAACTCGTTCATGCCCAATAGGAGAAGTTGCTATTTTTCTAAATGTTTCGGCAGCTCCTTGATGAATTTTTTCNGAGTTATTTGAGAAACTAAATGTATCAGCTATCTCTTCCATTTCTCCAATCCATCTAAAAGCTTTTGCAGAAATAGAATTAACAGTCTTGATTGAATCGAAAACTTTAGGTTGACTATAGTTTAATTCATCTAAAAGATTTTCAAGTAATCCAAAGTGTTCCGCAGTCATTAAAGAAGCCGCATATAACGCAGCTGTACCCTTAGTAATTGCAGCATAAGTCATCTTTAATCCAGAGGCTGAACCAATACNAGAATTCATATTAACAAACTCCACATCCTCTGAATTTAAATCTTCAAGAAGATTAGCATATTCACCAGATATGTAAATTCTAGGCTTTTCACCAGATCTTGGAGAACCACCAATTATACCTCCATCAATAAAAACACCATTAGACTCTACAATAATATTACTAATAGTTTCAGAGGTATTTGGTGATATAGCATTACAATCAACAAAAATTTTTTTTTGCATTGAGTCTATTAATATAGAAGAAACTTCCTCAGCAAAGTTTAGAGCATATGATGGAACTAAAATTGACAAAATAACATCAGATTTTTCTACTAAATTTCTTAAACTTCCAACATCGGTAATTTTATTTTCTTTGGCCCTAATGACAGAATCNTTACTTCTATTTTCAAGAGATGTTATAACATTAAAACCATTTTGCTTAAGAACACCCGCTACCCCACTTCCCATGTCTCCCATACTCATAACACCTATAGTATTTATTTTCATATAATTCTCCTTGTTATCTTAGATTATCCTTCATTATTTCGTTAATTGTTTGAGAAACCATTTTTTCNTGCCCTTGCTCTAGTCCAAAAACCATAAGACATATTTTTGAATCTTCTCCNTCAATTCTAGTCCAAATTGATGGAGAGGATTCCTTTAATTTTTCAACTAAAATTTCAGGATTTATACTGCTAATATTTTCATCTATATCAATAAATAGTCCAAAAGGTTGATGCCCTATAATATTGTCTATCTTTTGAGTAATAATCCCATTTTTGTTATCTATATCTTTAATAATACTGTCAGTCTTACGTTCAAAATCTGCTAATCTATCTTCATGATTTAAAGTCATCCATCTTTCTAGCGCTGTAACAACACCTACTATTTCTTGCCTGTCAATTTTATGAGGCCTTCCAATCCCTCTAATTCTATTGGTTTCATATCCAACAAATGAATTTTTTGCAATACGAGAAATAATTTCTTCAGTACCTAAAGCAAAACCAGTAGAATGAGGAGCACCCATATACTTTGCAGCTACACATTGAAAATCAGCTCCCATTCTTACATATTTACCTAAATTTTCTAAAGGATATATTTGACCAGCAGAATCAACTGAAACTGGNATATTATNTTTTTTTGCNAGATCAATTATAATTTCNAGAGACAAAACATTTTCATCTAATGGNTGTTGTTCATAAACAGGAACATGAATTGCAGCTGTTTTTTCACTAATTATTTTTTCAAAATCAGCAANAGATGTATTATTTNCATCNCCAACTTCTACTAATCTAGCTCCTGAAAATTCCATACATCTATCGTACCAATACCTTTGTCTTTTTTGAATTAATATTTCATTTGGCATNCCTTCTGTATTTGGTAACTTTGCTACATTTTCATCATTATCTCCAGTCATAAAAGCTGCTGAAGCTAAAGTTAATGCCGAACCTGCACCAGATGTTATGTATGCAGCTGGGACTGATAGTAATTCGGCTATTTTCCCCCCTGCGTATTGTTCTAATTCTTCTAAAAGAACATATGATGAATCTGCCAATNCCATGGCTTCTCTAACTTCTTTTACAGGAGTTGACCCTCCTAAAAGAGTAACGCTACCAGTCGCGTTTATTACAGGTGTCGCACCTAATTCTTCGTATATTTTACCCCATTTATTATTTGTATCCATATAATGAAACCCTTAAACAATTTATTTAGCCAGTAAGATTAAAAAAATATTTAAAATCTATATTTCTACCAATATACATGTAATTGTTCAAAAAAAAGATAGATATTTTATAGAAATTAATGCAAAATTAAATNTGCTTAGTTAAATATTGCAGGTAAAAAAATGAAAGTATTATTCTTAAACGACNTAAGACCAACTGCTAGAGCTGGTGATATTAAAGATGTAAAAAATGGTTTTGCACGAAATTTTCTTATTCCTAACAAAATAGCCGTAGTAGCCACTGAACAAGAACTAAAAAGAGCTACAAAATTGCGAGAAGAAGCATCACAAAGAAGAGCTGTTGAGCAAAAAGACTGGGAAAGAATATCAGATGTAATAAAAAAAGAATCTATTGATATTGAAGTTAAAACAGGTCCAACTGGTAGACTATACGGATCAGTTACTAATACTATTATCGCATCTAAATTGTGTGAAATAACTAAAAGAGATGATATTGAAAGAAAAACTGTTCATATATCATCACCTATAAGAACAACCGGTACNTATACAATAAAAGTTAATTTATTTGAAAATGTTTCAACTGAAATTAAAATAAACGTANTACCGGATCAAGAATCNAAACAACTTAANAAGCAAATGGAAGAAGTTTCAAAACTNATTGATACAGAAGAAAATGTTCTTGACCCATCNTTTGAAGATGTTTTGGCAGCTGCAGAAGAAAATATTCAATCATCAAATATTGATGATTCAGACAATNCACNTNATGAAACAANCNAGGAAGATNAAGCAGNTAAAGAANCCGAAGNTAGCGAATAATNATACNTAATANCTACNTTTATCTTGGGAAATTTTCCCAAAACATCATTATATAATTATATCTTCTATTGACCATTTGAATTTAAAAGTTCAAACTTATCTTATGGCTAATGAAGTTCAAATAAATAACATAGATTTACCTCATAACTTGGAGGCTGAAGAAGCAGTTCTAGGGTCCATAATTATTGATAGTGATTCCTTAACAAAAATTATGGGAGAACTGAAAGTTGAACATTTTTTCCTTTATACAAATGGTTTTGTATACTCCGCATGCCTTAGTTTATTTGAACGTCAAGAAGCTATCAATCAAATAACATTAGTTCACGAATTAGAAACGCAGGAAATATTAAGTAGGAACAGCGCAGAGAAAAGTAATCAACTAGAAGCTGTAGGTGGGGCAGAGTATATTTCAGAGTTAATAGCAAACACTCCAACGTCTGTTCACATAGAGCATTACTCTAACCTAATTATTAGAACGTCTACAATGAGAGACCTGATTAAGACGGGTGAAGAAATCAGCCAAATTGGATTTAAAGATGACTTTGATGTGGATAAATCATTATCAACGGCAGAAGATGCCCTATATAAAATCAGACAGGAATCAATAAGTAGAGATTTTGTACCATTATCTAGATCTTTAACAAATTATCTAGAACAAACATCATCAACAGAAAATTTGGATGATGATATTGATAGATTACCAATAACAACTGGTTTCACGAGATTAAATGATTTATTAGTTGGAGGCCTACAAAGATCCGATATGGTAGTTCTTGCCGCAAGACCATCTGTTGGTAAATCAATGTTAGGCCTAAATTTAGCTGTCTCTGCTGCGAAAGCAGATTTCAAAGTTGGAATATTTTCTTTGGAAATGGGTAGAGAACAAATAGCACAAAGACTATTAGCTTCACAATCAAAAGTTAATATGCAAAAAATAAGAAATTTTTCCTTACAAAACACTATAGAGCAACAACAGGTTGTTGACTCTATTGGACTTTTGTCAGATCTTTCTATTTCTGTTGACGACACCCCATTTCAAACAGTAATGGAAATGAGAGGTAAAGCGAGAAGGCTACAAATTTCAAATGGGCTAGATTTTCTTATAATTGATTATATGCAGTTAATAAATGGCAATAATAGAGGAAGAGAAGGAAATCGTGCTCAAGAAGTTTCAGAAATTTCAAGGCAAATAAAATCTTTGGCAAGAGACTTAAATATTCCTATACTTGCAATATCTCAATTAAGTCGTGCTATCGAGCAAAGAACGTCAAAGAGACCAATGCTTTCAGACTTAAGAGAATCAGGTTCAATTGAACAAGATGCAGATATCGTTATGTTCATACATAGAGAAGATAAATTAATAAGTTTAGAAGAATGGAATAAGGCTAATCCAACATCACCATACCCAAGAAATCGGGCTTCAGTGATTATCGCTAAGCATAGAAACGGGCCAACAGATGAAGTAGAATTTCAAGTTGAAGATTCAATAGGAGCATTTCAAGAAATTTCTATGATAAATACTACAGCTAATTATAATGAGCAGAGAGCAGAACAATCAATTGAATAAAGGATTACCATTCGGTGTTAAGTATATACCTACCCCTGCGCCATTATTTTCTACATATTTAGAAAAATATGATTCCCTTGAAGAACTCAAAATTCTATTAAAAATCATACACAGTTTATATCTAAAGAAAGATTTTCCTGCATTTTTACATATTGATGAATTATTATCAGATCCAGCTATAATAAAAATTTATAAAAATGATAATCTAAAGCAAAACCTCAATGAATCTTTAAGTGAATTAGAAAAAAAGGGAATTATTTTAATTATTAATGACAAGGAGAAAAACATAAGAATTTTTCTAAATACAGAACAAGTAAGAAATCATATTGCTAGAGAAGGCATAGAAAAAGATTTTTCTTATAATAAATTAGATTCAAATTTTTCTGATTTTACATCTCAAAACAACAATCCTGTAATAAATTTATACGAAAATAATATTGGTTACATAACACCAATAATTTATGAAAATATTCATGATGCCCTTAAAGAATATGATGAGAAAGATATACTAGACGCAATTAAAATAGCAACAGAAAATAATGTAAAAAATTGGAAATATATTAAAACAATTCTTGAGAGATGGACCACTGAAGGAAAAGAAAGAGAGGTAAAAAATGAAAGGTATGGAGCCATTAGACGAAATTCTGAGGAGAATAGATCGGATGAGTTCTACAGAGAATACGTCCGAAAACAAAAATCTAGAGGAAGAAAGTAACCTTGGTTATGATTGTAAAATATGTAATAATACAAGGTGGTTTGTTCAAGAGCCTTTTGAAAATGCGCCTGCTTCTGAAAGAAAAATTATAGCTTGTGAATGTCAAGAAAAAATTTGGAGTAATTCCTCAACTAATCGCCTAAAAGAATATTCTCAATTAGAATCATTTGAAAGATTTACTTTTGACAATATAGAATTAGGAACAAATGAAAGATTTTCTGAACCTTCATCCTTTAGAAAAGCCTATCACGAAGCTCAGAAATTTGTAACAAATAAAGAAGGTTGGTTAATAATAACCGGACCATCAGGGACTGGAAAAACTCATTTAGCTGCAGCAATAGGAAACGCGTTACTAGATCAAGGTGATCCTGTTAAATTTATCTCAATACCGAATTTATTGGATCACTTTAGGTCTGCGCTAAGTTCAGAAACTGAAACAAATTACGATGATACTTTTCAGCAAACAATTGAAGCGCCAATATTAATATTAGATGATTTATCAATAAATAATTTAAGTGGATGGGCTGAAGAAAAATTAGATCAAATATTAACTCATAGATACAACAGAAGAATGCCCACTATTGTAACTACTTCAAAATATTTTTATGAACTAAATGACAGATTTAGAACTAGGCTTAGCGACCCTTATTTTTCTTCTATTATAAATATCCAGCCAGGTAGAAATATAGAACAGATACTAGGCACAGGACTAAGTAAAAAAATAAGAAGTAAAATGACATTTGAAAACTTCATAACATCTGGAGCACAAAAATCATCAAGCACACAAAAAAGATCACTTAAGGAAGCATACGATGCCGCAAAAATATTTGCAGAAGAACCATCAGGATGGCTATACTTAGCTGGTCCAACAGGAGTTGGAAAAACTCACTTAGCTATCTCAATAATGAATGAATCAACAAATAATAATTTTTCAGTATTATTTAAATTTTTACCAGATTTGCTTGATGACTTGAGAACATCATATGGACCAAATGGTAATGATTCTTTTGATAAAGTTTTCAATCAAGTAAAGAATGTAGATTTATTAATCTTAGATGACTTAGGTACAGAGGCATCAACTCCTTGGGCAGAAGAAAAACTTTACCAGATTATTGTCCACAGATATGATTTAATATTACCAACTGTTTTTACTAGCCGAATAACTCTAGAAAGTATAGGAAATAAAAACAACTTAATTACAAATAAATATTCAGACGCAATTGTATCTAGACTCAGTGACGCTAATGTAGTCACAGAAAGATATTTATCTGCACCTGATTTTAGAAATAGAGGGTAAAACATATGAGCATAGATAGAAAATGGAAATACGAAGACTTAACTTGGCCTGAGGTTAATGAAGCTGTTAAGCAAAAACTGATCCCTGTACTACCCGTAGGTACTATGGAACAACATGGACCTCATCTTCCAATCAAGATGGACAAGTGGACAGCTACTGAAATAGCAAAAGAAGCTTGTAAAAAAAATCCTGAAAGATTATTATTTATGCCCCCTGTTTCATATGGATTTACAACTCATGTTATGGATTTTCCAGGTTCAGTAACTATCAACTACAACACATTTATAGATTATATAAGCGATATACTTAAATCACTAACCTATCATGGATTTGAAAAAATCATAGTAATAAATGGTCATGGTTCAAATATGATTCCGTTAGAATTAGCATGCAGAAAAATAAACTTAGAAAGTACAGCTAATATCTCACTTGCATCATGGTGGGGATTAACAGCTGTAGATAAAGAATTCATGTCTAAATGGAGAGAATCAAAATTCCCTGGAGGTTGTGCACATTCGGGAGAAGCTGAAACATCATTGGCATTACACTTAAATGAAAATCTAATACAAATGGATAAAGCCGTCAATGAAGAATATGGAATGAACAAGCATGAATCAAATTTTGAATGGGTTGATCTTTGGGGACAAGGTCCAGTATCAATGATTTCTTGGACAAGTGAAAACACAGAAACAGGAATTGCAGGAGAACCTTTACTAGCAACAAAAGATAAAGGAAAAATGTTATTTGATGAATCAGTAAGTAATTTAATTAAGTGGGGAGAAGAATTTCATAAAAGAAAATTCAATAAAAGAAAAGACCATCATACTTCAAAACCGAAATCAGATATGCCTGGCTAATTAGCTCCTAGTTCTTCAAGTATATTTTGGGCTTTTTTTACCGATTTAGCATCATACCTAATTATTTCATCAAATATAAAATTTTTATTATTGGAATAAACAAAAATTTTCGAAAATAAAAATTTCTTTCTTACTCTTCGAGCAAATTTGTTGTTTTGAGGTTTATTTGAAAAAACAAAATATATTTCCCCGAGTTTTAATATTCTTAGTTGATTGTCCTCATCTTCTACTGTTTTAGCAATAATATTTCTTTTGAAAAAAACTTCATCAGAAAAATTGGTTACTTGAGTAGCTAACAATAATCCCATAGCATGCACATCACTTGATTCTCTAGACGAGTGTGAAAAGTTATTGTTATTTTTCCACCAATTGAAGGGACGAATATCTGAGCTCGGTGAAGGCAAGAAAATAGACACTCCTCCATATTTTTGTTCTAAAGCCCAAGATGAGTATCCAGGGAAATCAGCTGTCCAACTAAGATTTTCTTCTCCCATAATATTTGCAGGACAAGAAAAATTATAAATTTTAGCAATAGTATTGTTTTCTTTTCCGATAATTTCTGTAACAAAAAGTGCCGGGTTACCAGGATAATTTTCTTTTTCATAAAAAGTAGACACATTAGGAAGTTTGGTTGCGAAAGATCCTATTGATGCTGGAGCTAAGTTTCCTATAGCCATATAAGTTGCACTAAGGATTTGTTCTGGCAAATAATTATAGTAATTTTCATATATTTTTTCATCTTCATTAATTGAAGGAGATGTAGCATTTCCTGTTGATGAAATAAAAATGTCTTGTTGACTAACTTTTATGTTTTTTGAAACTAGGTTTAAAATTTTTGTTTGAAGATAATCTGAAATACCCCAAATATCAAGACTGATAAATATTATTTTTTTACCAAAAATATCAATGGTTACTACTCTACATAGCAAGTCATCCAATATCCCTTCTGATTTACGAGTCTTGAACTCTGGACTAAATATTGGGAATGAAACAGGAGGTGTAATAACTGACTTAGCTGAACCAGCCATAAATTGTTCATCGCTCAATGACGTTTTAATTTCTATATTCATATTTTATGACTTATTAATATATTATCTATAAAAATAATTTTATCTGTTAAAATAAATAATATATTACTTTGAAGGTTGTATTATGGATAAAAATAAAATTTTTGAAATTTTTGATGAAAAATTTCACTCAATCATAAACACAAATTATCAATTAGAAAAATTACCCGGAAATTTTTCATTCACTGAAGGGCCATGTTGGGATAAAAGTCGAGAAAGATTAATTTTTAGCGATATACCTAATAATACAATTTTTGAATGGTCTGAAAGCAAAGGAACAAGAGTATTTAGAAATCCAAGTGGGCACGCGAACGGAAATACAATTGATAATGAAGGGCGACTTATATCTTGTCTAACATCGAAAAGGAAAGTTATCAGATTAGAACATAATGGTGATATAACTATACTTGCTGATTCATATAATGGTAAAAAACTGACGTCTCCAAACGATGTAGTAGTAAAATCAGATGATTCTATATGGTTTACAGATCCTGATTACGGTTTTTTAGAAACTGAACTTGGTCATGGTCAAGCTCCTGAGCAAGATCGAAATAGAGTGTATAAAATAGAGCCTAAAAATAAAAATATTACAATTGTAAGCGAAGATTTTGATAAACCAAATGGTATTTGTTTTTCGAAAAATGAAAATAAACTATATATTAGTGACACAGGAAGAACTCATGGCGAATTTAGAAGTAATAATATAATAGTTTTTGATTTATTAAACAATAAAGTTCAAAACCCAAGTATATTTGCTAAAGTCGAACCTTATGTTCCTGATGGAATAAAAATTGATGACAATAATAATTTATGGACATCTTCAGGCAGTGGGGTACAAATATATGATGAAAATAAAAAATTATTAGGTAAAATTAATACACCAGAAGTTTGTGCTAATTTGTGTTTTGGAATGGAAAATAATAAAACTTTGTTTATAACCGCAACAAGTTCCGTTTGGAAATTAAATTTAATCTAATTAAGGATGTAATAATGCTAGCTAAAAGTAAAATTTGGGAAAATCATAGAGACGAAACTTCTAATGAAGTCTTGGAAAAAAGAAAAGTAAATCCTGTAGAGATACATGATGATAAATTTTTACAATTAATTGATCATAACTCAGAACTTGTTAATTTATGGAAAGGTTGTGAATGGGCAGAAGGACCAGTTTATTTCCCTGAAGGGAACTTAGTAATCTGGTCAGATATTCCTAATAATAGAATGCTTAGATATGAAATCGATAAGCAACAAACTTTTATCCATAGGGAACCTTCGAATAATTCTAATGGTAATTACAGAAATATTGATGGAAATCTAGTTTCTTGTGAGCATAGAACAAACAGAATAACCTTAACTGATTCAGAGAATCAAATCATAGAAATAACTAGTAAATATAATGGCAAAAGACTTAACTCTCCTAATGATTTAGTCATAAAAAATGATAAAACAATTTGGTTTACAGACCCACCATACGGGATTATTTCAGAGAGAGAAGGAAATCAAAGAAAATCTGAAATCGGAGGTAATTATACTTATATTTATGAACCTAATTCTAATAAAACATCAATTGTTGATAAAACATGTGATAGACCAAATGGCTTAGCTTTTTCAGATGACGAAACTAAACTTTATATAGCAGATTCAGGAGAACCAGGCACAATATCTGTATTTGATGTTAATGATAATAAACTAAGTAATAAAAGATTATTCGCTACAGTTCGGCCAGGTATACCTGATGGGTTTAGAGTAGATATCAATGATAACATTTGGACCAGTGCAAAAGATGGAGTTCACTGTTATGATTACTCTGGTAAACTTTTAGGAAAAATACTTGTACCCGAGCAGGCCACAGCTAATTTGGTCTTTGGGGATAAAGATGGTAAAACATTATATATATGTGGAGATACTTCACTCTATAAAATAAGAACTAAGGTTCAAGGTTCTCACCTTTTTTGGATAAAATAGAAAAAGAAAGAAGAAATATGAAAATTGCAATAGGATTTGACCATGGTGGGTTTCCACTAAAAAAAGATATCATGAAAATAATTAGTCGCATGGGCCATGAAGTTTTAGATATGGGTGCATACGAAAATGATCCAGATGATGATTTCCCTGACTTTGCTGCTCCGGTAGCAAAGGCAGTTCAAGACAACACAGCAAAAAAAGGAATAATTGTTTGCGGAAGTGGGGTTGGAGCAAATATAGTTGCAAATAAATTTAAAGGAGTTAGAGCCGGTTTATGTCATGATACATATTCAGCGGCTCAGGGTGTCAAACATGATGATATGAATGTACTATGCCTAGGAGCAAGAGTTGTTGGAGCTGCTTTAGCAGAAGAATTAGTAATTGCATTTATAGAAGCAAAATTAGAAAGTAACGAAGATAGATTTATCAGAAGATTAGATAAAGTAAAGAAGATTGAAAATAATGAATAAAATAATTAAATTAACAAAATCTAGGGGCCAGTCATTATGGTTAGATTCTATAAGTCGAGAAATGATAGAATCTGGGAAAATTGAAAATCTAATTAATGATGGTATAACAGGAATAACTTCTAACCCAACTATTTTTGATAAAGCTATTGGCGAGGGAAATGCTTATGATTCTTCACTTATTCAATATTCAAAAACATCTAAAAATACAGAGGAAATTTTTGAAAAATTAGCAGTAGAAGATATAAAAAATGCCGCAAATTTATTAAGTAAAACTTACCAATCTTCTAATTTTAATGACGGGTATGTCAGCATTGAAGTTTCACCTCAATATGCAAATGATTCAGAATCAACAATAAAACAAGCCCAAAGACTCTGGAATAAAATCAACGAGCCAAACGTAATGATAAAAGTACCTGGAACTGAGGAAGGATTTATTGCTGTTAAAACATTAATTTCTAAGGGAATAAATGTAAACATTACACTTTTATTTTCTGTTGAACAGTACAAAAAAACGGCTTATGCCTACTTAGATGGATTAACGGAGTACGCAAAATTAGGTCGAGGTAGCACTAATTCTGTATGTTCAGTAGCTTCTTTTTTTATAAGTAGAATTGATACAGCTATTGATAATTTACTTGATATAAATTCAGATTTAAGAGGGAAAATAGGTATTTCAAATGCTAAGTTAGCTTATAATGAATATAAAAAAATCTTTGATAAAAACTTGTATGGACAAGGTTCATTTTTCCCATTATATAGTACAGGCGCGAAAGTACAGAAACCATTATGGGCATCCACTAGTGTAAAAAATCCCGACTATGATAAGAATTTATACCTTGACAATCTTGTAGGAGAAGAAACAATTAATACAATACCTTTGGAAGCTTTTAATAATTTTTCAATTTCAGGAAAACCAAATAATTCACTAATAGAAAATATTGAACAAGCAGAAGAAAATATGAAAAATTTATCAAACAATGGAATAAATTTTGATGAAATAACTTCTCAATTATTACAAAACGGAATTAAGGCGTTTAGTAATTCATATGATTCTTTAATAGATAAAATAAATCAAAAATTATCAAAATTGAAAAGTTGAAAAATTTAAAAAAAATTAATGAAAATTCGAATTTAATTCAAGATAAAATAATTAATGATGAAATCATAAAAAATTTTATTATGGATAAATCTCTGAGAAAGTATTTAGGATGGATTGATCTTCCAGAAAACATAACAAAAATAAGTGAAAAGTTCATTCGTGTAAAAAATAAAATAGTAGACGAAAAAATTGAAAATATTATATTTATTGGTATGGGCGGAAGTATTGAATCAGCTAAAACATTATTAGGCTTTTCTGAATATAATCACAAAATCAAAATATTTTGTCTAGACACTATAAAAGTTGCAGATATCAAAAAAATCCAACTAAAAATCATTATAAAAAATTCACTTTTTATTTTTTGTTCTAAATCTGGGGAAACTGTCGAAACTAAAGCATTAGAAGAATTTTTTATAAAAAATTTATTTGTCAAAACAAAAAATATTATCAAAATTTCAGATATAGATCCTAAAAATGACAATAAATATTTTATGCATATTAAATCTGCAAATAATATAGGCGGAAGATATTCATCACTAAGTGAATATGGAATTTTACCCGCATATCTTGCAAGGTATAACATTGATGATCTTAAAAAACATGCAATTACTATGAAACAAAAATGCTTAAAAAACGATTTTTCAAATCCAGCCATAGAATTAGCAGCATTTCTAATGAGTTGCTACAAAAACAAATTAAATATAATTAATATAATTAGTAGTAAAAAAACAAAAAATTTTTCTCTTTGGCTAGAGCAACTCTTATCAGAATCATTAGGTAAAAAAAATGAAGGTTTTCTACCAATAGTTAATGAAAATAATAAATTAGATAATACTAGGCTATCAAATAGAATATTTTTACTTATTGAACCTGATAAAAAAACTCAAGCCTATGGAAAAAAACTGTTAGCCAATAATATACCTATCAAAATTATTAATTTCCCAAAAAATCCAAATTGTATATCTGGGGAATTTTTCAAATGGCAAATGGCTGTGAGTATTATGGGAAAATTAATGAATGTTAACCCATTTGATCAGCCTAATGTTCAAAAGTCAAAAGATCTTACTCAAAAATACTTAATCAAAAAAAATAATGTTGAATCCCAGTATGATGATTTTAGTCTTCTAAAAATCGATTCAACAATTAATTATGTAGTTATATTAAACTATAGTGACAACTCACAAAAATCTCATAATTTAATAAAAAATATACAAAAGATAATTTATAGTGAACATCAGAAATCGTGCATAGTGTTTGAAGCTCCAAGATATCTTCATTCTATAGGCCAATTTTTTAAGTCAGGGATAAAAAATGTTGCTTATATTTTTATTGAAAACAACTATATTGTGGATGAAAATAGTAAATATTATGAATTATCTAAAATCCTTGATGCACAAGCTTTGAGTGAGTATGATATTATGAAAAAAATTGCGAAAAGAGTTCTAAGACTGAGAGTATAATTATGACTATGTCCGAACAACAAAACGTTAATAATATTCTAGTAGATATAAGCAACCCCTTGGATATAAAAAACAAGGTATTTAATACTGATTTATTACAAGATTCAATAATTAATAAAAAAGTTTCCGATTTTTATAACATCATTACCAAAAGTATTATTGGACTAACTAAAACATCCATAAATAAAGAAAGTTTTTTACTGTTGGGAGATGATCATATTAGTGAATCAAGTATATTAAGAGCCAAGAGTAATCATATATCTACTGGTATCAACCAAAACAACCGTAAACCTACAAATATTGATTATGAATATCAGACAATAAAATTAGATGTTAGCAAAATTATTGATAAAAGCTACAAGCCACTTTATGATCTAAAATTAGTTTGTGATCAGATTAGGCAAAATGGCGCAAATCTTATATTAGAATTAGTTATAAAACCATCTGAAAAAGATTTGGGAAATTTTGGCGAAAACAACGATGTAGATAAAATTATGTTAGTTAATATAGTAGAAAATCTACATAATTTCAGTATAAATCCTGATATATGGATTATTGGTGATAACACCGATTCTGACTTTATATCAACTGCTAGCGCTATGATACATTTGGATGATAGAAAAAATTCTATACTAATAAGAAACTCTAGTGCTTATAAAAAAAATCTTAACAAACCGAAAATTTATGGAAATTCTTACGGGATTAATGGTGTAGTAATATCAGACTATAATTATGAGTTAGTACTAAAAGACTATATTAATGAAAAAATTTCTGAAAAAGATTTTAGTAACTCAATTTCAATGGATATACTAAATACTTATAATAATCTTGAAAATTCTAATAAGATTTATGAATTATTATAGGAATCATTGAATGAATATAATTATTGTTGGGCTTGGGAAAATGGGAGGAAATATTGCCAAAAAGTTAATTAAAGACAACCATAATGTTATTGGATATGATTCTGACAAAAATCAAACCAACATCATAGAAAAATCTGGTGTAAAAATAATTAATTCTATTGAAGAAATTAAGACTTTAGATTTTTCTCCTAAAATAGTATGGATGATGTTACCAGCAGGAGAAATAACCCAAAATACTTTTATGAAACTCCTAAATATTTTATCACCTAAAGACATAATTATTGATGGAGGAAACTCCAATTATAAACTGACCAGAGAAAGGTTTAATGAAGCAAAGCTACGAAATATTGATTTTGTTGATTGTGGAACTAGTGGGGGAATATGGGGGCTAAAAAATGGATATTGCCTAACTATAGGTGGAGAAAAAAATATATACGAAAAATTAAGACCTATTTTCAATTCACTTACACCAAAAAATTCTAATGGTAATTTGTACGTAGGAAAAAGTGGTTCTGGACACTATGTCAAAATGATACATAATGGTATTGAATATGGAATGATGCAGGCTATTGCAGAAGGTATTGAGTTATTAAGAAACAAATCTGAATATAACCTAGACATTTCAGAAATAGTATATAACTGGAAGGATGGTAGCGTAATTAAATCATGGTTAATTGATTTAATTTCTGATGAATTAAATAATGATAAAAACCTTGATAATTTCAGTTCATATGTTGATGATTCTGGAGAAGGAAGATGGACTATTGAAGAATCTATTGAATTAGGAGTTCCTACTCCTGTAATAACCGCAGCGTTATTTGCCAGATTTAGATCAAGGCAAACTAATCCAATTAGCAGTAAAGTATTATCTGCAATGAGAAAAGGCTTTGGAGGGCACGAAGTAAAAAATGGATAATAAGTTTGACAATTTCCCAGTACATCTTAACAACTTAAAACTTAATCTGATGACTGCGAAAGAGTTAAGAGAAGCCCAAGAAGAAATATGGGGATGGATCGATGAAGCTGAAATGTTAGATGATGAAAATGCCCCTGATATAGATATAATTGACGAGGCAAGAAGAATTATGGGAGATATTATAAATGAAAGAGTTGACAGACATTCAGATGAAAAAGGAAGAACTCCCGAATAATTTATTGATTATCTAAAAATGAAATAATATTATTTTTTGAAATTTCCATATATTCCTTAATATTTGTAATAGTAGCATAACCAAGATGAGGACTCAGAATCACATTATCTAAGTGAACCAATTTATGTTCTTTTGGTAGAGGTTCAACTTCAAAAACATCAAGTCCTGCACCTGAAATAATTTTTTTTTCTAATGCATATATAAGATCATTTTCATTTACAATTGGACCCCTTGCAGTATTAATAATATATGCTGATTTTTTCATCATTTTCATTTCTCTTAATCGAATAAAGTTGACAGTCTCTTTTGATAATTTCAAATGAACAGATAAATAATCGGATTCAGAAAACAACTCATCTTTGGCAACTAACCTAATATTATTTATATCTGCTCTTTTTTTATTTTTTGTTCGACTCCAACCTATGACTTCCATTCCAAATACTTGAGCAATTTTGGCAACCCGTAATCCAATGCGACCTAATCCTAAAATCCCAATTTTTTTACCATATAATTCATCAATTTTTTCACTTTGCCACATCCCATATGTAAAATTTTTATGGTGAACGACCAATTGCTTCGAAAGTGCCAAAATTAATGCCCAAGTTACCTCAGCTGTACTTTCTCCTGAGCTACTTCTAATACCTTTGGTAGTAGATATATGGATATTGTTTTTCTTAGCAGACAGCAAGTCTATATTAGCTAATCCTGTACCACTTGCTGCAATCAATGAAAGATTTGGTAAATTTTCAAGTATATCTTTTGTGAATTTACTTCTTTCCCTAATAATTACAATAATATTATAAGGGAGAAGCCTTCGAATAAATTCCTTTTTATCAGCAAGTGTATCAGTATAAAAATCCACCCTAGCATTTGGTATCTCTGACCAATTAATCAGGTCCTTTGTTATATTTAGGTAATCGTCAATTACGGCTATTTTATAAATCATAGTCTATATTATTCATTTTTTTATATAATTCTATATGTTTTATTTTTTCCTCAGAATAAACATCTATATTATTTTTGGAGGGATTTATTATTGATGTATTTTTAATTGTAAAATTAGAAAATTCAAAATTGTTGGTAATACCCATGATAGCTAATATAGCGGTACCTCGTGATGTTTCTTCAGGTTCTTCTAAAATTTCTAAAGGGTGTGTAAGTATGTCTGATAAAGTTTGCTTAAACCAGTTTGATCTACGAAAAACTCCTCCAGAAAGAATAATATTAAAATCTTTAGTAGAATATTTCTTAATCATATCTAATACCAAAGAAAATCTTATAGCAAGTGATTCTAGCATTGCTTGTAAAATATCTTCTGGTTGAGTGGAAAAGGTTAGCCCACTAATTACAGCTTTGGCATTATCATTCCAGCCAATTGATCTCTCACCACCAAAAAAAGGTAAAATTGAAATTCCATGATCTGCTGGTTTTTTATTTGTTAAAATTGAATCTATATTGCTTACGTTTGATAACTTTAGATTATCCTTAGCCCAGGAAATTATATTTCCCCCCTCTGAAAAAGATCCACCTAAAAGAGAGTATTTGTCTGTAAATTGATATTCCCAAAGACCAGGCAATATTTGTTTATCAGATTTAGGAAGTAATAAGCGTATTGCACCAGTTGAACCTATTGTCAGGCCAATTCGATTAATTTTGGTAGCCCCAGAACCAATATTAGCAGATAAACCATCACCAACTGCTAGAAAAAAAGGAATATCACGTAATTTAGTCCACCTGTTTTTATATTCTTTTTTTAATCCCAGGCATTTTTTATCATAAGAATATAAATTAGGTAAATTATTTTCATTTATTTGGAGATAAGAGCATAATTCTTTGTGCCAAGTTAATTTTTTTCTATCAAGTAATCCACTCCATGAAGCAATAGAAAAGCTCGAATCATAATGAAAATCTTCAAAAATTTCAGAATAAAAATATGTAGAAAAATCTATAAATTTGTCCACATTATATTTTAAGTTTTTCTTAATCCATAAGATTTTACTAGGGATATATGATGTATGTTGAGTAACACCAGTATCATCAAAAAGTTTACCAGGATCAAAATTTTTTTGAATTTTTTCAACTTCCCTGAATGATCTAGTATCTGAATATAAATATACCGGAGTTAGCGGTTTGCCATCTTTATCTATTGCTAGTAACGTGCTTGACATACAGTCAACACCAACAGCCATAATTCTCCCTATTTTTCCCTTAGATTTATCCAAAGTCAAATCAATTGACTGGACAATTTTTTTTACCAACAAGGCTGGATTTTGTATAAATTTTCCATTTTTATCGGTATCAATAGAGTGATAAATTTGTGAAGAAAATTCAGATAGTAAGTGTGCCTGCATTGAATATAAGTTTGTCTTGATAGATGAACTACCAATATCAATTACAAGCACACATTGTGAGTAATCTTTATTCAATGATAACTAACTGTTCTGCATCTTTGCAGGTATCATTAACTCGTAAAA
>PASL01000004.1 GCA_002712125.1 Chloroflexota bacterium | reverse complement strand
GACCATGCTGATCACGGTGATGAAGATAAACATGATGACCATGCTGATCACGGTGATGAAGATAAACATGATGACCATGCTGGTCATGAAGGTCATGATCATGGTGAGTTTGACCCACATTTCTGGTTCGATATAGATAGAGTTATTCTTGCTACAGAAAAAATTAGTCAAACTATGGCAGCTTTGGACTCTGAAAATGAAAAATCATATTTTGATAATCAGGCTGTATATGCAAAAAAATTAGTCGATTTTGCTGCTCAAACTAAAGAAAAAATTGATAATTCTATGATTTCAAGTGTTCCTTTTATAACAATGCATGAATCATTAGGATACTTGATTACTAAGTATTCATTAAGCGCTGCTGGCAATGTGTATGCTTACAACCTTGAAGATTTGGAGGTTACAAGTGCAAAGTATATTGAAATGCTGGATGTAATCAATGACACTAAAGCGAATTTTCTTGTTGTTGAAGACAACGTAGCTAAGAAGTTGGCAGATTCTATTGTTGATGATACAGGCATAACTCTGATTACAGGGATGACTGTTGAAAATATGAAATCTGCTGATCAATCATATATTGATTGGATAGAAAATAACGTTTCAATATTAGTAGAAGGATTATCTTCTAAATAAAACTTGTAAGTTTGTGACCAAGCTTTCATGAAAATAAAACAAGAAAAGAGGGCCGTTAGGTCCTCTTTTCTTGTTTTATTTTGATACTTGAAATATTTCTAGTTATACTTTTATGTGAAAGGGATGCTGTTATAAAACATATAATCGATATTATGAGTAAAATAATCATAATCCAAAATAAAAAATTATAGTTATTATATTTATCATAAATCAATCCGGCTAATATAGGCCCAGCTATTGCTGGTGCTACAAGGCCAACTCTACTTACTCCTATTATTTGACCTAAATTTTTTGTTCCAAAAATTTCCGATAAAACTAAAGGTGTTAATGCTCCTACACCTCCCATTCCTAACCCCATAATAACAATTGATATCCAAATAAATATTATCGATTGCGAATAAAGTAATATTATCAGTCCAATAGTCTGGAGAATCATTATTACTATGAATGCTATTCTGGCTGTTATTTTTTCACTTAATGGACCAAATATTAGTTTACTTGAAGCTCCCCCTATCGAAAGAATGATCATTAATACAGAAGCAATTGATAATGATAAACCAATTTGATCAAAGTGAGGAATTAATTGACTAACCACCCCAAATCTTAAAAATTGTTGTAATGTCATACCTAGAATTATCAACCAGAATATGTGGTTTCTATATATGTTTTCTAATAAACTTGATTTGGCAGATATTGCTTTATCTTTTTTAATTGAATTATATTTTTGACTTATAAGTTTTTTATCATCATCCTTAATTACAACCAAAATTATGAAAAGTAATATTATCAATGAAAAACCAATTGCTAAATGAGTTAATCGCCAACCAAATATTGTAATCAGGGTAGCAACGACTGGTACTGCAAAGGCGCTTCCTAAATTATTTCCTGAGGTTACTCCACCCATCATCCTACCGGTTGTTTTTGGAAACCAAGTGATTATTAATTTTGAAGCTGGCATTATTGTTGAACCAGGTACCCCTAAAAACATAAGTATAGTAAAAATATATAGAGATAAAAGATTTTGAGTTTGTGATCTTAATAAAAATCCAGTTGCAACTAAAAGTATTGAAATAATCATAGTTTTCTTAGGACCATATTTATCTAAAGTATTTCCTATAAACGGAGAAATTAATGATGAAGTTATTCCACCGAAAGTTAATGCCAAATTAACCTCGGTTCGCGACCAGCCAAATTCTTTCTCGAGTGGGATTATGAAAAGGCCAAATACAAATTGAGTAGTTCCAAGAACGGTTCCAATAGAAATAAAAGATACAAATGCTATATACCATCCGTGATAAAATTTACTGTCATTTATATTAAAGTTATTATGAATTTCTATACACCGATAAGTGACTAATGAGAGAATGAGTTTTCTGAGTATTTAGGAAATATTACCATATCACGTATATTATGTCATCTAGAAAAATTACATAAAATTATAAAATTTGTACTACAAAAATATTTTGAAATTAGTAAAATTAAAAGTGTACTAGTTAAGTAAACAATTTATTGGAGAAATACAAAAAATGTTAAAAATATTATTCATGATGGTATTAATTATGTCTGTTGCTTGTTCATCAGCAGGGGATAATGTGTCATCAAAACCTATGCAACCCTTGGCTGCAGAAAAAGCTGCGCCAGCTATAGAACCTGAGCCGGCTGCAGATCCATTACCCGCAAAAAAAGCTGAAGAGGTAAAAGTTGAATTTTCTGTGACTGATGCCCTTGGTAACAAAGTTACATTTGACTCTGTTCCAACTAGGATCGCAACTATTAGTCCAAGTGCTACAGAAATTTTATACAAGGTTGGAGGCACCTCAGTAATAAGAGACAGGGCTTCAAGGTACCCAGCAGAGGTAAATAATTTACCAAGTGTAGGTAGCTCATATGATCCTTCTATTGAAGAATTAGTTGCACAAAACCCAGACTTAGTTATCATAGAAGCATTAACTCAGTCAAGATTCATAGGGCAGCTGCAACAATTAGGCTTGAAAGTGTTTGCAATTAAGATAGAAACTATTGATGATTTATATAACTCATTGTCAAATGTAGGAACTATTCTTGGAGACACAGGATATGCGCAAAGTGTTATAGAGGTTATAAAACAAGATTTAAAGACATATGGTACAGGTGCAGAGGGTAAAACTGCTCTAATGCTAATAGGTGATCAGGATCAAAACTTATATGCAGCTACAAAAAGTTCATATACAGGCTTAATTGCAAGTTTAGCAGGACTTGAAAATGCTGCTGGTGATGCAGAAGATAGTGGTCCTTATCCAGGCTTTGCACTTATGTCTACCGAGCAAATTTTGAGAGCAAATCCTGATATGATATTCACAATAACGCCTGCTCCTGAGCCTGCTCCTAGGCTGTCTCAGTCATTAGGCTTTATTCCACCATTTAAAGGCTTAAAAGCTATGCAAACAAATAAGGTCGTTGAATCAGATGTAGTGATATTTCTTAATTCACCAGGCCCACGCATTGTTGATGCTGTTGCTTTCATGAAAGAAAACTTTTAATTCTATAAATTGAAAAAAAATTATTCATATGCACTCTTAGTATTCCTTGCACTTGTTTCAGTATATTGGGGACTATCTAAGGGTGCTTATGACAATTCTTTACAGGAAGTTTTTTCTGTAATTATAAATCGTGATAAAGAAAATCTTCTTTATACAATTATTTGGGATATTAGAATCCCTAGAATTCTTTGTAGTTTTTTTGTAGGTTGCAGTCTAGGTCTTTCTGGGGCTCTAATACAGTTTTCAACACGCTCTCCATTTGGAGATCCTCATATTTTTGGAATAGGAGGAGGAGCTAGTTTTTTCAAAGCTTTTGTAGTCGCGGGAATTATAACTTTTAGCAATTTTAATTTATTTCTTTCAAGTATTATTGGAGGACTAATTATTTCTTCAATTTTAGTAGCTTTACTCTATAGAAAAGATTTTCCTCCTATAAAAATTACAATTATTGGTATTGCTTTAGGCGCTATTAGCGTTGCACTTAGTACAGGAGTAGTATCATATGGAAAGGTTTTTCCATCTCAAGCATTAGGGCTAATATCAGGATCTTTTTCATCAAGTAGTTGGGAGATATTATCTTATACTATTTTTATATTTTTATTATCTGTAGTTATATCAATCTTTTTTATCAGGTCATTTACTCCTTTGCTTTTAGGAGATACACTTGCAAAAACATTGGGAATTAGCCCTTCCAAATCAAGATTAGTTTGTATAACTATAGCTGGATTACTTGCATCAACATCAGTTTACGCTGCAGGTATAGTTGGTTTTGTTGGTTTATTGTCTCCTCATTTAGCTAGAAACATTATAGGAAATGATTCTAAAAAACTATTAATCTCAACAACATTAATTGGAGGGGTATTTGTTCTTTTTGCAGATCAAGTTGCTAGGAGTTTATTTTCACCAATTGAATTACCTGTTGGAATGGTAACTACAGCATTTGCAGCACCATTAATGATTTATATAGGTTATAGGTTACGGCTAAAATGAAAATGTTATTTGAAAATGTAGATTATATTGTGAATAAGGTAAAAATTTTAGATAAAATTAATATTTCTATAACTACTGAAAAATTTACAAGTATTGTTGGAGCTAATGGTTCTGGCAAGACTACTTTGTTAAATCTCTTAACCTCAAATATAAATCCATCAAATGGAGAGATAATCGCCCCAAATCATGAAGAATTTTCTTATATTCCTCAAGCAATACAAGATCCTCCTTTTCTTCAAGTCTTTGAGATTGTTTTGGCTGGTATGAATTTATTAGAAATAGATAAAAAATATAAATATAAACTAGTAGAAAAATATCTCTCTCAGTGTGGTATAAAAAAATTATATTCAAAATATTTTTATGATTTGTCTGAGGGTGAAAAACAAAGAGTTTGGCTTGCATTTTGCCTCTCTCAATCTAGAGATATTATTATAATGGACGAGCCACTATCTTCAATTGATCAAGAATCTAAACTAGAATTTTACAAACTACTCAAGGAAATACAATCTTTACAAAAAACTATTATTCTTGTTACGCATGATATCAATTCTGCGATCATGTTTTCAGATGAAATAATAGAAATAGATGATGGTAAAATTATTTTTTCTGGCCCATTATCAGGTTACACCTTAAGGTCAAAAATTTAAATTATGGTGGAGACGGGGGAGAGTTGAACTCCCCGTCCAGAAAAGTTAAAAATTTGATCTCTACGAGTGTAGCCGTCGGAAAAAATCTTATCACTGTAATAATCCCGTCGGCAGAAATTACAATGACCAGTTAGTAATTTCTTAGTTGTATGGTACTAACGAATCATACACTGCAGCTCGACTAATCGTCGCTCAAAAAAATCCATCGAGCAGAAATAATTTTGAACGTCGCTAACTATTTATTAAGCAGCGAGAGCGAATTCTTTATCGCCATTTATAATTTTGCCGCTTTTAACGTGGTGCACGGCGCCACGACCCGCAAATCAAAAACCTAAATTCCTGTCTAAACCACGCGTCCCCATTTTTATATTATATATTTATATCTATTACTTTTGAAAATCGGAAATTCTTTTTTTCATTGCTCTTTCAATTGTTCTATTAGAATCTCTTTTTTTTATTACCTCTCTTTTATCATACTGTCTCTTGCCTCTACCAATTCCAAGTAGCAATTTTGCAACTCTATTTTTTATGTATATTTTTAACGGAATTGCAGAAAAACCAGATTTTTCAATTTCACTTTTTATATAATTTATCTGTTTTTTTGTTAGTAGTAATTTTTTAGACCTATAGGGGTCGTGTTGGTTGAATTCTCCTGCTGGTGAATAAATAGGAATATTTGTATTTTCTAGCCATGCTTCATCATTTTTTATGTAAATGTATCCCTCTGAAATACTTATTTTACCTTCTCTAATAGATTTTATTTCAGTTCCTAAAAGCACCAATCCAGCCTCAAATGTTTCAGAAATAGAATAATCATATCTGGCCTTACGGTTAGTTGCTAAGCTTGAGTCTTTTTGTTTCATATTATTTACTTATCTCATAGTTTAATTGTGTAATGGCTGCATTAACTTGTAAGTCAGTAAAATCTTCATCATAGGCATTTGATTTGGATAATAATTGATTTTCAATAATTAAATCGGGTTCTATTCCTAGCCCTTCAATTAACCTTCCATTTGGGGTGTACCATCTTCCTATTGTTACATAGATACCTCCATCATTTGATAGAGAACTCATCATGTTGACACTTCCTTTACCAAAAGTTTTTTCTCCAATTATTATTGATCTTTTATAATCTTGTAATGCTCCAGCTAGCACCTCAGAACCACTTGCTGAATATCTATCAACTAAAGTGACAATTGGTAAGTTTGTATAATCCTTTGTTTTTCTTACTTTCCACTCTTCTTGATTGCCGTCGGAGGTTATTTCGTATGTAATAAGACCTTCATCTATGAATAGGGAAGCTACATTTACTGTAGCGCTAAGAAGGCCTCCAGGGTTACCTCTTAAGTCCAAAATAAAACCTTTTTTATTTTCATCGGTATGTTTATCAATAATTTTAATAATTTCATCATGAGTCTTGGCGGTGAACTGAGAAATAATAATTCTAACAAAATCTGTATCAGGCACCTCATTTGACTTAACACTTGGAGTGTCAATAGTATCTCTTATAATTGTTATGTCAAGTTCGTTTTCTACTCCAATTCTTATAATCGTAAGAGTTACTGGTGTACCTTTTTCTCCTCTGATTTTGTTAACAGCTTCGCTTAAGGTCATTTTTGTGGAGTCTTCACCATCAATTTGTATTATTCTATCTCCAGCCTTTATTCCCGCAGCTTCTGCAGGGGTATTTGAGTGAGGTTTAGTAATTATTATTCCGTTATTATCCGGGGAAGCTTCTACATTTGCACCAATACCAGCAAAATGTCCCATAAAAGTATCTTGGTCGATTTTAAAGGTCTCAGGGGGTACATATGATGTGTAAGGGTCATTTAGTGAGTTCAACATACCTCTAACAGCGTCTTCTGCGAGCTTTTCAGGCTTTAGGTTATCTTTATCTATATATTCTTGGGATAATATTTCATATGCTTCCCAAATAATTTTTAACTCGTCTGAAATATTTTCATCAGTAAAGTTCTTGGAATTATTTGTATGTTCACTTTTGTCAGATTCTTCTGAACTATTAAAACACCCAGTAACAAAAATAGTTAAGAATAATGTAAGTAGAATTATTTTCATATTATTTATTTTACTCGGATTTGATGTAGGATTCTAGTACTACTGCCTACTTTACATAACAATGATAGTGCGACGTTCGATAAGGGGTTTATTAGCTGAAGAATTGTTGTATGGATGATTTGATTTCTTTTATACCCCAATTCTCTTGAGCTGAAGTTAATATTATATCTTCATATTTTATTCCAGTTTCATATATTCTTTTATAAATATTTTTATCAATTGCGTCATATTCATTTTTGCTAATTAGATCTTTTTTATTTAGTATTAAAATTTTTGATTTATCTCCTATTCCTAGTTCAGTAAGCTGTTTGTTTACTATAATGATTTGCTCTATAAGGTACGGGCTTGATATATCTGAAACATGTAATAATAACTGAGAATTAATCGATTCTTCAAGTGTTGTTTTAAATGCAGCTACTAGTATAGGTGGAAGTTTATTTACAAAGCCAACAGTGTCACTTATTATACAATTTAGCTCTGTGTTTATAAATAATTTTCTCGAAGTAGTATCTAATGTTGAAAATAATTGATTTTTTTCGATTACTTTTGAGCTAGTTAAGTTATTAAAAAGTGCTGATTTACCTGCATTTGTATATCCAACCATTGAAACATTATTAGTTAAATTATTATATCTATTATTTCTTTGGTTCTCTCTTTGATTTTGGATTCTAACTATTTCTTTTTTAATTCTACTAATTTTTTTTCTAACTAATCTTCTGTCAGTTTCAATTTGAGTTTCACCAGGTCCCCTAGTTCCTACACCACCACCTAATCTCTCAAGATGTGACCATTGACCAGCTAATCTAGGTAACAAATATTCTGTTTGGGCTAATTCAATTTGTAAACGTCCTTCTTTTGTATTTGCTCTTTGCGCAAACACATCAATAATTAGTGCTGTTCTATCAATAACCTTTATTTTTAAATGGTCCTCTAGCATTCTTTGTTGATTTGGATTTAATTCATCATCGAAAATTGCAACATTTATTTTTTTTTCTTTAATCAAATCTTTTAGTTCGTTTAATTTACCCTTTCCTAAATACGTTTGACTAGGAGAATTTAATGATTGTGAAAATCGAGTTATCGGATTAGTTTGTGCAGCTATTGATAGTTGAGAAAGTTCTGAAAGAGAGTCATCTATGCTCCAATTACTTTCTTCGTTTCTTAAACTTATACCAACAAGTACTGCTCTTTCAAAGAACGGTCCAGTTTTGTAGGTTTTATGTTTAGGCATTAAGTATTATTTAGGAGCTAACTCTAATTTTAGACAGTCGACTTAATCCTTCATCTATTTGGTCATCAGGAATAGTTAATGAAAGTCTAATATAACCTTCACCGGCATCACCGTATCCATTACCAGGGGTTACAACAACGTTTGCTTCATTTAGTAATTTCTCCGCAAACTCAGCAGATGTATAACCTTTTGGTACAGGCGTCCATATGTACAAGCCACCTTTAGGCTTTACTGTTTTTACTCCAATACTATTTAATACATCTACTACTTTATCTCTTCTTTTTTTATAAATTTCATTGTTTTGATTATACCAATCATGACTAAGTTTCAACGCTGCTATTCCCATATGTTGATTAGATTGAGATAAGCCAGAATCTATGTTAGATTTTACTCTCATAAGGGCATTGACCATGTCTTTATTACCTGCAGCCATGCCTACTCTCCAACCTGTCATATTAGCTGTTTTTGATAAAGAGTGAAATTCCATCGCAACGTCCATAGCTCCCTCAATCTGTAGAATACTCGGAGCAACATAATCATCATAAGTTACTTCAGTGTAAGCAGCATCATGTAGAAGGGCTATATCAAATTCCTTACAGAATTTAACAGCTTCTTCAAAAAATGATATAGGAGCAATAGCTCCTGTTGGGTTATTTGGGTAATTTATCCATAAAGTTTTTGCTTTTTTTGCTATGTTAGTTGGAATTGAAGTAAAATCAATGAGATATTGATTTTTTTCTTCTAAATTCAAAAAGTGAGTTTTGCCTCCAGCAAACATAGTACCTATTTCGTACACAGGATATGCTGGGTTAGTACTTAATGAAATATCACCCGGGTCAATAAAGCATAGAGCGGCATGCGCAATACCTTCTTTTGCACCAATTAAATTAATTATCTCTGTTTCATAATCTAAATTAACATTAAATCTATTTTTATAAAATTCAGCCACGGCCTTACGAAATTCTGGTAGTCCTTCACTTTCAGGATACTTATGATTTTCTGGTTTTTGTGCTGAATCTACAAGTGCGTCTAAAACTTTTTGCGGAGTAGGAATATCTGGATCTCCAATTCCAAAAGATATAACATCTATTCCTTGTTTCTTTTTTTCTGCAATAGCTCTTGATATATTAACAAAAAGATATGGCGGTAATTGTTCAACTCGTTTAGCAAATTTCATAATAATTTATTTCCTTAGTCATTTTTGATTTCCCATTTTCCAGTGAAAACTTCTTCTGCAGGGCCTTCAAGGTATGCTTCTCCATCATTATCCCATGAGATTTTTAGTACCCCACCATCAAGAATCACTTCAACTTCGTCCTTTACAAATCCTAACTTTCTAGATGCACACGCTGATGCAGTACTTCCTGTTCCTGATGATAATGTTTCTCCTTCTCCTCTTTCAAATATTCTTGCCCGAATAGTATTTTTGTTTATTATATTTACTATTTCGAAATTTATTCTGTTTGGAAAAATTTCATGATTTTCAACTAATGGACCAATATCATTGAGTGGGAATTCTTCTACAGGGGTATCTAAAATACAAACTGCATGAGGGTTACCAATAGACAAGCATGTTATTTTAATCTCATTAAATTTATCATTGTTGATTTTTAAGGAATAATTTTGGATTGGTGAGATATTTTCAACTTTTATTATATCAACAGGTACCTCTTCGGTTTTGAATGTTGGCTTACCCATTGCTACTTTAGCAGATATCATTTTTTCATTTGAAATTTCAGGCCAAACTGTTCTGATACCACCTAATGTTTCAATATCTAGAGCATTATTCACTGGTAAACAAATTTTATTGTCAATTACAAATTTAGAAAATAACCTTATACCGTTACCACTCATTTCGGCTTCTGAACCATCTGTATTGAATACTCTCATTTTTATTGAAGCTAATTTCGATTTTTCAACCACTACTATCCCGTCTGAACCAACTCCGAAAGCAGGGTCTCCCATCTCTTTTGCTAATTTCCCCCAGGAAAGGGTTATGTCTCTACCATCTATGGCTATATAGCCATTGCCAGCTCCCTGTAATTTTGTGAAATTAATGATCATAATTTTAAGTTTATTTTATATTGTAAAAAAAAATTATATTAAATTATTGAAATTTTATGTTTTTATCCATTTTTTTATGGCATTTTTTACCAAATTAAAATTTTTTTCTTCATCGTTGTTATTTATCCAACAGATTCTATCATCGCTCTGCTTGAACCAATTGTTTTGATTTCGAATTAACCTATTAGTAGAAATAATAGTTTTTTCAATAGCTTCTTCTTTTGAATATTCACCGTTTACATAATTTATAAATTCTTTATACCCAATACTACTCATCGACTGCAAAGAGCTATCATATCCTTTTGCAAGTAGGGTGTTTATCTCCTTGATAAAGCCATCATTTACCATCTTGTTTACCCTACTTCTCACTCGAGAGTGAAGTAATTTTCTTTCTGCATTAAGTCCCAGAATAAATGAATCATATGTTAGATTTTTGTTCTTTTGAACCTTATTATCTTCAGAACTTTTTGCAATTTCAATAGATCTTATAATTCTCCTTGGGTTTAGTAAATCCGTTTGCCCGTATAGTTTTTTAGACAAATTTTTTAACATTACTTGAAGGTGCTCAATACCATTTTGATTAAGTTGTTTTTCTAGATTTGATCTAAGTTCAGTATCTGGTTTTACATTTGGTATATTCCAACCTTCTACAAGTGACCAAATATATTGACCGGAACCTCCAATAATTATAGGAATTTTTTTTTCATTATGTAATTTTTGGATTTGTCTTCTTACTAAAATCAAAAAATTATTTAGAGTAAATTTTTCATCAGGATCTAAAATATCAATTAAATGATGTTTAGTTATACTTAATTCACTCTTAGTGGGTTTAGCTGTTCCAATATTGAGCCCTCTATAAAATAACCTTGAATCAGCATTTATAATTTCAGAACTAAGGTGTTTTGCTAGTCTTATACCCAAACTAGATTTCCCGCTTGCGGTAGCTCCAACGATTACAATTATCTTATTTTTTTTATCCATTATTAGATAAGCTTAATACTATTTTCCCAAATTCGCTTGCATCTAAACTCGCACTTCCAACTAGAACTCCATCTATATTTTTTTGGTTGGTATAATCTAATACATTTTTAGAACTAACACTACCTCCATATAAAAATTTAAGATTTGTGTTTCTAAGATGTTTCATTGTGCTTAAGAANTNTTTAGATTTGGTTATNATTTTTTCTACATATATTGGGTCNGCTGGNTTTTTATTTCCAATTGACCAAATTGGCTCATATGCTATTACAACNTCACTATTTAGTTGGATNTTAGAAAAAATTTCGAATAATTGATTATTTATAAATTCTANAGATTTATTTTTTTNATATATNTCAAAAGGTTCTCCTANACAAATAACAGGNACAATCTTGTTATCTAATANTGCTTTCGCTTTGAGNGATATTGTNTNGTTNNTTTCATTAAANATCTCNCTTCTTTCCGAGTGNCCGATGATAGCATGTGANATATAATTTTTTAACATATTTATNGAAATTTCACCCGTATATGCNCCTTTNNTATTTTCGTTAATATTTTGTGCTCCTAAGCTAAATGTAGAATTCTTAAATTGATCATGAAGCGGNATAANATTNACNGCNGGAGGACATATNATTTTTTCTACGTTTTTNGCCATATTACANTATGAAAAAATTTTTATTACTAGATCTAATGCNNCGTTGAAATCATTATGCATTTTCCAGTTTGCAATTACNGTAGATATATATGATTTATTNTTCATAATAATGCTGTTANACCTGGTAATTCTTTACCCTCTAAAAATTCTAATGTTGCTCCACCNCCAGTAGATATGTGNGTGAAAAATTTTTCGGNAGAAGTTTTATGTATTATTTCAGCGGTTGAACCGCCCCCAATGAANGTTTGTGCTTTCGCATTCTTCAATAATTCAATNAATTTTAATGTTCCATGNGAGAAATTGGNCCATTCAAAAACNCCTACGGGTCCATTCCAAATAATCATATCNGAGTATGAAATATAANCTGAAATTTTTTNAAAAGATTTTTCCGCAATATCTAAGATTTTTATATTCAAATTATCTTCNATGTTTTTCGTATTAATGATNTTNTATTTNGTATTTTCATTGAANTCATTTCCCGCTAAAACGTAATCTGGAATAATTATNTTTGCTTTACTTTTTATGACTATTTCTTNTGCAAATTCATGNTCTGGATGATTTTTTTGAACAAAAGCGGAAATCATACCTCCTCCTATGAGAATAAAATCNAGTTTTTTTGATAGGTTATTTATCAACTGTATTTTATCNGAGACTTTTGCNCCGCCTACGATAGCTAATTTTTTTGAATATTTCTTTGAAAATAATTNGTTCAAAGNANTGATTTCTTTTTCAATAAGAAANCCTGCATAACTTGGTAGAAATTTTGTTATTCCATANGTTGATGCATGTTTTCTATGGCTACTAGCAAAAGCATCATTTATATAAATATCTGCAAATTTACTTANTTCATTAGATAAAACTTCAGAATTNAACTCNTCTCTGTTATCGAAACGTATATTNTCAAGCATATATATATTAGAACTTTTGAATTGGTCTNTGGTGAGATTNTCAAAGGGTAAATTGATCATTTTAATTTCTATATTTTCAAGAAATTCACTCAATCTTAAGGCAATAGGCTGAAGAGATAAATCCTTATTGTANGAACCTTTAGGTCTACCTAAATGGGAGCAAATAATTATTNTGTTATTATTTTTTATCAAATGTTTTATTGTAGGTANAACACTTGTTATTTTTGANTCGTCTCTAATTTTACCATTNGTCATTGGTACATTTAAATCAACTCTTAGAAAAATATTTTTATCGTATATTTCTGATTGGGATAATGTTTTCATGCGTTATTATTTAGTTGATATTTTCAATGATGTCTGAAATTAGTTTTTTTTGATTGGTTTGAAAAAATGAATTTTTAATAGTGTTTATTAGTTGATTTTTTTGGTTAGAAATATAAGTCTCTGCAAATTCTACACTTTTAGTTTCTTCAACAATATTTTTTATTTCNTTAAGATCTGAATCTTCTAAAACTCTTTTCATAAATATTTCACCCATTTTTCTTCTTATTGANGGTGTGCCATTTTCAATTGCATGNGATGTAATAATAGACTTTTTTTTNGACTGAAGTTTNCCNAAATCAGTATCGTNAATTTGATTATTTTTATTATCCAGAAAGAATTTNAAGTCATTACTTAATATTAGGNATTTTCCAATTTCTANTCCAGCGTACTTTAGGGTATTAATATTTTTTNTATCNGTAATATTGCCTATTCCAGCTAATGCGATTGTGCATCCNTATAAATTTGATTGTTTCTCAACAGATTTTAANATTTCATCAACTGTTACATTAGCTCTTTCTTGAAAAGAATTTTCTAGATAATCTCCTTCACATACAGAAAGAATACATTCATCTAAAATCTTTAAAGCATGTAGTATTTTATCTTTAGATAAATTATTCTTATCGAAATTTTCCTGTTCAAATATAGCAACTCTAGCCATAGCATGAACACCATCTCCTGTATTTATTGCTTGAGCTGGACCCCATACCCACCATATAGATTCACGGTTATTTCTACTAGTATTTGCATATTTTACATCTTCATGAATCTGGAGGAAATTAGATAGTAACTCACTTGAAACTGCTAAAGATATTGGTGGCGTTTTATCTTCATCAATACATCTTGAAAATCTTAGTAAAAGGTTACCTATACTCCTATTTGGTAATTTAGATTGCTCTAAATCACCGTTTCTATCTAACCAGCCCATGTGATAACTCATGATTTTATACATAGGTAGTTCTCTACTAAGAATAAATTTTTTCAGTGCTTCTTCAAGTAGATTTTTGTCGGTTTCTATATAATTACTATTTTTATCCAAGATTACTCTCTTTCATTAAAATTATTATATATATTTTAATTGATTAAAATCTCAGGCAAATGTTTGTTAATAGCTTCCTTTTTGATAGCTCCTAGTCTTAATATTTTAATTGAATTATTATTTATTTCGACTACGGTACTCGGGGCAGTTTCAATTCCACAGGGTTCTTCAAGTACAAAGTCTACAAGTTTTGAATAATTTTTCTTAATAAAATTATAGTTTTTACTAGGCTCCATTCCTGATATATTACAACTAGTACCGGAAATGGGTAAATTAGTTTCTTTTATTACCTGTAAACATACTTTGTGGCTGGGTATTCTTATTCCAACTTTCTTGGATTTAGATTTTACAATTTCTGGTATATTTTCATTTGCATCAACAACTACCGTCAATGGACCAGGCCAAAACTTTTCAGTTAATTTAAAAAATAAATCTGATAAATTTTTAGAGATATTTTTAGCCATATCTTGACTGGAAATCAAAAGTGGTATTGGAGATGAATAGTCTCTGCCTTTAGCGTAATATATTTTTTCTATGGCTTTATGGCTTAGCCCATTAGCGCTAAGTGCGAAATAAGTATCAGTAGGTACTGCTACTAGTTTTTCTTCAATTATATATTTTATTGCCTGATTGATTTTTGATTTCATATACTATATTAACTATAAATTAAATTAATTTGATTTTTAATAAAAAAAAACAAATAATAATATATATGTTTAATTTATTTCAAATAATAGAAGCAAAAANAGAAAAAGAAATACAACTTTGTGTCGATATTAGAAAAGAAGTTTTTATTAGCGAGCAGGGAGTTGATCCTCGAATAGAGATAGATAATTTAGATTATAAATGCGAACACATACTTGCTTTTTATAAAAATCAACCTGTAGCAACTGCAAGATTACAAAAAATCTCTGAAGAAAAATACAAAGTAGGTAGGATGGCTGTAAGGCAAAAACATAGAAGGTATGGAATTGGAAGTAAAATACTTCAATTTATCGAAAATCATCTTAAGAAAAAGCAAATAAAATTAGTTGAATTAAATGCACAAAAATACGTAGAAAAATTCTATTTGAAAAACGGATACTTTACAGTTGGGGATGAATTTTTGGAAGCAGATATTTTACACATAAAGATGCAAAAAAATATTATTTCGTCATTGTAAGATTTTTTTTTACTAGGGAAATGATAATTTATATAAATGAAACAAGAAAAAAATCACAAAGATAATCTACGTATATCAACTTCAGATGATATTGAGTTAGCTACATATCTAGAAATTGCTAAATCTCAAACCCTTAAGGGTAATAGCCCAGAAATTGATTCGAAAAATCAGACGATTGTAATTTTAGATTTTGGGTCTCAATACTCAAGGCTTATAGCAAGGAGAGTAAGAGAACTAAATACTTTTTGCGAAATCATAAATTTTGATTCAGATCCTTCGATAATGAATGAGCAAAATGTTATAGGATTTATCTTCTCAGGTGGACCTAATAGTGTTTATGATAAAAATGCACCCCTAGCTCCAAATTGGGTTTATGCATCAAATAAGCCCATATTAGGAATATGTTATGGTATGCAAATAATTGCGCATCAACTTGGTGGAGGCGTGATTCCTGGGCAAAAAAGAGAGTATGGTCACACTGTAATACATAAAAATAAAAGTAGTAAGATTCTTGCTGAAATTGATGATGATCTAACAGTGTGGATGAGTCATGGAGACAGAATAGAAACTAAGCCAATAGGCTTTGAAACTATAGCTTTTAGTGATAATTCCCCAGATGCTGTTATTTCAGATGAGAATAAGAAGTATTATGGTCTTCAGTTTCATCCAGAAGTAGCTCACACTCCCACTGGAACTAAAATATTAGAAAACTTTATATTTAAAATTTGCAACTCCAGTGGCAATTGGACATCTAAAAATTTTGTATCACAAACTATTAAAAATATTAGACAAAGGATAGGAAACGATAAGGTGATTTGTGCTTTATCTGGAGGTGTAGATTCTACTGTTACTGCAGCTTTGATTCATAAGGCAATTGGAGAAAATCTAACATGTATATTTGTAGATAATGGGCTAATGAGAAAAGGTGAAGTAGAAAGAATTAGAGATATTTTTACGAAAAATATTGGTGCTAAAGTGATTTTTTATGATGGGAAAAAAAGGTTTTTGAAATCTTTGAAAAATATTATAGATCCAGAAGAAAAAAGAAAAATTATAGGAGCTGAATTTATTAATATTTTTGAAGAAGTAGCTGAAGAAATAGGTACTATAGGCTATCTTGCGCAAGGCACCTTATACCCTGATGTAATAGAGTCTACAACTAATGAAACAGGCCAAGCTCACAAAATTAAGACTCATCATAATGTTGGTGGTTTACCAGAAAAAATGAAATTTAAATTAATTGAACCACTTAGATATTTATTTAAAGATGAGGTAAGGTTGGCTGGAATTGAATTAGGATTATCTAAACAAAATGTTTATAGACAACCTTTTCCTGGCCCAGGACTAGCTATTAGAATTATTGGAGAAATAACAGAAAAAAAGCTTGAAATCCTCAGAGATTCAGATTGGATTATTGTGAACGAAATAAAATCTGCAGGTTTATATGAAAAAGTATGGCAATCTTTTGCAGTTCTGACAAATACTCAGACAGTTGGAGTTATGGGCGACAAAAGAACCTATCAATACGTAGTAGCAATTAGGTCAGTGGATAGTCAAGATGCAATGACTGCTGATTGGAGTAAATTACCATACGATCTATTAGGAAAAATTTCAAACCGAATTGTTAATGAGGTAAATGATGTGAACAGAGTTGTATATGATGTTACAAGTAAACCACCTGGAACAATAGAGTGGGAATAAGTAATAAAAATATTTCTTTTTCAGTTAAGTCTATTGATCACATAGTTCTTACAGTTCAAAACATAGACAAAACAGTTTATTTTTACAAGGATGTTCTTAACATGAAATTACGTTTTTATACTGCTAAAAACGATAATACAAAACGAATTTCTTTTGATTTTGGAAACCAAAAAATTAATATTCATTCAGTTGACAATAAACATAAACCTCATGCAAAAAAGCCAACTTCAGGCTCTAGTGATATATGCTTTTTGTCTAATACCTCTGTAAACGATTGGATTGATTATTTGATTGGTAATGGAATTGAATTAGAAGATGGACCAGTAAAAAGAAATGGTGCAGAAGGTGAAATTTTATCAATTTATATAAGAGATCCAGATGGTAATTTAATAGAAATTTCTCAGGAGATGTAAATGAGTCATAGAAAATATAATATTCTTATTTTAGGTTCAGGTGGGCGAGAACATGCCTTAGTGAAAAAAATTTCTAGCAGTAAAAATGTTTATAAAACTTTTGTTTGTCCCGGTAATGGAGGCACTTCAAATCCTAAATTAAATATTTTTAATATAAATATTAATTTATCAAATTTCGATGAATTGATTAATTTTGTTACTACTGAAAATATAGAACTTACCATCGTAGGTCCTGAACAACCTTTAGTTGATGGTATAGTAGATATGTTTAAGAAAAAAGGCTTAAATATTTTTGGTCCTTCAAAGAATGCTTCAAGAATAGAAGGTTCAAAAATATGGGCATATAAACTCATGGAAAAATATAACATCCCATGTCCTAAATCTGAAGTTTTTGATCAGTCTAAATTGGCAAAAAAATACGTACGAAATTTCAACCCTAATGATTTAGTATTGAAGGTAGATGGTTTGGCTGGAGGAAAAGGAGTTATTCTTCCAAAGACAGAGGATGAAATTAATAAAACTATTGAAGCTATAATAGATAAAAAAATTTTTGGCTCACTTAATTCTAAACTTCTTATATCAGAAAGAATTTATGGTCCAGAAGTTAGTGTTTTTGCTTTCGTTGATGGTGGTAAATCTTCTGAATTGGCAGCTGTTTGTGATTATAAGCGGATTTTTGAAAATGACGAAGGTCCCAATACTGGTGGAGTTGGGGCATATTCTCCTCCAGAGTTTTGGGAGAGAAAATTGCAAAATAAAATAAAGGATGAAATTTTATACCCAACAATAAATGCCTTAGAATTAGAAAATTCTAGTTATTCAGGAGTGCTTTATATGGGTATTATGGTTACCAAAAATGGTCCAATGGTTATTGAGTATAACTGCAGATTTGGAGACCCGGAGACTCAGATTTTGATGTCTAAGCTTGATTCAGATTTATTGGAAATTTGTATGGATATTTCAAAAAAACATTTTGAACCAAATAAAGTTATTTGGAACAATAAAAATTTTTGCTTTGTTATGATGACTTCAAATGGTTATCCAGGTGATTATGAATCAGGTAAATTGATAAGTGGGTTAGAAAATTTAAAAGATTATAATATTATCCACTCTGGGACTAAAATATTAAACAGAGATATATTTACTAATGGAGGAAGAGTAATCGGTGTAGTGGGAGAAGGTGCAAGTATGATAGATGCAATAAATCAATCATATAAAGGTATAGGTAAAATTTATTTTAAGAATTCTTTTTATAGAAAAGATATTGGAAAAAGGGCTATAAATGAAAGTTAATTTATTTTATTGTAATTTGTAATGTAGATAATTAATAAGTGATAGAAAAACTATTGGAGAAAAAAATGATTCCTAGATATTCCCGTGATGAAATGGATAAAGTGTGGTCTGATGACAATATGTTTGATTTATGGCTTAAGATTGAAATTGCTGCTTCTGAAGCTTGGCATGAAAAAGGAGTTATTAATTCAAAAGATATAACAAAAATTAGAAAAGCAAAGTTTAGTAGAAAAATTTATGAAAAAATTTTTTCTGAAACTAAGCATGATATTGTTTCATTTACTCGTTCTGTTGGTGAATCCTTAGGCGATGAAAAAAGATGGGTTCATCATGGTCTTACATCTAATGACATTAAAGACACTGCACTGAGTCTTCAATTGTTTCAATCCACAGAAATAATCCTTAATCTTATTGATAATCTCCTAAGTAACCTTAGAAAAAGAGCGATTGAATTTAAGAATACCCCTTGTATAGGAAGATCTCATGGAATTCATGCAGAACCGATGAGTTTCGGATTAAAGTTAGCTCTTTGGTATGCTGAGTTTGAAAGACACAAACTTCGATTAGAATCAGTAAAAGATAGAGTTTCTGTAGGCATGCTTTCTGGTCCGGTAGGAAATTTTTCCTCAATTCCACCAGATATTGAAGAAAAAGTATGTAAAAAGCTTGGTCTTTCTATAGATCCAATAACAAATCAAGTAATACAAAGAGATAGGCACGCAGAGTATGTTCAAGTTTTAGCATTAATTGCAGCTTCATTAGAAAAAATTGCTACCGAGATACGAGGGTTGCAACGCACAGAAGTAAGAGAATTAGAAGAACCATTTGGTACTCCAGGCTATGTAACTAAAGGATCTTCTTCTATGCCTCATAAGAGAAATCCTGAGTTATCAGAAAGAATTTGTGGATTATCTAGATTAATTAGGGGGCATTCAGTTACAGCTCTTGAAAATGTTTCGTTATGGCATGAAAGAGATATTTCTCATTCTTCTGCGGAAAGGCTAATATTGCCTGACTCTTCAATTGGATTAGACTACATATTGCACCTGACAGTTGGAATAATCAAGGATATGGTTGTGTATCCTGATCGAATGCTCGAAAATCTTGAGTCAAACCGTGGATTAGTTTTTTCTCCAAGAGTAATGTTGAAATTAGTCGAAAATGGATTAGATAGAGACGAAGCATATGATATTGTCCAAAAACACTCTATGGACACTTGGGATAAAAATTTAGATTTCAGAAATTTGTTACTAAAAGATAAAAAAGTACTTTCAGTTATAGATAGCGATGAATTGAAAGGGTTATTTGATTATAATTTTTACTTAAAGCATGTAAATGAAATATATAAGCGTTTAGGGATAGGATAATTTTGGGTTCAATATTAGTAAAAACCAATCTTCCTAATCATCTTTATTCAGGAAAAGTTCGAGATACTTATTTTATTAATGATAAATATATGATTATGGTGTCAACAGATAGAATTTCAGCTTTTGATGTCGTAATGAATGAGGCTGTTCCCGGTAAAGGTGAAATTTTAAACTCAATGTCAACATTCTGGCTAGAAAAGACAAAACATATTATTCCTAATCACTTTTTAGGTAATATAGATGATGTAATAAATACTAAAGTTCTAGATATGGACTTATTCAAAAATCATATTAATAAAGATATAAAATCAAGATCTATGATTGTAAAAAAAGCTAAAAGGCTAGATATAGAATGTATAGTTCGTGGGTACATAGCTGGATCTGCATGGAGTGAATATAAAAATAATAATACAATAAATGATAAACTTATAAACAAGAAACTTTCTCCCGCAGAAAAATTTGATTGTCCTATTTTTACTCCATCTACAAAAGCAGAAACTGGTCATGATATCCCATTATCGGAAAAAGAAGGAAAAAATTTAGTTGGTCATGAAATGTACGAGTTTTTAGAAAAAAAAAGTATAGAAATTTATAATTTTGCCCATGATTTTTCAAGAGAAAAAGGTATGATATTAGTTGATACTAAATTAGAATTTGGAATTTTAAATGATGAAGTTTTATTAATTGATGAGTTGTTGACTCCTGATTCAAGTAGGTACTGGGATCTAGATGACTATGTTGTGGGTAAATTTCCTCCAGCATTTGATAAGCAATTTTTGAGAGAATGGCTGTTAAATTCTAACTGGAATTTGACATACCCACCTCCGAAAATCCCTAATAAAATAATAAATGACACAAAAAAAAGATATTTGGAATCATATAAAAGACTTACTAGTTAGAAAATAAAAATTTAGAAATAGGTAAAAATTAATGAAAGATAATAGAAAAGCTTCTACCCGTCCTCCTGAAAGACGCGGAATGTCTAAGGCTCAAATAAGAGAAGAAAGAAGGATAAGAAGTAAAAATAGAGCCCGTAAGAAAAGATCAATTCTTATGACTTTTGGTATTTTGTTAGCAGTACTCTTTATTGCTTCATTAGTAATGTCTCCTAATACTAATTCTAATGACTCTAACCCTAAAGGTATAAATACTTCTGGTCATTTACCAATAGATCCAAATGACGGAAGAAAAGAACTAGAAATTGGTGTAGGTTATCAGGGAGAATATTCAACTAATCCTCCAACTTCTGGTCCTCATTGGAATGGTCCTTCAACACCATTTGGAATACCTTCTCCAGCTCGTTGGGGGATTTATGATTATGAAATAATTCCCGAAATATTGATACAAAACCTTGAAATAGGAGGAATTGGTTTGCATTACTACTGTCCCGAAGAATGCCCAGAGATAGTTAGTGAACTAAGAGATATAATTCCTATTGATTCTTCTCAATATATTATGTCTCCTCATTCTTATATGCCAAAAACAATAGCTATTACTGCCTGGAGACATCATCTTTTACTGGATAATGTTGATATAGAAAAAATCAAGTTGTTTATAGACGAATATCAAGATAGAGGTCCTCAAACGATAAGGTATAATCTGTATTAATCATGTTTTTAGTAAAAGTACAAGTAAAACTAAAATCCACCGTTAATGATCCAGAAGGTCAGACAATTCTAGAGGCTCTTCACAGGTTAGAACACAAGCAAATAGATTCTCTTAGAACAGGTAAATATTTTGAGATAAATATAAATAGTGATGATGAAAAAGAAGTTTCAAAAATAGTGGAAAATGTTTGCAATAATATTATTACAAATCCTATTATTGAAACCTATAGTTACGAAATTATAAGTAAATAAATTATTTTGTAAGAGTGCCCTTACTACTTGGTATAATATTTGGGGATCTCGGATCAACTGAAGAAGCTTCTCTTAATGCCCTAGCGAAAGCCTTAAAAGCAGATTCAATTATATGATGTTCATTTTCACCTTTAAGAACATTTAGGTGCAAGCAAAATCTACCTTCAACAGCTAGAGTCTCAAAAAAATGCCTAGCCATATCAGTTGGAAATTCTCCAATATTATTAGGTAATAACATATCTACAACTGAATAACCTCGACCTGAAAGATCAATAACAACCTGTGATAATGATTCATCAAGAGGGCAAATTTTATTTGACATACGAATTATGCCTTTTCTATCTCCTAAAGCAGAATCAATTGCTCTTCCTAAAGCAATAGCAGTATCTTCAATAGTATGGTGAGTACCTGTTTCAAGATCTCCATTCGCAGAAATGTCCAAGTCTATTAGTCCGTGACTAGAAATCTGATTTAACATGTGTTTGAAAAATCCAAGAGGAGTGTCAATGTTAGATATACCTTTACCATCTAAATTTATTGATACAGATATATTACTTTCAGATGTTTCACGAGAAATTTTTGCTTTTCTATTAGTTGATTTATCCATTATATGTTATTACTTTTTTCAATTTTACTTATCACACTTATTACTTTATCTGTTTGTTCGGGTGTACCGGCGCTTATTCTAATGCAATTTTCAAGCATTTTTTGATCAAATTTCCTTGTGAAAATACCCTCGGCAGCAAAAAAATCATAAATTTTTTGACTACTGAACTCAGAAAATTTACAAAGAACAAAATTAGCATGGGATGGAAAGGAAGTAACATTATTACAAGTTTTTACATATTCTTCTAGCCTTACCTTTTCATCCATGAGTTTTTTTACGTTTTCAAATAATTTATCCTTATACTTTAATGTTTGTATTACCGCTTTCTCTGCTGCAACATTTACATTATATGGTTGCTTAATATCCATAAGATGCTTAATAATTATTTCAGAACTAATTGCATATCCTACTCTTAGACCAGCTATACCAGCCCATTTACTAAAAGACCTAATAATAATTAAATTGCTATATTTATTTAATAGATGTGATAATGAAAAATTTGAGAATTCAAAGTACGTTTCGTCTAAGCATACTATTATACCTGTTTCAAGAAGCTCTATTATTTGTTCTTCTTTAGTTAAATTTCCTGTTGGATTATTAGGCGATGCTATAAAAATAACTTTTGTTTTATCGGTAATTTTAGATATTATTTTTTCTATATCTAATTCCCAGTTATTCTTTCTAGAAATTGAAATAATTGAAGAATTTGATAGTTTCGCTGCAAAATTATACATCCCAAAAGTAGGAATACAATCAATTACTTCATCCTTTTCATTAATAAACAATCTTAGTATAAGATCAATTATTTCATCGCCTCCAGCTCCCGCAATAATTAAATTATCTGGAAGGTGAACATATTCTGAAATGGCTTTTCGTAAGATTTTTTGTTCTGGGTCAGGATATTCGTGAAGTGAAATATCTTGAAGAGAATTTTTAACTTCATTAATGGTTCCGTAAGGATTTTCATTTGCATTTAGCCTAATAAGATGTTTTGTTGGTATCCCAGATTTTTTTGATAAATTTATATTTGAGTCAACACCTTCATAAGTTTGAACAATTCTTAAATGTTTTCTGATTTTTTTTGATATTTTATCCATTTGACTTTTCAATTCTTATCTTAGCGGCATTTGCGTGGCCGCTCAATTTTTCCATGTTAGCAATAAGTTCAGCATCTATAGCTAATTTGTTAAAAGTAGATTCTTTGAAGTTTAGAACAGGTATATATTTTAGAAAATTTCTAACTGATAAAGATGATGAAAATTTAGCAGTTCCTGAGGTGGGCATAACATGCGAAGGACCTGCTATATAATCTGCCATTACTTCGGCTGACCATTCTCCAACAAAAATTGCTCCTGCATTTGTAATTTTTTTATATATTTTTTCAGGGTTTTTTGTTGCTATACATAAATGTTCAGGGGCTATAAAGTTTGTAATAGTAATTATTTCATCAATGGTGCGCAATGAAATAGTTACTCCCCTGTTTTCAAAAGATTTATTAATTATAGAACTTCTTTCTAGATTCTTAACCTGATTTTTTATAGATTTAGTAACATTATTTATTGCTATCTTTGAATTAGAAATTAATATAGGCATAGCACTTATATCATGCTCTGCTTGGGCAATAAGGTCTGATGCAGCGTAGTCTGGGTCAGAATATTCATCAACAATAACCAAAGTTTCAGTTGGTCCATACAACCCATCAATACCTACATTCCCATAGACGTGTTTTTTTGCTGCAGTTACCCAAAGATTTCCTGGCCCACAAATAATATCGACTTTTGGAATAAGTTCTGTCCCATAAGTGAAAGCAGAAATAGCCTGTGCTCCACCTATTTTAAATATTCTATCTGCCCCAGACAAATAAGAAGCAGCAAGAATTTTTTCAGAAACGTTTGAATTTTCATCAGCAGGAGTAGTTACATATATGTTTTTAACACCTGCCACTTTTGCAGGGACAATAGTCATNATTGCTGTGGATATCAATGGAGCAGTNCCNGATGGAACATANGCTAANGANGATTNCATTGGAACAACTTTTTCACCAATTGTTTGNTCNTCATTCATCCAAGNCTTGCTNATTAATTNTTNTTGATAATCAGTTACTCTTTCTATAGCNTTTTTNATTGCCCTTANTTCATCTTTACTTAATGATTCTANGGATTTTATAATNTCNCTTTTTTTAATTTCAAAATCAACTAGATTGTTGTTATCTAAATNGGAAGAAATTCTTCTGATACCNTCATCTCCCTCTTTTNTAACTATTTCATCAATTTTTTTTACAAAATAAGAAGGTATATATTTTTTGGNAAATAAACCATTTCCNTCTGAAAGAATATTGTTNTTACTTACGACTCTTTCATCTTCAAAAAAGGTAATAGCGTCTTTCAGTTCAGTTATATGTTTCATAATGTTTTATACTTTCTTATATTATCAACGAAAACTTTTGAAGATTTATTAGTGATTCTTTCATATAGCGTACAGAATTTTTCAATTTTTTCATCGTCATTAAAAATTGAAAAATAGTTACAAATCATTACAGCTTGAGATTCAATTACTATTCCGTCATCAATTATTCTTAAGTCATTCTCTTTTAATGTGGTACCGGTTGCAGTTATATCTGCAATTATATCTGCATATCCCATTATAGGAGCTGCCTCCAAACCCCCTGAAATATGAACAATGTCAATGAAATTTACATCATTAGTGCGTAAGAAACGGTTAANTAATCTTGGATATTTTGTTGCAATTCTCATGTTCTTGCCCATTTTTCTAAAATCAAGAGATACATCTGCAAGGTCAAACATAGATTTTACATCTATCCATGAGTTTGGGATTGCTATTACTAATTTTGAATGCCCAAAACCTAAGTTTTTATCCATAATTTCAAGATTTCCTTTTTCTAATCTTGATTCATAATATCTATCTAGTCCAACGATCCCTACATCCGCACTATCATTGTCTAGCTCCATAGTTATATCTGATTGTCTCTGGAAAAGAACTCTAACATTACTTAATGAAGGTATATCAGCAGTATACTTTCTTGAATTCAANCTATTAATTTCTAGATTTTTCTTTTGTAAAAGATTTATTGAATCTTCGTATAATGCTCCAGTGGAAGGTATTGCTAGTCGTAAATTTGCCATNATTAGTCTATGTACTCCACATATGACCTAAAACCAGATTCTCTAGCTTTATTTGCTTTACTTATTATATCTTTCATATTATTGTCTTTGGTTTGTTTTAATATTTTCTCAGAAACTTGTTTTTCTTCGCTTTTGAGTATTTTAGTTATTTCATCAATATTATATGCAAATCCAAGAGCAGGTAAATTATTTTTATAACCTAAAATATTATTTAGATCATCATATCTGCCTCCACTAGCAACAGAGTCAATTGCTTTGTTATTAACAAAAATGTCAAAAATAAGTCCATTATAATAGGAAATACTTTTCGATANACCAAAGTCTAAAATTATATTTGAGATATTTATTTGTTGAATCTCTAATGCGTTAATAAGGTCTTTAAAGTATTGCGAGAATACTTTGAATTTATCATCGTAATTATTTAATAATTTTGAGAATTGACTCAATGATTTATCTGGAGTTCCTGATATTTTATACATTTTTTTTACGAACTTAAGAGCTGATAAAAATCTATCTTTTTCGTCAAAAAGATTTTCCTTTAATTTAATNCGATTGATAATATCAGATTTTGTTCTTCGCCCAATAAAGCCATTAATAGAATCTTTAGAAGAATTTATATTTTTCTGAATNTTAATATTTTTNATAATTCCGATAGATTTTGCCTTATTTAAAATTTCATCATTTGATAAAATCTTTATGTCATCAACATTCTTTATTAAAAATAATCTACCTCTATCTGAAATATTAAAAATTGAAAGAATTTCATTGATTACGTTCATATTAAATATACAAATCTTTGGATTATTAATACCAATTTTATGAAGACCTTTTATTGCAATAGATAAAATTTCCGCATCAGAATGGATTGATTTCGAACCGAAAAGTTCTGCTCCAAACTGAGTATACTGTCTTGATTTGTTAGCATGTATTTCATCTGGTGAAGAGTATCGAAAAACTGGACCATTATAATAAAATCTAAGATTTTTACTGGTGTTGATTTTTCGATTTGCAGTTCTAACTAAGCCAGATGTGATTTCTGGACGCAGGCTTACATTAATACCTCCAGGTTCAACAAATGAGTATAACTTATTAGATAATTCTCCACCTGATTTTCTTATGAATAATTCTGTTTCTTCGATTATGGGTGTTTCAACTTGATTATATCCATGTAAATTTAAGAAAGAGCCTAATTCATATAGTAGGTTATTTCTCTTCTGTATAATTTCAGAAGGTATGTCTTCCATGTTTGGAAGCTTATTTACAGGTTTAAAATTCATTGTAATAAAAAATAATATATTTATATTTTACTCGACAATATATATCTTTTCGTTACTTATTGAAAGCGAAAATTTATGATTATAAATTTAACAACTTTTTTGCTGTTAAACCCATAATATTTTTCACGTCAATTTCTGAAAAGATAGGGTTGTCTATAACACCTAACATTGTATTGCGATACCCTTCTCTACCGGCACTTGGTGGGTAATCACTCCCCCACATCATTCTATCTGAACCAAATGCTTCTAAAGTTAGTCCAAAATATTCAGATTGTTTTTGGAATGAAAATTCGGGTTTCAGTATTTTAGGCCTGGTAAGTACTTCTCCCAATCCAGGAACCTTAATATATATATTAGGAAATTTAGCAATATCTAAAAATTTCTTGAAACTTTCTACTGAACCATTTATTCCTATACCTCCCAAATGTTCAATAATAATATTTGTTTTGGGATTTTTTTCTACAATATTGATGAATTCTTTATCGTAGAAACTTTTTTCAGATAAAAATGGTTGGCAACTTATTAATATATCAAGTTCTCCTGACATCGACCAAATTTCTTTTTGGTCAGATAAATTTGAAAAAATGCTGTTTGGGAATAATCTCAATCCAGAAATATTTTTTTCTTTGAGTTGTTCTAGTTTTTTTAATGGTTTTTTTTCGTCTGGGTCAATTAGTACTACACAGTTGAATTTGTTAGGATTTCTATCCGATTGATTAATTATGTAATCATTATTATAATTCCCCCCATGTTGAACTAAAAGTGCAGCATCAACCTTAGACATTTTCATCTCAAATTCTAAAGATTCTATTGGGAGAAACCAATTATTACCTGCATGACAATGAGTGTCAATAATCATTATGTAGCTATCTCCATCCCAGATTTACCTACACCTGATCCCATTGAAAGAACAATNTCATCAATCTCTTNTTTTAGNNCNNCTGGCATATCCCANTCTCCACCTAGGTTTTCTNNNATATTATCNGGTTTTGTAGAACCAGCNAGAGCTACNCTTACNGTATCATTTGCTANNACCCATGATATNGCTAACTGAGTAATTGATTTATTATATTCTCTNCCTAATTCTTGAATTNTACTAACTACATCTANATTATTNTTNAAATTTTCTTTACTCCATGAGTGNAAACCAAANTTNGTNGNATTCTGTCTCCAGTCATCATTAGCAAATGTTTTGGAACTATTCCATTTACCTGTNAACAATCCATGAGCCATAGAACCNTAAGCCATAANTCCCATATTNTTCTTTTTTATGAAAGGNATTACNTCTTCTTCTGGNCTTCTNTCAAAGATATGATACCCAATTTGATTTGTTATTATATCGCTAGATTNNAGAGATTCTTCCATCATAGAAACAGAAAAATTTGAGACNCCNGAGTACCTNATTTTGCCATCTTTTTTTGCTTTTTCAAGAACTTCCATAGGNANAGAAAAGGGTNTAGTTTTATCAGGCCAATGTATTAAAAATAAATCTATGTAGTCTGTTTGCAACCTTATTAGACTGTCATCTATAGACTTGGCTAACTTTATTGGATCAGAATCTGCAACTGTGGCGGTGTTTCTGTCAGGATTACTTCTGTCCCATTCCCTAGCTCCTTTTGTAACTAAAACAATATTTTTTCTAAAATCTTTTATGGCCTTACCCATGAGTTTCTCGCCATAACCCCAACCATAAATTGCAGCAGTATCAAATAATGAAATTCCATGTTCATATGATAGTTTAGCAGCTTGTATAGCAGAATCATCATCAAAGTTACCATATTGACCTCTTCCCATTGGCCAACCACCATATCCTATAACTGAAGTTTCTAGATCGCTATTACCAAATTTTCTTTTTCTCATTATTTATTCCTCAAATAAAATGTTACAATTTTCATCAACATCAATAATTTTACCACTACCTGTGAAGATACCAGCATTAATTTTGGCAGTTATTTTTTCGTTAGGTTGTAATTTTAAGGATGTGCCATTCTTTATTGATTCTTCTAAACCGTTGTTATTATAACTGGTGCAAGGTTCTAATCCAGCATTATAACTTCTTCCATAAAAAGGATACCCATATCCTCCTCCAAAATTTCTCCAGTACCATAAATATTTAAATAGTTCCTTTGGATAACTTACAACCCACCCTAAATTATTATTATCATTTCTTATTGCATACCAACCTTTGTCCATTTCGGATATATACGCCATGTCCAGAGATCTATCATTTTTTGGAGGTATTTTCCTAAAATCTATTTTCTTGCCATCTTTTAATTCAGCATAAGGCCAAGGACCTTTAAAGTTTGGATTTAATTTTGAACTTGATTCTATGTCATCAGGATGTGTAANTATAGTTGAGTTGTTTGGTACAAAAAGTGTTGAGTTCTCAGAAATAATAGGTTCTCCTAAAGCTATGTGTTCTAACCAAACTATATCTATTTTTTCCTCTGCGTCATTATGAATTGTTTGTTCAATTTCTAGGATTTTTGAATNATTATTTAATGTTAATTTTCTTTTGATATTTAATGGGTATCTTGTGCTTTTTGTAGAAAACATCACGGATATTTTCTCCCGTGAGTCAATTAATATTGAGCAATCCCATGGAATATTGTTGACATCTGAATGAAGCCCTAAGTCTGCACCCTTTACATTACCAGGATATCCTCCATTAGGTAAAACTGTTTGCCAACCTCCTTCGTAAAAATCTAACCATACAGAAGCAGGATCTCCTGTTGGAGGGATTGTAGTTTTGGGGTCTCTTACTCCCCATGGAGTTTTCCAAAGAATATCCGTGTCAGTTTCTTTGTCTATAAAACTATATATGTCCGCGCCTTTATCAGCCAAAACAATAATTTGTATCAAATTATTTTCTAATATGACAGTTTTTAGACCTTTATAAGTCCAAGCGTCAGATATTCTACAATCAGATGATCTTTCTTCTTGATAATTCATTTTCTCTCCATAATTACCATAAAAAGTAATTTTATTTTTATTTTTTTGTTATATTGATGTAGTATATACGTAATTTACATTTCAGTCGAAGTAGGCAAGCAATGAAAAAATATCCTAAAATAAATAAAATTTCTGTTGTAGTTTTTGAATGGGAATCATTAAATCTTGGAACAGACTATAATACCTTTAATCAAGTATACGATCCTGGTTCAAAAAAGAAACAAAAAGCAGCTATACTTCAGGTACATACGGATCAAGGTGTAGTGGGTGAATATCCTATGAATAATGCCGGAGTTGATATCGCAGAGATACAATCTGTGTCAGATTATCTGTTAGGAAAAAATCCTTTATCCAGAGAAGAAATTTATAAGGATATCAAGAGAGGTATGAGGCAATCATTAAATGCAGCTAACAGTTATATTGATATTTGTTTATGGGATATTGCTGGAAAACTTTACGAAGAACCAATTTATAGACTTCTAGGAGGAGAAAAAAAACCCTTGAAAGCATATGCATCAACTCTTCACGGAGATGAAAATGGTGGTTTGGAAACTCCTGANGACTTTAATGATTTTGCACAAGAATGTTTAGAGTTAGGTTATAAAGCATTTAAAGTACATGGTTGGGGTCTTGCTAGAAATGATATTAATAGAGAAATTCAAAATGTATTAATGCTGGGAAAAAATTTTGAGAATAAACTTGATCTTCTGATTGATCCTGCTTGTGAAATTAAAAATTTTGGAGATGCCCTAAGAATTGGAAGGGCTTGTGATGAAGCTAAATTTTTCTGGCTTGAAGACCCATATGCCGATGGAGGGGTTTCACAATTTTCTCACAGAAAATTACGTCAAATGATTAATACTCCAATACTTCAAACAGAACATATAAGGTTTTTAGAGCAGCATGTAGATTTCATTTTATCCGAATCAACAGATTATGTTAGAGCGGGTGCTTATCAAGATGGAGGGATAACTGGAACTATGAAAATAGCTCATGCAACTGAAGGTTTTGGCCTTGATGTAGAACTCCATGGCCCTGGCCCTGTACACAGGCATATCATGTCTTCAATACAAAATACTAATTTCTATGAATTAGGGTTGGTTCATCCAAAGCTAAATCAATTTAATTTATGGTCAAAAGTATATAAAGAATATAATGATGAACTAGATGCNATAGATCAAGATGGAAATGTTTTTGCACCAGATGGGTATGGAGTTGGTGTAGAGCTTGATTGGGATTGGATAAATAAACACACTGTAGATAAATTTAATTTAGCAGGTTAAGNCTGTAAATTGAGTTCATTGGCTATAATTTTAGTTTTAGTTTCTGCTCTTCTTCATGCATCATGGAACTTTTTTATTCGCGATTCTAAGGATCCTGAGTTGTCCAATTCAGTAATNCATCTATACAGAGGTTTCATTTCTTTACCAATTATTTTTGTATATTTTATAATGTCGGATATNCCTGATTTGATAGGATGGATTTTTATAATTGGAACTTCAATTATTCATATATTGTATTTTGTATTTCTAGGTAAATCATACAAGCATGGTGAATTGTCATTTGTTTACCCTATAGCTAGAGGACTTGGTATTGGCTTAATTCCTATATTAGGCGTAACAATTTTAAATGAAGAAATTAACTTCTTAGGTTTAGTGTCTATTTTTTCAATATTTATNGGAGTTTTACTAATTGGTGGTAATAAAAAAAGTAATATATTTTTAGTTTTTCACTCTGTTGAAGGTAGGCAATTTTTGAAGTCTAGATCATTCATNTACTCGCTTCTTACGGGTTTAACTGTATCTGCATATTCAGTCTGGGATAAGCAAGGTGTTCAATATGTAGATCCATTATTTTATATGTCATCAATGTGCATAGGTAGTGTAATTGCTGCTCTAGCGGTTTATAAATATAGTTACAGTCATATGTCGATTAAGAAAATCTTAAGCGAAAATTTATTGAGAAATTCATTAGGTGCAATATTTTCATTCTTTTCTTACGTATTGATTCTTAGTGCATTGCAGATATCTCAAGTTAGTTTTATTGCTCCCCTTAGAGAGATTGGTGTAGTAATTGGGGCTATCTTAGGCTGGTTTTTCTTGAAAGAAAAATTAGAAAAAATGAGAGTTATAGGAATAATTTTGATATTTTTTGGTACCATTATTATTGTAAGTTTAGTATAAATTTTTGTTAGTATATATATGAAAGATAATTTATGAGCATAAAAATTAAAATACCAACCCCCCTNAGAGAAATTACAAATGGTGAATCTACCGTGGTGTCTACAGGTGAAAATATTAAAGAACTTATATTAAATATGGATAAATCTTACTCAGGTATTTATGATAGATTAATTAATTCTACCGGTGAAATTTTTGGTTTTGTTAATATTTATGTTAATGGCGAAGATGTAAAATATTTGGAAGGCTTATCAACTAAACTTTCAAGCAACGATGAAATTACTATAGTGCCAGCTGTAGCTGGAGGATAACCTATAAAAATATACTCTTTAGAGACCTAATTACTATTTCTTCAGGTACATCATTTCTAACTATAGGTTTTCCAATATCCTCTAATAAAACCCAGTTAATTTTTCCCGACTTACTTTTTTTGTCATTCTTAGTTAAATCTATAATGGTGCTTATATTTAAGTTTTCTCTAGTTGAAGTTGGAAGAGAATATTTTTCTAGTATGTTTTTTTGCATTTGGAGATTATCATTACTCAAAAAACCCATTAAAAATGAAATATTACCAGCAACCATCATTCCTAATGATACAGCTTCACCATGTAAAAACTTTTTGTAACCTGTTATTGATTCTAGAGCATGACCTGTAGTGTGTCCGTAATTAAGTAAAATTCTCTTTTGGTCTTTTTCGTTTATATCTTCTGAAACAATTTTTGCTTTTATTTCCACGCTTTTTGAGATAGCTTCTATAGAGTTATTATTATTTAAGTTTTTAATATCAGTGTGATTTTCAAAAAAATGATCAAATAATTTTTTATCATAAATTAAACTGTGTTTTATCAACTCGGCCCATCCGGCATTAATCTCTCTTGCGGGTAATGTTTTGAGAAAATTAATATCCTGGAAAACAAGTTTAGGTTGGTAAAATGCGCCTACTAAATTTTTTCCTTTTTTCGTGTTGTATCCGGTTTTACCACCTATAGAAGAATCTACCATAGCTATAAGAGTTGATGGTACATGTATTAAATTAACCCCTCTAACCCAAGTTGATGCAACAAAACCAACTAAATCACCTGTTACTCCACCGCCAACTGAAATTATAAAGTCGCTTCTCTCCATTTTTGAATTTTCTAACCATTGATAAATAACATTAACCGTATCTATATTTTTTTTTGATTCATCTATTTCTATATTTAATAATTTGGTTTCATAATTATTTTTTTCTAATGATTCCTGAATTGCACGAGCAGGGTCAGGAAACAATGCTTTATCTACAATAATAAAAGCTTTACCTGGTAAACCTAAATTTTTTATTTCATCACCTAGTTTTGAAATCATATTTAGCCCTATTATTACGTCGTAGGATTCGTTTTTTGTACTTACTTTTATATTTCTATTGCTCAATATAATTACTCCTTAATAATTCAATGATTTCATTATTTAGATCTTTTGTTGTTTTATTATCAGTAGTTATAGTCATGTCAGCAATAGAATAATGAATATTTCTTTTTTCTGATAAATCAATAATTTTATCAAGTGTTACATTTTTACCTAAAAGCGGTCTCGTATTTTCTTTATTTTGATTATGCAATCGATTGTACAAAGTTTCAGGCTCAGCTTTTAACCAAATTGTTATACCAGAATTTTTGATAATAGATTTATTTTTGTCGCTAATTACACATCCGCCACCAGTAGATATTATAGTTTTTTCTAAGCTTATTAATCTTTGTAATGTTTCAAATTCAATTTTTCTAAAATAGGATTCACCAAATTTATTAAAAATATCACTAATTGAATTCTTAGAATGTTTTTCTATATGTTGATCCATATCTATGAAATTCCATGATAAACTACGAGACAATAAATTACCAATGTGTGTTTTTCCAGAACCAGGTAATCCAATCAAAAAAATAATATTATTTTTTTGATAATTCACTACTTACTTCCAAAGTTTTTATGCGTTTTTGTATAACTCGTATAATTTGTTTGAATTTCTAGCATTGAGTCTCCTCCAAATTTTTCTAAAAAAGAATTAGCTAAGGTTAATGCTATCATTGATTCCCCTATTGGGCATGCACGAGAAACCTGGCAAATATCACTTCTATTATAGGCTGCTTCGACTATTTCGCCTGTGTTGATATCAACTGAAGGAAGCGGGTTTGTCATAGTAGCTATAGGCTTGATTGCCACGTTTACAATTATAGGTTCTCCATTAGTCATACCACCTTCAATACCACCTGCATGATTAGAAATGTGTTTGAAATTTTTTATGTTATTTTTATCCGGTATGATTACATCATGAACTTCTTTACCTTTTTTTGTAGTATTTTCAAATCCATTTCCAATCTCTACACCTTTTACTGCATTTATACTAAGTATAGATTGACCTATTTGACCATCTAATTTTCTGTCCCAGTGAACGTGGCTTCCTAAGCCAACAGGAACACCATACGTAATAACTTGAAAAATTCCACCGACGGTTGTTCTTTGAGATTTAGCTAAGTCTATTTCTTCTTTAAATTTAGTTTCAGAATCAGGGTCATTTGCACGAACATCAGAGTTTTCAATAAAATCCCAGTCTATATTTTCATAATTTAGTTTTTTAGACTTTTTTGATCCAACAGATATTACTCTGGAATGAATAGATATGCCGAAGTGTTCTAAAAATTTTCTAGCAATTGAACCAGCAGCAACTCTTGCTGCAGTTTCTCTAGCGCTTGCTCTCTCTAATATATTCCTAAGGTCAGTTTGATTGTATTTAAGAGCCCCTGGAAAGTCAGCATGACCTGGAACTACTTTAGTAAAAACTTTTTTGTCAACATCATCAGATACTTCCTCTATAGACATGGCTTCATTCCAGTTTGCAAAGTCTTTATTTTCTATCCATAAAGCTATCGGTGATCCAAGTGTTTTTCCGTGACGTACTCCAGATTTAATCAAAGCTTTATCTTTTTCAATTTTCATTCTTCCTCCCGATCCATATCCCTTTTGTCTTCTTGCCATATGATTTTCAATATAATTTTGAGAAATTACGAGGTCGGCAGGTATACCCTCAACAATAACAGTTAAGCCTTGTCCATGAGATTCTCCTGAAGTTAAATATCTAAGTTTTGACATAATTAATCACCTTATTACTATCATAAAGCATCTAACGCTTTTTGCATAACATTTATTGGGGCTTTTATATTTAGAGCTTTTTCTATTCCTTCTACTCCTTGATATAAGAGCATACTCAGCCCAGTTCCATATTCAGCACCGGATTTTTCAAATTCCTTTATGAAGGGAGTTATTAGAGGTGAATATACTATATCGTAACCGAATGTCGTAGATGAAATTAAATCAGAGGTAATGGGTGTCTTCATAGGAGCTGGACCTCCTGCCATACCTAAAGATGTTGTATTTATGATTATGTCTGAGTAAGGAGCATAATTAGCTAAAGAGTCTCTAGTATATATAATTGGCTCGATCTTTACTTTATTGGTAGATAATTCTTTTGAAACAATATCTGCTTTATCGAAATTTCTATTTGATAGAATAATTTTCTTTACACCAGATTTTATTAGACCAAAAATAATAGCTCTAGAGGCTCCACCAGCACCAAAAACTAAAGCAGTTTTATCCTCAGGAATGAAATTATATTTTTCTGTTAATGCCCTAATAAAACCTGTGGAATCTGTATTATCTCCTACAAGTTTATTATTGTTTTTGTATATCCAATTTACTGCTCCTATTGATTTTGCAGAGTCTGTTAAATCATCAATGAGCGGTATAACATTTTGTTTATGTGGTAGAGTTACACATGATGCTATAAAAGAGTTGTTTCTGAAAGATTTAATTTTTCCTTCTAGGTTTTCTGGCGTTACTTCCCATTTCTCAAAGATTTTATTTATGCCCAAATGGTCCAGAGCGGCTTGCTGAAAAACTGGAGACATACTATGATTTATAGGGTGTCCAATTACTCCTAAAATATCGGTCATATAATTTGTTCCNTCTCCTTATTTATAAAAGATTCAAGAATGATTGCCGCTGCTGCAGAATCTATTATACCTCTATCAAGACTTCTGTACCTACTTGGCGTTTTTCCTGATTCTCTTAATTTATTTTCAGCTTCTATACTAGATAATCTTTCATCAATCATATGAACGGTAATATTTAATTTTTTCTTTATCTGTTTACAAAAATTATTAACTATTTTGGCTGATTTGCTGTGTGACCCATCTAAATTAATTGGCAAGCCTACGACAATGGTCCTGACATTGTATTTTGTAATTATACTTTTAACCGTATCGAAAACTTCATGATTGTTAGTTATGTGATCAAGAGGTGTCGCTATTGTATTTGTGTCATCGCTAATTGCAATACCTAAACGTCTTTCACCGTAATCAATTCCCAATATTCGGTTACCAAATTCCATACTCAAGAACTTTTGCTTTTTTTTAATTGGTTGCTAATAATTTCTTCGGATTGATTTAATATTTTTGAAAAATCAACGGTGTTTTTTGAACCAGCTTGAGCAGTAATATTGTTCCCTCCTCCACCGCCACTCATTAAGTTTGCAATTCCTTTAGCTATTTCACCTGCGTGCAAATTATTATTTGATAATAAATCAGAAGACATAACTACTACGTATGATTGGTTTTCTATGTTACTTGCTAAAATAATTAGAGAGTTTTCATTTTCTTTTCTAATATGATCTCCCGTTTGCCTAAGTGATTGTATGTTTGAAGCTTTTACTTCCTTGATAATAACTTTTACATTTTTACCATCTATATCTATGGTATAGTCTTTAGAATAATTTTCATTCGTTTTAGATAAAGAACCAAATAATAGTTCTTGTTCTAGTTGATTTATTTTTTTATCGTTATTAGATAATTGTTTATTTAAGTTAGATATTCTTTCAATTAGTTCTTCATCAGGGATTTTAAGAAGTTTAGTTGCATTTTTTATAATTTTGAATTTATTAACGATTAATTTTTCTGATTCTATCCCTGTAACAGCTTCTAATCGTCTTATTCCAGAACCTATACCAANTTCTGATGTAATAATAAAAGTACCAATGCCACCTGTATAACTCATATGTGTCCCCCCACATAATTCATAACTCCAAGGGGCTAAAATTTTTATTGTTCTAACATCTGCATCATATGTATCTCCAAAAAATGCTAAAGCTCCCTCATCCACAGCTTTGGTGTAGGTTGTGTAATGTACATCAACTTTATGATTTTCTCTGATTACGTCGTTTACTTTATTTTGAATTTTAATTAATTCTAAATCTGAGAGAGGTTTAAGGTGTGTGAAATCAAATCTAAGTTTATCTGGTTCTACAACTGANCCAGCTTGTCTAACGTGGTTCCCTAAAATTTCTCTTAGTGCTGCATGTACTAAGTGAGTTGATGTATGATTTCTCATAATTTTCTCTCTTCTTTCGAGATCAATATGACAATTTACTTCATCTCCAACTGATAAAGTTCCTTCCTTAATTGTTGAAAAATGAATATATATGCTTCCATATGGTGACTGAGTGTCGTTTATTATTATTTCTGATTCAGAACTTGTCATAGTTCCTGTGTCTCCAACTTGTCCACCTCTTGCAGCATAAAACGGTGTTTCAGAAAGTATGATTTGTGCATTAGAATTTTTATTAACAGATTTTACTATTTGATTATTGTGTATAATCCCAATGACTTTAGATTTATAANAATTTTTTTCATAGCCAACAAATTTTGTACTTTTCACACCTAAATTCTTTAAGTTTTCTACATTTTCCCCTTTATTTAGTTGGTTGTTATTTTCTTTTGAAATCTGTTTTTGATGTTCAAGCTCTTTATAAAAACTATTTATATCTAAATTTAAATTATTTTGTTTTGCAACTTCAATTGTAATTTCCACTGGGTACCCATATGTATCATAAAGAATAAAAGCCTCTTTGCCTGTAAGGGATTTATCAAAGTCTTTTGTGGCTGATTTTTTAGACTCATTTGCTGCAATTTTTAAGCCCCTGGAGAAATTATCTGAAGAATTTTCTTTTTTGTTTTTTATTCTAAAATTAATCATCCCATCTAATACAGCTTGTCCATTAGACAATGTTTTACTAAAATTCTCTTCTTCTTTGGATATGACTTCAATAATAAAATTTTTATTATCAATTAACTCTGGATAGTATTCCCCCATTTCTCTACTAACTACAGGAACTAATGAAGACAGTGGAGATTCTAAAAGATTTAATTTTTTAGCAAATAACATTCCTCTTCTTATCAATCTTCTTAGTACATAACCTCTACCAGTGTTACTAGGGGACACTCCATCACCAATAAGAAATGATGCTGACCTTGCATGCTCTGCAACTACTCTTATAGCTTCATCAGTTTCTTCACTTCTACCCCACTTAATATTTGAAACTTTTTCAACAGAATGTATTATTGGTAAAAAGGCATCTGTTTCATAAACATTATCAACGTTTTGAAGAACAGCTAACATTCTTTCAAGTCCCATTCCTGTATCTATATTTTTGTTAGGTAAAATAGTATCTTTACCATTTTTATCTCTATAATACTGAGTGAAAACTAAGTTATATAATTCAATGAAATCATCATGAAGATTTGGTCCCCATTTTTCTTTCCTTTTAGGATCATTTTTTGAAGGGATGTTTTCATCTGACCCTAAATAATAATTTATCTCACTACTGGGACCACAAACACCTTCATCTCCTGCTGGGCCCCACCAGTTATCTTCATCACCAAATCTATATATTCTTTCTTTTGGAATACCTAGATCTAGCCAAATTTTTTCAGCTTCATCATCTGTTTTATAAACCGTAATATATATTTTTTCAATATCTAAATTAAGATTTTCTGTCATAAGCTCCAATGCCCATGAACATGCTTCTTTTTTAAAATAATCACCAAAACTGAAATTACCTAACATTTCAAACATAGTTAGATGAGTATTATCTCCTACCTCTTCTATGTCTGTAGTTCTGAAGCATTTTTGTGAGGTTGTGATTCTACGGTTAGGCGGTATTTTTTCACCTGAAAAGTATGACTTGAATTGTGCCATACCAGAATTGATTAGTAGCAAGGTAGGGTCGCTTGCCGGGATCAAGGACGAAGATGGCAAAATGGAATGATTTTTTTCTTTGAAAAAATCAAGAAATATTTGCCTTAATGTATCTTTAGTGTAGGATTTCATTTTTATAGTATAATTTATATTGTAAATTTCATAAAGATAATTTCTTATTCTGAATCATTTGATTCTATAAATTTTGTATTTACCATAGCATCAGGCTCAGAAAATAATATTCTTGATTTCATATCAGAATATTTGTCAGCTAGTAATTCTTCTCTTTTTTCAGGTGTCATNTCGTNTGTATCTTTGATTTTATATTCACTNTTTTTACTAACTTNNNCCTTTGANTTATCATCNTTAAANGGNGATTGATTTTCACCCCAATATACAGTCTGNTGTGGAAATGGTATCTCAATATTTTCTTCATCAAATCTAATTTTAATTCTTTTTCTTAGCTCACCCATTATTTCCCATTGCTTCATAGGCTTGCAATCGCCTAAAATTTTGAATGTTACAGCTGAATCATCAAGAGAGTTTAATCTTAANACTTGCGGAGGAGTTATTAACATTAGCCCAAAGTATTCATCATTTGAAAGATCTTTACCTACTTCATTTAATATTGATATTACTTTTTCTACATTTTCTTTATATGCAACTCCAATATCTAAATTAACACGTGACCAGTATTTTGTTTTATTTGAAGCTACGGATATTTCTCCATTNGGAATAATATGAACCTGACCATCAAGGTCTCTCAATATTGTTCTCCGAAGATTAATTGATTCCACCAATCCAGAAATTCCAGCAATTGTTACGACATCCCCTGTACGATACTGATTTTCAGCTAAAATAAATATGCCTGATATTAAATCCCTTACAAGATGTTGGGCTCCAAATCCAACTGCAATTCCTGCAATTCCAAATCCTCCTATTACAGGTGCTATAGGNATAGAAAGCTCTGAAAGAATCATAAAAATAGCTAGTATATATATAAGCGTGATTACTGCACCAACAAAAACTCCTGATAATGTTTTTGATCTTTTTAAGATTTCATCATGATCTGACGTGGAAGATTGACCAAGCATTATAGAAGTAAGTAGTTTTGGTATTATATTTTTAGAAAATTTCACGCAAAAAAAAGATAAAACAATAATTGTAAGAATTCTGATTCCATCAATTAATAGCCAGCTAAGAACATTTGCTCCTATTTTATTTAAAATATTTACTAATGGATCAATGTTATTTCCAAGAACTGAATAAATTAGTGTTAACGCAATAAGACTTATAAAAAGTGCTGATAAAACATTGAAGTNTTTACCTTCAATAGATTTTAAGCCTGATGTATATATATCAATAGTTTTATCAATCTCTTGCTTTGTAAGAATAGTCAGTCTCTGATTTAATTTGCTCTTAATGAATGCCTTTAGTAGTAGCCATAAAATTATAGAAAAAACAATAATTAATATAACTAAGAAACCNCCATCTGTAATCCAGTAGAGGAATGTATCTTTTTTTGGGTTGCCAAGTAGATTTTCAAGAAATGTTTTCATATCTATTAGCCTTTTTTCCATAAAGTAATAAAGGATTCATCATTTTCATTGATTATACTTTCTATACTACTCTTATAATTATNCTTAACAAAATCTTTTTCAAGTTTGATAAGGCTCATAATCTTATTTGATAGGTTTTCGATAAAAACATTATCAGTTTTGTCAGAAAATATTTCAATTAGCGCATTCTTAAGTTGTTCTTTTGATAATTTTAATATATCTTTGTTGAAAAAAATTATACCTATTTGAGAAAAGTTTTCTTCAACAATTCCTAGTTCATTTATTATTATTTTAATTACTTCATTTCTAAGCAATTTTTCAACTTTTTTAGGTAAAGATATAAGTTTCATAAAATCGATATCATCAGTTCTTATAAGTTTAGAAAATTCATCTTTAATATCGTTATGAAATTTGTCATCNAGTAATTTGTCTAATGACAAACTTAGTACAGAATTTTCATCTATTTTATCCTTACCAAAACGAGTATCTATAACTAAAAATTCTTTTAGATTAGGAAAAATACAAAGAGTAATATCAGATTTTTTATTTTCTGAGTCAAACATTTATAAATTTTCTCCATTTTTTATTATCATGGCATTATTTCCAAATATTTCTTTTCTCCAACTGAATAGACATTTATTTTGAGGGTAATCCGATAGTATGATTTCTTCAATATCTTTTCTATTAGCTATTAACCCCCTCGATACATTATACATAATTGATGTTTTATCTAAGTATATTGAAATCTTACTTAGTAATTTATTTTGAGTTGAACTAAGTTTTTTATTGTTGATTCTATTTATTATATGATTNTTTTTCAAATATATTTCTATAAAATTGTATAAATTTGCTTTTTCAGATAAATCAAAAAAATCACTTTTTATTTTCATAACTATATTTTTTCTATCTGAAGACATAATAAAATCTCGGATTAATTTATCTTCGAAAACCCATTTTCTAGGGACGTTATATTTTTTTGCAATCTGTTCTCTAAAATCATAAATCTTTTTATATAATATACTATAATTATCATTTAGTGGTTCCGGTTTTTNGTAAAAATTATTTGCACATAATTTCATCTCCTCTCTCATCCAATTTGTTTTTTTTTCATCCGATAATTTTTCAAATAAAGGTTTATATAATTCATACAAATACTTAACATCATTAAGAGCATATTTTACCTGTTTTTTTGAGAGTGGGCGTCTTGACCAATCGCTAATTCTTTCTTTTTTATCTAATTCGATATCTAGTATTTTTTCTACAAGTTTTTGATAAGAAATTTGTTCATCATAACCCAAGAAACTTGCAGCAATTTGTGTGTCAAAAATATTAGATATTTGTATCTTGAAAAGATTATTTAATATTTCTAAATCTTGGCTATGGGCATGAAAGATTTTTAAGATTTTTTTATCAGATAAAATACCCTTTAGTGGTACAAGATTAATGTTTTTACTCAGGGTATCTATAAGTATAGAGTTGTTTTTTGTATGTAATTGAATTGAGCAAAGTACTGGCCAGTATGTTTTGTTTCTTATGAATTCTGTATCAAAAGAAATAATTTTTTCTCGGGATAAGTTTTTTATCACACTTTTTAGATCAATAGAGTTAGTGATAATTTTATCTGCTTTAGAATATAGACTTGCCAAATAATTTGCTCCAAATCCATCCAATGAGTAAACCTATAAGGATAGAAAATGGTAAACCAACAAATAAACTTGAAAATAATACATCTCTCGAGTTAGTTACGTTTTCATCATATTGATATAGTGCAATAACTGTGAAAACAAGTCCCATTATCAATCCTAAAAAAGCTCCAAATAATGTTGTTTTATTAAATTTCATATTTTTCTCCAATCAGGATTTCTAGTATTATTATAAATTTTTTATNGGCGAGCTTGATGAGATAATTTTCTTATCTTTTAACTCTTCCCAAAAAGAATAAGGGATATCAAATTTAATCATTTCTATATTTTCTATAAGTTCGTCAATTGATTGGACTCCAGGTATTACTGAAATGATTGCTGGGTGATGTAAAACAAATTGTAAAGCAGCTGCTTTCATAGGGATTGAATTTTTTTCGCACAAGGAATTTATTATTTTAGCTTTTTCTATAAGTATTTCGGGCGCAGGTTCATAATTATATGAAACAGGTCCATTTAAGTCTCTTGCCAATATTCCAGAATTATATGGTCCACCTACAACAATTTTTACATCATAATCAATACAATCATTCAAAAAATCCAGTGAGCTTTGTTCAAGTAGTGTATATCGACCTGCTAAGAGTATTATATCTAGATCAAATTTACGAATAAATTTTCTTGGCATTTGCCACTCATTCATCCCACAACCTATAGCTTTAATTAATCCTTCTTCTCTTAATTTTATTAATGTTGGGAAAGCATAATTTATTACTTGTTCTTCACCAAAATCTCTTGTATCAGGATCATGGACATAAACAATATCTATCGAATCGATACACAATCTTTTAAGACTTTCTTCTAATGAAGTATATATTGCTTTTTCACTCCAATCATCTATGCAGTAAGATGTTCTATTTTTTGAATTTTTTCTTACTAATCTGCCAACTTTTGTCGAAATAATAAAATTATTTTTATCAATTTTTGAGAAAACGGATTTGCCTATTCTTTTTTCTGCATTACCTGTTCCGTATAAGGGTGCAGTATCAATATATGTAAACCCTTTTTTATATGATTCATTTAATACTTTTATAGCTTTTTCTTCTGCTGACCCCCCATATAGTCCGTCTGCTAGGCTGTCTCCAGATAGAGGAGCTGTGCCTAAGCCTAAATTAGGAATCATAAGCCCTGTTTTTCCTAATTTGTTTTTTTCAAATGGAATCATAAATTCTTTGAATTTTTTTCTATGATTTCTATAACTCCAGCGATATCATATTCAGATTTATTATCATTCATGAGTTCAGAAAACATATTAAGTGATATTTTTGTTAAATCTAATAACAATTTATTTTCTTTTGCGAATTCGATGATTATTTTTAGGTCTTTATCTACATTTCTAACAGGAGCAGGAGAATTAGGAAAATTTCTTTGTTTGGTTATTGGTGCGCTTCTTTCAACCATTGTACTGCCACCCCAACTAACACTTAATAATTCAGATGCAACATTAACATCAACCCCTACCTTATTTGCAAAAGCAAATGCTTCTGCTGCAGCAACTGTATTAACTCCAACAAGAAGTTGATTAACCAATTTCATTCCTGTACCAGCTCCAGCATTACCCATATATCTTACGTTAGTACCCATTTTTAAGAGGTAAGGATTTACGGTTTCATAGACGTTTTTATCTCCTCCAACCATTATAGTTAATGTTCCTGTAGAAGCACCATTAGGTCCTCCTGATATAGGAGCGTCAAGGAAACTAGCACTCTTTTTTTTAAGTTCATTATTACATTTTTGAGAAGTGGAAACAGAAACAGTACTGTGATCGATAATAATTTGATTATTCCTTACGTAATTAACAATTCCATCATCACCTAAAATTACATCAAGAGATGTAGCAACATCGGGTAAGCATGTCATAATAACATCAACATTCTTAACTAGATCACTTAGGGAAACAGCGCCTTTTGCACCTTTTTTAATCATGGAGTCTATTTTTGATTTTGTACGAGTAAAAACTGTAAGATCGGCATTTTTTGATAATAAATTATCTGCCATTCCCTGGCCCATATTACCTAAGCCAACAAAACCTATACGCATGATTTCCTCTTTTATTTAGTCTAATTGTCTAAGTCTCGGGTCGAGTCTATCTCGTAACCAATCTCCAAAGAAGTTTAGAGACATAACAACTAAAAATATGCAAAATCCTGGCCAAAATGAAATCCACCATGCTTCTTCAATAAAGTCTTTTCCATCCTTAACACTTTTCCCCCATGCTGGGATAGGATCAGGGATACCTGCTCCAAGGTATGATAATGTGGCTTCAGTAAGAATCAATTGACCTACTCTTAGAGAGGCTACAACTAAGATGGTGCTGACTGTACCTGGGAGTACGTGCTTCCACATTAATCTAAGATGTGTTGCGCCAGCAACCTTTGCTGCTAACACGTAGTCTTGACCTCTAATTGTTAATACATCGGCTCTAACTTGTCGAACGAATGGAGTCCATGCAACAAGAGCAATAAGGAAAATAATAACCCCTTCTGCGGCACCACCTGATTCTAAAAACATCTGGGCAATAACTAATGCTATAAGAATAAATGGTAAAGCAAGCCACACATCTACTAACCTCATCATGATTTCATCTGTCCAACCTCCAAAATATCCACCTATTAGACCAAGTGCCGTTCCTACAATAATTCCAGATGTGAGAGCGTATAAAGTTACTTTCAATGAAATTCTTGCACCATATATAATTCTTGATAAAACATCTCTACCTAAATTATCTCCGCCTAATATATATTTAGTTTGTGGGAATGAAGATTTTTTAGCTCTATTATAAGCAGATACACCACTGGTAGTTTCTAAGTCAAAGTCAGCAGGATTTGGAACGATATTATACTCAGGCATTGCTTTACCCCAAGTTGGAGCGAAATTTCTAAATTTTAAGGACTGAGTAGTTGGATCATCCGGTGAAATGACAGGTGCAAATATCCCTGTGAAAACTAGAACAATCATTATAACCAAAGGAATTAATGGCCACCTTCTAAGGAAGTACCACGCTTGAGATAAAGGGGATCTTTTTACTGCCTGTAAACCCTTAGAACTACCTATGTTGCTTGTTTCTGAACCTGTACTCATAATTTTTAAATTCCTTAGTAATTAATATTTAATCGTATCTTATTCTTGGGTCAATATATGCATATAAAATATCACACAAAAAAGTGCTACCAACAAATAAAATTGTAAAAAAGAAAACACAACCTTGTAGTACAGGGAAATCGTTATTATTTACAGCAGTTATAGCCATATCGCCCATGCCTGGCCAGGTGAAAATAGTTTCAACTAAAACCGAACCACTTAAGAAAAAGGTTAGACCAAGAGTCATTCCCGTTAATGGTTGAATAATAGCGTTCTTAAAAGCATGTTTCCAAATAACTACATTATTAGAAACTCCCTTAGCTCTAGCTAAACGTATATATTCAGAGTCTAATACTTGAAGCATGGCTGTTCTTGTTATTCTGGTATAGTATGCAAGACCTCCAGATGCCATAGTTATACTAGGTAAAATTAAATGCTTAACATCCCATATTGAGTCACCTCTAAGACCCGCAGGGAACCATCCCAAAGTTACTGCAAAAATGAAAATTAATACTAATCCAAGCCAAAATTGGGGCACAGCTTGACCTAGTAAGGCAATAAATCTCCCAATATAATCATAGATGGAACCACGTTTTACAGCAGATAATATTCCAAGTGGTATTCCAACAGCCCAAGAACCAATAAATGCTACTAAACCTAAGTGCAAAGTTGCTGGTAAACGCTGGGTAATAGTACGAGTTACAGGTTTTCTTTCAAGTAANGTTTCACCCATNTCACCTNGTAGAGTTTTTCCTAACCATAATCCATATTGAACAATAACAGGTCTATCTAGGGCTAGTTTTTTTCTTAGTGCTCTTTCACCTTCTTCTGAAAGACCATACCCAGAGTTAGCATAAAGTGTAAGAGGGTCTCCAGCAGCTCTTGATATCATGAAGACAGCAAAGGTAGCTAGTATAATACTGAATATAGCAAATAANGCTCTTCTAAGTATAAATTTTCTCATAAATTTCTCAAAAAAATATTTATATAAATTATAATAAAAAAATCATAACAAAAAANATTATCATAATCTACCCAATAAAAAACAAATATTTATCTATTTTTTTATTAAATTGAAAAGAGGCTCAAATTGAGCCTCTTTTCTTATAATCTTATCTCTAATTAGAAACTATTTAAGTTCTAGGTTCCAAAGTGAGTTGATTGAAGCTGCNGCAGCTTTATCCATTGGTGCAGACTTAATCTTCTTGTTGTTGAAGTAGTATGCATCAGGAACAGCTACAACACCTGGTTGTAGTGACTGGTCGTATACATAAGCTAAGTACTCGTTAGCAGCAGCTGTAGCAGCAGCTGAGTCAGGAGCTTTAGCCATTTGGTTGTATAGATCCAGGATTACTGGTGACTCAAATCCACATGAGAATCCACCTCGAGTTAGAGTAGTTTGTACTAGACCCTTAGGGAAATGCCATGGGTTAGACTCACGACCCTTGTCACAAGATGTGATCCATGGGTGAGTGTTAGACCTACCAACAACTGTTGGTCGGAATGTCTGGTATGAGAACTTCAAACTGAATGTAGAAATACCAATGTCAGNCCAGAAACCTGCGACTGCATCAGCAACTTCACCAGTAATAGAAGCACCACCACCTAGTTCAGGACCAGCGTAAACAGATGCTTCAAAAGCGTGATCGCCTAGAACACCAGATTTGTCACCAGAACCTGTTACCCAGTCAGCATCTTGTGCTTTAATCAAAGCAANAGCTGCGTCTGGGTCATATGGGTATTCGTATTTAGAATCCCAGTTAGGGTGTGNTGCAGAGAAGTACTCTACGTGNACTGGAGATCCAAGACCACTTAGAAGCTGTTCNTTAACTAGGTCTCTGTCAATAGCCATAGCCATAGCTCTTCGAACTGCTTTTGCNTGNTCNGCATCTGAGACACCGTCNTCANCNTTNTTNTCNTGNTTNGNTGCTCTNTCACCAGTTGTACCAATCCAAGCTAAGTCGTGAACGAATGTAGCTTTAGTTGGTAGAGGCTGACCTTTAAGTTCACCACCAGCGTATGTATCTTCCCATAGGTTACCAGCGAAGAATACACCAAGCTGAACAGCTGCAGAAGTTGAAGTCTGAGTAAACTCATCCATGTCAAACTTAGCTGCATCTTTTGGCTCTAAGTGAGCCATGTCAACTTCACCTGTTCTTAGCAGAGCAGCACGCGTTGTTGCTTCTTTAACACCAATAATTTNTATTGTGTCAGTCTTTGCTGTAAACATGTGGTGGNTAGGTCGTGCCTTCATAGTGTAAGATTCACCACTGATCCATTCATCAACTTGGTATACACCAGAACCGATAATGTTGTCTCTTACAAAACTTTCACCTTTTTCGTCATAAGCTTTCTTTGAGAAAACTGAGAAAGCCTGACCAGATGCGTTAGCATAGTCATCTTTCCATGTTGAGTCATAGTTGGTGAATTCGAAAGTTACAGTTGAATCGTCAACTGCTGTCCACTCTCCCCATAGACCAGCAAAGTCACCAGCCTGTCCNTGAATGGACTCAGGGTTAGTAGCACTGTTTGCGTTGTTCATTGACCACGCAACATCTTCAGCGGTTACNTTACCAAAATCACCGTGGTGATCTTGCCAAGANACTCCGCTCTTTATTTTGACTGTAGCTGAAGAAAGATCATCTGAAANNNCAAATGATTCTGCAAGCCACATTACGGTACTATCGTCTTCTGCTCTNGCGAAAAGAGTTTCNGTNAGACCTACNTTNTTCATNTTGTCACCTGATTGNGCAGAGTTNAGNCCGTTTTCGTCATTNATTACACCGTTTGTTGCAATTACAGCAACCCCAGCAGGTGTAGTAGGGTCTGGAGCATGAATCATNTCACCATCTTCATGGTCATGATCATCATCCTTAGCCGGCGCCGTAGTAGGCGCAGGTGCGGCNGTNGCAGCAGGAGCTGCAGCNGCTGCTGTAGGTGCNGGTGCAGATGCAGATGANGAATCATCAGCGTCATCTGAACTACATGCTATAGCAACAAGCATTAGACCACCGACTAGAAGTCCTGTTAGGANCTTCCAATTTTTGTCCTTAAACAATGAGTTTCCTCCTTGGACGTGTTATTTATAACCCAAATAGGGCTCTTTTTTAGGGAGACCAACTTAGGTGAGATCTCCACGTCATTATTTTTTTCCAACTATTAATAAAGTGAAAAATTAACATTAAAAACAATGCTAAAATCCCAATTTATGTTGGAACTAACTCAGAAATTATAAATATGAATAAGGCTTGGTGTCAACTTATTAATTATAAAAAAGGGGCTGATTATGCACTATTATTCAAATATAAAGATGTATACACTCAGAGTAATTATCCGGTTGCGTTTATAAATTACTGATATATTAATAGAGATTATTAATACAAAAATTGTGAGTTACTTGAAAATAAAAATACCGGGGCAAATTTCCCTGACAATTATTCCTTTGTCACTTTTGATTATGGGGGATAGTATATTGTATGTTCTACTGCCAGCTAATAGTGATTTTTTTCGTCTCAATTCATTTTTAGGTCTTCCAAACGAATTTTGGATTGGTTTTCTTTTGTCAGTAAATAGAATTGTTAGATTTTTTACAAATATATTTTCGGTTAAGGTATTTAAGCGATTTGGATTCAGAAATACAATTTTTATTGCGTGCTTTTTAGGAGCATTTTCAACATTATTTTATGCTGTTCTTAAGGGTGTAGTTTTGTTATTTCTAGCTAGAGTGATTTGGGGTTTTTCATATTCATTATTTCGTTTAGGTTATCAATTAAGAGTTTTTTCATATCCTCAGGATAATTTTGGAAAATATATAGGTTATTGTTTAGGTGTTCAGAGAACTGGTAGTTTTTTAGTAGTTACATTAGGAATATTGGCCTCAATTAAATTTGGTATTAGTATTACTTTAATATCACTTTCGATTTTTTTAATACCTGCATTATTTATTTCTTATTTCATAAAAGAGATAGACTTATCAAAACTGACTTCAAAAAAAATCAACTGGAATTTATCGTATAAAGACCAGGAATCTAACTTAAGTAAAAAAATTATCATGATTTCTATTTATAAATTTACCTCTTCATTTAGTTCAAATGGCTTGGCAATAGCAACTATTATTCCATTTTTAGTTTCTGTTCAAAACAATTCTTTTGAGTTAGATTACATAGTAGGTATAGCTGGTTTTATTATTGGATTTAGGCATATTGCAGATATATTTTTTGGTGTAATTTTCGGATCAATATCGGATAAATTTGGTAGAAAAATTAATATTTTGATAAGTACTTTTCTGATGCTCTGTGCAATAATTATTGCAATAAGTGGATTAAATTTTTATATTAGTGTGTTTTGCTTAGTTCTAATGTTTTTTTTCAGCGTATCTTTAGAGACATCTCTTGATGCTTTAATAGGTCAATTGTCTCCTGAAAAAGAAAAATCTAGTATAATTTCCAGATACTCTACATGGCAAGACATCGGAGCTGCTATGGGACCTTTAGTTGGGTTTATAATAGCAATTGGCTATGGAGTGCAATTTGGTTATGTTTTATCACTAATT
>PASL01000003.1 GCA_002712125.1 Chloroflexota bacterium | reverse complement strand
AGATCTTGGGTATCTCCTATGTGTCAATACTCTTCAGAAGATGGATTTTCTAATGATTGGCATATGGTTCATCTTGGATCTAGAGCTGTTGGTGGAGCGGGTCTCGTAATGACTGAGGCTGCTGCTGTTGAACCGGAAGGTAGAATAAGTCCTTGGGATTTAGGTATATGGAAAGATGAACATATTTCAGGGCTTAAGAAAATAACAAACTTTATTAAGTCTCAGGGTTCAACTCCAGCTATCCAAATTGCTCATGCAGGAAGAAAAGCTTCGACAGAACGTCCATGGCAAGGAAGAGGAAAAATACTAAAGGAAGATGGGGGATGGATTCCCAAAGGACCAAGCCCTATAGCATTTGATAGTGAATCAGAAGTCCCTGAGGAATTATCTAGTGAGCAAGTAGAAGAAATTATGAATAAATTTGTTTTAGCTGCAAATAGATCAGTTGAAGCTGGATTTAGTTGTATAGAACTTCATTTAGCCCATGGATATCTTGCACATGAATTTTATTCTCCAATTTCAAATACTAGAGAAGATATGTATGGGGGAAACTTTGAAAATAGAACTATTTTTGGAGTTGAAATAGCAAAAAGAATTAGAAAAGAAATAGGAGAGGAAATCCCTCTTATTGCAAGAATCTCTGTTACTGAATATCATGATCATGGATGGGATGTGAATTCTTCAATTGAGTTTTCAAAAAAATTAAAAGATTCTGGAGTTGATATGATTGATTGTTCTTCTGGAGGAAATTATTCAGGTCAAAAAATGGAACTTAAACCTGGATATCAAGTACCATTATCCAAAAGTATCAAAGAAAATGTAGACATTCTCACAGGAGCAGTGGGATTAATTACTGAAAAGAATCAAGCTGAAGAAATTCTAAATAATCATGAAGCTGATGTTATATTTTTAGGTAGAGAATTATTAAGAAATCCATACTGGAATTTATACGCGTCTGGTGAAGTAGATGAATGGCCTGTACAGTATCAAAGATCTTTATCAGGATCAAAAAAAATCAATTATATTAGAGAAAATTAACCCTACATTTTTCAATTTTTTTTTTCATAATTCGATAGGTTTAAATTAATTATTCTCCAAATTTTATATGATCTGAAATTTTTTCTCCCATCATAACTGCTGTAGCATTTGTATTTGCTCTCACACAATCAGGCATAATCGAGCAATCTACTACTCTTAGACCTTCAATTCCATGAACTTTTCCATGTTTGTTAGTAACTGCATTTTCATCATCTTCTGAACCCATCTTGCAGGTTCCAGAAATATGATGCATGGTATGAACTTTAGAGTTTATCCAATGCCTAAGCAATTTTTCATCCTCTAAAGCCTCAGGCAAAGGTTCAATTAGATCACCTTTAAAGGGGTCAAACTTACTATTTCTTGCTATTTCATAGTTAAGTTTTATTCCATTAATTATTCTTTCGGTATCATAGTCGTTATTCAAATAATTATAGTTAATTATAGGAGAGCCTTTGGAGTTTTCTGGGTTAAGAGATAATTTACCATGACTTTTTGCCAAGTATAAGCCTGTTGTTATAGCTATATTTGATTCTTTTGAATCTGAATTAATAATGTATTCTTCATTTGAAACACCTGCAGGTTTAAATCTCATAACAGACATCATATCAAGTCTGTCATCCGAGTTCTCAGAAGTATACCTTAGTCCAACTTTTTGTGCTCCTACATCAGATAATTGATCTAAGAGTTTTTCGCTTGATTTCCATACTAACTCTACCGCTGGATGGTCGCTAAGATTTAAGCCAACTCCTGGTAATTGATGCACATGGTTTATTCCAATATTCGATAGAGAATCTTTGTCTCCTACTCCAGAGTTCAACAATAACTTTGGACTTTCTACTGCTCCAGCGGATAATATTATTTCATTACCTTCGAACACATTTCCGTCTTTTAGAATAACTCCTCTTTGAATGCCATTGTCTATTATAATTTTTTCACATATCGTGTTTGATAAAACCTCTAAATTGTCTCTATGTAATGCAGGAATTACATATGAAATACCTGTACTCCATCTCATTCCATTAACATTATTTAATGGGAGTGGCCCCACTCCTTCAGAGTAAGGTAAATTATGATCTTCTGTTACAGGGAATCCCATTTCTTGAACTGATTCATAAAAAGCCAACTGATCTTCTAGAAGAGTATCTATTTTATGTCTCCTGACAGGAATAGGACCTTCATTGCCGTGAAATTCATTATTGAAATCAAGATCATTTTCAAGCTTGATATAATATTTCAAGCATTCTTTATAGGACCAATTATCCAATCCCATGCGATTCCAATTTTCAAAATCTTCAGGTATAGCTCTAATAAAAACTTGTCCATTAATTGAACTGGTACCTCCAATTACCTTTCCTCGAGGGACACCCATATTTTTGAACTCTTCATTAGAAATAGCTTTGTACTTCCAATCAAACTGAGTCCCTACTGCAAGATTGCCAGACCAATCAGCTCCAGTAGCCATTCCTTTCTTTAGCACATCAGGTATGTCATCAACAGTTTCAAACGTATTTCCCGCTTCAATAAGAAGAACGTGATTATTAGAGTTTTCACTTAACCTAGAAGCTAACACTCCTCCAGATGAACCTGAGCCAATAATTATATAATCATATATTTTTTTCATAATTGTTTTTAAGTTATTTCTTTTTTTCAAAAACACTATTGCAATACTCTATTCTATTTGGAATCGCTTTTTCTATTTTGCGAATAATATCATCGCTTAATCTATCTCGTTTGTATTTAAGTGCAAAACATAAAGGAACAGTTTCTGCCAAGTCTTCACGTTTAGGATTTTGTTTTGCATAATCTGAAATAAAATTTCCATTATCTGATTTTTGTGCATTAATCCAAGCATTTGATAAACGATGGTCAGAATCAAGTGAGGTATGAACTCCTTCATGCAAAAATATTTCTTCTAATAAACCATATTTTTTAAGTTCTAAACCATTATCATGATGAATTACGAAATTATTATTCCCTCCCCCAAAATTTTCATAGCCTTTATGAATCGAAACTGTTTCTAGATTTTTTCTAAATAATTTAGGTAACCTACCAATTTCTTCAAGATATATCAAGGCTATTTTTTCTGCATTTGTTTTATTTTCAAATTCACTATTAACCTGAACTTCAATTTCAGAGTCATCAGAAAATTTAGCCTTAAATAAAAAAGGAGTTATTTTTATCCAGGAACCATTATTTCTGAAGTCATACATAGTTCTTGGATTATCAGGAATGCTTTCTATAGAAGTGAAAGTTGAATTATCAGAAGAATTTAGTATGTTATTACTAATATAAATTGATCCTCTATAAGGAATAAAAGTATCTTCAAAAAAATAATTTTCTAAACTACTTTTTTCATTCATAAAATTAACATAAATATACATTCGCATATATTTAGAGTTATAGCAAAAAACACTCAACCCAGTAAGCAACACAACTACTAATAAAAAGATTTTTTTTTTCATTAGAGAAGATTCTATCATCTACATATGTATTGTTCATTCATATTTAGCCAACAAACATGAGTAAATTATAATAAAATTAAGGAATGAACGTTTATGAAAAAATTTCTAAATATTTTGTTGAAAATCCAAAAAAAATATTTACACTTTTTATAATAATTACTTTTGGATTAGCTTTGTCATATTCTTTTTTACCTTATCAGGGTGATGCTTCAACTTCTCCTAGTGATCCAATTATCGATTTAGATATAGAAATTTCAAAAAAATTCTCAGATGAAGTTCATTTCACCCTATTTTTGTTGGAAGTTCCCAAAGGAGAAGACATTCTTTCTCAGAAGAACTTATATGAAATATATAAAGCATCTCAAGTACTCAGAGAAAAAGATCTAAATAAAGAATTATCGCCTGAAAATATACAGAATAAAAGTCACTTATTTAAGTATTTTGACCCTGAAGCAGGTATTGAAGTAAATGGAATAATTACTTTAGCGGATGTTGTAAATAATATTTTGAAAATGAATCCAAAATATTCAAAAAATCTTGAAATAGCAACTAATGAAGAAGTTAAGGAAATTATTTCTGAATTACTAAAAGGTGATCAAATTAAAGATATTAAGAGAAATATTAGTATTAATTCAAACGTCGAAAAGAAAAAAATTAATAATCAAGAAATTGATTGGTGGACATCACCCGGAATGTTAGTTGCCGTGGTAGGTGATAATGAATCTTTAGGAGGCGGTTCTCAAAGAGTGGCTTTAGGTGGAGATAAAAATACGATAGATAAAGAAAATTATAATATTAAAGTCTTAAATGTAATAAAAAATGAGTTAAAAGATATAAGTGTTTGGGGGATAGCTATTGACGTTAATTTGGAAGGTGAAAGACAAGGTTACGCATCTTCATTATTCATAACTTTAACAGTTATTGCAGCAATTGCAGTAGTTGGATTCTCTCTTCGTTCATATTGGGCAGTAGTTCTTATAGGAATAGGTCTTTCAACTTTAATGATCTGGTTGAAAGGAATTTCATTTTTACTAGGATTAAAAGGTGGATTGATCTCTGATTTTATAGTTCCTATAGCAATGATTGCTTTTGGTGTAGACTTTGGTGTTCATTCTATAAGAAGATACCAAGAAGAAAAAAATAATAAACTAAATTATGATAAAAAATTTATATTAGCCTTTGGAGGAGTCGGGTCAGCTCTTACACTAGCATTTATTAGCGATTCAATAGCATTTCTTTCAAATATTACTGCAGGAATAGAATCTGTTGTCCATTTTGGGCTAGCTGCAGGAGTTGCAACTTTTGCAGCCTATATAGTTCTAGGAATTTATGCACCTTTTATATTATCTAAAATAGAATCTATAGACAAAGAGAACAATAAAAATAAATTTATTTGGTCTTTTCAAGCAATCGGTTCTGCATCACTTGCAGGCGGTTCTGTAATAGTATTTTTACTTGTTTCTCCTATTATTGGGATGATCATGATTTTATCCAACTTATTACTATTTTTGTTATTGCCAATAATAAGGGTAAGAAGAGCAAGTATAAAAAAAATCAATAATCAAACTATTAGTAAGAATTTATTTGTCAAAATTGAAGAAAAATTTAGCAAAATAATTTTATTTGTTACACGAAAACCTTACATAACTATTTTTGTTTTTGCCGTTATTACTATTTATTCCACCTATCTAGCTTTCAAACTAGAAGCTAGATTTGAAGTTGCTGATTTTTTCGATGAAAATTCGGAATTTGTGGTTGGTTTAGATAAACTAGATTATCATTTAGGAGACACTGCAGGAGAAACTGCAGTTATATATATAAAAGGATCACTTCATGACCCTAATGCAATTAATGATATGAAAAAATTAGTTGATAATTTGAATAAAAAAGAGTTTCTAGCGCACGATCAAATGGGAGAACTTAGACTAATTGAACCGAATATATTGTCATTACTAAGTAAAAAAAATATTTCTGGAAATAATAAAGAGGAAAATAATAAGATTCTAAAAGAATTAATAAATTTTGGATTAGTAAATGACCAAAATGAAGTATTCTACTCACCAAATCGTATTAAATTTACACTTATTGAAGAAGGTGATAATTTTTCTACTGTTTTTAGAGTAGGTATTCCTGATTCTGCAAATCAAAAAATTACAACATATGCAAGAAAAGAGCTGGAAAAGGAATTAGAATTCTTAAGTAATAAATCATATATTTCTGACTTTGGAATAACAGGATCTGCATTTGTAAGAGACATAGAATTATCCTCAGCTACAAATTCTTTATATAAATCAATACCCATAGCAGCATTTGCTTCATTTTTACTATTATTCGTAACCTTTAGATCATTAAAATATTCTATAATTACGGTTCTGCCAATAGGATTAGTTGTTAGTTGGTTATATGGCATAATGTACTTAGGTGGATATTCACTAAATTTAGTAACTGCAACTATAGGAGCAATTTCGATAGGAGTTGGTATAGATTTTTCTATACATATTACACAAAGATTTAGAGAAGAATTGAAAAAACACGATAATACTCATGCTCTTGAAAAGACACTTAATGGAACTGGTATAGCTTTATTAGGATCTTCAATTTCAAGTATTATAGGATTTGGAATAATGGGATTTGCACCAATGCCAATGTTTGCAAGTTTTGGTCAAATTACCGCAATAATGATTTTTCTTGCATTAATTTCTTCTGTGTTTGTTCTTCCAAGTTTATTAGTTATAGTATCCAAAAAATAAATGTATGGATAAAATATCTTCCCCTTGTATCAAAAATTGTAATTATGATCCCAGTTATAGGTACTGTACTGGGTGTTTTAGAAGTGGAGAAGAAATTACTAATTGGATATACTTTTCTGAAGAAACTAGAAAAAAAATAATGAAATCTTTGCCGCAAAGAAGAAAAATATTAGGCGATAATTATTCTTAAATTAACAAATAGGACTTAATCAAATATGGAGAATTATAAACTTGATAGGTTCGGTGGATGGACTGGAAAGAGATTCCGTCCTACAGGATACTTTCGTATTGAAAAAGATGAACGATGGTGGTTAGTCACTCCAGAAGGGAACGCTTTTATTAGTTTTGGTATCAATCATCTTCACCCTTACTTATGGCAACAAGACTTTAATGCTGAAATTTGGAAATCTAAACTTAATGTTAAAGACATTCATGGTAAAGAGTTTGTAACTGCTTTGAATAGATGGTTTGTGCAAACTTGTACAAAGTATGGAATAAATACTGTTGGTGTTCACTCCGATCTATCGATTGCTAATTATAAAAAACCTTCCTTACCCTATGTCCAACCTGTTGAATTTGTTGATATACCTCATTATAGAGATGATGTTGTAGACGAGGATTTCATTGACGTTTTCTCAGAAGTTTTCCGGACACACTGTGACAATATGGCAAAAGAAATAGCAGCTCCACTAAGAGATGATCCATTCCTTTTTGCTTATGCAATGACCGACTGCCCATTGTTTACAGAGGAAGACTGTCGAGAACGCACTGATACTATTGGAGGTGCTCCTAGAAAATCACGAATCGGCTGGCCTCGTCGTTTGAGAAATTTACCAGGTATAGCCACTGGCAAGCAAGCTTATACAAAGAAAATGCAAGAGATATATCGTTCAGAGATTGCAGAGTTTAATAAAACCTATGATACAAGATTTCAATCATTTGAAGATCTAAATAATGCTGAAAATTGGAGATTATATACAGACCTATCTAACCAAAATGAAACTCGAGATAATGTTGCTTTTCTTAAGAATGTTGTTTCTGTTTACTATAAAACTGCAAAAGAATCTATTCTAAGATATGATCCAAACCATCTATTTATAGGGGATAAGTTAAATGGCAATACCGACTCATTAGACACTATTCTCCCTACGACTAGCAAATATACGGATATTATTTTTATACAAATGTATGGACGATATGCTGTACAATCTAGAGCCTTAGATCGCTGGACTAAATTAACAGACAAGCCATTTATCAATGGTGATACTTCTTACACGATGATAACTGAAAATATGCCTAGGCCATACGGACCTGTTGCCGACAATCTTGTGCAAAGAGCGGAGTGGGTAAATGAATTATTCAATGCTTTTGCTCGTCCTGAATTCATAGGGTGGCATTACTGTGGGTTGATTGATACTCCAAATCTAATTTTAGATAAGCAGCAACGTCAGCACTCAGGATTTTTAGACACTTATGGAACACCTTACAGTCTCTTAGCAGAAGTGCTAAAAAAACGCACAAAAGAAATTTATAAAATAGCAAGTACTGGTTATAATCATTAAAATGTCTAATAAAACAAAACCTAACATTATTATGATGGTTGCTGATGACATGGGTTACGGTGACTTTGGCAAATTTAATGATGGTAATATTATTACTCCTAATCTAGATAGTCTTATTGAAGAAGGAACATGCTTATCTCAACATTATTCTGGTTCTGCAGTATGTTCTCCAGCTAGAGCTGCTCTGTTAACAGGAAGGTATCCACTAAGAACTGGAGTCATATCTCCTGCAGAAACTTGGGGGCAAGACAGGCTATTTCTTAGAGAAAAAACCATTGGAGACTATTTCAAGTCAATTGGATATAAAACGGGTTTAATAGGCAAGTGGCATAATGGTGCCTTGGATAAAAGATATCATCCTAATAATAGAGGTTTTGATGAATTTATAGGCTTTAGAGGAGGTTGGGCAGATTATTATAAATGGAATATTGAGAAAAATGGTCAATCGTACAAATCTAATGGAGAATATCTTACTAATGTTCTGGGTGACAATGCTATTGATTTTATTAATAGAAATAAAGAGGAGCCTTTCTTTCTTTCTGTGATGTTTAATGCCCCTCATTCACCACTTCAGGCTCCTAAGGAATTAATTAATATTTATACTGAAAAAGGGGTTGATCTTCTCACAGCAATAATTTACTCAATGATTCAGGTGATGGATCAACAAGTGGGAAGAATTTTAGAAACCTTAAGAAAATTAAATTTAGAAAATAACACTATTGTAATGTTCACAAGTGATAATGGTCCTGCATTCACTCATCGACAAGATCAGGTACCCGATGAATATAGAGAAATGCTTAAGACCAATTTCATTAGTCCTGATGTAAATTCTCCTGGTTATTACACTGATGAATTGATTCATCAAAAAAGATTTAATTGTGGTTACAATGGAGCTAAAGGATCTGTGTATGAAGGAGGAATAAAAGTTCCAATGATATTAAAGTGGCCTGATGGAATTCCTAATGTAGNAAACTCAGATCAATTAGTTCATTTTGTTGACTGGCTGCCTACATTATTAGCTACAACAGGATCAGAAATAAAACCGAATTTACCTATTGACGGTAAAAATATTTTACCAATACTTAGAGGGGAAACAAAAAAAACAGATTATGCTCAATTCTGGCAGTTTAGCCAGTATCCTCCTAGAGTGGAATCAAATGCTGGAATGAGAAAGGGACCTTGGAAATTAGTTAGACCAAAAATAGATAAATTTATCGATCCNGTACACATAAAAAATAACAAAAAATATGTTCAAATGGACATAGATTATAAATATAAACCCAACACTGTTACTGAAATAATGACTGAACCTTGGGCTCAAAGTGTTATAAGTGGACCAATACCTAAACCAGAGTTATATAATTTAGATGTTGATCCTGGGGAACAAAACGATGTTGCAGAAGATAATCCTCAGATAGCTAAAAAAATGGAAAATGAATTGACTAAATGGTTTAAAGAAGTTGAGGTAGAGTACTTAACTGAAATGGAAAATTCTAAATAATAATTTTTCATATGCAATCAATTGATTGATTAAAATATTTCGAAGGGAATATAATAACCTTAAAGATTATATAAGGAGCTTATTTTGGTACATGGTGGATTCTTCGGAAGTATTTCAAACACAATACAATTAATGAAGTCATGTGTGAGAGTATTAAAAAAAGACAAGGANCTTATTTTATTTCCAATAATGGCAGCAATATTTGTTCTCTCATTATTAGGTTTGATTCTTGCAACTGGTTCAATAAACTTGTCAGAAACTAACGAGGAACAACAATCGATTCTACCACTTGCGATTCTGATTTTTGGAGCAAATTTTATAATTGTTTTCTTTAATTCAGCACTAATTTCTGCAGCTTTGGAAAGATTAAGAGGTGGAGATCCAAATATTTCTTCAGGTCTAAGCCATGCGCTTAAGCACATTCATCATATTTTCTTTTGGTCAATAATAGTGACAATAATGGGATTGATTTTTGCTGCTCTTAAGGCTAACGGCAGAAATAGAGGTGGATTCGGTGGGGTTATGACACAAATTTTTGCTAGTTTCTTAGAAGCAGGTTGGGCAATGATGACATTTTTTGTTATACCTATTATTGTTTCTGAAAATATAAGTCCTATTTCTGCTATAAAAAGATCCTCTAGCCTATTCAAACAAACTTGGGGGAATCAGGTAGCCGCAAATTTTGGTTTTGGAATATTTCAAATTTTAGCAATTGTAATAAGTATGGGAATAGGGTGGTTCTTTGGACTTCTAAATGGAACATTTGGAATAGCGATCGGTCTCTTGTCAGCAACTACCTTAGTGTCTATAATTTATACGCTTGAAGGAATATACAAAGCAGCTCTTTACGAACATGCTTTAGGTGAAAAGCCACTAGAATTTGAAGAGCAAGACTTAAGGACAGCATATAGAGCAAAAACTGCTATGGCCTAGATAATAAAATATGTATTAGGTTAGTGTAAAAGANANAAATCATCATTGATTTTTACCCNTTATTTATGTTTTTATAATATATAATTGAGAGTNGAGATAGTTATAAAATACTAGAGTTTNATAATCCCTTTTATGAGTATAGAAAAAAGTGATAACTTAACTGCAAAATTAAAGCTTGCAGATGTAAATAGAGAAATTAAAGTTATTGCATCCTTGGTAGCTGAAGTCTTAATTGAGGAATTTGGGGATGAATTTTTTGAAAAGTTAACTATAGCAAACAATACACTAAATAATTATAACCAAGAAAAGAATTTTAAAAATATTCAAACGGCTATAGATAATTTCAGAAAATTTAATCCATACTGGCTAATTAGGCTTATTAGAGCTTATACATTGTATTTTCATGTAGCAAACGTAGTAGAACATATTTATAGAATTGATAACTTTGCTTTGGAGGAATATTCCATTGAGTTATTAGACTTGAAACTAAAAAATATGTTGAAAAATAATTATCAAGAAAACCATAAGCTACTAAATAATCTTGATATAAAATTTGTATTTACAGCTCACCCTACTGAATCAACAAAACCTGAAATATTAAGCAAAATAAACGAACTACATGAAATAATAAAAAAAAGATACGAAGAAAGAAAACAGGGTATCCCTTTTTCAGATTTATCGTTTCAAAGCGAAATAAAAGAGTTTGCAAAAATTATAATTCAAACTGATGAACTCAGGCAATTTAAGCCAACTCCTTATGATGAGGCTATTAATAACTTATATTACATAGATAAAATGGTTTTTGAAGAAATACCAAAACTTAACTTATTTATTAGAGAGTTACTTGAAATTAATAAATCTGATGAATCTCCATCACCAATAAAATTTGGTACATGGATAGGAGGAGATAGAGATGGAAATCCTAATGTAGATCATACAACTACAAATGAAATTATTGAACTTCAACATCATAGAAATAAAGAAATAGTAATACAAGAAATAAATAGTCTGATATCTAATCTAAGTCAATCAATTCATATTGCTACTTTTTCAAAACCTTTATTGAAATTTATAAATAACAATAAAAATTTACTTGTAGATAAAAATAATTTTACTAGATATGACGAAGAACCTTACAGGCAGGCGTTACTAATAATATTAGATAAATACTGTAATAAATCTTATGGTCACGATGAATTAATTAGCGACTTAAGAATTGTTCTAATTTCACTCATAGAAAATCGAGGAACGAATAAAGAAATAAAAAAGTTAATGTTTCTTATTGAAGCAATAAAAATAGGTGGAGTAACTACTGCTCATATGGATATTAGGGAAGATTCTTCAATTACTACAGGTGCTGCCAAAGAAATAATAAGTGCCCTATATGACAAAAACACATCTATATCTCATGCTTTAGACATTATTGAAAGGAATGAAAAAAATATAAATTCCTCGGATATTTCAACGGAAACTTTAGAGGTTATTAAGACATTTAATGTGGTAAAAAATATTAGAGAAAAATATGGATATGAATCAATTAATACATGGATCGTAGCTATGACTTCAACATCTGATGATCTTCTAGCAATAGCATTTTTAGGATTATATACAAAATTATTTTCTTCCAAAAAAGAAATATCAGAATTTAGGATTGTTCCATTATTAGAAACTATTGATGATTTGAAAAATTCGGAGAAAGTTTTGTCTGNATTTTGGGAAAAAATTTACTCGCAAAATAATGTTGTTGAAGTAATGATAGGATACTCAGATTCTAATAAGGACGGAGGAATAATTAAGTCTCAATGGGATTTATTTCTTGCTCAAAAAACAATATATAAATTATCCAAAAAATTTAATTTAGATCTTGTGTTATTTCACGGAAGAGGTGGTTCTTCAAGTAGGGGTGGGGGNCCGTCTGGTGAGGCTATATTATCTCAACCTCTAGAAACGATAAATGGAAAAATAAAAATTACAAAGCAAGGAGAAGTTATTTCCGATAATTTTGCTAATTCTGATTTAGCTGAAACAAATGTAAAAATTATACTCAATGCAATGCTTGAAGCTACTATAAAAGAACCAAATACTAGCAAAAAAGATGATATTTGGTTTGAAACTATGAACTATTTATCTGATGAAAGTTATAGGTGTTATAAAAATTTTATTTCTAATAATGATATTTTTGATTATCTGAAAAATGCAACACCNTTGGAAGAATTGCAAAATATGAATATAGGNTCTAGGCCTTCAAAAAGAAGAGGAGGTTTGAGAGGTATTAAGGATTTGAGGGCAATACCTTGGGTATTTTCATGGACACAGTCTCGTCAGATTGTACCAGGTTGGTATGGCTTTGGGGCTTCTATTGAAAAAGCCATTAATAAAGGTAGAAAAAAAGAAATTTTATCCATGTATAAAAATATGAAATTCTTTAGGAATTTAGTTTCAAATATAGAAATGAATCTTGTAAAAACAGANTTAATTATTAGTAAGGCATATGTAGAAAATTTATATCCGTCAGGANTGCAAGTTTTTGAACAAATTGAGGANGAATATAATAAATCTAAAAAATATTTACTGATGATNACTGGAGATAAAGAACTNATGGAATCTAATNNTACTCTTAAGGANACCTTGAATATTAGAGAGTCTTATATTTTACCNATAAATATTTTTCAAATTATTTTATTAGNAAAACTTCNANCAGAATCTGATGATNATAATTTAATAAAGAGGTCTCTTTTNCTTACTATAAACGGTATNTCNGCAGGNCTTAAGAATACAGGATAAAAGCATATATNNCNGNTAATCCTTATTTTTTCTGGATTTATAAATTCATANTTACAAAAACAGCTTATAATAGCGAGNAATAGTACTAAATTACCTATACGATTGTATGGGAATGTTTACAATACGAAAAAATATCAATAGGAGATTAAATTATGAGTACNAAAACAATAGGATGGATTTTNNCNGTATTCCCNATANTTGGGATGATAACTTGGTTNGTATCAGGTTTNCCANNNGATCCNNCCGGAGANATANCTGGAGGTTATGGTGCTTATGCTACAGAATTAGCTGCACTTAATTCNGATTCAATTCATGTGTTTATGGGAATTGCATCTCTNGTATTTGCTATAGTAACAANTGGATTTATAGGNCTTAGAGCTAAAGTNTTAGATTCTGGNAGTTCAACTNTAGCTTATATGTCAGGTATGTTAATTATANTNGGTTTTGCAGNAACAGTNGTAGAAAATGGCNCANTTTCTGCTGNAGCTAGTTTGGCTGGNGAAGGTTTGATTCANGAATCNGTTTCTATGTTAACTTTGGGAACNACTGCAGGTGGATTCGGGACNGCTATTTTNGCTTTGGGTNTNGGNTTNCTAGGTTATAGTTTATGCNTAAGTAAGATTTTACATGTGATCACACAATANTCATTTATGCTTGTAAGTGTATTAGGAGTATTAGGTGGAATNTTATTTTANGATTCAGGANTAATTNTNGCTTATTATGCATCATTCACNTTTACANCTGTNGCAGCAGGTATAGAACTNNTCAGAGAANAGGAAAATAATNNNTATNNTTTCAAGGGTTAAGAAAATTATTTTTTTAACCCTTGAAATNNAAAATATNTAAGGAGNAAANATGNTTGGNGNNGNTANAGGAAATTTTGAAACNNCTGATGANAATNTNGNATTCGAAAAGATATCNGTNCAAATAGTNAACCTAAATGGAAAAAATGTTAAGAANGTTACNNTCCAGCCNGGATGGAACTGGAAAGAGCATATGTCNCAAATTGCAGGTACAGAATNGTGTGAAGGTAGACCTTTTGGAGTNGTTGTTAGTGGTAAATANCATGCNCANCANAAAGANGGNACAGAANTTGATATACTCCCAGGAGAAGCTTTTATTGTTGAACCAGGCCATAATTTATGGGTCGTAGGAGATGAACCTGTAGTAGTTTATGAATTTGAGTAGAAAATAATTTACTATTTACTTTTAGGCTTACCTGAATATATAGAACTTAAAATTTCATTTTTTCTAGTTAGTATTATAATAAGAACAAAAATTAATCCTTGTATAGCTATCGAATAACCGGGGTCAAAAAAATCTGCATAAAGGCCATTAAGGAAATTGAATAATGCCATGCTACCACCTAAGTACATAGCATATACTCCAGCAATTCGCCCTCTAATATGATTAGGTGACAAAGTTTGAATTAGGGTATGGGAAATTATCATAAATCCAGCTTGCCCAAGTCCCATAAACAAAGCCGCTATTAATGAAATTATTAAACTAGATGACAACCCAAAAAAAATAGGGGCTATTCCACTAATAATTGCAAATATATAAAACATTCTTCCTTTCAATTTATCATCAAATAAACCTGCGAGAAATATTGATGCAATTAATGCTCCTATCCCCACACTCATCATCAAGAAACTAACTACTAGGCCTTCGGAACCTAATTTATTAACTGAAAAAAAAGGAAGTACTGACTCAAATGACATAGTAAACATACAGTGAAGTGTAGTTATAGCTGTAACGATAAATATTGGTTTAGTTTTATGTACGTATTTTATTCCTTCAGTGAAACCTTGTATAAATGATTCAGAGTTTATCTTCCCTGTAGAAGTGTTCTTAATCATGAGTGAAAAAAACAAACTCAGGGCATAAAACCCTGTACAAACAAAGAATGCTATATCTATTCCTGTTACAGATTCTCCATTCCTACCAACAAATGCTAATAATGGTGCAACCGTAAGGGGGCCTAATAATCTTGTTGCATGAACGGTTGACATGTCCAATGCTACAGCATTAAGTAAATTTTTTTTTGGAACAATATTTGGAACTAATGATTGGCCTGAGGGCATGCGAGCAGCTCTTGCTGAGCCTTGAACGAATGCTAAAACAATCAGATGCCAAGGTAGAATAAAATCCATAAAATATAATATTCCTAAGCCAAAATTGTGTATGAAGTTAATTAGAAACATTGATTGTAGAATTCGTCTTCTTTGGAACTTATCTGCCAAATAACCAATAAATGGAGTAATTAGAATCATTGGAATCATAGCAGAAAAAGTGACCAGCCCTACGAGTGTGCTACTATCTGATATTTGATAAACTACCCATCCTCTAATAACTATAAGGGCCCAATGAGATGATCCTGCAAATAATCCTGCAAGCCACATTTTTAGAAAATCAGGGTACCTTAGGGATGAAAAATAATTTATTTTGTTATCAGATGTAGTCAAATTAATTTGGAAATATAATAAATACTAAACGAGTGATTACCTAAAAGTTAGAGTAACACAAATAATTTTTATCTGAAATAATTTATCTACTAAAAATTATCTTTTAGATGATTCCAAGCGAGAAAAATTCCTATCAAAACAAATATTAAGGTTATTAATTTATTCATATTTTATAACATTAGTTGTATTTATTATCATAATTATGAATGAACTTTGGCTTGCTCTTCTTCTCTTTCGAAAAGATATTCTGCGAAAGTTCTTACCCATTCTTCATCATCATTAAGACTTGGAATTAACTTGAGTGATTCACCCCCAAGTTTTTCAAAATCCTCATTATTTTCTTCTGCAATTTCCTCTAAAGTTTCAAGACAATCAGCAGTAAATGATGGACACGCAACAGAAATTTTCTTAATTCCTTTTTTCGCTAAATCTTCAACCACATCCACAATATTTGGTTGTATCCATTGTTCAGGTCCAAATGTACTTTGATAGCAAACCTTGAATGGGATGTCAGGATTGAGCATTTCAGAAACCTTCATTATTTGTTTTACAGAATGAGCCTTATAACAAAGTTCATTATATTCTGTTACTTTTTCACAACAATTTTCTACTTTTTGACAGTGGCTTTCTGAAGGATCAGCTTTTCTCAGTTGTCTAACTGGTAGACCGTGAAAACTGAATAAGAGGTATTCGCTTTCTTGATATTCTTTAGAATTCTTTACACTATCAACGAATGATTTGAGATAAAAGTATTCATCAAAATAATGGTCAATTTTTATTATATCTGGATTGTAATTTTCCTTTTCTAGCACTCTTTCAACTTCACGAAAAGATGATCCTGAAGTTGCTTCGGCATATTGTGGAAACATAGATACGAGGAAAAGTTTTTCAGTTCCATTTTGTCGTAACTTTTTGATACCGTTTTCTATTGATGGATTACCGTATCTCATACCGATTTCAACATTGCCATTAGTATATTTCTTAAGTTTTTCAACAAATTTCACTGTGTTGACTAATAATGGTGATCCTTCTTCAGTCCATATACTTTTATATTTCTCTATGATTTTTTTAGGCCTAAATGGTACAACTATTAAGTTAACAATCATCCATCTCAAGACAGTAGCTGCAGCATCTCTTAATTTATCAAAATTCTTTGAACGTTCGGGTAGTCTCTTAGATGGATAGTCAAGCATGTCTGGATCGGAAAGAAATTCTTTCAGGTATCTTTTTAATGCAGGGATTGTAGGTTCATCAGGTGTTCCTGTATTGATTATTAAGTAACCGTTTTTTTTGTCTTCTAACATTCTTACTCGAAAAATAATTTGTTTCTAATTTCTAACCTTTATAATATTTTACAACACATATTAAGAAATTTAAAAATAAAAATTATGAATAATAGATTTGTTTTTTCGATTTTAACCAGAAAGACCCTGAAAATCAGGGTCTTTCTAGATTAGAAACCGAAGATATGAGGTTTTTAGATTATTGTAGAGCTCCTACTTCAGTAAGAAGTGCTACTGTACCTTCGATATCTTTAAGCTCAGCAATGTCTATGTCAAACTTTTTGATATCTGCTAATGGTGTAAGCAATCGGTTAGCTTTTGCACCATCATTTAGTGGATATTCATAAGTTTGAGAAGCAAAGAATTGCTGTCCTACTGGGCTAAGTAGGAATTTTAGAAACTCGTTAGCAGCATCTTTATTGTCTGACTGTTCTAATATTCCAGCACCAGCTACAAGAACAATTGATCCTGGATCATCAGCTGTAGTGTGGTAATTTCTTGCACCAAATGATTCACCATTTTCAGCAATAAATCGGTGTAAGTAGTAGTGATTAACAAATCCTACTTCAATTTCACCTTTTCCAGCAGCTTCAACTGTTGGTGTATTCTTTGCATAGAATTTAGGCTCGTTTGCCATGATACCTTCTAGCCAAGTTTTTGTTTTTTCTTCACCCCACTCAAGTCTCATACCAGTTACCATAGCATGGAATGAACTGTTTGTTGGTGGGAATCCAATTTTACCTTTCCATTTAGGATCAGTAAAACCTTCTAGAGATGTAGGTAGGTCAGCTGGGTCAACAGCTTCTGTATTGTATACAACAACTCTTGCTCTTCCTGAAGTTCCTACCCATTTTCCTTCTGGGTCACTTGCCCAGTCTGGAACCATAGCAACTAAGTCACTTGAAAGTGTACTAAGCATTGAATCAACAGATCCTAGACCACCTGGGTCTTGAGCAAAAAATACATCAGCTGGAGTCTTGCTACCTTCTTCAAGTAGCGTTGCTGCCATTGCTGTAGTTTTTCCATAATTTACCTGTACCTCTATACCAGATACAGCCTGGAATTGATCAATAAGTGGCTGAACTAATGACTCACCTCTACCTGAATAAATAACTAAAGGCTTAGTTTCTTCAGGTACAGCTGTTACCATTACTTCAACTTTTTTTTCTACTTCTTTTTCAACAATCCTAGTAACTTCTACTGGTACTTCAACTTTCTTTTCTACTTCTTTCTCAACAACCACAGTTACCGGCACTTCTTTTTCAACTTCAACTATTTTTTCAACAGTTTCTGTATCTGATGAACATGCAAATATAACTATGCTGAACATTGAAATTAGCAAAAAAGAGAATAATTTATAATTTAATTTATACATTTATTTTCCTCTTGAATTATTAAACTTTTTATTCAACAAAACAATTCTATACTATTTAAGTACACAAATGTAAATAAAAAAATTATAAAGTTTACTAATTTAGTATACTTTTATATTAAAAATCATAAATTTTGGTATTTTTTTTAAATAATTATTATTCTAGGAATTAATTGTGGGGTTTATATTTGATATCTTTCAGATTTCCTTCGTGGTAAATCGAATCCCAATTTTTCAGAAAAGTTTCGTTCCATTCATCTGTTAATTTAGACTTAATCATTTGTTCAAAGATTGGCCAAAAAATTATTATTCCGTCTGCTCCGTCAATTATTGCTTTATGGGCAGTCGAGGCTGATCTTACTANTGCAGCGGTTATGAATGGTCTATTTTCCCATTGATTAAATGTAGATTTGATTTCTCTAATCAATTGTGTTGGGTCTTTATCTACATCAATAAAAGGTTCACAGAANGGTAGAACATGGTCTACTCCTGAATTAGCTGCTAGTACAGCTTGGTTTAAGGTAAATATAGTTGTACAAAATGTTTCAATATTAGATTTTTTTAGTACAGTAAATGCACCTAAAGCATGCTCGCTCATCGGTATTTTTAAGATTATTTGTTCAGATAATTTTGTAAACGCTTCACCAACATCTAGTAACTCATTAGTAGAATGACCATCAATTTCAATAGCAATTTTTTTATCAGTCATATCTAGATATCTTTTTGTAAGATCTATTATTGAACCNTATTTATCAGTAAGTTCTTTGAGTACTACTGTGTTAGTTACAATACCTTTCACCCCTTTATCCATCCAGTTTTTTAGGTCTTCAGGATCTCCGGCTAGCCAAACATCTGGTGCTGCTGATATTTGCATGTTATTTTTTGCGTTTATTATTTCCATATTATTGTTTCTTTTTATTTCATATATATTTTGTTTTTTAATTTATAACATCATTTATAAATATTTCAAATAAGAATTTAAAAGTAAAAAGGCACTTGTAATTTCAAGTGCCTTTTAAATAACAGGAGATTAGTATGTAATTATTCCTGTGGATTAGTCAAGAATAATTAGGAATTTATATTGTTAATACAGCTCCGATGACAAGTATAACTACATAAAAGGATATAAGTAAAAGCGATTTCTTATTATCTCTTTTTATTGTTTGGTCAATCTCAACTTTATTATTTTGCATTGCTAATCTCTTCTCTTAACTAAATTATTTTACTATCTACATACTATTTTCATATGTATTTATTAAATATAAATTTCAGAAATGTAAATTTTATGTAACATTCATCCTGTTTAATAATTTTGAAACAAAATTGATACACTTCTGAAATAAATCCATTTTAATATTTGNAATAGATAAAAAATAAAATCTTTATAAAGGAGATTACAAAATGGATAATTTTAATCCTATGTATCTTGATATTGTTTGGGTCTTGTTTGCCACAGTATTAGTCTTTCTTATGCAGGCAGGATTTGCATTATTGGAAGCAGGGGCTACAAGAGCAAAAAACTCTATCAATATAATTATGAAGAATGTTATGGATATTTCACTAGGTTCATTATTCTTTTGGTTAGTAGGTTTCGGTNTGATGTTTGGTACCAACAGCAGTGGTTGGATTGGTACTGATAACTTCGCACTTTCAGAAATCGACACNGCCTCAGAAACTGCAGCTTTTGATTTTGCATTTTTCATTTTCCAAACTGTATTTGCTGCAACTGCAGCAACAATTATTTCAGGTGCTGTAGCAGAAAGAACTAAGTTNGCCGCATACTTGATTTATGCTATAGCGGTAACAGCTATAATATACCCAATTTTTGGTTCTTGGGTTTGGGGCGGTGGTTGGCTAAATGATGTGGGGCCAGGATTTATTGACTTTGCTGGTTCTACAGTAGTTCACAGTGTTGGTGGATGGGCTGCATTGGCAGGTGCTATAGTTGTTGGACCAAGATTAGGTAAATATGCCAAAGACAATACTCCAATTAGAATACCGGGGCACTCTGTAGTGTTGATGGCTTTAGGTGTATTCGTACTTTGGTTTGGTTGGTTTGGATTCAATGCTGGGTCTACTGTATCCGGTAATGATGGATCTATTGCAACTATTTTCATCACCACAAATCTTGCTGCAGCAGCAGGAGCTGTTGGAGCGATGATATTATCTTACATCTTATGGAAAAGATTCGATGTATATATGACACTTAATGGTGTTATTGCAGGTTTAGTTTCAATAACAGCAGGCTGTGCAAATATGGGACCAGGAATGGCTTTGATAGTTGGTCTTATAGGTGGATTTATAGTTGTTGGAGCAGCGACATTATTAGAGGTCGTATTAAAAGTAGATGATCCTGTTGGAGCTATAGCTGCACACGGCTTTGCTGGAGCTTGGGGAACAATAGCCGTTGGTTTATTCGCTCAAGCTGAATTCGGTGGTGTTGATGGCTTATTCTTTGGTGGAGGAGCAGGTCAATTAGGAGCTCAAGTAGTTGGAGTTCTTGCTGCATTTGTTTTTGTTTTTACATCTTCATTTATTGTTTTCAAGCTAATCGATGTAACGATTGGTATGAGAGTTTCTAAGAAAGAAGAAGAAACAGGTTTAGATGTTATTGAACATAGTGCATCAGGATACCCAGACTTTACAGAAGTAAAGAAGTAAAAAAGTTATTCATATTTTTGACCCTAGATTATTGATATTATCTAGGGTCAAAATAAGGAGATATAATGCTTGAAATAGACGATGATTTATTCGAAATTACCTATAAAAATAAAGTATTAAACCTANGTTATANAGAATANGAACTTCTTAAGTTATTGATAAATAATTCNAATAAAATTTTATCAAAAGATGANATCATTCATAATTTTTGGGANGATAAANAAATTAAATCTCGTATAGTTGATACATATATTTGNAGAATTAGGGGAAAATTAAAAAAATATGGCCATCCAGGAATTTTAGCTGTGAAAAAGAGAGGTTTTCGATTAATAGAAGTCTAATAAAGCTTGGAAAAAATTTGAATAAATATGTAGAATTATTCATATGAAAAAAATTTTAATTACAGGCATATCCGGACTAGTTGGCGGTGTAATTACATCAAAGCTTAAGGATAGATACAGTATAACTGGAATTGACATAAAAGAATCTAATCATGTACATACTTTTAAAGCAGACTGTACAAAATTAGAAGAAATATTGCCAGCCTTTAGTGACGTTGATGTAGTAATAGACTTGGCAAGTGATCCAAATCAATATAGTGATTGGAATGTTATACACGATACCAATATGATTTGCACATCAAATGCCCTTGAGGCATCTAGAATATCTGGTGTAAAAAGATTTATATTTGCTAGTTCTAATCATGCTACAGGAATGTATGAATTTGATAGCCCTTATAAAGAGATAGTAAATGGTGAATACGCAAAAGTAGATCGTGAAAACTTCCCATTATTAACAACGGAAATGCCAATTAGACCTGATGGGCCTTATGGAATTGGGAAAGCTTTTGGAGAAGCTGCAGGTAAATACTATTCGGATAAGTTTGGTTTGTCAGTTATGTGTCTAAGGATTGGAACTTTAAANGCTGAGTCATTCCCAACCAACACTAGGCAATTTTCAACTCTTCTTACACACAATGACCTTGGTAGGTTAGTAACATCTTGTATTGAGGCTTCTAAAGATATAAGGTTTGGCATTTATTATGGAGTATCAAACAACAAGTGGAAATTTTGGGATACTAGTAATTCGCTTGATGAAATAAATTATAAGCCTAAGGATGACGCAGAATCCTTTAGATAATTATTCCTAAAGTAAGGGCGTGATCACTAGCATTAACACTATAATTAAGCCTATTATTATTCCTATTATTTTTAAGAAATTATTTACCATGTAAGAATTTTATCAAAATTTTTTATTGTCAATCTCAAGTAATTACTTCATTTTTTAACTTATATTTGATATAAAAAATTTAAGTTAAAAAATTAGGAGCTAATATGAAAAAATATAATACACATGATTATGAAGGGTTATTGGCAGAAACTATAAAAATAAAATCTGAAAATAAAACTTTTGACACTTGGGGAGATGGTAAAAAGGACGAAATTAATGCATATTTTGCAAAACCGATTACCAAAAACCCAGATGAGAAATTTCCAGTAGTTGTTTTAATTCATCATCTACCTGGATGGGATGAATTATATAAAGAATTTACTAGGAAGTTTGCTCATCATGGTTTTTTAGCTATATGTCCAGATCTATACTACAGAGAAGGTAACGGATCTCCAGAAGATGTTGCAGCTCAAGTAAGATCTATGGGTGGTGTTTCNGATAAACAAGTTATTGGAGATTTATTAGGAGCTACAAATTACATATCTAACCTAGATATTCATAATGGTAAATTTGGATTATTTGGAACATGTTCAGGTGGGAGGCATGGTTTTTTGACTGGATGTAAAACAGACAAATTTGATGCAATTGTGGAATGTTGGGGTGGTAATGTGATCATGGATGAAAGTAGTATCACAGATAAACAGCCAGAGTCTCCAGCATCACTGACTAAAGATTTTTCAGGTTCTTTATTAGGTCTTTTTGGTAATGATGATGTTTCTCCTCCACCTGAACAAGTTGANGAGCATGANAGATTGCTAAAAGAACATAATAAGGATTATGTTTTTCATAGATATGATGNTGCAGGGCATGGGTTTATGTATCANGATAGACCATTGTATAAACAGGAACAATCTGTTGATGCTTGGGTAAAAATTTTAGATTTTTTTGAAAATAAGTTGGGAGTGTAATATGTGTACTATGATTGCTGAAANAGCAAAAATTAATGCGTCAGGCAAGAAAAATGATATNCAGATTGCATTAGATTCGTGTGATGTGTATTACGATCATCCTGATCATGTTGATGGTGAGCACGCAATAATACTAAGTTTCAATAATAAAAAGGACCCGATTAATTCAAGAATCACTTTGGAATTTACTTCACAATCCGTAATAGAACTAATGGAAAAAATTAATATTGCTTTATCAAGAGGAAATTTTAATTAGTCTTAATTAGGTGTCTATTTTGTTTGTTATGAGGTTGTAAAATCTNAGTTTCTAGTTAATAATTGTTTTTTAATTATCCGTTAATCTGAAGGTGTATATGAAAATAACTAAAGTTACTCCATTAATGCTCGATAGGTATTTATTGGTAAAAATTGATACAGATGCAGGAATTTATGGCCTTGGTGAGTCTGGGGCATGGGGATACCTTGAAGCATCTCAAGCAGCAATTGAAAAATTTGGTAGATACTTAGTTGGCAAAGATCCATTAAAAATAGAACATCATTGGCAGTATATGTATAGGTTTTCTCATTTTAGAGGCTCTGCGATTATGGGAGCGTTAAGCGCGATTGATATTGCTCTTTGGGATATAATGGGTAAAAATTTTGATGTTCCTGTTCATCAATTACTAGGTGGAAAAGTAAGAGATAAAGCAAGAGTTTATTATCATGTTTTTGGAAATACCCAAAAAACTTTAATTGATGGTATTGTAGATGCTAAAAAAAGAGGTTTTACGGCTGTAGGGCATCTGACACCTTTCTTGGATGAAGAAAGAGATGTACCTTATTTTAAAACTCATGCAAATAAAATTAATGACGCTATTGAGACTGTAGAAAAATACCGAAATGCAGTTGGGAATGATGTAGATTTATGTATAGAAATACATAGGAGGATGACACCAACCGAAGCAGTTCAATTGGGATTAGGTATTGAAAAATTCAATCCTTATTTTTTTGAAGATCCTGTTACACCAGATAACTTTGATGAGATGGCTTATGTTGCCGAAAAAATAAATATACCTATTGCTACAGGCGAGCGTTTTACTTCTATATGGGAATTTCAAATGGCTTTATCAAGGAACTCTGTTCAGTATGTAAGGCCAGATGTTTGTCTAGTAGGAGGGATTTCAGGAGCTAGAAAAATAGCTGCTCTTGCAGAAGCTCATCATGTAGGTGTTGTTCCTCATAACCCATTATCTCCAGTTTCTACTGCGGCTTGCTTACAAATTGCTGCAANTGCTCCAAATTTTGCTCTTCAAGAATACCCAATTGGTGAAGATATTCAACCTGATGATATGAATAATCCTTTTACTCCTAATCAGCATTCTTTTAATAAGGCAAATATGGTGAGTGGTATGTCTAAACATGATGGGAATGGATACCTTATACTATCTGACGAACCAGGTATAGGACTTGAATTAAAACCTGATGCAGTAGAAAAATGTCCCCCAAAATCCAGAGAAGTACTAACAAGATTACATGAGGATGGTTCGGTAATTGATCAGTAGTATTATGAATTTTAAACCTTCAACATTATTATTTGTTCCAGGCAATCAAGAAAAAATGCTTGAAAAAGCAAAAGTTTTGGATGCAAAATGGCTTATCCCAGATTTGGAAGATTCGGTTGCATATGATGATAAATCAAAAGCCAGAGATATTGTTTCATCCCATATACCTTTGCTTCGAGAGGCAGGAAAATATATAGTTCCTAGAATCAATTCATTTTCTACAAATTTTACTGAGCTTGATTTAGAAAAAGTTATATCCTCTAATATTATTGGAATATCTATAGGTAAAATTAGAAATTCTGAAGAAATAAAAGTTCTAGATAGCCTAATATCAAATATTGAAGCAAAAAAAAATATAAAAAATAACTCAATATTAATCTTACCTTGGATTGAAACTGCTGAAGCAGTAAATAATCTTGATTCTATTCTCAAGGCTTCATCAAGAATCAAATGGCTAGCGTTTGGTGCAGAGGATTTCACTGCTGATATGGGAATAAATAAACAAAATAACGACGAACCTGAAAGTCAATCACACTTAATATATACAAGATCATTGATAGCCCTCACTGCTAGAGCTCATAATATTCATGCTCTTGATACACCATTTACTGCTTTTAGGGATGATGAAGGTCTAAAAAAAGAAACAAAGCATGTAAAATCATTAGGGTTTAAGGGCAAACTTTCAATACATCCTAATCAGGCAAAAATTATTGAAGAAATTTTTATGCCTTCTGATGAAGAAATAAAAGAAGCATTATCCATTATGAATGTTGCTAATGAAGCTAAATCCAAAGGTAAAGGTTCTACATCTTTAAATGGAGAGATGATAGATATGCCTGTAATCCTTAGAGCACAAAATACCTTAGATAATGCAGGGGTTGATTATGAAAAATATTAATAATTTCGTTAGAAATAAAAATGAAAATACTCGTAAGGAATGGTGTTAATATGGTTCAACCACTTAATGGATTAAAGGTTATAGATTGTACGTTGGCTCTTGCAGGTCCATATGCATCATTAATTCTTGCTGATTTGGGTGCAGATGTAATAAAAATAGAAAATCCAAGTCAAGCTGACATGAGAAACGTGGGATCTGAACCAGTAGGGGCGAACAAAAAAGAATATGATACTCCTTATAAAGGAGAAAATGGGAAATTTTTAATTGTAAATAGAAACAAACGTGGTCTAGCACTTAATTTGAAGTCCGAAGAAGGTAAAAAAATATTCTTAAAGTTAGTCGATAGCGCGGATATACTTGTTCAGAATTTTAGACCTGGCGTTATGGATAGACTAGGTTTTGGTTGGGAAGATCTCCATAAAAGAAATCATAAATTAATATATTGCTCGATTTCCGGATTTGGAGAAGGAAGCCCTTATGCAAAACTAGGTGGATTGGATCTAATAGCTCAAGGAATGAGTGGACTTATGACATTAACTGGATTACCAGATCTAGAAGAGCCTATAAAAGTGGGAACTCCTGTAACTGATATGGGAACTGGTATGTACGGAGTTATAGGTATTTTAGCAGCACTTAGGCATCGAGATATTACTGGTAAAGGTCAGCATATAGAAGCTACATTATTGGACACACCAATATCATGGCTTACTTGGAGAGCTGCAGAGTACTGGGAATCAGGAGAAATTCCTGAACCTCAAGCTAGTGGTACTGGAGGATATAGAGCATTTAAATGTTCTGATGGTAAGTGGGTAAATGTTGCAATCAATATGGGTAGATTATTTGAGAGAGGTGCTAAGGTTCTGGGATTGGAGCATTTAATCGATGATGAAAGATTTAATACAGATAGAGCAAGAACAAAAAATCATAAATTGATTTCAGAGTACTTTAAAAAAGAATTTATCAAGAAAACCTCTAATGAATGGATAGATATTATGCAGGAAATTGGAGTACCGGTAGGGCCAATCAATACTATCTCCGATATATTAGATGAAGATCCACATACAAAGGCAAGAGAGATGGTTGTAGAAGTTGATCATCCTAGAATTGGTAAGATGAAAACACTAGGTGTTCCAATGAAGTTTTCAGAAACACCTGGCGAAGTAAAAACTGCTGCTCCTTTACTTGGCCAGCATACTAGAGAAATTTTAAAAGAACTTGATATAGACGAGAAAGAACATAAAAAATTACTTGAGGAAGGAACTATTTATTATGACAAATGATGAAAAACGTTGGGAGTGGGAAGTTGTTGAAGAAGGGGTTTCAGGCGAACAAATTACTGTTGAAATTACCCCCGAATCTGTAGAATCTTATGCAGATGCGGTAAGAAATACAAATTCAAGGTACTATGGAGCCAAAGAAGGCGATTTAGCAATGCCAACAAATATTTTTTCAGATGCAAAATTACGAAGACATTCAGTTGCAGCAGCAGCTGGTTTTACCGCACTAGAAAAATGTATTAATAATCCAAGGCAAACTCCATTTGCTAAGTGCACTGCAAGATGGTTTGAAGCAATAAAAGTTGGAGATAAAATTACTAGCTTTGCATCTGTGTTAGAAAAGTACGATAAGAGAGGTAACCAGTTTGTTACTTTCAGAGTACACATTACTAACCAAAATGATATAAAAGTTGCTGAATTTGATTACACCTGTATATTCAAGTATGCAGCAGGGCAGAAATTATCTTAGTAGATAGGAAACAAAATGACGATTTTAACAAAAAATACAAAGTTCGATGACATAAATATAGGCGATGAAATTCCTTCTTTTGAAATTGAGGAAACCCAAGAGACTATGGATAAACCTCAAAAAAATCAATGGAATCTTGTTGATATTGGGCAAAGAGAAGAAGAATTTCCAAGAGGAGAACAAAAAAATATACATAATGACGAAGAATTCGCTAAAGCTGGATTATTTGGTGCTACAGTAAATGCGGGGGTAACCACTATGGGCTATATAAATCAAATGATTGAGTTGATTTTTCCATCAGAGTGTTTTTATAACGGTGGCAGCATGACTTATAAAGGAGTGGGCCCTTTTAGGGTAGATGACCTAGTAAAGTTTTCTGGTTCTGTAGTAGGAAAAAGAAATGAAAATGGAAAAAACTTTTTAGATATTTCAATAAAAGGCTTCGATCAAACTCAAAGACTAGTTGGTGTAGCAGAAGTAACTGTAGTAGTGAACTAAAATTTAGATATTTTTTTAAATCTTTGGAAATTATATATATAAAGAATTTACAAGTACTCTAATTTAATTTTATTATATTGATTTTTCGTGATTTGTGAGGTAACCTCTCATAAATTACTTATTTAAGTAAGATAAGTATATATTTTTGATGTTATAAATTTTTTCAATTATAATTTGATAATTTTTGTCAAAAAAATAAAAATAACAAGCAATATAATATTGCCGAAGAGAGGTTTTTATATGTTTAAAAACATTAGTTTATATAGTAAGTTGGCACTTTTACTAACTGCTATGATAACTGTTCTCGCATTAGGTTGTAGTAGTTCGGATAGCTCAGATGCTCCTTCTGCTCCTGCTCAACCTCAGGCTCCTGCTGCTGCTGCTGCTTCTGATGCTGCGGCTCCTGCAGCAAAAGCATTGCCACCAAAACCTGCTGCAAAGGGATTTGCGCAAGTTGCGGCTACGGCTGCTGCTGAGCCTTCATCATCAACTTCTGCTGTGGAATTGCCACCAGATAGAAAATATGGCGGAAACTTAAATTACGCTATGGGTAGTAACAACAACCACGTTTTCTATCAGCAATACACACCAGGTGCTGGTGCAGCATGGGCTATGACTATTGGTGATCCAATAATGGCTTATGGTGCTGGTGCAGAATGGTTAAAAGAAAAGTCTATGGCAACATCATTTGATGTTTCTGCAGATGGAAAAACTTTAGTATTTCAATTAAGAGAAGGTACTAATTATTCAGATGGAACTCCTTTCAATGCTGAGTCTCAGGCTTGGTCATTAAACTGGGTTCTTGATCCAGAAAATACTGCGGTCACAAGGCCTCAGATTTCTTCTATTGAATCAGTTACTGCAACTGGAGAATATGAAGTTACTATTGTAACCGAAAGAGTATATACTCCTATTCTTGCCGCTTTAGGTATGATGGGTGGAATGTCATTCTCTCCAACAGCATATGAAGCTGATGGTGTAGATCACTTTAAAACTTTTGGAGCCCCAACTACTGGACCATTTATGGTTGATGAGTGGATACAGGGTTCTCAAACTAAGTTTTCAGCAAATCCTCACTATCACACTGAAGGAAAACCATATCTAGATTCTTGGACATGGGTAGAAATTGATGACTTCCAGGTTAGAGGTGCTGCACTTCAAACTGGACAGGTTGATTTGATTCAATCTCATGCTAAGGCCCTTGATACAAACCTTGCGCTAAGAGCTGACTCTAGCCTAACAGAGCTTAAGTCTTTCGCTGGTGTTAGGTTGTCTCACCATAATGCTGCAAGAGAGCCATTTGATGACATTCGTGTCAGACAGGCTGCTCAGCATGCTATGGATAGACAGGGTTGGAACGACGTTATTGCTAACGGTGAAGGTCACACTTATATGGGATCAGTAATTCCGCCAGCTTCAGCTTTTGCATATGAAGTTGCGCCAGGTGAATTCCCTTATCCGTACGATCCAGCTGCTGGTAAAGCACTTATGGAAGAATACGCTGCTGATAAAGGACTTACTCTTCCTTTGACAACTATGTCCGCATACACATGTACTCCTGAACAGAGTGAAGCAGGTTGTGTTGATCTAGTTGAACAGCCAATCGGTGTTACTACTACTTCTAAATCAGAAGATGTAGCTCGAGCAGAGTTTGAATTAGAACTCTACAAGGCTGTAGGTTTTGAACCAACAATGAACATTGGTGAGGGTAGAGAAGGTCCAAGAACTTTCGTGGACAAATCTGCATCATTCTCACTAAGAGGTTTCGGTGTACGACCTCACCCATCAGGATCTTTTGATTCATACATGGGTTATGGTGGATACTGGAATAACGGTGGTTGGAGCCAGGCTCCAATTCAAATGGAATTGGACCAACTTCTAAAAGATGCTGCTGCAACTTATGACTACGATGAACAGGTAAAACTGTACAAAGAAGCTCAGAAGGTATACATGGAGAATTGTCTAGGTGGAGTTAAATCCGCAAACCTACCAACTCTATGGTACGTTAGTCCATCAGTTGGTTGGCCAGGTGCACCATCAGTTGATCATGTCTTATTCCATTCAGACGGTAGTTTGAAGATTTATGACATGTGGATGGAATAAGCTTTAAAAGCTTAATTCAAGTTAATTAAAATAAGCGATGCGCAATTGCGCATCGCTTATTACTANTTAAAAAANGANTANAATTNATTTGTTTTTTNTGNANTTTAATNNATATATATGTTTTAATTTACCTAANNTAAANAATANNTAGGAAAGTNTTTTTGACCAAGTATCTTNTAAATAGNNTANTNCAAGCAGTNGCAATATTCATNTTTGTGAGTATGATTGTTTTTGTTGCTCTAAGAATTTTGCCAGAGGATCCAATATATTCTATTGTNGGAGATGATTCTGAGGGNTATACNCAAGAACAAGTCGANATGATAAAAAAGGAATATGGTTTAGATCGAGCTATACCTNTNCAGTACGNAGATTGGCTTGGNGCNTTTGTAACTGGTGACTGGGGTAATTCTTACCAAAACAATCAGCCNGTAACTCGTCTTGTGGGTATGAGAATTCCTTATACNATACAGATGGCCGCTGGATCTTTTATNATTGCTATATTATTTGGTGTCGCAACNGGTATTGTTGCCGCCCTGAAAAGAAATACGAAATATGATATTGCGGCNACNGGGAGTGCTCTTTTTGCATTAGCTTTNCCAGAGTTTTGGATTGCATTAGTATTAATTTTATTTTTTTCTGTTCAGCTGGATTTAGTTCCNACTTTTGGNACAGTCTTANTTTGGCATNATCCNNTNTATGCTATTCAATCAAGTATTTTNCCTTGGATTGCNGGAGGAATAGGTGGAGCTGCTACTCTGATGAGGCAATCTAGATCTTCTATGCTNGAAACNATGGGNGAAGATTTTATTAGAACCGCAAGATCTAAAGGTGTATCTGAGAAAGTCGTNGTTATTAAGCATGCTNTAAGAAACTCATTGNTACCTTTAGTAACAATATTAGGTTTAAGNCTNGGAAGAATTCTNGGNGGNGCNATTATTCTTGAAACTATGTTTGTTTGGCCTGGACTTGGAGCTTTATCNGTAACNGCCNTAAAGAAAGCAGATTATCCAGTAATTATGGGTGTTGTGATGGTTTCAGCAGCGGCTATAATTATTGCGAACTTGATAACAGATTTATTGTACACTTACATTGATCCAAGAATAAAGTACGGTGATTAAATATGACTACTAATAATAAAAAAGTAAATACAGGATTTTTTTCAAATATCTATAANTCCTTACCAGAAACAATCCANGGATTGCTCAGGCATAAGTTATCTGTAATTGGTGGAATTATAATTTTTATATTCACATTTATTGCTGTGTTTGCNCCCTTTATTACATGGCATGAAGTTACAAAATATNTTGTCGCNGATAAGTTTTTGAGTCCATTAGAAAAGNCAACTTATATTCTTGGAACNGATTANCTTGGTAGAGATGTATGGGTCAGANTAGCCTATGGTGCAAGAATCTCCATGATTGTTGGATTNTTTTCAGTAGTAATTGCNTTTGTTATTGGTGTCCCGTTAGGNTTGATAGCNGCTCATTTTGGTGGATGGACAGATCACGNTATAATGNGATTTGTNGANGCAAAAATGGCTATTCCTGGTTTATTATTATCTATGTTATTTCTACTAGTTTTAGGCGGTGGTATTTTTACGGTAAGTCTTGCTTTAGGATTCAANTTGTCTAGTGCNCAAACNAGNCTAATAAGAAGTCAAGCTTTATCGGTTAAAGGAAGAGAATANTANGATGCNGCTANNGCNATGGGNGTATCNAATATNAGACTGATNNTNATTCATATGATGCCNAACTCAATNCAACCNATCATTGTGCAGGCAAGTCTGGGTGTTGGATTTGCTATTTTAGGNGAGGCATCATTAAGTTTCTTAGGCCTTGGTGTTGTTCCGCCAACACCAACTTGGGGAAATATGTTATCACTAGCATTTCAAAATATGAGGACAGCTCCATANCTAACATTTGCACCAGGTATAGCAATTGTGTTGTTAGTTATGGCGTTTAGTTTTATTGGAGATGGGTTAAGAGACGTTCTGGACCCAAGATTAAGAGGGAAAATTTAATTTTAGAGTAAACTTATGGTTACAAAAAGAAAAACAAGTAGTAAATCAAAAAAATCTACAAAAAAAACTTTATTGGAAGTGCAAAATCTTTCCACCCATTTTAGTACTAGGGCTGGTTTGATTAAAGCTGTAAACGATGTATCTTTTACCTTAGATGCGGGAGAAGTTTTGGCCATAGTTGGAGAAAGTGGTTGTGGCAAAAGTGTTTCTGCATTATCAATAATGGGGCTAATTCCTAATCCACCTGGAAAAATTGTAAATGGGAAAATTTTATTTGAAGGAAATGATCTTGTCAAAGCTCCTCCTGGGAAGCTACAAGGTATAAGAGGCGAACAAATTAGCATGATCTTCCAAGAGCCTATGACGTCCTTAAATCCTGTAATGACTATAGGTTCTCAAATATCTGAATCATTAATTTTACATAAAGGTTTGTCAAAAAAAGAAGCATGGACCAGATCTGGTGAATTATTACTTCAGGTTGGTATTCCAGATGCCTTAGAAAAAATGAATGATTATCCCCATCAAATGAGTGGAGGTCAAAGGCAAAGAGTTATGATTGCGATTGCCATGAGTTGTGATCCAAAATTGCTTATCGCTGATGAAGCGACAACTGCTTTAGATGTAACGGTTCAGGCTCAAATACTAGAGCTATTAATTAAAGTAACCAAGGAATCTAAAACAGCATTGATAATAATTACTCATAATTTAGGAATAGTAGCAAGATATGCTAACAGAGTAAATGTGATGTACGCAGGTAAAATCATCGAAACTGGAACAGCAATGGACGTCTATAAGAATCCCAGTCATACATATACTCAAGGTTTATTAGGTTCTGTCCCGAATTTACTTAACACTGGTTCAAAAAAACTTACTACTATAGAAGGTGAAATTCCTGATTTGTCTAATTTACCTAAAGGTTGTTCTTTTGCGCCAAGGTGTCCAAATCCTACTGATGATTGCAAAAATGGAAATATTGAGATGGGACTTATCGAAGTTTCTAAAGGACATTGGGTGGATCAATGTTGTGTAAAATGTTCATAAATTTGATTGAGTATGGGGAATAAATATGGCAAATAAGAAGGTTCTAGAAGTAAAAGATTTGAAGGTGCATTTTCCCATTAATCGTGGATTTATTTTTGTAAAAAATAAGGGTTATGTAAAGGCGGTTGATGGAGTAAATCTTAGTATTGATTCTGGTGAAACTTTAGGTCTAGTAGGTGAAAGTGGCTCGGGTAAGACTACAGTAGGAAAAGCAGTGATTAGACTTGTGAATCCAACAGATGGAAAGATTTCTTTTAATGGCGGAGATGTTTCTAATTTAAAAGGTAGAGATCTTAGAGAATTTAGAAAACAAGTAGGTTTTGTTTTTCAAGATCCATACGGATCACTAAACCCAAGAATGACTGCAGAAAGAATTATTTCNGAGCCTCTTCTAACTCATAAAGTTTATGANAATAAAGAAGATAGAAGAAAAAGAGTATTGGAGTTATTAGAAATTGTAGGTTTGCACTCGGCTATGATTAGTAGGTACCCTCACGAATTTTCAGGTGGACAAAGACAAAGAATTGGTATAGCCAGAGCTATTGCAGCTAACCCTTCACTAATTATTCTTGACGAACCGGTTTCAGCATTAGATGTTTCTATACAAGCTCAAATAATAAACTTATTAGAAGATTTGCAAAAAGAATTTAATATTGCTTATCTTTTCATTGCACATGACTTGTCTGTAGTAAGACANGTAAGTGATAGAGTTGCAGTTATGTATTTNGGTCATATAGTTGAATATGGTGATAGAGATAAAATATATAATAANCCAGTTCATCCTTATACNAGGGCTTTACTTTCAGCCGTTCCAGTACCTGATCCTGAAATTGAAGCTAAAAGACANCGNACNATACTAGANGGTGATATTCCAAGTCCAACTAATCCTCCTTCNGGCTGTGTATTTAGAACTAGATGTCCTGATCCATCTGATGATTGTAAAAATGGAAATTCTAAAATGGGCTTGATAGAAAATTCNAAAGGTCATTGGGTAGATCAATGCTGTGTAAATTGTGGATAAATGTGGATAANATAATATTAAAAGTCTATGGAAATGAATTCTAANNTATACACTAANCTNCNNGTTCTTGAAATTGGAGATAGACTTGCAGGTTCNGTTTGTGCCAGATTATTTTCTGAACTGGGTGCAGATGTAATTAAAATTGAACCAATANATGGAGATCCAAANAGAAATAAGCCGCCANTAATATCTGATAATTCTGAANAAGTAGGTGGAGTTTTCTTATCTCAAAANGTGGGAAAGCGAGGAATAAAACTAGATTTTGGAATTNCTNANGATANGGCTNTTTTTATAAATTTATTAAAGGGTGCAAATTTATTGATTAGTTCATGGCANCCCAATGAGCTAAAAAGATATNGATTGAGCTTTGANCAAATAAAAAATTCTAACCCTAATATTCCTTATATTTANATAACNCCNTATGGACTTACTGGNCCTGATTCTCNNAAGAAGGCCAATGATATTAATATTTTTCATTCTAGTGGTTTNGCAAAAAGTCTTATTGGNCCTGTCGAAGATTTAGANAAATCNCCNCCAGTANGAGCTTTTGGTGAACAGTCTGAATTTATTTCAGGAATTGCAGCNGCGACTGCGGCATCTTTTGCTACNTACTTGAATTCAAGTTCNCCTGGNGCAAGTCTTATTGATNTATCAATGCAAGAAGCTTTAGCATTTATGGANCCAGTAACATTGGCCTCTAAATCTTTTGGTGGGAATAATACAAGGCCTAGAAAAAAGACCAAGACACCAGGTCCAGCTCTGACTATATTGCCTGCAAAAGATGGCTCTATCGGTATATCACCTAGAGAAGAACATCAATGGAAGTCACTTGTTCAACTCCTAGGCAACCCAAGTTGGGCAAACGATGAGAAATTTTCAAATAAAGCNCTAAGAGAANAAAACTCNGATGAAGTAATAAACCATCTTTCNAATTGGACTAAACAAAAAGATGCAGAAGAAATTTTTCATCTTTTACAAAAAAATAGGATTCCATGCTATCCAAGATATCATCCNAGTTATCANTTAGATTCAGAGCATTTATCNGTAAGAAATTATTTTAATGATTTTNCTTATGATAGTGGTTCAATAAAATTTCCTGGTATTCCATACACNATTAATGGTGACAAGAATTCTTTTGTAAATAAATACAATTTTATNAATGCTAAAANTATTGATTGGTTAGAGAATACNAAGACAAAAAAAATAGAAAGNANTGCTAGAAAACTNCCTTTGGAAGGTATTAGGGTAGTAGATCTAAGTTGGGTTATAGCTGGGCCTACATCTACAAGATATTTATCCTCAATGGGTGCAGAAGTTGTAAAAATTGAATCTAAACAACGNCCAGACCCAGGTAGATCAGGTCAATTNCATGATGTTTTAGGACAAGCTAAATTGGGANTATCATTGAATTTGAAATCAGAATATGGACAGANAATTATTAAAGAGCTTATNTCAAAAAGTGATGTACTTATAGAAAATTTTGCCCCTGGTGTNATGGATAGGCTAGGTNTNGATTGGGAAACAATAAGAAAAATCAATCCTAATCTTGTTATGGTNTCTGCCTCAGGAACCGGGCAATTTGGACCNACTGCTAANTATGCAGCATATGGTACTCTTCTACAAGGATATACAGGATTTGCNGGTCTAAACGGCTATTATGATCAAAATGAAACGATGGGNATAGCTTGGACTGATCCTTTATGNGGNATGTTATTAGCATATGCAATTGCTTCAGCATTGTATAAAAGGCAGATAGCAAATGAAGGATTTAGAGTAGATTTTGCTATGGTAGAAGCNCANNTATCTACTATGCCTGAATCATTAATTGAAAAACAAGTNAGCGGAGAAAAATTACANAGAANAGGAAATTTNGATTCATATTTCTNCCCAAATAATGTATATCNGATGCAAGGTGAAGATAATTGGATATCAATATCTATTTCTAATGACGATGAATGGATATCATTATGCGAAGCAATAAATNTACCTGAATCATATANGGNTTGGGATTTAGAAAAAAGAAAANATAATNTTGCTGAAATTGATGAAGCTATANNTTCTTACTTNANAAATATTTCTGAAAAAGAATGTTTGGATATTTTAGATAATTTTCAAATACCTAACTATAAATCTTTATCNAGTGATCAACTNATTGATNTAAATCANATAATNCAAAGAGAATTTTTTCAAAACCTAAGTGATAGAGATGGTAATAATAAANAAATNCCNGGTTTGCCGTGGAAAAGTTCTGAGCTAAAACCAAATTATTCTAAACCNCCTAGTCTNGGTGGNGACTCAGAATTAATTCTAAAAACTATTCTTNATTATTCAGAAGNCTTAATAAAAAAGATTGTTGAATCTGGTGATCTAGACTAANTACTCAAATCTTTCTGTAGCATTATTNGTNACTAAATCTATATCTTCATCTAATATGTATCTTTGNTTCGCTAATTTCTTTGNTTCGGAAAAAATTTTTTCTTTGTAATCGTTTTTAGATGNGTACTTTGTGTTTATTTTATCCCTTGGGTCTTNANTATTAGNATTTTTATNAAACCATAANCTAAANCCTTGCATAGGTACTATCTGGTCAGTNGCNCCAGTTTGAGGNTCTCTTACATTCCAACCAGTATGGCTTGCGATNGGGTAGACTATTTCTGGCAATCTTATACCAGCTATTTCATTTAGATTTTTGTCAACATCAGNAACATAACATGGATACATAGCTCCCTCTTTTGGAGGATATTCACCAATACCTTTATCNTGGTATTTACCAAGAAATAAAGTTCGGATTTTCCAAAGTTTTAAATTATCAAGNACCTTAAAGTTAGGTATATGACTAAANTTATCCATTACAACAGATCTATCTACNGCNGTTTTATCATCTANTTTGGGGTACTGACTTTTTGGNGGTTCAGTATTTTTTGAAACCCAAAGATGCAGATTTATTAGACAAGCTCTAAGTAATGGNGCATAATCAACAACATTGAAACCATATAGGCCAATTGCACCCTCGGCTGCTCNNGTTGAATTTGACTGNGGCAAAACACCAGCTCCATGCTGAGTACTAGAAAAAAGATATATTCTAATATTTTCATCNAAGTCNAGATCTTTTTCTCCTAATANNTCTATATGAGTAAGAGAACAATCNCCTCTCCAGTATTCTGCAGAACTATTGGTAAACATGATTTTTGGAAGACAATTCNGANNTTTTGATTTAGCTAATAAGCCATCTTTTTTCCCGGATANTGGATCTTCAACTACNCCATCAGAAAAAGGNAAAAGNTGNCCAAANNTNGGATAAGATTGGTTTGAAGGTTGAGCAAATCTATGGTTAAAGGCTCCCATTCTACCTCCAGCTACGTGAGGAATTAATCCATCAAAAACCTTTTTGTTATTTTCATCTATATTTAAACCAAGATACGTGAAATGTCTTAGCATTCTACCAGTTTGTGAGACCCCATATCCGTATAAGTATTTAGGTTTTTCTAATTCAANATTATTATCTTCTGTAATATTTTTTAAGTATGAACCTATATCCCGTAATGCTAAAAGACCCAATCCAGCTACAGGNGAATCTAGTGTTTTATAAACTATTTGATAAATTTTTCCTTTTATAAAGCCACCTTTTAAGTATATATGCTCATTACTTTCCACAATATTATTTTTAGTTTCTTTAGCAAATTTCCATTTACTTCTTGGAATCAATACATCAACATCATCTTCAAAATTTTTGACATATAATTTGGCATTTTCATCACTTAAATCAGCTCTTAGGGGTTTATGAACTCTATCAGCAAGTAGCCAAGTATTAGAAGTTTTATTTGGTCTTATCTCTACTACATTTTTTCCTCGGTATATTTCACTAGATAAATCTGCATTAGGAGATTCTAGACCCATTAATACATCACTATGATACACATCCCATTGCCACCCAATCGATGCAACAGTGAAGCCATGATTAAATAGAAAACCATCTCCAGGTCCAGGAGAATGAGAAGGTTCTTCATGTGTTCTATTAAATGTGTCTACAACTTTTCTTCTTCCTCTATTTGGTAATTCGAGTAATATTTTTTCATCACCAGGATTATTGTTAGCTGGTTTAACTATAGAAAAATCTGATGTAAATCTAAATTTTCNNTCAGTATCTNTAGGTATAAGATTAATATCTANAATAGATTCATTGANAGATGCTTTAGGATCAATACAAAAAGTAACTAATGCGTCAATTTGCTCATATGATTTATTATTTCTGAAGATTTTTCCATCAGCATATGTAAATCTATTAATTATTTCTATTTTTTCTACACCCATAGATTATATTATGCTCCTCCATATTTTTTTAATTCATCTATTCGTTTTCTTTGCTCATCAGTTAGCTCTTCAAATGGATCTCCTTTTTTTCTCAATCCTCCTGTAAATTTAGGTTTTCGTTTCTCNAGGAAAGCTTTTCTACCTTCTTCACCATCAGTTGTAAGATTAACTAATAGTTGATTCATTAGTGTTTGAACTCTCCATGCTTCATCGGCTGGTATATCTCTAAATCTAGTTATTAGTTCTTTCATCATTCTTGTGGCATTAGGTGGCTTTTGGCTAACTAACTCTGCTATTTCATAGGCTCTATCCATAAGATTTACATGAGGTACTACTTCATTGATAAGACCAATTTCTAAGGCTTTTTCAGCATTAAATGGTTCATCAGTTAGTAAAATTTTCATGGCGTGTGCATGACTTATTTGTCTTGATAACAATGTTGCACCNGGTCCTCCACCAACCCAGCCATTATCTAATAAAGCAAACTTGAATTTTGCATTCTCTTGAGAAGCAACTCTTATATCAGCTGTTGACAATAGTGTATAAAATCCAGCTCCAGCTGCCCATCCATTTACAGCAGCTACAACTGGTTTGTATACTTGAGGAAAATGATCTCCCATTCTGCCGTTTACACCAAGTTTGTGTCCTCCACCATGGGTTCCGGCAGGAGGCCAAAATATACTTTCTGTTCTTACAAATTCTCTTTCTTCATCAGTAACATCTGGTCGCGGAGCCAAATTATGTCCAGCGCAAAAATACTTATCTCCAGATCCAGTAATAACTGTAACTCGGATTTTTTGATCTTCCCAGATTTCAATCCAGGCATCATTAAGCTGATCCGATGTTTCTCTATCCATGATATTTGCTTTATCAGGATTATTAATTGTGATAGTGGCTATATGGTTATTTTTTTCGAATTTTATTCCCAAGGTTATTATTCCTAACTNATTAACTTATAAATTATTTGGTAATTTATATCATTATTTATTATTTAGAAACAGTATTTTNCACTAAAAACCTTTCCAATATTTTTTTTCTTTAGTAATTATNAATTTTCCTATGTTTTTATTATGCTCTAGGTGNCCNGCAGCTATNATTTCTTCCCCCGTTANTTTTTCTAAGAAGGTTTTTCTTGTTTTTATTGCCATTTCACTATNTATATCTGCCCTATGACTCCAATCAGGATTTGTAAATTGTGCNACAGAATGAAAAATATCACCAGTTATATATCCTTTTATTTGNTTAGATGAAATGATTAATGAAGTGTGTCCAGGAGTATGTCCAGGTGTTGGAAATGTAGAAATATTTTTTGTTATAGATTGATTTTCATCAATTAAGTTTAATTGGTTAAAATTCATAATTGCTTTAAAGTTTGTATTAAAACCATTTATATGATCAAGTCTATTAGGATCATCACAATTTTTCCAATATTCCCATTCTTTAGAAGATACTAAATATTCTGCATTTATGAAGAATGGATTTTTAGTTTCGAAATCTAAAGCCCATCCTATGTGGTCAAAATGTAAGTGAGTAAAAAATACTTTTGTTATTTCTTCAGNTCTTATTCCAAGTCTTAATAAATTTTTTTCTAGTTTCATGGGNGGGGAATTTAATTTTTCAGTAGTATGATTACCNAATCCAGTATCAACTAAAATTTTTTCATNATTAGAAATAATAATAAAACTTCCAAAATTACTAGTATGNTNATGNTTATGGTCTANNGCATCNAAATGATTATTCCATTTTGTTATTTCTACTTTTGGAAAAGGCCANNTNGGATNAACNGGAGGAGCAGATCCATCANTTAATGATAAAAGGGTAATTTTTCCTATNTTTATTCTATCTACCATCTAAAATTTTCTTGATTTTGATTTACTTTAAGATTATAACTATCTCATAAATAAAAATAATTTGGAGTACTTTATGCCATTATACCTAAATGATAATGATGTTAATAACTTGATTTCTATGCCGGAGTGTGTTGAGGCAGTTCAAGATGCTTTTAGGCAGGAAGCATCGGGGAAAATATGGAATCGGCCACGTTCAAGAATTAGGATGCCTAGAGGTTTCCATCATTTGATGGCTGGTTATCTTGCTGATGATGAAGTTTTTGGTCTTAAGACCTATACTAGTTTTCGTGCTGGTACAAGATTTATAACTATGCTATATGATTCTAATACAGGAGATCTTCTNAGTATGGTTCAGGGACCAAGATTNAGTCAGATGAGAACAGGTGCTGTAAGTGCAATTGGTACTAGGTTTATGGCAAGAGAAGATTCCAAAACTGTAGGAATGATAGGAGCTGGGTACCAAGCAAGAGGACAACTTGAAGGGATATGCTCGGTAAGAGATGTTTCACAAGTGAAAGTTTTCGATATTTCAGAAGAATTTTCCGCTAAATTTGCTCATGAAATGCAAGAAGAATTAGATATACCTATTTCATCAGTAACTACCGCAGAGGAAGCTGTTAAAGATGTTGATATTGTAATTACGATGACTACTACTAGAAAGCCAGTTTTGCTTGGAGATTGGCTGCAGCCTGGTCAGCACATAAATGCTGCCGGTAGTAACCACTGGATTAGGCAAGAAGTTGATGACAACGTAATAAAGCGCGCTGACAGAATTGTTGTTGACAGTATTGAAGATGCCAAAATAGAAGCTGGAGACCTATTATTTCCCATTGAAAGAGGTAGAGTAATGTGGAGTGGAATTAGGGACCTATCTGATTTAGTTGCAGGCCATATATTAGGCAGAGAGTCAGATAAAGAGATTACCTTATTTGAATCTCAAGGTATCGCTATTAGCGATATTGCAGCAGCAAATTTTGTATATAAAAAAGCTATAGAGTTGGGTCAAGGTACAGATTTACCTATAGATTCATAGTATGAAAATTGGAAATATTAAGATAGAAGGAATAGCTCGCCTTGCTCCAATGGCTGGTATATCCAATGCACCTTTTAGATCTATAGCTAAGGAATGTGGAAGCGGTTTAACTACCAGCGAGGAGATTGATGCTAATGGCTTAATCAAAAGAAGTAAAAAAACTCTTGACGATATAGCAAAATATTATCCTGAAGAGAGACCCATAGCGTTACAAATATTAGGATCCGATAAAGAAAGCTTAGTTATTGGATCAAAAATGTTACAAGATTCAGGTGCAGATATAATTGATTTAAATATGGGATGTCCTGTACCAAAGATAACAAAGACTGGACGAGGCTCTGCCATGATGAAAGATTTGAAAAATACCGCAAAAATTTTATCTGCAATGAGAAAAGCACTAAAAGTTCCATTTACGATAAAAATTAGGAGTGGCTGGGATGAAAAAAATTTAAATGCGATTGAGGTTGCAAAAATGGCTGAGGATATAGGTATTGATGCAATCACTGTTCATCCAAGAACGAGAGCGCAAAGATTTACTGGAAAGTCAAATTGGGATGTTATATCAGAAGTAGTTTCAGCAGTTAATATTCCTGTGACTGGAAACGGTGATGTAAATTCTATNTCAGAAGCNCTAANAATGAAAGAATTCACCAATTGTCAATCNGTTATGATAGGNAGNGCTGCAATTGGAAAACCTTGGATATTTGATGAAAAATATGAAAATCTTANNTATGAAGAGAAATATGATTATAAAACAAGAATAATTAATCGCCACATCAAATTAATAAAAAGTCATTTTTCAGATCATATAGCATTATTACAGATGCAAAGACATCTTTCATGGTACGCTGGAGGCCAAGATAGAGTAAGAAGTTTTAGAGTTTCTCTTTTTTCAACTAAGACTTTTGATGAAGCAATGAAAGTTTTTAATACTTACTGGAATAGTCTTAAAAATTCTAAAAATTTACAAAAAATTATATAAAAATTATAAATTTTTATAATCAAAATATATAAAAAATTATCAATATACTAGTAGAATAATAAATGAAATTATAAATTATTCAATAATCCTAATCATTTCAAAAAAAGAAATATAAAATGAGAAATTTTATTCTAAGAAGATTTTTATTTGCAATTGTAAGTGTAATAGTTGCTACTTTTGCAGTTTTTCTTATCTCTAGAGCAGCAGGTGACCCTTTACATTTATATGCTAATTCAGGGTATGGTTTATCAGAAGAAGGTGAGAGGGTTTTAAGGAAAAAACTTGGCTTAGATCGCCCGGTAGTTGTTCAGTATGGATTATGGCTAGGAAGAGCAGTAACCGGAGATTTTGGAGAAACTCTTCTTGAAAGAAAACCTGTTTCGAGAATTGTAACTCAAAAATTACCAGCAACGATTCACTTAGGCCTCTTAGCCCTATTGGGTTCATTTATGATAGGTATACCATTAGGTGTATTGTCTGCAGTTAAGAGAGGAACAGTATTCGACTATATTGGAAGATTTATTGCTTTACTAGGTCAAGGAGTTCCTCAGTTTTGGTTAGGCTTGACTCTAATATTTATATTTGCAGTGCAGTTAAGATTATTACCTGCAGGATTAAGAGGTGACGGACTTTTTGACCTCCCTCACTTAGTTCTTCCAACTATAACTCTCATGGCAGGGGGTCTTGCATACTATACAAGAATTACTAGGGCTGCAATGCTTCAGGTTTTAGATTCAGAATATGTACGATTAGCTAGAGCTAAGGGTGTTTCAAATAATATGGTTATATGGAAACACGCTTTCAAGGTGGCTACTATCCAGCCTCTTACAGGTATNACTATTGCTTTGACAGGGCTACTTGATGGGGCAATTTTGGTTGAAACAATTTTTGCTTGGCCAGGTATGGGTGATATGGCTATAACCGCAGTAAATAANAATGATTTTCCTGTACTTCAAGCTTGTGTTTTTATGTTCACTTTACTATATGTAGCTAGTACTTTTTTATGCGATGTCTTGTACGCATTTATAGACCCAAGAATAAGATACGACTAAATTATATAAATTCTTGAAACATTTATGAAACATTTATGAAACATAATGTTAAGTATTTATATTTAATTTACTAAAGGGGGATTTTATGGATTCTGGTTCTATTGCTTGGATGCTTACTTGCTCGGCACTTGTGCTTTTTATGACTCCAGGTTTAGCTTTTTTTTATGGTGGGCTAGTAAGGAGTAAGAATGTTATTTCAACACTTATGTACTCATTCATTTCACTAGGAATAGCTAGCTTGATTTGGGTTTTATGGGGCTACTCTTTAGCTTTTGGTGATGGAGGAAATGCATTTATTGGTTCTCTATCAAATTTTGCACTTTCTGGGGTAGATACGCCAGAGGAGCAAATATTTGCTATTTTTCAAATGATGTTTGCAATAATTACTCCAGCTTTAATTACTGGAGCTTTTTGTGAAAGATTTAATTTTAAAGCCTACATGATATTTTTGGTCTTATGGATAACTTTTGTATATGCACCTATTGCTCATTGGGTTTGGGGAGAAGGAGGCTGGTTGCTAGAACAAGGAGCTATAGATTTTGCTGGTGGAGCAGTTGTTCATATTAATGCTGGTATGGCAGCGATAGCGGCTGCGGCAATTGTAGGCAGAAGAAGAAATATAGAAAAAGGTATTCAACCACATAATGTACCATTTGTTATATTGGGAGCATCTATGCTTTGGTTTGGTTGGTTTGGATTTAATGCTGGGTCTGGATTAGCTGCAGATGGAACTGCAATCAATGCGTTTCTAGTAACAAATACATGTGCCGCTANGGGTATGATGGTTTGGGTGATTTTAGGTATATTTCATGGAGGTAAGGTCAGTGGAGTAGGTGCTGCCACAGGAGCTATAGCTGGTTTAGCTACTATCACGCCTGCAGCAGGTTCAGTTGATGTAGCTTCATCATTAATTATAGGGCTTGGAAGTGGAACTATAACCTTCTATGCGGTTTACTTTAAAGGTAAAGTTTCCTTGGANGATGCACTGGATGTATTTGCAGTTCATGGCTTGGGTGGAATGTTAGGGCTGATTGGAACAGGAATTTTTGCAACTGAAGGAGGTTTGATTGATGGTCAATCAAAGCTATTTATTGCAAATCTATTGCTAATTGTTAGTACTGCATTTTACTCATTATTAGTAACAGTAATTATTTTAAAATTAATTGAATTTTTACCAGGAATTCAACTAAGGTCCTCCACAACTGAGGAAAATAATGGTCTTGATATTAGTGATCATGGTGAGAGAGCATATATATCAGACGGTGCAGATTAACTAAAAAACATCAAATCTTAAATGANCGATGTTTACATTAAAACATCGCTCATTTATATTTAATTAGTTTGTTAAATAATTTTTTTTATAAATTAGTTTAGGGAGTTAAAAATGACTAACAGGCTTTCTTATGTTTCTAGTATTTCATGTGAAGATATATTTACAGATGAAGTTAAAGAATTACTTATACATTTGCATGATAAATTTTTATCGGAATTAGATGAAATTAGAAAAATAAGAGTAGAAAATCAAGCCCTTGCTAGATCTGGGGGGAAATTAGGTCATTTGGAAAAATCAGAGGCAAATGGGGAATGGTCAGTTGAGGATTTACCAGAAGAATTAAGGGTACCTGGGATTGAAATTTCTGGACCTGCAGGTTTAACTTCTATGCTTATTAATGCATTAAATCCTGGACCTAATGGAGTTAGGGCTGAAGGTGATTTAGATGATGATGAAGACGCAGCTGGTCACACTCTTGAAGATACTATCTATGCGACAAGAAATAGGATGAATGCAACTTTGGGTAAACTCGAATATAAGAATCCTGATACTGGGAAAGAATATAAATTACAACCAGGCAAAATTCCTTTTTTTATGCATAGAGAGCGTGGTTTACATTTGGATGAACCACAAGTTTGTATCGATGGCAGGCCAATTTCAGCAACTATATTGGGAACAACTTTGACTCTTTTATTTGGAGGCAGGGCACAGCACAAAAAAGGTGAATCAGTTTATTTTTATATTCCAAAAACGGAATCCAAAAGAGAAGCAAAATTTTATAACAATCTTTTTTCTGAAATTAGGAGTTACGTGAACGATTTAAGAGATATTAATATCAAGGCAATTATCCTTATTGAATCACTACCTGCCGTATACCAAATGGAAGAGATGTTATTTGAGCTTGGTGAATATGCAGCAGGTTTAAATGCTGCGCGATGGGATCTTAAAGCTAGTATTTTAGAGTATGTGTTACATGATGAAAATTATGTGTGGCCAGATAGATTTGATGTAACAATTCAAAATACTGAATTTATGTCAAATATTTTTAGAAGATTAGTTGCAGTTTGCCTAAAGCATAATGCTGTTCCGATAGGTGGTATGGCTACTGCTTTGCCTTCGAAAGATCAAGAAGTAAATGATGAAGCAGCCAAATCTATAAAATCAGATAAAGAGTGGGAAGCTAAGCAAGGCTTTGTTAGAGCTTGGGTTGCACATATTTATCATATGGATTCTGCAGCCGAACCATTTAAGAAATTATCAAGTTCTGATTGGAAACCTTCAGAAGAAATGAAANTTCCGGAAAATTACCCTGTGAAAATAGATAATCCNTCAGGAAAATTAACTCNAGAAGGAACNAGACAAAATATACGAACTTTGATCGAGTATCTTGAAGGCTGGCTAAATGGTAGAGGAGCTAAGGGTATAGATCGTTTATCTGGAAGGCCAGGAAAAAGGCCAGCTTTGATGGAGGATTTAGCAACTGCAAGAATATCAACAGCCCAAATCGCACAAAGAATTATTCATAAATCTATTGCAGAAGATACAGAAGAGGCTCACTCTTATGAACTTGTAAAAGAAATTATAACAGCAGAAACAGAAGATATTATTTCGGATTTAGNTGGTAATGATGAAATAGTAAGCAGGTATGAAAAATCTGCAAAAATTGCATTAAGATGGATAAAAAATTATACTGATTATGATTTCAGATCTTTAGGTACATACACTAGAAAAGATCTAGAGCAAATAAGTTTAGAAGAAGATGCTTTTTAGTACTTTTTTATTGCTTATATGGTAGTATTTTAGTTTATGAATCAACTTCGCGGCATAATAAATAAAAAAAATATTCCAGGTTTTTTACTTACAGGATTANTAGGTTTCGTAGTTTATTTTATCGATAATATAACAAACTCAAATTTTTTTGATGGTCTAATTATAAGTCTACTGATAGGTATTGTTATAAAAAACTTAAAACCTGATTTATCAATTTTTGACCCAGGTGCAAAATGGGTTGGAAAAGGTCTACTTGAATTTGCAGTAATGTTGATGGGAGCTACAATTTTTTTGTCTGAAGTCCTAGAAGCTGGAGCTACTATATTTTTAGTTATAATATTTGCTGTTTTTGGTGGAATGATTATTTCATATTTAGTAGGGCATAAGTTACTGGGCCTTGATAAAAAATTGTCTATTTTAGTTGGAACAGGAAACTCTATTTGTGGGAACTCAGCAATAGCTGTTGTAGCTCCAGTTATTGGAGCAAGTGCTAACCATGTTAGTGCAGCTATAGGTATTTCTGCCATAATAGGTGCTTTAGAAATTTTGCTATTACCATTACTTGTACCTGCTCTCAATATTGGAGATTATCATTATGGGGTTATAGCTGGATTATCAGTTTATGCTGTATCTCAAGTAGTAGCTGCTTCAGCTGTTGTTAGCCAACTTTCAGCTTCAACGGCAACATTTGTAAAATTAACACGTGTTATTTTATTAGGACCATTAGTGATAATAATGAGTTTATTTTTTCGAAACGAAACCTTAGAAAACGACAAAAATTCTCATAGTAATTTTTTCCAATCTTTATTTTTATATATTCCTTGGTTTGTTATTGGATTTATACTACTTTTAGTTTTTAGAAATTTTGAAATAATCAATAATTCGCAGTCCGACCTCATCAGAGGTATCAGTAAATTTTTATTTCTTATATCAATGGTTGGGATTGGACTTAGTGTTGATGTAAGAAAAGTTGTTGAAGTCGGACCTAAAGTTGCTGTTACTACATTATCAATAATATTTTTCTTGGTAATTACAGGAATTTCTAGCAATATTATTTTAGGGTAGTCAATATAAATCATTTCAATATGCCTTAAGTTTTATAAATAGATGACAATTTCTTCAAAAAGTAGTAAATTTAAAATTAATAAAAAAAAAGAATGTTGGTATATAGATGAAAAATTATAAATTATATAAAAATCGGATGTTATTTTTACTCCTGTTTAGTCTTGTAACGTCCGTGATTATGTTTAGTTGTTCGTCTGGTTCTGACGAAAAATCAGAGACTGTCCCTCCTACTTC
>PASL01000002.1:8765-25940 GCA_002712125.1 Chloroflexota bacterium | reverse complement strand
AATACTCTGATGAACATGCTATTAATTGGGCCAAAGGGGTGGATAAATTTATAACCAAAAAAAAAATTATGACAAATATTCAAAAAATAAATCCAGATAAAAGAATAGTTAAAAGTCAATTAATTTCAATTGATGAATTAGACTTAGATGAATCTAAGGATAGCATTATTTGGTCTACAGGTTTTAGGTATAACTATGATTGGGTAGATCTTGATATTACAGATATTAATAATCAACCACAACAAAAAAGAGGCGTGACCAAATACCCTGGATTTTATTTTATGGGTCTTCAGTGGATGCATTCATCTAAATCTGCTCAATTTATTGGTGTAGCCGAAGATGCAGAATTTATAGTTAAAGATATTATTTCAAAAAATTATTAAATTATTAAGTTGATTAAAATTCTATAAGATACATCAAAAGATAAAGTTTTAAGATAATTTATCCACTAAAACTAAATTTAGAGTATTAATATTGTAATTAGATATAAATTAAGAAAGAATAAATGGAAAATTTCAAAAAATTTAATTTGAATGATGATATTAATAAATCACTTAAGGGTTTAAGATTTACAAAGCCTACTGAAATTCAATCTAGAACAATTCCTATTGCCCTTAAGAAGCAAGATATATTAGCAAGTGCTGAAACTGGTTCAGGAAAAACTGCTGCTTACCTAATACCCTTAATTCAACATATAAAAACTAAAGAAAATGTTTTAGGAATTATTCTTACACCAACAAGAGAATTAGCTCAACAGGTAGCAGATGTGGCAAAACTTTTAATAGGTTATAAAAGTGGAATAAATATAGCACTTCTTGTTGGTGGTTCTAGTATCAAAAATCAACTTGATCGATTAAAAAAGCGTCCAAAAATTATAGTTGGGACTCCAGGAAGAATAAACGATCTAATAACTAGAGGGTCATTAAGTTTAAAGCACTTCAATTATTTTGTTCTGGATGAAGCGGACAGAATGCTTGATATGGGATTTGGAATACAAGTAGATAAAATTGTAATTAACATATCTAAAAAAAGACAAACATTATTATTCTCAGCGACTCTTCCAAAAGAAATAATACAACTATCTCGAAAGTACTTAAGCAATCCTGAAAGAGTTGAAGTTCAGGAAAACAATGTAATTAAATCTCAAATCAAACAAAAAGTTATTAATACTAAAACTGAAGAAAAATATACAAAACTACTTGATGAAATTACTATTCGTAAAGGTTCAATTTTAATTTTTGTAAGAACAAAATATGCAACGGAAAAACTTAAAAAAAGACTTATAAAAGATAAGATAAAAAGTTCAGCAATGCACGGTGACTTGAGGCAAAATAAACGCGATAGAATATTAGAAAATTTCAGGAAAGATAGATTTAGAATTTTAATTGCAACTGATATTGCATCTAGAGGATTAGATATTCCACACATAGAGCATGTGATAAATTATGATCTTCCACAAGTACCAGAAGATTTCGTACATAGAATTGGTAGGACGGCTAGGTCAGGTTCAGTTGGTGAAGCTTTGAGTTTTGTTACTAAAAATGAATCAAAGATGTGGAAATCTATTGAAAAACTTTTAGATCAGCTCAAAAAACCTAATAAAAAATATAAACATGAAAATACAAAACAATATGAAAAAGTAGAAAATACTTTGGATGATAAATTTGTAAAAAAACGCAATAGAAAAAATAAATATAAACATGAAAATACAAAACAATATGAAAATATAGAAAAGACCTCGGATGATAAATCTGTAAAAAAACGTTATAGAAAAAGAAAGAAAAATAGATCTAAATCACGAAAGTATAATAGTTAATTTTAAAATGATAATTACGTGAAAAGAAAATATATGAATTATTTTAGGCAATCAATTTTGAGCGGTATTAATGAATATTATGAGATTCTAAAAAAATCATTAAAGGCGCTAACTCAAGAAGAACTTATTTGGAGACCAAATACTCATTCTAACAATATTATTTTTTTAGTTTGGCATATGGCTTTAGTTGAAGATAACTTAATTAATAAAGTTTTATTAGGTAAAGAAAGGGTTTGGATTACTGATAATTATTATAGGGAATTTCCTGAGTTAAGAGATCAAACAGGATTTGCTTTCAATCAAGAAAAGCTAGATAAATTTCCTCTAATGGATATTGAGTGGTTAATGAGTTACTATGATATTTTAAGGAAAGGAACAATTGAGTTCATAGAAAATGTTAGAGATAAAGATCTGTCATTAGATTATAAGTTTGGGATTAGAGAAGTAAAGGGTTATTTTGTAATAGGTAGATTGATGACAGAACTGTCTCAACATCTTGGCCAAGTATCTTATATAAGAGGGATGATTAGAGGTCTTGATAAATGAAAATATCTAAAGTTCAAATTGATGTTATAGAAAGAGATACCGGACTCCTAAACGTAAAAGATGAAAGAACAGATATAGGCGGAAAAACAACTCAAGGCGTATTAAGGTTATTTACTGATGAAGGTTTAGAAGGAAATGCATTTATTGGTGATCAAGCCATGCCTGCGGATCAAAGAATAACTGTGATAGATGAGATATTAAGACCAAAAATAATTAATATGGATATAACTCATAGAGAGTGGTTATGGTCAGAATTAGAAAGTATTTCAAGTGAGAATATTTACCCATCTTGGTCAACTGTTGATGTTGCACTTTGGGACATACTAGGAAAACAATTAGATAAACCTATTTACTCTTTATTAGGTGGTAAAAATGATGAAATAGAACTTTACGCAACCTACCCTCCAAGGCATGATAATCCAGAAGGTTTTATTAGAGAATCTGAACAATTAATTCAAGAGGGATTTTCTGCTTATAAAATACATCCAGGAAATTTAGATATAGGCGATTCTATAAAAGTTATTGAGGGTGTTAGAGAATCTGTTGGGGATAAGATGACATTAATGTTTGATAGAAATCATGGTTATAACTATGATGAAGCATTAAAAGTTGGTCGTGCTTTAGATTCGAATAATTTTTATTGGTTTGAAGATCCAATAAACCAAAAAAATATTCAGGAGATTAAAATGTTGCATGACAATTTAAGTACACCAATTAATATGAGTGATTCTCCTGAATTCTTAATAAAAGAAGCAGCGAATTTTTTGGCAAATGATATTATAGGTATGGTTAGAGGAACAGCAAGAAAATTAGGTATAACTGGACTAAAAAAAATATCTGCGATGGCTGATGCTTTTGGAATGAATTGTGAAATTGGTTTAGCAGGTAATTCACTAATGAATGCTGCTAATTTACATGTTATAGCATCTGTTAATAATAATTCATTTTATGAATATTGGAGGCCAGAACATATACATCAATGGGGTGTAGAAAATGAAATTAAAATTAACTCTAATGGTAAATTAAANCTTCCTCAAAACTCAGGTCTAGGTGTAGATCTTGATGAAGATTGGATTAATTTTCATAAAATCAGATCATTAGAATAAATATTATGCGTTTGATGATATTTACTATTATAATTAAGATATCATGAAAATATTTTTTGGTTTAGTAACTTTTTTGTTAGTCGTAATTGTAATTTTGAACTTCACTATAGATTTTTATAACAGTTCTCAGGGTTTAGTAAATTAGTTTTNAGCTATTGTAGAGTGTAAAATATATGTGTGGAATCGTAGGATATATTAGTAATTCTGAAGTTAAATCAGATTTAATTACAGGTTTAAAAAAATTAGAATATCGTGGGTATGACAGTGTTGGTATAGCCTTATTTGATGCTAATCAAAATATAAAAGTTCTAAAAAATTCTGGTCAAATCAAAGACTTTATTTCAAAATTTAAGAATGATACTTCAGACGGGCATTTAGGTATTGGTCATACTAGATGGGCTACTCATGGAGTTCCTTCAGATAATAATTCACATCCAATTTTTGATGAAAATGAAACTATAGCACTTGTTCATAATGGAATAATAGAAAATTATTTAGATATAAAAAAAGAACTTATTGATGAAGGATTTAGATTTAAAACAGATACTGACACAGAGTGTATATCTAATTTAATTAGTTATTATAAAAATAAAAATAAAGATACATTAAAATCTATAAAACTTACTTTCCAAAAAATTAAAGGTCACGCAGTTGTTGCAATAATCAGTAAGGAAGATCCGGGCATAATTTTTGGATTTAAGAAAGGATTAGCAGGCTCATTAAGAATTGGATTGAGTAATAATAAAATTTCCATAGCTAGTGATCTCGAAACTATAAAATCTACATCAGAAAAATATATATCTATAGAGAATGAAGAGATATTTGTAGCGACATTAGAAGAAATATTAGTTATTAGTAAAGATAAAAAAATTGAAAAAGAATGGATTCCTATTAACGAAAAATCTGAAACTATATCAAAAAATAATTTTGACTTTTTTATTGAAAAAGAAATTCATGAACAGCCTGAAGTTTTCTTAAATAATTTCCAAAATAGAGTAAACTTTTCTTCAAAGGAAATAGATTTTTCAAATGAATTAATAGGTTTAAATTTAGATGAAATTAAAAGAATTAATCTTTTTGGAATGGGAACAAGTTATTACGCGTGTTTATTGGCATCATATTGGCTAGAACAAATTTCTAAAATTCCTACACAATGCCATAATGCCTCTGAATTTACTTATAGAAATCCTTTGATAGAAGAAAATACCTTAGCCATATCTGTTTCTCAATCTGGAGAAACAGCAGATACTTTATCAGCAGCAAATTTAATAAAAGAAATGAAAATTCCTCAAATTGCTATAACAAATACTAATAACTCTGAGCTAGAAAAAATTACAAAAAATTGCATCAATATAGGAGCGAAAACAGAGATAGGTGTTGCATCAACAAAGACTTTTACAGCCACAGTGGAAATATTTTTGTTATTTGCTATGTATCTTGGGCAAACAAGAAATCCTGGTTATCCAAAAACAAAAATATTTGAAGAACTTAAAAGTATACCATCTCATATTGAAAGAATTTTAGATAATACTAAACATATTGCAGACTTAGCAAAACTCTACTCTAAGTATGATAATTTTTTATTTTTGGGTAGAGGTTATAATTATTCTATTGCTATGGAAGCTGCTTTAAAATTAAAAGAATTAAGTTATGTTCACGCAGAAGGTTATCCAGCAGGAGAAATGAAGCACGGCCCAATATCATTAATTGATTCCAAAATGCCAGTGTTTTGTATAATTACTCAAGGAAGTCATATGGATAAAATGATTTCAAATATTAGGGAAGTAAAATCTCGAAATGGTAAAGTTATAGTATTAACAAATTGTTCAGAAAAATTAGATAAATCATGGTATGATGATATTATAATTTTTGAGAAAACAGAAGATTTATTATCACCATTTTTATCCTCAGTAAGTATACAGATTTTCGCTATTAATTTAGCCTTGGCACGAAACTTAGATATAGACAAACCAAGAAACTTAGCAAAATCAGTCACCGTGGAATAATCTAAAGAGTCTAATTAATATGATTAATAATGAGAAACCTGATAAGAAAATTCAGTCACCTTAAGTAGTTTTGTATATTATAATTTAAATATGTTGAAATTTAAAAATTCTAGTTTAATAAATTCCTTATCATTAATTATCGTAGGTTTATGGGGTTATATTGAGGTTACTTCACCAACGGCTTTAATTCCAGTAATTTTTGGATTAGGAATCATGGCTTCATATTATCTTAGTAATAAATTTCCAGAGAAAAAAAAGATTTTTGTACATGTTGTTTTGTTACTAACAATACTCATATTTTTTTCACTAATAACTACGAGGCTTCCAAAATCAATCGATGCTGGAGACCTTAGTTTAGTCAGGGTAATAATAATGTTATCAACCTCATTTATAGCATTGCTATCTTATTCAAAAAGTTTTATAGATAATAGAAAAAAATAAAACTATAAAACTAGAATCTATATCAAAAATTCAAAGATCCATATTATAGCTAATCCGCAAGTAAGCGTGAGGATTATAGATTTTGAAACTAATGCCACGCCAATAGCAATTAGTGCAGCAAAAATTTTAGGGTTATCATCGATTCTTATTATGTTTTCTGTATCTATAAGAATAGAATTAATAATTATAGGAGTTATTACTGCTATTGAAACATACTGTAAACCTTGTTGCACAAGGTTAGGTAATTTTTTTGGCATTAATTTTGATATAGGCAAAAATCTAGTTACATACGTTATTAAGCCTGAAAAAATTATTAATGTCCAAATCATTGTTTTACCTTTCTTATGTTCGAAAAAAAGATTCCAACAAAAATTGCAATTATTGCAGAAACTATAATCCATAAATTCCATGGAAGGTCTTTGAAAATTACAGATAGTAATGCGCTAACCACAAAAACCAATAATTTTGGTTTGTCTTTAATTGAAATAGCAACTATTGCTATGAAAGACAAAGGAATAGCGAACTCAAGATTTAGTGAATCAGGAATAAAATGTCCAACAAAAATTCCTAAGAAAGTTGATATCTGCCATGAAGTCCAAAGTGTTAAACCGCTACCTAAAAGATGATAATGCATATTATTATTTTTTTTCTTTTCAGAAAATCTTTTTTGGGATATTGCAAAAGCCTCATCAGTGATTAAGTATGCTAATAGTAACCTCCATTTTAGAGGTAAATTTTTAAGATATTCAGATAATGTTATTCCATATAGAATATGGCGTAAGTTAACTATTCCAACGGTAGCTACAACTATAAAACCAGGGGTTAAAGCAGCAATAAGTTGAGCAAAAACAATTTGACTTACTCCTGCAAAAATAATTGAAGATAAAAGAAAAGTCTGTAAATTTGTTAGGCCGCTTTCATTGCCTAGAATTCCAAAGGCTATGCCAAAAGGAAAAACCCCAATTTGTAATGGGATTAGTTCGATACAACCATTCTTAAACTCAGAAAACTTCGACATAATTAAATAATACAATTAAATATATTAATACTTATTAATATTTTCTAGGATAACTAATATATTGACTGAAAAAAAACAAATTAAATTACCATTTGGATGGCTAGAAAATCTGGGTGAAGAGTTTGAAAAATCATATATGCATGAAATTAAGAATTTTCTTAATAAGGAATATTCTTTAGGTAAAATTATATATCCGGATAAATCTAATATATTTAGCGCATTTAATTATTGTGATTTTAATGACATTAAAGTAGTTATTTTGGGACAAGATCCTTACCATGGTCCGAGTCAAGCTCACGGTTTAAGTTTTTCGGTTAAGGAAAAAGTACCCCTTCCTCCGTCACTAGTTAATATATATAAGGAATTAGAAACGGATCTTGATATGAAGGTTGACTTTAGTAATGGTAATCTAGAGCACTGGGCTTCACAGGGAGTATTCTTATTAAATACAACCCTCACAGTAGAAAAAAATAAACCATTATCTCATAGTAAAATAGGGTGGAATATCTTTACTGATAAAGTTATACAAAAAATAAATGAACTTAGAGAAAATATAGTTTTTATACTGTGGGGTAGTCATGCTCACTCTAAATCTCAATACATTAATAATGACAAACATCTAATTTTGAAGTCTGTGCATCCTTCACCTTTATCTGCATATAGAGGTTTTTTTGGCAGTAAGCCTTTTTCAAAAACTAATGAATATCTTCATTCACAAAATAAACAGAAAATTATATGGGTTAAGTAGTTCTAATTTTTCTGAACATCATTAATATTGATCCAATAAATATGATGATGAAACTTACTGAGCCAACAAAAGTAAAAGCGAATGATATGGATATTTTTTCTGCAATCGAGCCTAGCAGTATCGAACCAATAGCTGCTGAGCCCCAACTAAGTTGATTAATACTCATCATTCTGCCCCTGTACTCTTCTTTTACATTTGATTGAACAATAGTTGCTCCCATGGTATTAAATATTACTTTAGAAAAAGATATTATTCCAAATAAAATATATATGGTTGATACACCTAAATCAGAACCAATAAAGAACAGGCAAATTGAAGATATAATCCCAAAAGTAAAATAGGATTTAAATTGATTAATTTTTTGTCCAATAATTATCAAAATAGATGTTGAAATTAATCCTGAAATACCGCCGATCAACAGAATTCTCCCGTAAGTATCTGAGTCACCCAAAAGAATTTCTGTTGTTACTGCGGGTATTAATACATCATAAGATCCAGATGTTAATCCTATGAAAAAACCAATAATTGTAATAATTAGTAGAATGGGCGTTTTTCCAAGATATTTGAAACCAGAAAATAAATCTACAAAAAATTTTTTATTCTCTTGATTCGAAGGTTCATGTAAATTAACTATCATTCTATTCAAGGTTAAGAAAGTTAAGAAATATGAAATTCCTATTATTATAAAAAGTCCTTCTAAGCCTACCATTTCAACAATTGGATGAAAAATAGAACCACCTATAATTGCAGACACTCCAAATACGATTGAATACATTGAAATACCAACAGCCAAAAATTCTTTTGTAACTAATTTAGCTATCATTGATGATCGTGAGGGTATATCAATTGCTAGTAAAATACCTGTTCCTACTGAAATTATTATGAGTACTATGGGAGTAATATTATCCGTGTAGATTAATAATCCTGTTAGTAATGTTATTAAGCAAAATAAAAGCCTTGTTATCCTAATTACTTTTAGTCGGTTATATTTATCAGCTATCACTCCACCAAAGAAACTTAATAATAATACAGGTGTTAGGTTTGCTGTAGATACTAATCCTAATAAAATTTCAGAATCACTCATCAATCTCATTAACCATAATCTACCGTATATAAGCGCCCACATACCTATATTGGAAAAGAAAGCTGCAATCCAAAATAATCTATATTCTCTATAGAAAAAGAGTTGCATGAAAGGTAATCTTAAAATATTTTGAAATTTAAGCATGGTTTATGTATTACGTTTATAATTACTATATTCTATATTTTATTAAATAAATATCGCATAGGAAAAAATTTCATGAAAAATAATAACTTAGTTGAAAGATTAAGAAAATGTTATACAGGGGCAGTGTATGATGTTTTGAGAGAAAGAGGTATAAAAAATACAATTTTACCTCATACTATAAAGTCAATAGATTCTAAAATGACGCTAGCAGGAGAAATATGGACTTGCAGTGGAGAAATAGACGAAACCTTAGACAAAGACACTTCTATGCTTAGTTGGACTGATATGTTAAGTAAGGCTCCATCTGATTCTGTAGTGATATGTCAACCTAATGATGGGACAATTGCTCATATGGGAGAACTTTCAGCTGAGACATTGAAATATAAGGGTGTTCAGGGATATATTGTTGATGGTGGTTGTAGAGATGTAGAATTTATTTTGAATTTAGAGTTTCCTGTCTTTTGCAAATATTTTACTCCGTCTGATGTAGTCGAAAGATGGAAAATATCTAGTTTAGGTGAGCCAATATCTATAGGTGGCGTAAAGATTAAATCTGGAGATTATGTTTTAGGTGATATAGATGGAGTTATTATTATTCCTAAAGAAATTATTAATGAAGTAATTACTCAAACAGAGGAATATATTAATACTGAAAGTGCCCTTAGAAAAGAAATTCTTTCCGGTGTTGACCCTAAGGAAGCGTATCTTAAATATAGAGTTTTCTAATGAGAATTATTGATGCTCACCCTCATATTTATTCAGATAACTTAAGTGATTATCCATCAATTGATGATCCATGGAATCCAGGTGAACCTTCCTCAGCGGAAGATTTATTTTCACTGATGAAAATTAATAATGTAGAAAAAGCTGTGTTTATACAGACTAGTACGTATTATGGTTTTGATAATAAGTACATAATGGATTCATCTAAAAAATTCTCAGAATGGGCAACAGGAGTAATTACACTAAATCCTGACGACGAAAACAGCACTAATATTCTTGAAAATGCAGTCTTAAATTTTAATGTAAAAGGCCTAAGGGGTATACCTAATAAAAGAGGAAAATTAAGAGATCAGAATGTGCTAAATCTTTGGAGTAAAGCCTAAAAATTAGGCATAACAGTTAATTGTATGATAATGGATAAACTTGAGTTAGTAGATGAGATAATTTATTTAGCAAAAAACATTAGTGGAATAAAAATTGTTATTGATCACTGTTTGATGCTAAATACTTTTAGGAAAACACAAAATACACTTGATGAATTAAAAAAATTATCAAAATTACCTAATATATATGCCAAGTTAACCTCTGGAACACATGGATCTCCAAGAATTTTTCCTCACGAAGATATGCATGATCCTTTAAAAAAAGTCATAGATTTTTTTTCACCTGATAGATGCTTATGGGGGTCTAATTTTCCAAATAAATTATGGTCAAAAGGATCAACATACAAAGAAAATTTAAAATTATTTACTGATGAATTAGGACTTTCCGATTATGAAAAAAAATCTATATTATATAAAACATCTAAATCATTATGGTTTTAATTCATAAAGTAAAAATAATTTATTTAATAAGTACTTTATTAGTTTTTTTTAATCTATATTCGGTAAGTGCTCATCAGCCTTTCAAGATAATTTCAGATCAAATTAATGAAACATCTATTGATCTTTCTGACGCAACAGTTTCTCATGCTTTTTATGGAGAGTTTTCTGAAAAAAACCAGGAAGTAATATTTAATTTAGATAATTTATCTGATAGCCCATTAGATATAAGTATATTAATTCCTGATAAACAACCAGAAAACCTAACTTCAAAGGATCTTTTTCCAATGATTTACCTAATTGACGAATCAGGTGAGAAAAGATTTTTATCAAATATAAGAAGTGATTTTTATGAACCTTTTAGCCGAATGGATTTGATTAGAATATTTGAATATAAAGAGGAAAATTTTTCAAGTAATAAAGTTGTCGTAAAGATTGTATCTAACTCTTCAATGCGATATGTTTTTTCTGTAGGTTATAAAGAAATATTTTCAAAAAGATATGCATATGGAGATACAGAAGCATTTAATCAAAATGGTCAACAAATATGGTACAAAAAAGGAGAATTATCCTCACAAGAATCTAACATTGTTCAACAAAATCAATCAGGTAAAGAAATAATTTATGTGATAATATTTCTTTTTTCTTTGGTTGTTATTTATGGGGTATTTTTGTTTAGAAATCAGATTATTTCCAAGATAAAAAAATAAAACTTGATAGCATTTATGATAATCTTGAGAAAATATTTAATTTTAGGAGTTTCAATATGGCAAAAATTCTAACAAATTCGCAAGTAGAAGAATACAACACAAATGGTTTTTTAGCTGTTAAAAATGTATTTACTCCTTCAGAAGTTAAAGAGTTGCAAGATGTGACAGATGAATTTGTTGAAAAGTCCAGAAACTTAAAAGAAAGCAACGATGATTTTGATATAGACTTAAAAGCTGGGCATTCCTTTGAAACTCCAAAATTAAGGCGAATTATGAGTCCTGATAAACATCACCCTATTTATGAACGAGCAAATAAAAACCCTAAGCTACTAGATATAATTGAGCAGTTGATTGGACCTGATATTAGATATCATCATACTAAATTAAATAATAAAGCTCCTGGGGGTGGTGCTCAGGTAGAATGGCATACAGATTGGGGTTTTTACCCTCACACAAATGATGATATTCTTGAAGTAGGGGTTGCAATTGATCCAATGACTTTAGAAAATGGAGCATTGATGGTTGTTCCAGGATCTCATAAAGGCCCAGCATATGATCATCATGAGAATGGAGTCTTTGTAGGCGCTGTGAATATTTCTGATGTAGATTTAGATTCTGCAAAAAGTATTATTCTTGAAGAAGGAGATATTTCATTACATCACGTAAGGGCATTGCACGGATCCGAACCGAATCGCTCATCTAAATCTAGAAGATTACTTTTAATGGGATATACAGCTGCTGATGCTTTTCCTATTTCTGGGTATGGTGATTGGAATTTGTGGCAGTCTAATATGCTTAGAGGAGAGGGCCGAAATATCCCTAGATTCAATGGTGCACCAGTAAGAATTGCCGAACCTCCACCTGAAGGTAGAAATACTATTTTTCAAATTCAAGAAGAACTTGAAACCAGTCATTTTAAAGAAGTTTAATTGGATATTAAAATTTTTTATTAATCCTTTTTAGGTTAGAATAAATGTTATGCCTATAACTTCAATTAACGGTGTTAATATTTATTATGAAAGTGTTGGTGAAGGCCCGCCAATAATTTTTATTCATGGTGCTTATGGTGGTATTGATTCCTCAGTTACTCCAAGAAAAAATGATTGGGTAGAACAACTTAAAAATNAAAATAAAATTGTAACTTATGATAGACGTTCAGCTGGTCGTTCATCTTATCCTAATGAAACTCACACAATTGATATATTATCCACAGACTTAGAAGAGTTAATAAAATATCTAGAATTAAATAATCCTATTGTTATTGGCTCTTCGGCTGGTGGTCTTATAGCACTTAAGTATGCCTTCGATTTTCAAAAATACATAAAAAAATTAATTTTAGTAAATACCAGTTACAGGATGTGGAAAAATCCATCAAGGCNTAAGGCTTCAAAAGAATTAATAAGACGCCATGAAATTTTAGAAAAATATGGCATTGAAAAAGCCTATGAAATATTAGTAAATGAACCTGATTTTATAACTTTTTATATGTCAAAAAATGATATTTCTAAGAAAGTTTCATACTATTCTAAAGAAGATGCAAAAGTATTATCAAATCAATTATCTATCGAAGATAAAATGAAGTATTATATGGGTGAGTTGAGAAATCAATTTGCTTATGCAAATTTAGATTTTGGATCTAGACTAAGCGAAATAAATGTTGAAACACTGGTTATTCATGGAGATGCTGATGTTCAAGTACCATATAAATTGGGAGTAGAATTAGCTGAAGGAATATATGATTCTAGGTTTATAACTATACCTGGAGCAGGCCATGGACTAATGGCCAATAACGAGGCAATCGACCACATAAAAGAATTTTGTAGTAACTAAGATGAAAATAATTAAACCAATAGAACAAATAGCAGACGAGTTCGGAATAGATAAAGAATCTCTAGAATTTTATGGTAAATATAAAGCNAAAATTCCATTAGAAAATATAAAAAATAATAAGTCTAAATTAATTGTTGTTACAGCTATTACTCCAACACCTTTGGGTGAAGGTAAATCTACTACAGCAATAGGATTAACCCAAGGTTTAGGAAAAATAAATAAGAAAGTTGCTCTAACTATAAGGCAGCCATCATTAGGTCCAGTATTTGGACATAAAGGTGGAGGAACTGGAGGAGGTAAGGCAACAGTAGAACCAGCAGTGGATATTAATCTTCATTTTAATGGNGATTTCCATGCTATGGAATCNGCACATAATTTTCTGGCTGCAATGGTTGATAATAGTGTTTACAGAGGTTCAATAAATAATTTTTATCCTGAAAATATTACATGGAGGCGAGTCACAGATGCTGAAGATAGATCATTAAGATCNATTGTTTCTGGTGTAGGAGGATCTGCAAANGCACCTATTCGTACTACAGGTTTTGATATATCTGCAGCATCNGAAATAATGGCTATATTAGCATTAACNGATTCTTACAAAGANCTTAGAGAAAGATTAGGCAATATTGTAGTTGGATGGAAAAAAAATAAAACTCCAGTCTTTGCAAAAGAGATAAATGCAGTTGGCTCAATGATGGCTTTNTTACGTGATGCTATCAAGCCAAATCTTGCTCAAACTGTAGAAGGTCAACCAGCTATAGTTCATATGGGGCCCTTCGGAAACATTGCTCATGGTTGTTCATCGATTTTGGCTGATAAACTTGCTTCATCGTTTTCAGATTATGTTATTACAGAGGCCGGTTTTGGTGCGGATTTAGGTTTCGAAAAATTTATGGACATAAAGGTTAGGCAAGGAGGACCAGAGCCTTTTTGTGCTGTTATTGTTTGCACAATAAGAGGGCTAAAATGGCATGGGGGCGTAGAAATTAAAAATCTTAATCAAAAAGATAACGATGCAATAATTAAGGGCTCTGAAAATCTAATTAATGCTATNAGAATTGTTTCAAAATATGGTTTNAAGCACGTTGTAGCTATAAATATTTTTCCAGATGANTCAAAGGAAGAAATAGATCTGGTTAAGAGTATCTGCAAGGAAAATAAATCTGTTGCTATTGAATCNAAAGGATTTTCAGCAGGAGGTGAAGGAATGATAGAATTAGCNGAATATATATCTGANATATCAGNTGATAAAAATGGAATTAAATTACTGTATGAAGATTCTATAAGTTCNGTTNATAAANTAGAAAAATTAGCAAAAGANATTTATTCTGCATCAAGTATTGATTGGGGGCCAAGAACTAGAACNACNCTTAAGTTATTTGAATCTCAAAACTGGAACTTTCCTATTTGTATGGCAAAAACACATCTTTCAGTCTCAGCAAATCCAAAATTGCGAGGAGCTCCTAAAGGGCATATTTTGCCAATTAAAGAAGTTAGAGTTCTNGGAGGTGCNAAACAAATAGTAACTTTAGCTGGCGATATCATAACATTGCCAGGGTTACCCAGTTCNCCAAATGCTTTTGATATTGATTTAAATGATGATGGAGAAATAATAAATATATTATCTACATAAGTTTTAGGAATAAAAAAATGTTAAATNAAGAATCAAAATTATTATTAGAAAAAAGAGCAAAATTAAATATTCGTCCCATATCAGAATTATCGCATGCGGATGCTAGAAAACAATTTAAGGAAATGAATTATATTGCTCATAAAGATTTAGAAAAAATAGATTTGCTTAGTGTAAATGACCAAAAAATAGNTATTAATAATACTGAAATAAATATAAGAATATTTACTGATAAAGATGACACTGCACAACCTTTATTAGTAAATTTTCATGGTGGCGGATGGTTTCAAGGTGACCTAGATACTGATGACGATATGTGTAGGTATTTGTCAAAAAATTCTGGATTTAAGGTTATCTCAGTCGATTATAGATTAGCACCGGAAAATAAATTCCCTGAAGGTTTGAATGATTGTTATGAGGCTGTAAAATATTTTCATGACAACCATGAAGAATTTAAGATAAATCCTGAAAATATATCACTTTGTGGAACTTCAGCAGGAGGTAATTTAGCAGCGGCTGTGTCATTGAAATTTAGAAATATTCAAGATGTAAATATAAAAAAACAAATATTATTTACTCCAGTATTAGACTATGATTTTACTACCGAGTCATATCTGAAATATGAGACAGGATATGGGTTAGAAAAGGCCAATATGCTGTTTTTTTGGGAACAATATTTAGGTACACGACCAGAGAATTTNCCCTTGGACAGGCATAAATATTTTGCTCCTCTTAGGGATGATGATTATANCAATATCCCTAAAACTTATATTATTACTGCCGGTTGCGATGTTTTGAAAACTGAGGCTGAAATATATCACAAAAAAATTAGTAATAAATCTGATTCAACTATTCAAAACTTTGATGGAGCTATTCATGGATTTAATACTGGTATAGGAATAATTTCTGATGCAGAGGCATGTTTGAAAAAAGTAGTAGAATTCTTGATAAATAAGTAGAAATTAATTGATAGTAATATTATAGTGGTTATATGAAACAGAACTTTAAAATAATTGATTTCCATGGACATTTTCCTGTGAAAACCGACTTTAGTGGCATGCAAAATAAAACTAAAGATCTACCTAATGANAATATTTCAAATAAAAGAAAAGANGAATCTGATTCNATAAATAAAGTNTATGCAGAAAAGCTTAGATCTGAGTGGAGGCTCTCTCATGGCTTTGAAAAGCCAATTTCTGAAGAATTNTCTGATGAAACNCTAGCANAAATGTGGAAAAACGAGGTTGATAAATATAATTTAGAAAAAATTGTATTTCTTACTGGAGGNGGTAATGAAAGGTTATCAAAAATTNTTTCAATGTANCCTGAAAAATTTATTGGTTTCGCACATCATAATCCTCATGAAATAGGCGCTGATAANCTCCTAAGAAAATCAGTNANTGAGTTAGGNNTGAAAGGTTACAAAATAATTGCTCCAGCTCTTGATAAACCGATTAATGATTATTCAGCNTATAAAACATGGGAAGCTGCTGCNGAACTAGAAATACCTATANTAATTCATTTTGGAACACTTGGTGGAGGTGGNGGGGTTGCNGATCATGTNAACATGTCTCCTCTTACGNTACATAATGTTGCNAAAGACTTTGCATCNGTNCAATTTATAATTCCTCATCTTGGGTGTGGNTATCCAAGNGAATTATTGCAACTTATGTGGGCTTGNCCAAATATACATGTTGATACTTCTGGATCAAACCAATGGATAAGGTGGATGCCTGAAGAAATGAGTGTTCAATCATTATTAAAAAAATTTTTAGAAACCGCTGGACCAGAAAGAATAATTTTTGGCAGTGATTCCAACTGGTTCCCTAGAGGATTTTCTGAAAGGTATTTTCTTGATCAAGTTAGAGACNTGAGAGATTTGAATGTTCCAGAATACTATNTAGATTTGATATTTTATCAGAATGCAAAAAAACTGNTAAACTTATAGATTAGGTTACATGCCAGAGAAATTTAATATAATTGCACATAGAGGTTTTTCCGAGNTTTCTCCAGAAAATACAATCCCTGCTTTTGATCTTGCANTAAAAAATGGNTTTATAAGTATAGAATTTGATGTTCAATTAACTAANGATAATATACCAGTNGTAATNCATGATGAAAATACAAAAAGAACTACNGGNTTTGAANNATTTATNAATNAAACTAAATNNTNTGATTTAGNAAAATTACAAGCAAAAAATAANTTTAAATTTGAAAANAATGATTATAAAATTCCAGTTNTATCTCAAGTNTTATCTAGATATATAAATAAAGCAGATTTACATTTAGAGTTAAAGTCNGATGAGGATGAGTTATCAGAAATTGTACTTANNGAACTNATGAAATATGGATGGCTTGAAAATTTATCANAATTATACANAAAAGGNGGAATTACAATATCTAGCTTTAAACTTAATCAACTAACAAATATAAGAAAANANAATTCAAAAATACGTACNGCATGGCTTGTAGATAAAATTNCANATGAAAANATAAAAATTTCACAAGATCAAAGTATTAATATGATTTGNCCAAAAGCAGAATTTTCCNAT
>PASL01000002.1:0-8760 GCA_002712125.1 Chloroflexota bacterium | reverse complement strand
TCAGATTGANAAAGCNTNTGAAAAAAATCTTAAAGTTAGGAATTGGGGNGTAAAAAANAANGNTGAATTAATNAAAGCNTNTACTTCAGGAAGTTCAGGTACNACAGTNGATTGGCCNACAACTGCAAANTCTATNATAGATNATATAGAAAAAAATGATGAGTAAAAAATTTATTGCNATATATAATNCTGACGGAGGTATANTNGGTGAAATTAATTATTTTNTTAAAAAANTATTTAAAAATAAGCATTGTGANTTNTGTGATATNACCCATNNTTTTGNATGGAAAAAAAATGCTTGGAAAGAATTTGAAAATAANNTAGGTATAGATCTTNANGTTTTACATCTAAATGATCAAAACTTNAAAATGAAAGAGNTAACTTTTGATAANACTCCTTGTNTATTATTATNNAAAGATAATTCTTATNANATAGTAATNACAGCTGAAGAATTANNTTCATGTAATTCAAGNGTNNAAAANTTTATAGAATTNTTTAATTNAAAAANNAAGGAATAANTTTGTCTAAGATTTTTTTAATTGGAGGTAATAGAGGCCTAGGAAAATATATAATTTCTGAATCNTATAATCATGAATGNNAAGTAATTTCAATGAGTAGAACTGCANNAAATAATTTTGCCAANAAAAAGAATNTAAGTTTTGTTAATGGTGATGCTACTTTTTTAGATGATGTGNAAAAAAATATTANTAATTCAAATGTNGTTATAAGTACTATAAATGTAATGAGAAAAAATATAATTCCATGGTCGAAAATAACTAATTCAAAAACAACTATATCTGATAGTGCNAAAAATCTTATATATACTTGTAAAACTAGAAAAATATCCAGAATTATAGTAATATCCGCGTGGGGTGCTAATGAAGGAAGAAATCAACTACCGTTAGGTTTTAAGTCATTAATTAAGTATTCAAATTTAAGATATCCTTATGAAGATCATGAAAAACAAGAAAAAATAATAGAAAATTCAGGTTTAAATTGGACAATAATAAGGCCAGTAGGATTAACTAATTTTCAGATTTCAAATAGAATTAAAACCTATGTTGATGATTACCCTAAATATAGGTTATTTGTTAGTAGAAAAAGTGTAGCTAAATTTGTTTTTGAAATAATAAATAATAAAGAATTCTTCGGTAAAAAAGTNNTAATATCAAATTNATTATGAGAATAAATAGTTTATATAGGTATCCAATAAAATCATTATCACCGGATAAAANGAANNTCTTAGAAATATATGATTCGGGGAGAATCAGAGGGGATAGAATTGCTGCTTTTAGGATAGGTGAAAACGTAATTAATGATGGAAAATGGTTAAAGAAAAGTAACTATCTATCACTCATGCATGTACCTGAATTAAGTAAAATTAAATGCAAATTTGATTCTGAATTAAACAGTATATATTTTGAAAATGAAAAAATTNAAATTAATATAAANGATAAAGAAAGAATTGAATTTCTTGTTAGAAAATATTTGAAAAATAGTACTATTAGTAGTGGTATTTCATTTTTTATATCAAAACAAGAAGAAATATCCTTTCATGATTCTGAAGAAGGCTATTTAAGTCTTCATTCAATAAAAAGCGTTCAGAGAGTTTCAGAAGTAATTGGAGATATAAACCCTCAGATATTTAGAAGTAATATTATTGTGGATGAATGTGAATTTTTTCAAGAGCTTAATTATGTTGGCAAAACTTTATTAATTGGTCAAATGAGATTTCAAGTAATAAAGGGTATTACCAGATGTAATGCTATAAATTGTAACCTTGAGACTGCTGAGTACAAAAAAAACATACTAAAATCTTTGCCTGGCATTAATGAAATTGATAGTCCTACATTTGGAATTAAGTTAAAGCTAATTTCTAAAGGTGGTAGGTTAAGCGTAGGAGATGAAATTTTTGTCGAAGATTAAGAAAATAATTTACTTTTAAAATTACTAGAAATATTTTTTATTTCTAACTTTTCTTTATTACTTTTTTTGTTTAATATATTAACCATCATTCGCATCCTTATATTACTTTGGATTTTTACTGAATGTTTTTCTATAAAATCCCAAAATAATGCATCCCAAATGATCGACCATTTATCTTTTTTATAATTACTCATTTTTAGTATGTAATTACTGGAACTTATATATGGCTTTGTAGACATTAATCCTCCATCAGCAAACTGGCTCATGCCAAATATGTTTGGCACCATTACCCACTGATATGAATCAATAAACATTTCCATAAACCATTTATAAACCTCTAAAGGTTTTATTTCAAGTAATAGCATAAAATTACCTAAAATCATTAATCTTTCAATATGATGGACGTATGAAAATTTAAGAGACTTATTAATAGAATCATCTATAGGTAATATTCCTGTAGTCCCTTCATAGAAACTCTTTGGCATTTTGTTTTTATTATNCCAGTAATTGCTTTTTATTTGATNNTTTCCTTTGTGTATATATATTCCNTTAATGAATTCTCTCCAACCTAATATTTGTCTTATGAAGCCTTCTAAAGAATTTATAGGCACTTTATTTTTATTACTAAAGTCTATAGCTTTTGAAATTATCTCATCAGGAGTTAGTAGCCCAATATTAATAGATGAAGAAATGTTGCTGTGAAATAAAAAAGTATTTGTGTTGATTATGGCATCTTGATATTCACCAAAGTTAATAAATTTTTGTTCAAAGAAATTTTCTAGATTTATAATTGCTTGTTTATGAGATATGGGGTAATTGAAAGAATCTATATTTCCAATATGATTTGAATAATTCTTCCTTAGAATAATTTTTTGAGAATTAATAATGTTGTTGTCGTAAGAAAAATTTTTATGTTTTGGTATGACTAAATCTTTTGGGATTTTTTTCCTGTTTTCCGTGTCAAATGTCCATTTATTTCCAATGGGTACACATTTGCTATCAACTAAAATATTATATTTTATTCTTAGTTTTTTATAATAATTTAGTAATAGATATTTTTTTTTATCATTAAAATATTCTAGGTTATCCTGATTTGATTCCAAAAACATGGGNGATTTATAAAATACGAATTTATTCTCATATNCTTTTAGTTCATTAATTATATNTAAGTCGACCAATTCACATGTGTGTATTTTGGAAAATTTTGGTAAAGATTCTTGNTTGAATTTCTTATAATCATTTGTCTCAATTATCTTGACTGAAAATCCTAATTTTTTCAGTTGTTTTTCATAATAATTTATACTTAATAGATGTAATAATAATTTTTGTTTATGATGATTAAAATAACTATTTGAAAAGAAAATTGGATGTTTTAATAAAAATATTTTTCTATTTTTACTAATAGAAGGATTATTTGAAAAAAGTTGATTTGGTAATAATATTGTAACTTCCATATGTACAAATTCAAATGTAGTTTTTTATAATTATATTTAAATTAATTATATAACTTTTATATAACTTTATAAAAATCAGGTAGGTGTTTTATGTTTTTAGTAAAAAGAATTTGCAAAACAAAAAGAGAAAATTTATGGGAAGTAGCATCTTTATTAAATAAAATTTGTGGTGAGTATGAAGATAAAGGAAGAAGCGAAGCTACAATATATATATCTGGATTTTCAACGCCTGCAAAAGAATATTCTGTTACTGCTGAATGGAAACAAGAATCTCTAAAACCGTTAGAATTTAAAGATGTACCTAGTCAAATAAAATCAAAACTATCTTCAAAATTAATGAGTATGATAGATTTCTATGAGATAGAATTTCATGAAATAGTAACAGGAGAAAAATTAGCTCAAAGAAATTTATAATTTCATCATTAAATCATTAATATTATCTATAGGTAAATCACAAACATAATTTTTGCAAATATATACTTTTGTTTTCTTATCATTACTTCTTCCTAAACTAATAGGAAGATTATTTATAAAATCATTTTCTTCTTGTGAAACTAATATGGAAGCTGGGAGGAATTTTCCTTGAATATACTCTTTTGCTTGATTATAAAAATNATTTTTTCGATCACCGGAAATAAATATTTCTATATTTTCTTCATTAATCAAATAATATAAATTAAACCAATTAGGTACTTCTAATGGGTGTTTTGACAGTAATTCTGAAGCGGTATTCAAACTTGTCGTAGCTATATCTAAATATTGTTTTTTACTTGTATATTTATATGCCATATAGCAATTAATTGATGCAATAGCTGCTGAATTAGGTATCATTGGATCAAATAAATTATGAGTTCTTATTATAAGCTCATCATTTAATTCGTTGTCGAAAAAAAGTTTTTTTTCAGTATCCCAAAATTTTTCTAAAGTTATCGAGTTAAATTTACAAGCTAGAATAAGCCACTTAGATATTTGAGATGAATTATATAAATCAAATAATGATTTAGTGAAATATGAATAATCTTCTAAAAAGCCTTTGTTGTTATTTTGTGTATGATAAAGGCTATTATTCTTTGAAAGATTATCTAAAATTGAATTTGCAGTTTTTATTGCTTGATTAAGATGATTTTGATTTTTAGTTAAATTATATGAATCACAAAGGCCTGAGATGACTAATGAATTCCACGAAGTTATAATTTTTTTATCTGTATTTGGTTTTTCTCTTNTATTTCTTATACNAATCAATTGATTTTTAATTTTTTCTAAATTATTTGATTTNGTTTGATTTTTTTCATTTATATTAAGAATATTTTTACCATCTAAATCTCCATTTTTTGTAATATTCCAATAATTTTTTATGAAATTAAAATCAGCTTTTTCAAGTTGATTATCGAGTTCTTCATAACTCCAAGTATAGTATGAGCCTTCAACTCCTCCTGAATCCGCNTCTTGACTAGAGTAAAAAAGATTNTTTGAATTTTTCATTTCATTGTTGAGAAAATCAACTAATTTTTTAATTGTATCTATGTACAGTTGTTGNTNATTTAATTTACATGCTTTTGAAATAGTAGAAAGCAATAATCCATTGTCATATAACATTTTTTCAAAATGCGGTACAAGCCATTTTTTATCTGTTGAATATCTTGAAAAACCTCCACCTAGTTGATCAAAAATACCACCATTAATCATAGATTTTAAAGTAGTAGATAATAACTTATTTCCATATTGGTTATTATATTTTTTTTCGAGTAACATAAGTGCAAATAATTTTGAAGTTTCAGGAAATTTTGGAAAATCACCGAANCCNCCATTATNAAAGTCAAAAGATTGTTTGATTTGAGCTTCAATCAATGAGTACAAATTAGAATTATTTATTTTGACNATATTTTTATCATGAGAAAAATGNCCACTCAAATTTTCAAAAACTAGATTAATATTTTCATCTATACTTTTTCTATGATTTTTATAAAGATCAATAATTTTACTTAATATTGTATTAAATGCAGGGATATTATGGTGATCTTTAGGAGGAAAGTAAGTACCTGCAAAAAACGGCCTTCCTTGGAAATCCATGAAAATTGATGCAGGCCAACCACCATTGCCATTAATCATTTGAACTGNGTACATGTAAAGACTATCTATATCTGGTCTTTCTTCTCTATCTACTTTTATAGAAATGAAATTTTCATTTAATAATTTTGCCGTTTCGTCATTTTCGAAAGATTCTTTTTCCATTACGTGACACCAATGACAACTTGAGTAGCCTATAGATAAAAATATAGGTTTNTCNTCTTNTTTNGCTTTTTCAAATGCTTCATTGCACCAAGGAAACCAGTNAACTGGATTATTTGAATGTTGAAGTAAGTATTCTGATTTTTCTCTTTTTAATCTATTCAAANTAATTTATATATCGATTTCTATNCTNACGGGACAATGATCTGAACCCATTATTTCCGGNTGTATTTTAGCGCTNAGAAGATTTTTTTCCAAACTTTGAGATATGCAAAAGTAATCNATTCTCCATCCAACATTTCTAAATCTNGCACCACCCATATAACTCCACCANGTATAGTTNTCACCTTCANTATTAAAATATCTAAAAGTATCNATAAATCCACCANTCACAATGTTNTCAAATCCNNTTCTTTCCTCTATTGTAAATCCAGCATTTCTTTCATTTGATTTTGGGTTTTTNAAGTCAATTTCTTTATGAGCTACNTTTANNTCNCCNCAAAAAATNACNGGNTTNGAATTTTCTAGATTCTTNAGATATTTTAGGAATTCAACATCCCATTCTTTTTCNCTNTAAGCNANTCTTTCTAANTCNCGTTTNGAGTTTGGAGTATAAACATTAACAAGATAAAAATTTTCATACTCTGAGGTTATTACCCTGCCTTCTTTATCGTGTTCTTCTATACCTATGCCATTAAGAACATTTATGGGTTTTTCTTTAGAAAAAACTAATGTTCCTGAGTAACCTTTTTTTTCTGCACTATTCCAAAACTGATTATGACTAGGTGTTTCAATATCTACCTGTTCTGGGTTAGCTTTAGTCTCTTGGATAGAAAATATGTCAGCATCCATATCATTAAAAAAATCCATGAAGCCTTTCTTTAGACAGGCTCTAATTCCATTTACATTCCATGACAATAATTTCATAACTAAGTTATAATCTAATAAAAAAATTATGTTAATTCAATAATATTATGGATAAATTTAGAGATAAAACAAGAGATAATTTATATGATAATCTAATTAACTTAGGGATTAATTGTAGATTAGCAAAGAGAAAAATAGTCGAAGAAAAACTATTTAATTCGTGGTATCAAAGAAGTTTAGGAATAATAGAAATTAATGAAAATACTCCAATTAAGTATATTAATATTCTTAAAAAAGATGGTGGTAAAGATAACCCACCCAGATGGTGGCATTATTTTGCAGTTCCCTCAGAAAAAATTAGATCTAACGAAGAACTCCTAGATATTCAAACGACTAGGAAAAAAAATTTTCCTATTTTTGGTAAAGTAAAAGAAATTATTTGGAAGCCTAATAGTATTGGAAAATCATTAGCTGAAAATTTTACAAACGATAATGAGATTAATAATTTGGCTTTTGAAATAGGAGATATAAGAGTACAAAGTTTACATGATAATTTTTCTGGTTACGCTATAGAAATTGAACCCAAAGGAAGAAAAATTGGATCCAGAGGTAATTTGAACTTAACAATTAATCATTGGAATACAATAAATAAGATGGCTCATTTATGCCTTGATTTAGATTAAGTAATTTATTTAGAGGAGGTGTTTTATGAAAAATATATATAGTGGAATTTTTTCAATACCTGTGACACCTTTTAATTTAGACCTTTCTATTGATCAAAAATCTTTAGAAAAATGTTTCGAGTTTTTAGTTGATAAAGGTTCTCATGGAATGCTTATACCTGCAAATGTTTCAGAAGTTTCTAAATTAAGTGACAATGAAAAAAAAGCTATTCTTAAGACTGCAACCGAAGTGGTGAAAGAAGAGATACCTATAATCGCTGGAGTATCAGCAAATAATGTTAATAGTATTATTGAGAATGCAAAATATGCAGAAGGTTTAGGAATTGAATCTATATTAATGACTCCACTTTTGAGCTTCAAGGATGATAGTGAGTTCTATGATTTTTATTCAGAAATCTCACGGGCGACTAATGTAAATATTTGGGTGCAAAATAATAGGTCTCCTGACGGGAATCCTATTCCGCCTGATATTTTGATTAAGATTATTAATGAGATTGATAAGGTAGATTTTCTCAAAGAGGAAACAAACGACTCTGGTCATATACATCAGTTAATCAAGGATAAATGTGTAAATAATATTAAATCTATTATGGGGGGTGGTGGAGGTAGAAGAATCATTGACGAATATAGAAGGGGATCTGATGGCCTAATGCCATCAGGTCATATGATAGAAGCACATCTAAAACTATGGAATGAATTAAAAAAGTCTAAAAACAATCAAATAAATAATGATGCAATTAATACTTGGAACTTAATGTTAGAAAGCCTACTCTTTGAATTAAACTTTAGTTATAGTGCTTATAAGTATTTTTTTTGGAAGAGAGGAATTATAAAAAATTATATTGTGAGATACCCAATTAAGTCTGTTATGGATGATTTTGATTATATTGAAGCCGATAGAATTTTCGATAAAGTTAAGAGTAATTTTTTCTAAATATAATTTCGATTATCTTAAGTAGTATTGAATTAAGTTGAAAAATTGTTACAATAAATCTCATGACTATAAATAATACTAATATAAACCTTAACTGTTGTTGCTCATGTACAATCATGAGGGTTTCTTCAGTTTAGCCAAAAATTAGTTATAAATTTATTGAATAGGAACCCCAAATTATGTGGGGTTTTTTTTGTGGAAAAATTAAATGGTAAATAGCCTAAATAAATCAAAAAATAGTAGACAGTTAATAATTGGCATTTTCTTAGTTATTCTAGGATTAATGTTTAGTTTTTATGTTTCTTCAATTAATACTTCAGATGCAGCTATATGGCTTGTTGCATGCGCTTTAGGTTTTACTTTGCAGAAATCTAGATTTTGTTTTGCTTCATCATTTAGAGACCTATTTTTATTTGGATCAGGTCAGAATATGAAAGGTATATTGATTGCTTTAGCAGTATCCTCTATTGGTTTTATAGGAATTCTAAACTGGATACTTCCTAATCCATTACCCGGAGAATTCCCTAGTTCAGCACATGTCCTGCCAGTTGGCTTATCAACGATAGTGGCTGGAATAGTATTTGGTGTAGGAATGGTTGTTTCAGGAGGATGTATATCTGGAACAATTTATAGAATAGCTGAAGGATATGTTGCGTCAATTATAACT
>PASL01000001.1 GCA_002712125.1 Chloroflexota bacterium | reverse complement strand
TTCATTTTTAAACAGTTATGATGGTTCAAAAGTTAATGCTTGGATTATTCCGCATTCCAAAAAAATATCTAAAAGGCCTTGGGTAATAATAATACCGGATAAACATACAAATATGATTGATCCAATCAAGGGTACATTAGGCATAATAAAAGGCCTAAATAAACAAAAATATAATATATTAATTTATGATACCAATAATAATGAATCATATTTTCAAAACTATAAAATTATAGGAGAATGTGAACAAATGCAGGCAATTGGAGCAATTAACTTCCTAAAAAATGAGTATGGTATTAAAGAAGACAAAATTGCATTATTAGGTTTTGGTTTTGGAGGATCATTAGCTATAATAACAGGATCAAAATTTCAAAATATTGGGGCTATAATTTCTGATAGTGCTTTTGCAGATTTAGAAATTCTATGGAAAGATTCTCTAAAAGGTATAAGGAAACCTTTTAATTATTTTATTCCTGGAGCCAAAATTTTAGCCAAAATTTTTTTACAAAATAATATTATTGAAATTTCGCCCTTTGCATACTTATCTCAATCTGAAATACCTATTATGATTATTCATGGTTTAGAGGATAAAATTATACCCCCTGAGCACGGAAAAATGCTTGCAAGAGCTTCAGGGTATGATTTTATAGAAAATAAATCAAAAAAACAAAAATTCATACTACAAAAAGACATTGGTCATTTGGATTCTTTTTTATCAAATCCTAAGCAATATATGGAAAATATAAAGATGTTTTTGGAAGAAAATCTAGCGTAAAGAATCTTTAGCTAATGAAACAATTTCTTTGAATGCCTCAGGTTCATTTAGTGCTAGGTCTGATAAAGTTTTTCTATCAATACCAATGCCAGCTAAAGTCATTCCGTAAATTAGTTTACTATAACTTATATCATTTAGTTTTGCAGCTGCATTTATTCTAATTATTTGCAATGATCTATTAGTTCGTTTCTTTAATTTTCTATGAGACGTAGAATAAGATAATGCGTGTGTCAATGATTCTCTAGCAACCCTGTATCTTCTACTTAGAGATGATCTATAACCCTTTGTAGCCTTCAATACAGCTTTGTGTCTTCTTCTTGTGGTTGTCCCACCTTTAACTCTTGCCAAGATAACCCCCTATTTTATAGCGCTAATAGCTTGTTTAATTGTCTTGGAAATTGTATTGGAATCTAAACCTACTTTTGAGCCGAACAATCGTTTTACTCTAGCAGCCTTTCGCCTTCTAAAATGACTTTTTGGNCCNTTTGAGCGCACTACTTTACCACTTCCAGTGATATGAAAGCGTTTTTTNGCNCCCTTATGTGTTTTCATTTTTGGCATGTTTTACACCNATTTNAANTTTTTTCCAGATATCTATTATCTCGAATTATGAAAGAAATGTCACGTTAAATTCANATGTTTANTTTNAGTTTTTCTAAACAGTTGCATTAATTTGTTTNTTTTTNGTANTATTATTTTTATTTNCATCAGGNACNAGCATAACGCTAAGTACTCTTCCATCCATANTNGGTGGTTTTTCCAATTTAGCTATCTCAGAGGTACTTTCAGCTACCCTTCTNAGAACNTTCATNGCTATTTCCGGATGTGCTCTCTGCCTACCCCTNAATCTTACAAAAACTCTTACTTTNGCNCCATCTAAGATAAAACTATTTACCTTCCTGATTTTTGTTAANATATCATTTTCAGACATCACTGGACTTAGCCTTACTTCTTTTTGCTTGCTAAGATTTCTAGTAGCTTTTCTTGACTCTTTTTCTTTTTTATTTTGAATGAACTTAAATTTTCCGTAATCTAGAATCCTGCATACTGGTGGATTTTGATTAGGTGCTACTTCAACTAAGTCTAATCCAAGATCATCGGCTAAAACTAAAGCATCTTGTATATGCATTACTGTTGATTCAGAGTTATCGGATGATTCACCACGAATAACTCTTACTTCTTTGGACCTGATTTGCTCATTCACATTAAAATCTTTTGAGATGTTTTCCCCCTAAATTATTACCATTTTTACACTCTATAATATTTCAATAAACAGAAAATATTCTTCATATTATGTTAGGATTAATATAGAAGCATGTAAATACCATTTTTTTGAAAATATCAAAATTTAAAAACTTAAGTTAGGAAAGTAAATTTTTGAAAAATAATTTTTTAGGGAAAAATTTTATATATATTGTTATGGGGCTAGTTCTTATTACTGCGCTAATGTTTACGCTTAATAGACCTCTTGCTAACTCTAGGGAAATCGGTTTAAACGAAGTCATAGAATTAGCAAAAAGTTCTACTCCTAACTCAAAATTACTAATTGAAATAGATGGAGAAATAATNAACGTTTCTCAAGGTGANAATAAGTTTACAACTAGAAAAGAACAAGGNTCAAGTATAACNGAGTTACTAAGTAACGCAGATGTAAACAANAATAATTACACCGTAGTAGTCAAAGGCTCAAGNGGAATNTCNAANATTTTTAGTATNATTNTNNGTTTTTTACCATTAATAATTTTTGGAGGGATACTATTATTTATGCTCAGGCAAGTGCAAGGTAATAGTAATCAGCAAATGGGATTTGGAAGAAGCAGGGCAAAACTTTTTATTGGATCAAAAGCTAATGTTACCTTTTTTGATGTCGCAGGTGTATCAGAAGCAAAAGAAGAACTTGAAGAAGTGGTAGAATTTCTTAAATTCCCTGAAAGATTCCAAGCTCTTGGAGCAAAAATTCCAAGTGGTGTTTTATTAGTTGGGCCTCCAGGTACAGGAAAAACCTTGTTAGCTAGAGCCGTAGCAGGTGAAGCAGGAGTTCCATTTTTCTCAATTTCCGGATCAGAATTTGTTGAGATGTTTGTTGGTGTAGGTGCATCAAGAGTAAGAGATTTGTTTGATCAAGCTAAAAGGAGTTCCCCTTGTATAGTTTTTGTTGATGAAATTGATGCTGTTGGAAGACACAGAGGAGCAGGTTTAGGTGGTGGACATGATGAAAGAGAACAAACATTAAATCAAATTTTGGTTGAAATGGATGGTTTTGATTCTTCAACAAACATTATTATTATTGCAGCAACAAATAGGCCAGATATTCTTGATCCCGCTCTACTTAGACCTGGTAGATTTGATAGAAGAGTTGTCCTAGATAACCCAGATATTAAGGGAAGAACTGCGATCCTAGATGTTCATGCTAAGGGTAAACCATTTAAGGACGGTGTAGAACTGGAAGAAGTAGCTAGGCAAACTCCAGGTTTTTCAGGTGCAGATCTTGCAAATCTAATAAATGAATCAGCGCTATTGGCTGCAAGAAATAACCAAAAGTTTATATCACTTGAAAATCTAACTGAATCTATTGACCGTGTATCAATGGGACCAGCAAGAAAAAGTAAGGTAATTAGTGATAAAGACAGAAAAATTACTGCCTATCATGAGTCNGGGCATGCGGTTGTTGCACATTTTATGCCAGAAGGTGCACCAATAGGAAAAATTACAATAATTCCTAGAGGACAAGCAGGAGGCTTCACTAGATGGCAACAAGAAGATAAAACCTATGCTACTCAGGAACAATTAGAATCACAAATTGCAGCAGCAATGGGAGGAAGAGTTGCAGAGGTATTAAAAATTGGAGATGTTACTACTGGTGCTTCAAATGATTTTGAGCAAGCTACAAATATAGCTCGAGAAATGGTGATGAGACTAGGAATGTCTGACAAATTATCAAATCGATCTTTTGGTAAAAGACAAGGTGGTGCAGTTTTCTTAGGTAAAGAAATGTCCGAAGAGCGTGATTATTCTCTAAAGACAGAAGAAATAATTGATAGTGAGATAAACCGAATTCTAAAAGATGCAGAAAAAAATGCTAAAGATATTTTGACAAAATACGATAAACAATTAGAAAAAATTGCTGAATTTTTACTAAAATATGAAACCATAGAATCTGATCAATTTTTGGCAATACTTGAAGATAAAGATCCTTTTGAAAAAAAAGAATCTATAAAAGAATCGCAAAGTGACTCTGACAACGAGCAAAAAAATCTAAATAAACATGAAGATCTGCCGGATGCAGAACCTCAAACAATGTAATAAAAAATGCATTCGAGTTTAAAGTGGAATTTTTTCGATACTATACTCGCAATTGTTTTATCGACACTACTAGTAATTTTAGGTTCTATTTTTTTCGAAATACTTTTTGAATTAAAGTTTCCTGAAAAAGTAAAAATAAGTAATTTTGTTTATTTTTCAGCACTAATATCAACTTTAATAATCTTAATTATAAAAAAATTTAGTCTTCCATATAAAAAGTTTCTTATATGNCTTTCTGCATGGATAATTCTTTCATTAATATTTATAAATTTAAGTGTAAAAAAAAATAATAATATTTACTTTTATGAATTTTCTCTAGAAATTATTTGTAGTTCATTATTAACTATACTGTTTTTGCTACCTGCCATCAATTTATCACTAATAAAATANAAAACCAATTTATATAGTTTAGGTTTTACAAAAACAAAAATAAAATATTTCTCGATGGGAATATATTACTGGATTACTTGTTTGATAATTGTTGGTTTATGGGGATGGTTTTTAGAAATATTAAAACTTGATTTTCTATTACCCCCAAACACTGCAAAAGAAGTATTAAGTCTAGCATTTGAAAATATTTTTATAACTATAATTTTAGTAAGTATAATCGTACCAATATGCGAAGAAGTATTTTTTCGAGGATTTTTAATTACCGGTTTAGAAAGAAAATTTAATCAAAAAATTTGTTTATTATTATCATCAGGTATTTTTTCAATTTTTCATATACATATTGGTTCCTTATTCCCAACCTTTATCTTAGGAATTTGTTTAGGACTGTTATACATTAAATCTAAATCCATATATCCATCAATTTTTATTCATAGTGTTCATAATTTTTTAGCCGTAATTATTAACAAATTCTACTTATAATATGCGTATCAGATATTTAACATATAAAATAACATTATGAGTAAAAAAATTACACATACAGACATAATAATAGTTGGTGCGGGAATTGCAGGAATTGCATCGGCTTTTTACTTGAAAACCAAAAGACCAAAATCTAGTTTTTTTATACTTGAAGCTTTAGATAGTTTTGGCGGAACATGGTATACACATAAATATCCAGGAGTCAGATCAGATAGCGACTTATTTACCTTTGGTTATAGCTTTAAATCATGGAATAATGCACCTATAGCAACTGCATCCGAAATACTAAAGTATATTGGAGAAACCATTTCAGAAAATAATTTACAAAATAGCATAAAATATAATCATAAAATCATACAAGCAGATTGGTCCAATTCAGAAAAAAAATGGATATTATTCGTAGAACACTCAATAACAAAGCAAGTTCTACATTTCTCATGTGATTTTTTACAAATGTGCCAAGGTTATTATAGACAAAACCAAGGTTATATTCCTAAATGGAAAAACATAGAAAATTTCAATGGAAAATTCATACATACAGAAGAATGGCCAAACAAANTAAATTANNCTNATAAAAAAATTATCGTTATTGGNTCTGGAGCAACAGCNGCAACAACANTACCAGTTCTTGCAAAAAAAGCTAAGCATGTAACAATGCTTCAAAGAACTCCNACATTCTATAGAACATCGACAATNGGTACCGAGGAAATTGCAAATACCTTAAGAAAAATTACTGATGATNCTGANTGGATTCATAAAATAGTTNGAGAGCAAATATTAATTAATCAAGAAATATTTATCAAGAGGTGTNTTGAAGAACCNGAAAAAGTTAAGTTCGAATTGCTTNAAGAAATANGAGATATACTNGGAGAAAANTTTGATATAGAAAAACATTTTTCACCAAGTTATAGNCCCTGGCAACAAAGAATTGCATTAACNCCTGACGCAGANTTGTTTANATCTATAGCTAACAAAGATGTTTCNGTTGTTACAGATNAAATAGATAGTTTTAATGAAAATGGAATTTTGCTAAAGTCTGGCGAACAACTAAANGCAGATATTATAATTGCAGCAACNGGNTTTAATATGAGTATCTTAGGNGATATAAAATTTTCTATAGACAAAAAACTGATAAATTTAAAAGATACAATAACATATAGAGGAATGATGTTTACATCAATCCCAAATCTAATTTGGACTTTTGGATATTTTAGGCAAGCATGGACGCTAAGAGCAGAAATGATTGCAAATTTTATGATAAAACTAATAAATCACATGGATTCTATTGATGCAAAAAAAATTACCGTAAGATTAAGAAAAAAAGACCAAACTATGAAAATTCTTCCATGGATTGGAGAAGAAGAATTTAATCCTGGTTATTTATCAAGAGCATTAGATAAAATGCCAAAAAGCGGTAGCAATATGGAATGGGTGCATAATCAAAATTATTGGTACGAAAAAGATATAATTCCTAANATAGATCTAAATNGTGAAGAATTTATTTATGAATAATAGAGAGAGATTGTCATATGAAAAAAAATAATAGAATTAATACAATTTTTGAAAGTAATAAAAATAAGAATAAAATTACAAATATAATTTATATAACAACTGGTTTTCCAGAAAAAAATAGTACTGAAAAAATTGTTGATTCAGCTATAAAATCAGGTGTAGACATAATTGAATTAGGTATACCTTTTAGTGATCCATTAGGAGATGGGCCAATAATACAAGAAGCAGGACAAATAGCACTAGAATCTGGGATGAATACCTCAAAATGCCTTGAAATTGCAAAAAACATTAGATTATCTCATAGCGCAATACCCTTAATCTTTATGGGTTATTACAATAGTTTACTATCTTACGGTGTTGAAAATTTCTGCTCACAAGTACAATCTATTGGAGTTGACGGTCTAATCATTGCTGATTTGCCACCTAGCGAATCTGAAGAAATGCTTAAAATAACAAAAAAGTATGGTATATCACTAATTCCTTTGCTTGCTATAACATCATCTGAAGATAGTATACGACAAGCCTGTAAAAATGCTGATGGATTTATTTATTGTATCTCTTCTTTAGGAGTTACCGGTGTTAGAAATACTATATCTACGAGAATTAAAAGCCTTGTTTCAAAGGTCAGAAAATATACAGATATACCTGTAGCGGTAGGATTTGGGATATCTAACAGTGAACAGATAAAAGATATTTCAGAGTTTTCAGATGGAATAATTATAGGTAGNGCTGTAATAAAGTCTATAATGAATGGTGAGAAAAAATATGCCTCACAAAATGTAGAAAAATTTTTATNAGATGTAATAAAATAAATTATTAGGAAAAAATTTAAATATGACAAATTTTATCAGAGGAGTAAAAGGNGCNACTACTGCTACTTCAAACTCACAAGAAGACATTTTAAAAGNAACTGAAGAATTAATGTTAGAACTTATAAAGTGTAATAACATTCAAGAAAAAGATGTAGCTTCAGTNCAATTTACTACNACAAAAGATCTCAATGCTGAATTTCCTGCAGTAGCGGCTAGAGAAAGAATTNAATGGCATAATGTTCCTCTGATGTGCTCTCATGAGTTCGATAAACCTGGAGCATTAGAAAAATGNATAAGGNTTCTTATATTATGGAACACAAAAAAACTACAGAAAGATATTGTTCATATTTACACTAAAAAAGCNAAAGTTCTCAGNCCNGATATATCAAATAAAAATAAATNACAAATAAATCACAATAAAATTTAAATTTTTGTAAGATAAATAATTTATACTATTCAAGAAAGTAAAAATTGAAACCTNAAGAAAAAAATATGTCTACATCAAATCTCAGAGTAAAAANNCAACAAAATTTACTACCTCCCAAACAATATCTTAATANNCANCCGATTNCAGATGAAATTGCNTCTGTTGTTTCGAATAGNAGNAAAAATATTGAAAATATANTAGATNGAAAAGATGAAAGANTNCTCGTTNTNGTTGGCCCTTGCTCAGTACATGATGAAGTTNCATGTNTAGANTACGCTAAAAGATTAAAAAATTTANCAGATGAAGTNANNAAGANCNTNCTTATTGTTATGAGAGTATATTTTGAAAAACCTAGNACTACAGTTGGTTGGAAGGGATTAATTAATGANCCTAATNTAGACGGAACTTANGATATNGAAAATGGTTTAAAAAGNGCNAGAAATTTTTTNCTTGAGGTTAATAAATTAGGNCTTGGTTGNGGAACAGAATTCCTAGATCCAATTTCTCCTCAATATTATGCAGATNTAGTTTCATGGGGAGCTATAGGTGCAAGAACAACTGAAAGCCAAACACACAGACAAATGGCTAGNGGTCTNTCAATGCCTATTGGTTTCAAAAATAGCACNGCTGGAGATTGTCAGATAGCAGCAGATGCNATTGTTTCTTGTGGATCAGANCATTCATTTTTAGGGATTGACNATGATGGAAAAGCATCAATTATTCATACTACAGGAAATAAGTACGGTCATATTATTCTTAGAGGAGGCAAGGTCCCAAACTACGAAGAAAGTNATGTTAAAGAAGCTAAAGAATTACTTACTAATAACTCATTACCGGCAAATATAATAGTAGACTGCTCNCATGGNAACAGTAACAAGGATCATAAAAGACAGCCNATAGTTTTTGAAANTGTCATAAATCAAAGAATTAATGGTAATAAANATATTGTAGGTATTATGNTTGAAAGNCATATTAATGAGGGTAATCAAAAACTTAATAATCCNTCNGATTTAGATTATGGNGTATCCATAACAGACGCATGCATTGACTGGAATACTACAGAAAAAATTTTACTAGAGGCTAATAAAAAGCTAAGTAAATGAAACATGAAATTAAGAACTTCAACTAACTTAATTAAAGCAACCATAGCAACAATAGGAACTTTTGATGGAGTTCATAAAGGCCACAAAGCACTGATCAATCATATGATTGATTTAGCCAAACAATTTGACCAAATACCAGTAGTGATAGTTTTTGAAGAAAAACCAAAAAATTTTTTCCTATCAAAAAAAATTAAAAGCTTATGTTCAATTAGCGAGAGAGAAAAATTATTAAATTCATTAGGAATAGAAAATATAATCTCATTAAAATTCGATAAGAACATTCAAAAACTTTCATCTGATGAATTTATATCCGAATTGGTTAAGAAAATCGGAATTAAGACTTTTATTTTAGGTAATGATTCTAAGATTGGACATAATCAAGCAGGATATGAAGAGCTGAAAGACAACTATCCTGATATAAATTTCATTAAATTTCTTCCAAAAAAATATAATAATAAAATCATTTCTAGCACACTAGTTAAGCAAGCAATTGAAAAAGGAAATTGTGAAGAAACAAACGAATTATTAGGAAGATTTTATACAATAAATGGAAAAATTATAAAGGGAAATAATTTAGGTGAAAAACTTGGATTTCCAACAGCAAACATAATTCCGTCACAAAAAGTAGTTATACCTAAAGATGGCATTTATGCTTCTATTGTTGAATATAACAATAAAAAATATTATGGTGCAACAAGTATCGGAAAAAGACCTACTTTTGAAAAAAATGGTCAAAGAATTATTGAAACATTTATATTAAACTTTAATAAAAATATATATGATGAAAAAATAAATATTCATTTTATTTCAAAAATAAGAGATGAAGAAAAATTTAATTCTAAAGAAGAACTAATTGATAGAATGAAAGAAGATATCAAAAAAATACAAATAAGATTAGATAAAAAAAAATATTATGAGTAAAAAAACAATTTTTAATAACGTAGTTGAAGACATGGAGTGGAGAGGTCTGTTATTTGATCACACTCCAGAAGCTACTCACAATCTAATAACCGAGAAAATTACTTGTTACAATGGTTTTGATCCTACAGCTAGTAGTCTTCATATAGGTAATCTAGTCGCAATTATGGGTCTAGCAAGATTACAAAAATATGGCCATACACCTATTATTTTAGTTGGAGGTGGAACCGGTATGATTGGTGATCCATCTGGAAAAAGTGAAGAAAGAGTTCTATTAAGTAAAGAAAAAATTGATGAGAATGTTGATTCTATATATAAACAAGTTTCACCATTTTTAGATTTTAGTTCAAAAATTAAAAACCCTGCAAAAATTGTTAATAACTCAGATTGGTTAAAAAAAATTGATCTTTTGAGTTTTTTACGAGATATAGGAAAGCATTTTACAGTCAATACAATGCTAAGTAGAGAGTCTGTAAAAAATAGACTTGATAGAGATACTGGAATTTCTTTTACAGAGTTTAGCTATCAACTCTTACAAGCATATGATTTTCTAAAATTATATGATGATTATGGTTGCAACTTTCAGTCAGGAGGTAGTGATCAATGGGGCAATATTCTTGGAGGTATTGACCTTATCAGAAGAGTTCATTCAAGAAAAAAATCTAAAAATGATCTAGCACATGGCATTATATTTCCTTTAGTTACAACTTCTTCAGGAGAAAAATTTGGTAAATCTATAGGTGGTGCTCCTACATTAGACCCTAATGTAACATCTCCTTATAAACTATTTCAATTTTTCTTGAATGTTAGTGACGAAGATGTAATTAATTACTTAAAGATATTTACTTTCATAACTCCTGAGAACTTAGTAAAAATACAAGAATCGGTTTCAATAGAACCGCAAAAAAGAATTGGTCAAAAAACCTTAGCAGAAGAAGTTACAAAGTATGTCCATGGGACAAATGGACTACAAAAAGCTAAAAAAATTACAGAAGCATTTTTCTCAAATAATCTTAATGCCCTATCATTAGAAGAGTTAGAAGACCTGCTGGATAAATCTGAAATTTTTCAGATAAATTATGAAGATATACTTAATAAAAATTTTACAGATGTTTGTATAAATAATAACTTCAGAATTTTTTCATCAAAGAATGAACTAAAGAGGCTTTGTGAGCAAGGTGGTATATATATAAATGATAAGAAATTCAGTAGTTATGAGAATAAGATTAACCCAAATGAACTTATGGAAAATAAATATTTATTAATCAGGAAAGGAAAAAAGAATTATTTTTTGTTAAAGATAAAAAATTAAATGTTATGATTTTTGAAAATATAAAAAGTGCACCAAAAGATCCAATACTTGGATTAACTTCTGAATTTAATAATGATAATAATAAAAGGAAAGTTAATTTATCGGTTGGTGTATATCAAGACAATAATGGAGTAACTACAACTTTTGAATCTGTTTTAAATGCTGAAAAAATTTTACTAGATAAAAACTATTCAAAATCATATAAACCGATTGATGGAGATCAAGAATTTTTATCTGAATCTATAAAATTAGTTTTGGGAGATTCGATATATAACAGTAACTTGTCGTTTGGATTAAACACCCCAGGAGGAACAGGAGCACTAAAATTAGTCTCAGAGTTTTTGATTAAATTTTCTCCAGAATCTTCAGTTTGGTTTAGTAATCCAACTTGGGCAAATCATAAACCTATTTTTGAATCATCAGGATTCTCAACTAAAGAATATAAATACCTAAACTTTGATAAAAATAATGTAGATTTTACTGGTATGCTTTCATCAATAAATAATATACCAGATGGAGATATAATTGTTTTACATGGATGCTGTCATAATCCAACGGGAGCAGACTTAAACTCTGAACAATGGAGTGAACTATCTAAAATAATAAATAAAAAAAATATTATTACAATATGTGACTTTGCGTACCAAGGATTAGGTTCTGGTATAAATGAGGATGCTGAAGGTGTTAGAATACTTTCTGAAAATTTAGATGATTTATTTATATGTTCCAGTTATTCTAAAAATTTTGGTCTATATAGTGAACGAGTAGGGTGTCTTATTTATACAAATAGTAAGAATAGAAGTACTGATAATCTTCTTAGCCAACTTAAGAAAACTGCAAGAACAATATACTCTAATCCTCCTGCCCATGGATCGGATATAGTTAGAGAAATATTACAAGATAATTATCTAAGAGATATGTGGGAATCGGAGCTAAAAGTACTTAGAGAAAGAATTCAGATTATGCGCATATCACTAGACTCAAGTCTAAAAGAACTTAAATGCAATAAAGATTTTTCTTATATTGTTGATCAAAATGGGATGTTTAGTTTTACAGGTTTAAGTGAAAAAAATGTTGAAGAATTAAAAAAAGATTACTCAATATATATAGTTAATTCAGGTAGAGTAAATATAGCTGGAATAACAACGAATAATGTAAAGTATATAGCAGAAAGTATTAACAAGGTTGTAGGATATTAAAGCTCAAGATTTTGTAATACTGAACCCGCAGGAGGTTTAGGAAAAAAGTTAGTAGCTTTCGCAGGTAATCTCCAACCATTAGAAACAATTTCTGAAAATTCTGACAATGGTAATGGTCTCATAAAAAAAACCATATCTACATGATCTTTTTCTATATAATCACTAATCATTTTTGAATCACTTGTAGGTAAAATGATTTTTTCTTCTCGATCAGTGTTAAAGGATTTAGAAAAAATCAATTCATGAAGTTTAAAATATTCTGAATTCTGAAGCACGTTACCATCAAGTGTAATTTGCTTATCTTTTGCAATACCTAATGATCTTGTTTTTGAGTCATAGAACCCAAAAACAATTTCTTGACTTTTTTTAATATCTAAAGTTTTTATAAAATTATCTACAAAAATTTTATCAATTTTATCAGGAATTTTGTGATCTTTAATTGTAAAGTGCTTTTTAATATTTGTATGAATATTGTTATATTCTTTGTTTGTTAAGTTATTTAAAACTCTATGATATCCTCTAGTTATAAGTCCAGGCTCATCATATGAAACCAACATCATCATTCTATAATCAAAAGATTTATTTGATTTTTTCCTTATAGAATTATTTTTATTCCTATAAATTATTGAAGCTTCATACCTATGATGCCCGTCAGCAATAAAAAGTTGAGACTTAGACATTTTTTTTTGGATAATTGATATAGTTCCTGGGTCTGTAATTTTCCAAATATTCAATTTCGGCAAATCTGGAGGAGAAAAAACACTCGTTGGGCTTCCTCCAGAAATTGTTCTTATCAATTTCCCTACACTAAGAAAATCATCATCCTTATATATAACTAACAAAGGACTAAAGTTTGCTCTTGATTCAGACATGAGTTGGACTCTATCCTCTACCCATTCTAGTCTTGTTTTTTCATGTGGTAAAATTATTTTTTTACTATATTCCTCTATTTTTACGTTTGTAATAAAGCCTCTTCTAACTTGTTTGACTCCCTTGTACTCAAATTCTTCTTTTGTAACATATATAGCAGGCTTGTTATCATACTTAAGTATACCGTTATTTATCCAATCATTTAGCGTGTTTGCTGCATTTTTATAATGATCGATATCTTGATTTCTTCTAGCTAATTCTAATCTTACAATATTGTAATCTGACCTTTTATGTAAACTTTTTTGTAGATCAGGAGTAATAGCATCAAAAGGAGGACAAATGTTTAAGCTATTGTCTCCTGCAAATTTCGGATCATATCTAAGTCCCTTAAAAGGTTGAATGTCTACCATAATGATAAAATATAAATAAATGAAATTTTAATCTATAATATCTATAATAAATGATGTATGAAATAAAACCATTATTTTTTTAGCAATATTTTTATTTAAATTAATAATTTTATAAATATTATGAATCCTGAACAAAAAGCAAAAATCCTAAGAGACGAGATAAATAAAGCTAACAAACTTTATTATATTGACAATAATCCACATATGTCAGATCAAGAATGGGATAAAAAGTTTCACGAATTAATTTTAATAGAAAAAAAATTTCCAGAAATCAAAACACCTGATTCACCTACTCAAAGAGTTGGCGCATCTCCTGCTAAAGGTTTCAAGGAGCATAAACATTTATTACCAATGCTAAGCCTAGGAAATGCATTTAACGAAATTCAGATCAAAGATTGGTATCAAAGAGTATTGAAACTTTTAGAAGTGCAAAATATAGATCTAGTTTGCGAATTAAAGATTGACGGTCTAGCTGTTTCAATTTTTTATGAAAACGGAATATTGACAAAAGCTGCTACTAGAGGAGATGGAATTATTGGGGAAGAAGTAACTGAAAATGTTAAAACAATCAGATCTATTCCTTTAGCAATTATTGGTCCTTATCCGGAGAAAATTGAAATTAGAGGAGAGGTATTTTTGCCATTGTCAAAATTCAAGGAACTAAACGCTAAGCGTGAAGAAAAAGGACTTGAAACTTATGTAAATCCTAGAAATTCTGCATCAGGATCTCTCCGGCAACTTGATTCAAGTGTTACATCAAAACGACCTCTAGATATGTTTTTCTATTCTTTAGGATACACCAATGAAAATTCTTATCTTTCTAGTCATTGGGAATCATTAAACATGATAAAAAATTGGGGATGTAAAATAAATGATTTATCTCAAAAAGTAAATTCACTAGAAGAAATTTTCGAAATAATAAAAAATATAGAAAAAATTAGAAGTGATCTAGACTATGCCATTGATGGATTAGTCATAAAAGTAGACTCATTACATTATCAAAATATCCTTGGGCATGTAGGCAGGGAACCCAGATGGGCAATAGCTTATAAATTTCCTGCAGAAAAACAGGAAACCACATTAAGAAAAATAAATATTAATGTAGGAAGAACTGGTGCAATTACACCATGGGCCGATTTGGAACCAGTAGTAATCGATGGAGTAACAATTTCTAAAGCCACCTTACATAATCGAGAGGAAATAATTAGAAAAGACTTAAGGGAAGGCGATAGAGTAATTGTTCAAAGGGCAGGAGACGTAATACCCCAAATAGTAAAAATTTCTAAAAACAACATAAGAAATAATTCATCACAGAGTTTTATTTTTCCTAGAAAATGTCCATCATGTGACTCAAATTTAATAAATGACGAGCAAAATGCCATTACCAGATGCATCAATTATTCTTGCCCTGATCAAATTATTAGAACAATAGAACACTTTGCTTCAAAAGTTGCTATGAATATTGAAGGATTTGGAAAAAAAATCATCGAAGAATTTTATAAATCAAAAATTATTTATAATATAAGTGATATTTATGATATAAAAAACAAAAAAAATCAAATATTGACTCTGAACAATATGGGAGAAAAAAAATTTACAAATTTAGTAAATTCTATAAATAATTCATATCATCAACCACTTGAAAAATTAATTTTTGGCCTAGGAATTCTTGGAGTTGGATCTGAAGCTTCTGAATGGCTAGCAAGAAAGTTTAAATCAATTAAAAATTTAATGAGTGCTACAGAAAATGAACTTTTAGAAATTGATGGAATTGGAGAAATTGTAGCCCAATCTATAATAAAATATTTCCATATAGAAGAAAATCAAATTCTTTTGGAGCAGCTCATATCAATTGGAATAAACCCATTGTATAGCGAACAATACATAGATAATAATAATGCGTTTTATGATAAAAACTTTGTTATAACTGGTAAATTTGAATCTTTTTCAAGATTAGAATTAGAAAATAAAATTAAATATTTAGGTGGAAAAATTACATCATCTGTGTCAAAAAACACTAACTTTATAATAGTAGGAGATTCTCCAGGCAGCAAATTAAATAATGCTAAAAAGTTAAATATAAATATAGTTAATGAATATGAAATCTTATCTATGTTAGAAATTGAAGAAAAATGAGATTCGAAGACTTTAGTAATAATAATAATGCTCCATGGATAATAATCGGATTAGGAAATCCAGGAAATAAGTACAATAACACTAGGCATAATGTTGGTTGGTCAATTTTAGACAAAATCAATAAAAATCATAGTATAAATATTACTAAAAAAAACAAAGATTATTACTTATCATCAATATCTATGAAAAATTCAAAAACTATAATGATTTACCCAGCAACTTATATTAATAATTCAGGAGAAATAGTAAAAAAAGTAGTAAAAAAATATAATTCAAAAAAAATAATTGTAGTTTATGATGATATCAACTTACAAACAGGTAGAATTAGAATACGAAAAAGTGGTAGCGCAGGTGGACATAATGGTATGAGGTCTATAATCAACTCAATAGAGAGTGAAGATTTTATGAGGGTCAGAGTGGGAATTGGAGAACCAAAAATTAAAAGTGAACAAATTTCTTACGTATTAGGAAAGTTTTCACCAGATGAAAAAATCTTAATTACCAAATCTATAGATAGATGCATTAAGGCTTTAGAAACCATTATAGAAAAAGGGATAGAAGAAGCGATGAACCTTTATAATAGTCAGTAATAGTTTTATATTTTTTCCCAACCAGTGTACTTAACTAATTCTTCTGGAATTATTATTGAACCATCTTCTTGCAAACCATTTTCCAAAACAGCAATCCATATTCTAGGTAAAGCTAAACCTGACCCATTAAGTGTATGTGGAAAAACAGTCGAACTATCCTGAGAACTCTTATATCTTGTATTATTTCTTCTTGTTTGAAAATCTAAACAGTTAGAAACAGAACTTACCTCTAGCCATTCTCCCGTTCCTTTTGACCAAACTTCAACATCGTATGTTTTTGCTGATTGAAAACCAATATCACCAGTAGACAATTTCAAAACTCTATATATTAGCCCTAACCTTTTACATAAATCAACCACTTCTTCTAGCATTTCGTCATGTGCGATAATTGAATCTTTAGGTTCGACAAATCTAAATATTTCGACTTTTTCGAATTGATGAACTCTCTTTATACCTCTAACATCTCTCCCTGCAGCAGTATGCTCTTTTCTAAAACTTGGAGTTTTGGCAACATATTTTATTGGTAATTCTCCAGGTTTAATAATTTGACCTTGATGCATACCATTTAATGCTACTTCAGCAGTTGGAATAAGCCATAAATCAGTCTCTGAATCCATGTATAAATTTTCCTTAAATTTAGGTAAATTACCTGAACCAATCATTGTTTCTTCTCTAACTAAAAACGGAGGGTCTATCTCTTCATAATGATTTTCATTGGTATGTACATCTAGCATCCAATCGCCCAAAGCTCTGTGTAATTTAGCGCCTTTACCTCTTAAAACATAGAACCTACTTCCAGAAATTCTTGCACTAGATTCAATGTCTAAAAGATTTAGGTTTTTACCTATATCCCAATGTGGATTATTATGTGTTATTTGTTCTGTTTCAGAGGTATAAATTACCTCGTTAGCAGTATCATCTAAACCTACAGGAACGTCATCTAGTGGAATATTAGGAATTGTGAGTAAAATCTTTTGAAGGTCTGAATTAATTTTTGAAAGTTCAAATTCAAAAGATTTTATCTCTTCGCCTAGAGCACGCATATCTTTAATCTCTTGTCCATTTGGAGTTCTTTTTGAGTCGCCAATATTTTTACTGACTATATTTTTTTTATTACGAAGATTATCTACTAAAGTAATTATCTCTTTTCTCCTAGTTTCAAGAGATATAATTTCTTTAATTGGAGGTTTTTCTCCCCTATTTTTTAATGAATTTTCAACATAATTTTTTTGGCTTAATATTTTTTCAATAGAAATCATAGTGTACTCTTAATTATTATTGTTTCCTCATNGCAGGGAAAAGTAAAATTTCTCTTATAGAGGATTCACCTGACAAAAGCATTGTCAATCTGTCAACACCCAATCCGAGGCCTCCTGTTGGAGGCATCCCGTGCTCAATAGCAACTAAAAAGTCTTCATCCAAGCGATCAGCTTCAAGATCGCCTTGCACGGCTCTCATTTTTTCTTGATCTTCAAATCTTTTTCTTTGATCAATTGGATCGTTTAGTTCGCTAAATGCATTTGCTAACTCAGAACCCATAACAAAAGCCTCAAATCTTTCAACTACTTTTTCAGAACCAGGTTTTTTCTTTGCTAAAGGAGACATTTCTATAGGATAATCTACCAGAAAATGCGGTTGAATTAAATCAGGTTCTATGGTTGAAGATATGACCTTATCTAGTAATCTTCCCCATGTAGCATTTTCATCTACATGAATTTTTAATTCTTTCATTTTTTCTTCTAATGAATCTCTATCATTGATCTTGAGATAATCAATACCAACTTTATCGATAAGAGTTTTACGTAAATCAAGCCTCTTCCATGGAGGAGTAAGATCTATATCTGGAACATTTTTATCATCTGATTTTATTATCATAGAACCATTAATTTTTTTTGCAATAAAACTTACCATGTTTTCTACTAAGTCCATGACATCGTTATAATCAGAATATGCCTCATAGGATTCTATGGTAGTAAATTCTGGATTGTGATTATGGTCTAATCCTTCATTTCTAAAAAGTCTTCCAATTTCAAAAACTTTTTCTATTCCGCCTACAATTAACTTCTTAAGGTATAGTTCTGTAGCTATTCTAAGATACAATTTTTCACTTAATTGATTATGATAAGTTTCAAATGGTGTTGCTTGCGCACCAGCTGCGACAGGAACAAGTATTGGTGTTTCAACTTCTATATATCCTTTTTCATGCATAAACTCTCGCATATATCTTACAACATTAGATCTTATGGTTGCGTTTTTCATAGCTTGAGGATTAGAAATCAAATCCAAGTATTTTTGTCTAAATCTTACCTCATGATCACTTAAACCTCCCCACTTATCTGGTAGCGGCCTTATAGATTTTGTTAATATAGATAATTCTTGGCAATCAATACTAATTTGGCCTCTTCTAGTCTTAAATACTACTCCGTTTACTCCTATAATGTCTCCAATATCAACATAATCTATTAGAGAATAATTTTCCTTCATTTGATCTTTTTTTGAAAAAATTTGTATAATCCCACCTACGTCTTTTATGTCTATAAAACACACACTACCCATATCTCGCTTTGACATAACCCTTCCAGAAAGAGAAATTTTAGAATCGAGTAAACTACTTTCTTTGCCGTTTTTTTCCATTTTTGAAAATAAATTAATAGCTTGTTCTGTAGTATGAGTCCTACAAAATCTAGCTGGATAAGGATCTATACCTAATGATTTCAAAGAATCAATTTTTTTGATTCTATCATCAATTAACTTTTGTTCCCCAAACAGATTTTTTTCTTTATTAGAAGACGACATAANTTTTCCTATATAAAATACTCATTAAATAATAACAANTTAAANTTTTTATTACATGAATAAATANATACAAATATTTATATCATTAGTAATTTTTTTATTTTTTTATTTTTTTTNCAAATACAAAAGCTTAATTTATGCAAAAAAACACGAAAACCGGTAATAAACAGATATGTTAAGTTTTCTCTAATTTAATCAATAATTTTCTTATAGTATAAATTTATACATTGAATCAATCTAATAAATTTAAATAAATGAAATATAGTTTTAATAAGTTGCAATCTCCGTTTCGACCAACGACCTCAAAGGTTATTTCGGCGATATTTTCTATGCTTGGACCAAATGGACCGAAAGATATGATTGTATTAGACGCCTATGCAGGTGAAGGCTCAGTAGGTGTAGAAGCTGCAAAAAGAGGTGCAAAAAAAAGTATTTTTATCGAACAAAATAATAAAAGATGTAATGAAATCAGAAAAAAAGTAGAGAAATTAAACTTAACTATGAATAGTCAAATTATTCGAGGAACTACTCTAAAGTCAATAAAAAAAATTCCTGAAAAAGTTAATATGATTTTTGCTGATCCTCCATATAAATTAAATGAGTTCGAAGATTTTTTTTATGAAATTAATATAAATAAAATACTTGGAGAAAATGCAACAATTTTTATTGAACATTCTAAAAAAAATATTCTTCCGGAAAATTTTGAAAACTCCCATTTCGCTCTTCACAAGTTGAAATTATATGGTGATACAGCTATATCAATCTACAAACAAAATTTTAACGGAGCAATCGATTGAGAAAAGCATTATACCCAGGTACTTTTGACCCAATAACAAATGGTCACTTAGATATTATAGAGCGAGCTTCTAGAATTGTTGATCATTTAATTGTTGGTGTTGTAGAAAAATCCACTAAAAACACACTATTTAATGTNGATGAACGTATCGATTACGTNATTAAAACTACAAAAGAATTGAATAATGTAAGCGTAATAANATACTCTGGACTAACAGTTGATACAGCAAAAAATAATGACGCAGACGTTATCATAAGAGGTTTGAGAATCACTAGTGACTATGAGTACGAATCTGAGATGGCATTAGTTAATATGACACTTGATAAAAATATAGAAACCCTATGTTTATTTAGTTCATTAAATTATCAAATATTAAGCTCATCAAGAGTAAAAGAAATTGGAGCATTAGGAGGAGATATATCTAAAATGATACCNGAAATAATAATTAAACCTTTATTNGAAAAAATAAATTAGAATGGAGTTTTTATGAGTATTCTAGAAAAAATTGAAGAACTAAAAAATTTAGTACAAGGAAATAAAATTCCTGCTACTGGTAGATCGATGATAAATGTAGAAAATTTTATCGAACAAATTGATGAAATTACATCATTGATACCAACTGAGATTAGTGCATCTGAGGGAGTAATAAGGCAAAAAGAGGCAATTATTAAACAAGCAGAAGATGAAGCAAAAAGAATTAGGTTATACGCTGATGAAGAAGCTGTTAAGATTAATGAAAATGCAACAAATAAAGCTGAATCATTAATCCAAAATGCAAAAGAAGAAGCTTATAAAATGATTACTAACACCGAAATTGTAATTGCTTCAAAAAATGCTGCACAAGAGATTGAAGATGAAGCAAATAAAGAGGCAGAATCNATAATAGAAAAAGGGAAAAATGAAGCAAATCATATTATTAATGATGCTGAAAAAATGTCAGAGGATAGAAGAAAGGGTGCAGATAATTATGCAAGAGAAGTTTTATTCAGCTTAGAAGAGAAAATTGCTGATACTCTAGGTCAAGTAAGAGGTGGTATAGATATACTTGATGTAAGAAAAGAAACAAGTGTAGCAGACTAATTTTTATAGATTTATTCCTAAATCTCAATTTATAATTATCGATAATACTAGAAAACATTTTGTAGTTATATGGATAATGTAAATAATAAAGATAAACTTTTTCTTATTGTAGACGGTCATGCAATAATTTTTAGAGCTTGGTTTGCAACTAAACAAAGCTTGATTACTAGTTATGGAAAAAATACCACTGGTGCTAATGGCTTTTTTAGAATGTTAATCAAAGTAATCAAGGAGCAAAAACCTACAAATATAGCAGTTACATTTGATACAAAAGCAACAACTTTCAGAAAAGAAAAATTCCCCGATTATAAAGCACATAGACAAGAAGTAGACCCTGAACTTCATGAACAAATCCCTATTGTAAAAGAAATATTAAGTTCAATGAAAGTACCTGTATTTGAATTTGACGGATTTGAGGCAGATGACCTAATTGGAACATTATCAAAACGTTCTGCGGAAAAAGGTTACAATAACTTAATTCTTACTGGGGATGCAGACCAATTACAATTAGTTGATGAACATACAAATGTTCTAATGTATACAGGATTTGGTGAATCAAAAGTTTACAATGCATTAGAAGTCAAAAAAAGGTACGATGGTTTAGGGCCAGAATACGTTGCAGAAATTAAGGCATTAGAGGGAGATCCGTCAGATAATATTCCGGGAGTTCCTGGTATAGGTAAAAAATCATCAAGAATAATTCTTAATAGCTTGGGACATTTTAATAATCTTTTTGAAAAAATTAAGGATATTGAAAAAATTTCAAATTTGAGAAGCGCAAAAAGAATTATGAACATTTTAGAAGAAAANAAAGAAGTGGCAANGCNAGCNTTAGAACTTACAACAATAGTAAGAGATGTNCCCATTGACTTTNANATTNAAGAAACAAAACTTGAAAAATTCATAAGCGAAAATACAAAAAATTGTTTACAAAAATACGAGTTAGGTTATGTAGCCAGTAGGATACAGGAGTTATTTAATATTAACTCATCCGATCCTTCAGAAAATAATAATTTTTCTAATTTCGAAAACAAGAAATACACCACTATCACTAAAAAAAATGAACTAACTAATATGATTGAAAAAATTAATAAAATAAAATATTTTGCTTTTGATACCGAAACAACAGGATTGAATCCTCTATCATCAAATTTAGTAGGAATTTCTATATCATGTGAAGAAAATAGTGGATGGTATATACCAATTGGACATAATGAAGGTGAACAACTTCAACTTAATGATATAACTTCAGAATTAAATTCAATTTTTAATAATGAAAATATAAAAAAATTTGCACACAATGCTAATTTTGACATTATGGTTCTTAACAACAATAAAATTTCCGTAAAAAACTTATCACTAGACACAATGATAGCGGCTGCATTATGTGGATATAAAGCACTAGGATTAAAACAATTATCATTTGAAATATTTAAAGAGATAATGCAGGATATCAAAGAATTAATAGGGGTTGGTCAAAAGCAAATTACTATGGCAGAAGTATCAATTATTGAAGCTAGTAATTATGCTATTGCAGATGCAGATTACACATTAAGGTTAGCGATTTTTCTTAATAATGAAATAGAAAAACATAATGCTAGAAATGTTAATGAAAATATTGAAATACCATTAGTACCTGTAATCGTAGAAATGCAAAAAAATGGCTTTATGATAGATGTTGAGTCATTGAAAATAATGTCAAAAGACTTACAAAAAGAAATAGANACACTTAATATAGATATAAAAACAATTATTGGTAATAATGAAATTAATTTATCATCAAACCAACAGTTAGCTAGATTACTTATTGAAGATTTAGGTGCTCCAAAAACAAGAAAAACCAAGACTGGTTGGTCCATGGACGCAAGCTCTTTAGAAAAGTTACTATATACAAAAAATCTTGATGAAAAAATATATAAAATTGTCGAAGGAGTTCTAAGACTTAGAGTAATATCCAAAATTAAATCTACATATGTTGATTCAATACCACAATTAATAAATAAAAAAACAAATAGGGTTCATACATATTTTAATCAAGTAGGCTCTTCGACAGGTCGTTTATCAAGCAGTGATCCAAATGTTCAAAATATTCCTATTAGAACGGAATTAGGAAAAAAAGTAAGAAGTTCTTTCGTATCAGATAAATCGAATGGATGGCAACTTTTATCTGCTGATTATTCTCAAATCGAACTTAGAGTACTAGCCCATCTTTCAGGCGAGACCAACCTAGTTAAAGCCTTTAAGAATAATGAGGATATACACTCAGCAACTGCTAAACTAATGTATAACACGAATGAAATAACTACNGAGCAACGTAGAGTAGCCAAAATTTTAAATTTTGGTGTAATATATGGTTTAGGTCCTTTAGGAGTATCTAGACAAACNGATCTTTCAAGAGAACAAGGTCAAATGTTNATTGATATTTACTTTGGTAAATACCCAGGNATAAAAGACTTTATAGAAAATATAAAAATTAGTTGTAAGGATNANGGATTTGTTGAAACAATCACCGGNAGAAGAAGATACCTNCCAGATATAAATTCAAATAACCCAAGAATTAGGTCTTCAGCAGAAAGAGTGGCNGTAAANATGCCAATACAAGGNACTGCTGCAGATATTATAAAAATAGCAATGATCAATATNCANAATGAAATTATAAAAAGTAANCTAAATTCCAAAATGCTCATTCAAGTTCATGATGANCTTGTTTTTGAAGTTGCNCCTGGAGAACTTATGGAACTTCAANCGTTAGTTTCCTCTCATATGTCTAATGCTNTANATTTACANGTACCCTTAGAAATAGAAACTAAGACTGGATATACNTGGGGTGAAATGGATAAATAACAAGTTATTTTTATTCATTTGACTTTACATAATTAATAAAATTATGATTTTNACTCAATATANCAAATTTTTCTATTACGGAAATTTAGAAATATNAATAAAATATATACTTTTAGGAGGGGTGGCAGAGTGGTTGAATGCGCTTGTCTTGAAAACAAGTATGTCTGTAAAGGCATCGCAGGTTCGAATCCTGTCCCCTCCGCCATTATTTAAGTTATAAGGTAAACATTTTGAATATCCATGAATATCAAGCAAAAGAACTTTTTGAAAAATATAACATAAGCACACCAAAAGGTTATGTTACAGATAATGCTGAAGAGGTTGAGAGTATAATTAGCAAACTCAATGGTAAAGCAGTAATTAAGGCTCAAGTTCATGCTGGTGGGAGAGGAAAAGTCGGAGGAGTGAAGTTAGTAAATTCACCCGATGAAGGTAAAACAATTGCAAAAAACTTATTAGGAAGCAATCTTGTTACTCATCAAACAAATAAATCTGGTGTTCCAATAGAAAAATTACTTATCGCTCAAACATTAGATATAAAAAAAGAACTTTATGTTTCTATATTAATTGATGGTGACCTGGCTTCTCCTGTATTTATTGCAAGTACAGAAGGTGGAATGGATATTGAAGAAGTTGCAGAAACTCAACCAGAAAAAATATTTAGAATTAAATGTGACCCATTAATTGGATTAACACCCTATCTAGCAAGAGACCTATCATACAAATTGAATATTCCTGAAAGTTCTATAAAGCAAAGTACTAATTTATTTATGAATCTATACAAATTATTTATAGAAAATGATTGCAGTTTAGTAGAAATAAATCCATTGATAATTACTAATAATGATGAAATTATTGCCCTAGATGCAAAAGTTAATATTGAGGACGACTCTCTATTTCGTCATAAAGAGTTAGAAAAATTATATGATCCGAACCAGCTAGATCCATTGGAAGAAAGAGCAATAAGTGCCAACTTAGCGTATGTTAAATTAGACGGAGGAGAGGTAGGCTGTATGGTTAATGGGGCTGGTTTAGCCATGGCTACAATGGATATAACAAAAAAAGCTGGAGCTAATCCTGCAAACTTTTTAGATATTGGTGGTTCGGCAGATCAAAATGGAATTGAAGAAGCATTTAAGATAATTACGGATGACAGTGAGGTGAAAATTATTTTAGTTAATCTTTTTGCAGGTATAGCTAGATCTGACGTAGTCGCAAAAGGGATTATCAAAGCTGCCAAAGAAACTAATTCTAGCCTGCCAATTGTTGTTACAATGAGGGGTACAAACGCAGATGAAGGTTTAGATCTACTAAAAAATTCAAATCTAAATATTACCACAGCATCTGACTTATTTGAAGCCGCAAAATTCTTAACAGAAATACTACCAAATTTAGGAGCTTAGATTATGTCAATTTTAGTCGACGAAAACACCAGATTATTAATTCAAGGTCTCGGAAGAGATGGTAGTTTTCAAGCTTCAAAAACTCTAGAATACGGGACAAATGTAGTTGCCGCTGTACATCCTGGTAGAGAAGGAACCACTTTTGAAAATAAAGTCCCATATTTTTCATCTGTAGAAAAAGCAGTACAAAAAACAAGTGCTAATACAGGAGTAATATTCGTTCCAGCTCCTTTTGCTATGGATGCGATAATCGAACAAGTTGATGCTGGTATACACTTAATAGTATGCATTACTGAAGGTGTTCCCGTTTTAGATATGATAAAAATTATGTCTTATATAGAAAATAAGCCGGTAAGATTAATTGGTTCTAATTGTCCTGGCTTGCTTACTCCTTCTACCAAAACTAAAGTAGGAATAATTCCTGGTAATATAGTAAAGCCTGGAAATATAGGAGTAGTTTCACGATCTGGAACATTAACTTATGAAGCAATAGCTCAACTCGTACAAAATGGTTTTGGGCAATCTACATGTGTTGGTATTGGTGGAGATCCTGTTCACGGTACAACCTTTACAGATGTTCTTCAGATGTTTGAATCAGATAATGAAACAGAGGCAATCGTACTTATAGGAGAAATAGGTGGCACTAGAGAGCAACTTGCTGCTGAATACATAAAAAAACATGTTACAAAACCAGTTGTGTCATATATTGCGGGACAAACCGCTCCACCTGGAAAAAGAATGGGGCATGCTGGAGCGATTATTACAGGAAAAGCAGCTCTAGCCTCTGAAAAAAATACTGCATTATCTAATGCTGGTGTTCATGTTGTTGAATCTCCTTCAGATATAGGTTTGCGAATGAAGGAAGTTATGAGATAAGTTTTGTATGCAAATTAGTAAAAAATTTGTACATACAGGCGATGTAGCAATCGACGTAAAACAGTATCTGTTAGACAGCAAATATACTAACTTAGTTTTTATCCATGGATATAGTTCTAGTAAAAATACATGGGATAGAGTCACGAGTGAATTATCAAATTTTTATAATATCACTACTCTAGACTTAAGAGGTATGGGAAGATCAGGTAGATTTTCAGATAAATTTTCATATGACGTATGGATTAATGATTTAATAATAGTTTTAGAAAAATTATTTGAACAAAAAGTCATACTTATTGGACATTCATTGGGTGGATGGATTGCAACTAATATTGCTTCTAAAAGACCAGATTTAGTAAATCATTTAGTATTAGTTGACCCATATACTTCCGCACCTGATGAGGTAAGAAATAAAATTAGAAGAATCCCTTCAGCAGATGTTGAATTTCGAAAAAATCGTAGTAAAAAAATCAAGAATGCTAAGACTCCAAAAGATTTAATTTCAGAAACAAAAAAATTATATCCAAACGCATCAAAACATAGTATTAAAATTCTCAGTAGAATGTGGTTTGATTTAGATCATATTCTTGAAAAAAATAGAATTAGAGAAAAAATAAATATAGATAAATTTATTCAAATATATAAAAATATAAATTGTAATATATTATTCATTTTAGGAACACCAAGTTTGGGAGGTATTGTCTCGAGGGAAGAAAAAAAATATATGAAAAATTTATTACCTGATTCTAAATTCTTTGATCTAAAAAACTCAGGCCATACTCCTCAGATTGAAGATCATATAAAATTTATCGATAAAATTAAAAAAGAAATTAAGTAGGTATTTTATTATATAAATATATTAATCGAATTAAGAACAATACAACCAAAAATCCCTGCTGCAATATCATCCATCATTATTCCTAAACCACCCGGAATTCGTTCAATTTTTTTTATTCCGAAAGGCTTAAATATATCAAGATATCTAAAAACTAAAAATCCCACGATAAACCAAACTAAACTATTAGGTAAAAAAAGTAAAGTAATCCACATTCCTACCCACTCATCAATAACAACTTTACTCGGATCTTTATCATTATCAGTAGCAGTACGATCAGACGACCAAGTCCCAAGGATAATAAAAATAATTATAACCACTAATAAATATAACTCATCTAATAATATGGTATCAAGAAAAAAAAATATTAAAACTGATACTAAAGACGCAAAAGTTGCAGGTCCTTTGAATGGCCATAATCCAGTATAAAAACCTGTTGCAAATATAAAGGCAAATTTATTATTTATTTCAGCCAATGTTTAGCCCAATCTAAACTTTTTTTTGTATTTGATGAAGGTTTATATTCACATCCTACCCAACCTTCATAGCCTATTTCATCTAGAAAATTTAATAAGAAATTATAATTTATTTCACCTGTACCTGGTTCATTTCGTCCTGGATTATCAGCTAACTGAATATGCTTTATATAGTTTAAATTTTGTCTAACAATATTGGCCAAATTACCTTCCATAATTTGCATATGGTAGAAATCATACTGTAAGGCTATATTTTTATGATTTATCTGGTTTATTATATTAATAGCTTGATTTGTTCTATGAATAAAATATCCAGGCTGATCAACAGTGTTTATGGGTTCAATAAGTGCATAAATTTTTTCTTTTGATAATTCTTCAGCTGCAAAAAACAAATTATCCTTAAGGGTTTCATATGCATCTTTTGAGTCTAAATCTCCCAATACACCTATTCCAACGTTCACTCCTATACATCCAAGTTCTTGAGCATAATTTTTTGACTGAATAAGTCTTTTTTTATAAATTTCAGTTTTATCAGATCTTAATATTAAATTTGATATACCTGTATCATTATCGATTATATTTGTGTTAATTATTATTTGTTTTAAGTTGTTATTATTTAATTTTTGTTTAATTTGATGAATTTTAAAGTCGTAAGGACTTTGAATTTCTACACCCTTAAAACCTAACTTCGCAGCCTCATCATATCTATCTAAAACATCATACTCATTAAACATCCATTGTAAATTTGCTTCTAATTTAGGCAATTAACTAATCCTTTTCAATTAAAAAACCTGGTTTAACTTTGTAAAACTCAGTGAGGTTTTCATAGGCTTGGGCTAATTCTAACACTGAAAAATCTTTTCTTGGTTTCCCAATAATTTGTATACCTACAGGAAGTCCTGATTTAGTAAATCCTGAAGGCATGGAAATAGACGGTAGTCCAGTTACAGATATAGTATAGCATGGCCACATCCAATCTAAATAAGTATTGAGTTTCACACCATTTATTTCATCTGGATATTCTTTTTCCACTGAAAATGGAGGAACCGAAGTTACAGGCATGATTAGGTAATCATATTCTTCAAAAAATAACATTATGCTTTTACGTAATTTAGTTTTTAGATACTCCGCTTTTGCCATATCGTATGCAGATAATTTTTTACCTTGGTTATAATTCCATATAATAGTATCTTTTACCTTATCAGCATTTTTTTCTACATGATTTTTATGCTTTAAAGCATAACCATACGCTCTGTATGCTTGAAAAATTTTATCTGAGTCTGATAAATCTGGTTCATCATAAGTAATTTCACATCCAATTTTTTCAAAAATAGTTTTTTGATTCATAAAGTTATCGTAGATTTCAGGCTCAATTGGCCTATTATTAAGACTTTTTGCCCATGCAATTTTTGCCCCATTAAGATTTCTATTTAAGGAATTTTCAAGACTAATCGTTGAATCCTCAAAGGAATTAGGAGAAAATTTTTCGTATCCTGACATCGCAACTAATTGCAATAAAATATCTTCAACTTGCCTTCCCATAGGACCACCTGTTGATAAAGTTGACCAGCCTAATTCATCATATGCTGAAACCCTTCCCAAGGATGGCCTAAAACCTACAATATTTGACCATGCTGCTGGATTTCTTAATGAGCCTCCAAGATCCGATCCAGTAGCAATAGGGACCATTCCACATGCCAAAGCAACTGCTGAGCCTCCTGAACTTCCGCCACATGTTTTATCTAATGAATATGGATTTTTAGTAGAACCAAATACTTCATTAAATGTTTGAGATCCAGCACCAAACTCAGGAGTATTCGACTTGCCTATAATAATGGCGCCAGATTCTTTAATATTTTTTACAATTAATGAATCTATATTCGGTATATTATCTGAATATATTCTGGACCCAAAAGTAGTTTTTATACCTGATGTTTCTTCTAGGTCTTTTATAGCAACGGGTAAGCCTGCTAATATACCATTTTTTTTGTCAGGTTTATTATCAAAATCTTTTGCTTGCTTTATTGCCAAATCGTAAGTTAATGTAACCATAGCATTTACATAAGGATTATATTTTTCAATCTGGTCTATGTGAATCTTAACCAACTCTTCACATGAAATTTGTTTTGATGACAATAATTTTTTTTGATCTTTAGCTGATAAAAAATTAATCTCTTCTGTCATTTACCACCATGTCTTTCCTTCTATTTCATTTTGATCATATTTAAAACTTTCAGAATATATTCCTGTAGATAAATATTTCCAGCCACCATCACAAAAAATTGTGACGATTTTACCAGATTTACCTTCTTTTGACATTTTTTGTGCTATTTTTCTAGCAGTAGCAAAAGTAGCTCCCGAAGATACTCCAACAAAAATACCCATGTCAACAAGTAATTTTCTTGTCCAGTAAAAAGCCTCCTCGCCTTCAATAAGCACCCTACCATCAAGCTTTTCTAAATCGATTATAGGTGGAATAAAGCCATGTTCAATTGCTCTTAGCCCTTGAACTTTTTCGTCAGGATGAGGAGCAGTAGCAATAATTTTAATATTTGAATTATATTCCTTGAGAAACTTACCAGCTCCCATAAGGGTTCCACCTGTACCTAAACCAGCAACAAATACATCTGTATCAGGTAAATCCTTAATTATTTCCGGACCTGTAGTTTCATAGTGAGCCTTTGGGTTAGCTTCATTACCATATTGATAAGGCATAAAGTAATTTGGATTATCATTACTTATTTGTTTTGCTAAATTTATCGACTCATTTGTTCCTTTTCCAGCGTCAGAAAATATAACCTCCGCTCCAAAAGCCTTTAAGATATCGATTCTTTCGGGCGGAACATCTGCTGGCATAACTACTTTTATTTTGTATCCTCTAGTACTGCCAAGCATTGCTAAACCAATACCAGTATTTCCTGAGGTAGGTTCAAGGATGGTACTACCTTGAGAAATCTTTCCCTTTTTTTCAGCATCTAGAATAAGGGACTTTGCTACCCTGTCTTTTACTGACCCAGTGGGATTAAGAGATTCAAGCTTACCAAATATTTGAATTTTAGGATCAGGGCTTAATTGACTAACATCAATTAAAGGAGTATTACCTATAGAAGTGATTATGTTTGAACTAATTTTATTTGAAGCCATTAAAATCTTTTCTAGTTTACGATACCACAGAAAATCTCATAATCGATCAATTCTTTGACATCAGGATTGTCACCACATAGTTTACAGTTTTTGTCTCTCTTTATATTTATTTCTCTAAACTCCATATTTAGCGCATCAATCAAAACCATTCTACTAGATAAAACATTTCCAACACCCATAATTATCTTAACTGCTTCTATTGCTTGGATTGAACCAACTAACCCAGGTAAAGCACCAATCACTCCTGCCTCAGCACAGTTGGGAACTTGACCTGGCGGTGGAGGATCTGGAAACATACACCTGTAACAACTTTTTCCAGGAATATAAGTGGTTGCCTGGCCATCAAAGACAAGAATAGCTCCATCAACAAGAGGTTTTTTTGCGAAAAAGCTTGCATCGTTAACTAAATATCGTGTAGCAAAGTTATCAGCTCCATTTATAATAACGTCATATCCTGGAATGATTTTCATAGCATTTTCTGATGTAATCGGTTCTTCATGCAAAATTACATTAATATCTGGGTTATGAGACATCAAGGTTTCTTTGGCTGAAACAACTTTAGGACGACCTACATCACTATCTGTATGCAAAATCTGCCTTTGAAGATTTGTTACATCTACCACATCAAAGTCTACAATTCCGATAGTTCCTACTCCGGCTAATGCAAGATATAATGCCACAGGAGATCCTAATCCCCCAGCACCAATTATTAATACTTTGGAATTAAGAAGTTTTCTTTGTCCAATACTCCCAACCCCATTCATTATTAAGTGCCTGCTATATCTCTTTACTTGAGACGGTGTTAAAGAGGGTAAATTTTCTAGTTCTTCCATTATTATTCCTAAAAGTTTAAAAAGTTAGTTTTATTGATTTTTTATTATATTTTATTGATAAGTCATATATTGAAACAGAACTAAGATGTTTCAATAAAATTTCTTCTACTTCGGTCCATAAATCTTTTTGCGAACAGTCATGAGACAAAATGCAACTTTCTGGTAAATCTACGCAATCAAAAGGAGCAAGCGAATATTCAACTGCACTTATCACATCCTTAACCGAAACGGATTTAGGGTCCATAAGTAATTTATGACCACCATTAGGGCCTCTTTTTGATTTAATGATTTTTGATTTATGAAGGTCTGCACATATTCTAAGAAGAAATGGAGCAGGAATATGCTGAGATGAGGAAATATCTTGAGTGGAAATATACTCATCTTTATTCGATTGCGCCAAATGAACTAAAGTTCTGACACCATAATCAATTTTTATAGGAATAATCATAATATCTATTATACAATTTTATTTTTTTATTGGAAATTGTACTATTTTCTCAATTTACTATAAATATACACTTTAATAAAGTGTGGTAAAATTGTTTTATGCTATTTATAATTCTAATTGGAGAATAGATTGGCCAAGAATATTATCCTTAACGTAGAAAACAGAAACACTTTTGGAAAAAAAAATCGTTCACTAAGGCGAAACGGTATCACTCCCGTACATGTATACGGTTTAAAATTTGATTCCCTTTCGCTACAAGCTAATGAAAAAGACCTCATATCTGTATTGAAAAGTGCAGGTAGGACAACACCTGTAAGTATCAAAACTAAAGATGGTGAAGAAACTATCACAATTGTGAGAGAAATCGACAGGCATGCTGTATCAGGAAATATTCAGCATGTTGATTTTTTGAGAGTTGATATAAATGAAGAAGTTGAATCACCTGTTCCGGTAATTTTGATAAATCAAGATAAGGCCCCTGGAACCGCAGGAGGAGCCGGAGTAGTAACTCAAGGTACTTTTGAAATTACTGTAAAAGCTAAACCTTTTGATATGCCTAACGAATTAGAAGCAGATTGTTCAGTTTTAACTGATCTAGAAACTTCAATTTTATCAGGCGATATCGTGCTAGGTGAAGGCGTTTCATTATCAAGTTCTAGCGATGACAGAATCGCATGGATTCAACCGCCAAGAGTTATAGTTGAAACTACTGTTTCTGAAGAAGAAGCTTCTGAAGAAGGAGATGAATCTGCAGAAGATTCTACTGTCTCTGATGAGCAGCAAGCAAGTTCTTCTGATGATTCTTAGTCAAATCAATAACCTAAATTAGAATATTAGCTAATAAATATACTTACTAATTACCCTTGGAGGGTAACATGGATATTCTTTTAGTCACTATTTTAGTGGCATTATCGGCTATTGTTATTGGATTTTTTTCAGGCTTTCAATTTCATAATTTGTACTCATCTCGATCAATAAAAGCAACTAAAGAAGCAACAGAGCAACAATTAGCAAGAGCAAATTCACGTAGTAAAGAAATACTTCTAGAAGCTAAAGAAGAATCACTTAAAATAAGAACCGAAACTGAAAGAAGTATTAATGAGAAAAAATTAGAAATTCAGTCTATTAGTAACAAAATTGATGCAAATAAAGAAACAATTGAGCAAAAACAAAAAGCACTAATTAATGAAGAAAAAGTATTATCCCATAAGAAAAATCAAATACAGTCTGAGCTAAAGTCTTTGGAAGAAAATAAAAAAGAAATTGCACTAGAACTTGAAAAGATAAGTGGTTTATCTCTATCAAATGCGAAAGAAAAATTGATGGAAATAGCAGAAGAAGAAATTCAATTTGAGGTATCAAAAAAATATAGAGATGCAGATATAATTGCACAAGACGAATATGAACAAAGGGCTAAAATTATACTTTCTGAGACTATGCAGAGATATGCAAGTGAAGTTGTTTCTGAAGTATCTGTAAGTCGAATAAATCTTCCTAACGAGGAAATGAAAGGTAGACTGATTGGTAGAGAGGGAAGAAATATCAGATCAATTGAATCCGCTACAGGAGTTGATGTGATAATTGATGACATACCTGAAACTATTACAATTTCTTGTTTTGATCCAATAAGAAGAGAAATCGCAAAATTAACTATTGAAAATTTAATTAAAGATGGAAGAATAAATCCTTCTAGGATAGAAGAAACTATGAGTAGAGTGAAAAGAGATCTAGATTCAAATATAAAAAAAATAGGACAAAAAGCTACATTTGACATAAATGTAAAAGGACTACATCCAGAATTAATTTATCATATGGGAATGCTTGACTATAGATTTAGTTACGGAGAAAATGTGCTTAATCATTCTAAAGAAGTCGGTTCCATAGCAGGTATGTTGGCAAGTCAAATTGGTGCTAATGTAGAAGCAGCAAAAACAGCAGGATTCTTACATGATATTGGGAAGTCTCTTACGCATGAAGTAGACGGTCCTCATGCAATAATTGGAGCTGATTTAGCAAAAAAATTTGGTCAAAATGATAAAGTAATAACCGCTATTAAAGAGCATCACGACAGTGAAATGACATCTGTAGAATCGTTTTTAGTTGCAGCAGCAGACGCAATAAGCGCAGCAAGACCTGGAGCTAGAAATGATTCAATAGAAAATTATATAGAAAGGCTTGAAGCTTTAGAAAATATTGCGTTGCAATTTGATGAAGTAACTAATGTTTATGCAATTCAGGCTGGTAGAGAAGTAAGAATTTTAGTAAACCCAGAACAAGTAAATGACATTCAAGCTTCAGAACTTGCAAGAAAAATAGTGAAGAAAATTGAAAATGAATTACAATATCCTGGGCAAATCAAAATTATAGTTATCAGAGAATCAAGAATAGAAGAAATGGCAAAATAACAATGAAAATATTAATGATTGGAGATGTGGTTGGAAGAGGTGGAAGAAGTACTGTAAAAAATATTTTACCTAACTTAATTAAAGAGCACAAAATAGACTTTGTAACATTACAAGGGGAAAATATGGCATCAGGTTTTGGCCTTACATTAGAAACTGTTATGGAGATGTTGGAGTCTGGGGTCGATATAATAACATCAGGGAATCACGTCTGGGATAAAAACGATTTTATAGAGCATCTTGATAATCCAAAAATACCCGTAATAAGACCAATGAATTATCCAATGAATACCCCTGGAAGAGGATATTTGTATGAGTCAAGTCCAGTTGGAGTAGTAAACCTAATTGGTAGAGTATGGGTAGGAGAATTTGATTCTCCTTTTTCTGTAGCAGATGAAGTATTGAGTAATTTATACCTTGATAAAAAACCAATTATCGTAGATTTTCATGCTGAAGCTACTTCTGAAAAGGCTGCATTAGGTTGGTATTTAGACGGTAGGGTTACAGCGGTTGTTGGCACACATACGCATGTACCAACTGCAGATTGCAAAATACTACCTAGTGGAACTGCTTTTGTATCAGACCTTGGAATGGTAGGGGCTGAAAATTCTATTTTAGGTGCTGAAATTGAAGGATCATTAAACCGTTTTCTGACTAGTCGCAAACATCGAATGAAACCAGAAACAAAAGGTATTATGAATTTTAATTCTGTATTAATCACCACTAACGACACTAATAATCGAGCTATTAGCATTGAAAGAATTGATAGAAAAATTGAAATTTAAGATAATTAAAGTTAAATGAATTATCAAAATTATGATAGTAGATATAGCGATCACAAAATTATCACTAACTATTCATGGCCTATACAAATTGACTTGCATTTACATACAACGAAATCTGACGGTAATCTCACTCCATCTCAGTTAATAAAACTAATCGATAGAACAAAATTAAAGATAATTTCAATAACTGATCATGATAATATTAGTGGCTTAGAAGAAGCAAGAAAAGAAGTAGACTTAAGAGAAAATTTAAATCTAATCAACGGTATAGAATTAAGTACAATAAACAATAAAGATGAAATACATATTCTAGGATATTTTATTGATGTTAATTCAAAAAAACTTATAGAAAAAATTAAAGAACTGAAGATTCAAAGAATAGAATCCTCAAAAAAAATTGTTAACTTCTTGAGAAAAAAAAATATATATTTATCTTGGGAAGAAATATACTCTAATACAAATGGGATAATAGGAAGGCCACATATAGCCAGAGCTATGATTGAGCAAAACTATGTTAAGTCTATAAATGAAGCATTTGAAAAATATTTAAATGATGAAAATATCAAAAATATCAAAAAGTATAAGATGAACACACTGGATGCTATAAACTTAATACAGGATTCTGGAGGATTAGCTGTAATAGCTCACCCAAAAAGTATAAGTAACTTGAATACTCAGATTGAGAAATTAGTTGATGCAGGATTAGCTGGTATCGAAGTATACGCGGAAAAATATGAACAAATGACACAAAGTTATTACCTGAAAATATGCGAAAAATACAATTTAATTCCAACTGGAGGAACCGATTATCATGCAAATAATCAGCAATATGAAATGATGCCAGGCATGAATGGACCTCCATACTCGACTTATGAAAAATTAATTGAAAAAGCAAAAAATATACATGGAAATAATATAGGGCAAAAAATTTAATATTATGGATATAAACTCAATAATAATAATATTTTTTTCATTTTTGATTGGTTCTATTCCATCTGCATATATTGTTGGTAAAAAACTAAAAAGTATTGATCTAACTAAAAAAGGTTCAAGAAATACAGGTGTTTCAAACTTAACACAAAATACAACTTTATATGCAAGCGTACCTGTTATTTTTTTTGACCTATTTATAAAAGGTTTTTTACCTATATTTTTGTGTTCCGATTCAATTTTTTCACTAGATGTAAATACGAAAATTTTATGCGGGATGGTAAGTTTAATTGGACACAATTGGTCTATTTTTTTAAATTTTAAAGGTGGAAGAGGAATAGCTACACTTGTGGGAATAATTCTTGCTATAGACTATAATTTATTTGTGATTTTCACTGGCATAATTGCTATAGGATATTTATTTTCTCCAATAAAAGATTCTGCGCTTTGGTGGATAATATCAACAATTTGTATACCTTTATATACAATTATTTTAGACCTTTCAATTGAAATAACTTTTTTTACATTTATGCTTTCTTTTGTAATAATCCTTAAAAGACTACTTTCGAATAAAGAGCAGACTAAAACTAAATTTAATATAAATTTACTTCTACTTAGGTTATTTTTTGACCGAGATATTTATGATAGAAACAAATGGATAAATAGAAATATTGAAAAATAAATGAATCTTACATACTGCAATAAACATAAGGACGTAACCACAAATCTAAAATGTTCTAGATGTAATAATTACATATGTACGCGATGCATGAATCAAACACCTGTTGGGATAAAATGCGAAAAGTGTGCATCAATTGGAAAGCCACAAATTTTAATATTATCTAAAACCAATATATTACTCATACTAATAAATTCAATTTTTATATCGATAGGGTTAGGGTTATCATTAAGTTTATTTTTATGGATAATATGGAATTTTCTACCAACATCAAATTTTCAATTAGGTAACGTATTTTTTGCAGTTGTCATAGCACTATTAGGATCACAAGTAGGTGAAATTATAAAAAAAATTAGTAGAAAAAAAATAAATCCTAAAATAAGAATAATTGCTGCTTTTAGCATGTTCTTAACCTGGTTTTCTTCAATAATTTTTTCAAATTTCTTAAGTTTGCCATTAGGGATTTATTTCAATATCATTAACCTTATTGGACTTGGAATTGGTACATACATAGCAATGAATAAAAATAGAAATTGAGCAGGTAATTATGGTTACAAAAACAAAAATTGAAAAAATAGAGCCAATACTATGGGATAGATGGCTGCTCATAAAAATATACTGTGAAGATGGAACAATCGGTATAGGAGAAGGTGGAGTACATGGATGGCAAAGACCAACAAAAACTATGATTGAAGTAATGTCCGAATACCTAATAGGAAAAAACCCTCACCTTATCGAGCACCATTATCAATGGCTATACAGGTCTTCTCATTTTATGGGATCAATAGTTCAGGGAGCACTTTCAGCAATTGATATAGCATTATGGGATATTAAAGGAAAAAGATTAAGTGTCCCAATATATGANCTTATGGGNGGTAAAACTAGAGATAAAGTANGATGTTATATGCATGTTGGAGGANNAACNAAAGATGAATTAGTTGAAAGNGCNNTTCAAGCATCAAAAGATGGTTTTACTGCTGTTAGATTTACNCCATATAATCCNACNAATTTTCANATGCANAAATCNTATAGTGAGTGGGCTGATGATGCAGTACAAAGAGTTGGAGCGGTACGGGAAGCTTTAGGAAATGATGTTGATATATGTGTNGAAATTCATAGACAAATGAATCCTGCNGAGAGTATTTCTTTAGGAAAAANATTNGAGCAGTTTAATCCTTTTTTCTACGAGGANCCTATGTTACCAGACAGCCCTGCGATAATGGGAGATATTGCAAAACAGTGCAACATACCCATTGCTACAGGAGAAAGATTTACNACAATATTTGAATANCAACAATTACTTGAAGCAAAAGCTGCNGCATACNTTAGNCCNGACTTATGTTTATGTGGNGGTTTATCTGGNTCNAAAAANGTTTCAGCTATGGCTGAAGCTTANCATGTAAAAGTCATTCCTCATAACCCTTTATCACCTGTNAGTACNGCTACTTGNATACANCTTGATGCTTGTATACCAAATTTTGGNNTACANGANTANACNGGCGAATCAGAANCACCAAAAAGTGAANTACTNAAATCACCNCTCGANTTAAAANATGGTTANTTNANNGTTCCTGANGGAGTNGGNCTNGGNATTGAAATAAATGANAAATCTCTTAATNTNCCNGAAAANCCTAANGTATTAGATACTCCNATTGGATTTGATGGNAGNGTTCAAGACAGATAAATTTTANCTNCCATAATCNTCTTCAANNCTTACAATATCATCCTCTCCAAGATAGTCNCCAGTNTGAACNTCAATTATTTCTAGTGGCTCTACAGATGATATATTTTCTATTCTATGGTGACAATTTCTCTCAACAAAAGCGGANTCACCCCTGCCTAAAATCANTTCANTTTTGTCAATAATAACTTTTGCTGTNCCNCTAGCTATAACCCATGTTTCNTCTCTATGTCTATGCCATTGAAGAGATAATCTAGAATTGATNTTTACTGTTAATCTCTTAACTTGNAATCCATGACCNGAACTTAATATTTCATAANTACCCCAAGGTCTTTTNTCTTTTTTATTTTTAGGCTTAGTATTTTCTAAATTTATATTTATTTTNTCTGTCATGTNAATAATAATACTGTGNATGTTAATAAAATATTGTACTTGTTAATAATAAATAAGTATAAGATATAAAGAGTTTAAAAAGGATAAAAGTAAAAATATTTGAAAATAAAAAATACAAACATATATTATGGTTGGATAATCGTAATTGTTATGGCGATATCAACAGCAGCAACAATGGGAATGGGTTCGCTAAATTTTGGATTATTTATAAATCCTATGGGCAGTGAANTAAATATTGGTAGATCAACTTTTGGCTTAGCTCAAACGGCAAGACAGTTCTCAAGTTCATTTACGGCTCCTATAATTGGAAAATTATTAGATAAATATGGNTCAAGAATTTTATTACCTTTTGCTGCNTTAATAGTTGGGNTTTGCCTAATTNGTCTTTCATTTGTTCAATATGCNTGGCAAATCATTTTATTATTCATAATTATGGGTTTTGTTGGTTTAGCNGGGCCAGGAAATTTAGTAACNACAATACCGGTGAATAAATGGTTTGTAAAAAAAAAGGGCAAAAGCTATTGCATTTTCATCCATTGGAATTCCTATAGGTTCTTTAATATTTCTACCCNCCACTCAATTATTTATTGATTCTTTTGGATGGAGAAATGCTTGGATATTNTTATCNATTATTTCAATGATATTGATAATACCTATATCNATATTGTTCTTANGAAGGCTTCCAGAAGATATAGGNCTNNTACCAGATGGCGAAAAAAAANATTTACAAAAAGATAATAATNATNTTGANATTTCATGGAAAGTTAATGAATCAATAAAGACCATTGAATTTTGGAAATTACTAATAATGTTTAGTTTTATNAATCTTGCATTAGGTACAATTGCAATCCANAGAATTCCTGATTTTATAGATAGAGGAATAGATGCTAAATTAGTTGCTTTCGCCACNGCATTAGATGCTGTGGCTGCAGGNATTAGTATATTCATAATNGGTAATATACAAAAAAAAATACCNAATAAAATNTTAACCTCNGTAGGTTTTATACTNATTACTATCGCTAGNGTAATAACAATTTATGCTCANTCATTTTTTCCGGTTCTTATTTCAATGATTATATTTGGATTTGGTATTGGAGGAATGTTATTTTTNAATAACTTTATATGGGCTGATTTTTTTGGAAGAAAATACTTAGGTTCAATCAGAGGNATAGTCATGCCAGTAACATTAATCATTGGAGGTACAGGAGCNCCAATAGCNGGATATTTTTATGACTATTATGGNACATATGATAATNTCTGGTGGTGTGGTATCATACTAATGTCTATATGTGTAATAATATCAATNACNTTAAAAAAACCTANGAAAAAATAANACNATGAAAAAAAATAAACCGAATATTCTTTTTATATTAACNGACCAACAGAGACGTGATTCAATGAAAGCATATGGAAATAACTGGATTAATACTCCTAATTTAGATAGCCTTTCAGAAAAAAGTTTTGTTTTTGAAAATACTTACGTTACACAACCTGTTTGTACTCCTGCAAGNGCATCAATAATGACGGGNCTTTATCCACAAAAAACTGGCTTGCACAGAAACAATATCCCGCTAGACAAAAATATAGATACTATTGGAGATCTNATTAANGAGGATTATTATAATGCCCACATGGGAAAGTGGCATCTTGGTGATGATATGATAGCTCAACGTGGNTTTGACAAATGGATAGGGGTAGAAGATTTTCAAAGGATAAGGTCAACAAAAAAAGAATATAGGTATGTNGAGTCACCATATAATAATTGGTTAAAANGTTTTGGNATAAATCCNCCAGAAATTGAAAAAACATATGAAGCATGGGTAGGAAAAGCTAACTTAACAGAAGAACAAACCCAGGCAGGATTTTTGGGANATGAAGCTTCAAAGTTCATTACTGAATTTCCAAAGTCNGCANATAAGGAAAAACCATGGATGCTTTTTGTTAATTTTTTTGAGCCTCATCCCCCATATACGGGGCCATTCAATGGACTTTATGATCCTGATAAAATAGAANTAGGNCCTTCCTTCAGAAAAAGACCTGATAATGGGTCATTAATNAATAAACTAAGATCNGATTTCTATATGTCTGGTGGNGTAAATCCTCTTGGAGCAGAAGGTGGCGANATACATGACACAACTACTGAAGAAGGTTTNAGGAAATTANGAGCTCAATATTTTGCAAATGTAACACTNGTNGANAATCAGNTAGGNAAAATTTTAAAAGCANTAGATGAATCAGGNGAATCTGATAACACAATAATAATTTTTACAAGTGAGCATGGGGAGATGGGAGGAGATCATGGAATGCTAGAGAAAAGATCATTNTATGAAGAGTCTTCAAACGTACCATTATTAATNCATGTTCCNGANCTAAATAANAATAAAAAAACTAATNTNANNGGTTCTATAAGNCAAGTTGANCTTGTACCNACNATTTTAGANCTNACTAGTTCANAAATTCCAAAAANTCTNCATGGNAATTCTNTAGTTCCNGTCCTNAANGGTGANNCTAATCTAAANAATAATGATGTATTTATNCAATGGAANGGAATGAATGATAGAAATCTTGGAANTCCTGAAATCAANCGNATGATANCAGTNCCNTGGAGAGGTGTAATAACNGGAAANAGNTGGAAANTAAANTTATCTCCNGGTGATCAATNTGAATTATANGANCTTAATACTGATCCTTATGANNTNAATAATTTATTTAATNTNTCNGATCAGAAAGANCGNATAAGAGATATGGCTGCAAGAATTNGAGTTTGGCAAGATTTTACNGAAGATGANATGGTTTTNCCAACNGTNTAAAAAATCANNATTAAANTAAAAACCNCCGNATTAAANATNCGGNGGTTTTTGTAGATTAGAAACTGTAAGNGNANCGGNTTTTTATATTATTGCANTGCNCCTACNTCNGTAAGTAANGCAACNGTTCCNTCTATGTCTTTNANTTCAGCAATNTCNATATCAAACTTCTTAATATCTGCTAAAGGAGTAAGCATTCTATTAGGCTTAGCTCCATCATTGAGTGGATATTCATAAGTTTGAGAAGCAAAGAATTGCTGTCCAACTGGACTTAATAAGAATTTTAGGAACTTTTCAGCATTATCTTTATTGTCTGATTGTTCTAAAACTCCTGCACCTGCAACTAGGACTATTGAACCAGGATCATCAGCTGTTGTGTGGTAATTTCTAGCTCCAAAACCCTCACCATTTTCAGCTATAAATCGATGCAAGTAGTAGTGGTTTACAAAACCAACTTCTATTTCTCCTTTACCAGCAGCTTCTACTGTAGGAGTATTTTTTGCATAGAATTTTGGCTCATTTGCCATAATTCCTTCTAGCCAAGATTTAGTTTTTTCATCACCCCAAGTTAGCCTCATACCAGTTACCATTGCGTGAAAAGAACTATTTGTTGGAGGAAACCCAATTTTTCCTTTCCATTTTGGATCTGTGAAACCTTCAAGAGAAGCAGGTAAGTCTGATGGTGAAACAGCATCTGTGTTATATACAACTACTCTTGCTCTACCAGATGTTCCTACCCATTTATTTTGAGGATCTCTAGCCCATTCAGGTACCAAAGAAGTAACATCGTTAGACAAAGTTGTAAGCATAGCGTCTACTGAACCAAGACCACCAGGATCTTGAGCAAAGAAAACATCTGCAGGAGTCTTGTCACCTTCCTCTAATAAAGTGGAAGCCATAGCTGTTGTTTTACCATAATTAACCTCGACTTCAATTCCGCTCATATCAGAGAACTGATCAATAAGTGGTTGAACAAGAGATTCACCTCTACCAGAGTAGATAACTAATGGTTTATCAGGAGCTTCTTCAGTAGTGCATGCAAATATCATTACACTTACCAAAGTTAGCATCATAAGTAAAATAATTTTTTTCAATTTAAACCTCATATATATTATTTCAACAATAGTATACCAAATTAGTATACAATTATCTAAATTAACAAAATTTATAAAATATGTCAACACAATTGTTTACTAATAAAATCAACAATTATTTATTATTTTTAATGAAATATATAATTTAAGAAATATATATATACAACTTAACGAATATTAAAAGTTTATTATTATAAAAATTTATGAAAATTATTGCACATAGAGGGGTCTCCGCATTAAGACCTGAGAATACAATAGCAAGCTTTGATTTAGCTATTGAAAGTGGGTTCAAGTTAATTGAATTAGACGTTCACCTTACAAGTGATAATATTCCTATAGTTATGCATGATGAAACTGTAGATAGAACAACTAACGGTACAGGAAATATTAACTCGCTATCCCTTAAGGATATTAAAAGATTAAATGCTGGTTATAATTTTGATAGTCGAATTAAGTACATAGAAGATATACCTACTCTTTCAGAAATAATTGCTAGATATAATAATTCTTCTCATATTTTTATCGAAATTAAATCTANGGATAAAACCATAATCCCAATAATCAAAGATATATTAATNAAGNATNNTTTATATANCGATAAAAAACATGAAACTTTNTCTCTTGGAATACCNGGGNTATCAATTATTTCTTTTGATATAAATCAACTTATTCTATCTAAAAGTATATCTCCGAACATAAATCATGGCTATCTNGTCAAAATTGCAAAGGAGANTGATATAGAAATCTGTAAAAAATATGGTTTTCTTGGAATTTTCCCTTACATNAAAACTATAANCNCTAAATTTGTTGATCTTGCNCTATCTAACAACCTATTTATTGGAGCNTGGGGAGTAATGAGTNAAAATGAAGTCATTATTGCTAAACAATTAGGTCTATCAGGAATAACGGTTGATAATCCTAGCGAAGTAAAAAAGCAACTAAAGAGACTTGAAGAATAAATCTTCGTCNTCTTTTGCTGCACTNATACCTTCTTCAACATTCACAAATCTAAGTGAAAGCATNCCAACTACAATTAATAAGCAAACAGCCATTATTGCAACCCTAGCATCCATAGCTGCAGAAACGGCAACAAAAATCATAGGACCAATGACNGATGATGCTTTACCTGCAAATCCNAAAAAGGAAAAGAATTCAGCTGTTCTGTGCTTAGGAGTAATTTTAGAAAACAAACTTCTAGCAAGTGCTTGACTTCCACCCATAACTAACCCAACTGCTGTTCCTAATAATAACCATTGATATTCAACCGAAAGCCCTAAAGGATACCANATATTTTNTCTCATAAATNCAGGCCACCANTCAATANTTCCTTCNCCAAGAGAACTTGGATGCTTAGGNCCAATAGACTGAATATTATTCAANTCNCCGCCTGAAATAATAATAGAATATTCAGAAGATTCATTTTCTGANATAAATTCAACTAAATTTTTCGCTTGNTCATAGNTTAATTTTTCATTTTTTTNGATTGAAGTAGAATAAATTTGATTANNTAACAACAATTCATTCCAATTTTCAGATTTNTTATCACTATCNAATTCAGGAACAGATTCTACATTATAAACGCCAGATAAATATGTAATACTATAGTCAAATTCAGAGGTTTTTTCAGGTTTCAAAGGTGTAATAGATATGGCAAATATAACTATTACAGTCCAAATTNCCAAAGATAAAAATAGAGCATTTTTAGTATTAATCATTCTACTCAATTTATTAAATAACAACGATCCAGCTGCTGCAGTAAATTGAACAAGAAGTATAGTAATAACAGCAAACATTAATGGAAGACCTAAAGTATCTGCAGCGTATGCTCCTGCTATTGCTAATATAGTTTGAATTCCATCATTAAATAATAAATAACTACCAAGATACATTGTCATTGACTTAAATTTCTTGATATTTTTGGCTGTTTTAGATAACTCTTTAACAGACAAATTGAAGATCTGTGAAATTTTTAGATTAATCATAGGTTTTTCAATTTTTGGTTCTGGTATCACCTTTAAAGTCCATATAGACCATCCAAACCACCACAAACCAATCGAGGCAATTGACAATCTAGTAATCAAGTCTTCGCTAGATGTATCTTGAAAAAGGAATATAAGTATTGCGTGTATCATTAGTAATAATCCGCCCCCAACATAACCATAAGCAAAACCTATACCACTTACATCATCTTGAAGTTCATTAGGTGCAATATTAGGCAAGAAAGCATTATATATTACAATAGCTCCAGCAAAACCAACATTACCCATAAAAAAAGATCCCATAACCCAAGCCCAGTTAAAATCAGTATAAACACCAAAAAACACTAAAATTGTAAAAAATGATCCTAAAACAGTATATATAAGTAACAATGTCTTTTTTATTGGTATTCTATCTGCAATAACACCAAGCACAGGACTTGCAAATGCTACTAATGCAGTGGAAATAGCTATACCAAAACTCCATGTAGATGTTGGGGTAAAAGTCATACCTAAAAAGGTTGCTTCATCACCAAAAGCATCTTGAAAAACAGCTACAAAATATATTGGAAAAATAGCAGCTACACCACTTGTTGCAAAAGCAGAATTGGCCCAGTCATACATACACCAAGCCCTAATTATTTTTTGCTTGCTTTTTGGTAAATCAGAAATTTTCATATGCTCTCTNTATACTATATTGTCAAGGACTGACTAACTATCCATAGACTCAATATAGTATAACCTATCATTAAAATAAGAAATGGATATTGACTATAATTTGCATCTTTTTCATTTTTTGATAATCTTACAGCGTAAACATGTGAAGTAAAAACTGANCCAATATGACCAAGTATTATTAGCCCTACTGAAATAGAATGAGCTAATTCTAAATTGAAATCTCTATTAACTTTAAAATCACTTGTACGAAATAAATTCCAACCATAGCCAAATGGATCAGAAATCAGCGCAATAGTTTCTTGGCCAGTAACTATAAAATACCATAAATAATGTGATAGATGATAAGCAACTGCTATAGGCAATAAAGTTATAACAAATATAGATGCAATTTCAACAACGCTCATTTTCAATTTGCCAAATATTTTAATTAATTTACAAAAAGAAAAAAATATTAACACGAATGATAAAAATAAAAGATTCAAGGCTATNAGTTGGACAAAATAACTAACATAAGCATTATCAGAAAACTCATAAATAAATTCAAGCCAAGTGTCCGTCATAGAAATACCATCAAAAGTTACTGTTGATAGTACTAAAATTATAAAAATTACTAAAGAAGGGCTCAATTTGCTATTAAGTAATAGTCCTGAAGAAGGATATCTTATGAAATATTTATAATTGGATAAAGCTTTTTTATCAAATAAATCCCTAGGACCTTGTTCTTTGATTTTGCTACTTTTTTCAATAAATGAAAGTTTTGAAAATAGCTCAAAAATAATAGTAAAAATATCTGATTTTTGAAGCCAAGTTTTACCACCATATATATACATTCCTAACCAAATAAAAATTGAGTAGAAGATTACAAACAGCGATATGTTTCTTGGTTTATCAGATCCTTCAAAAATCAATTCAAAAATAGCAAATACTAAAAATAGTACTACTGCGGGCCANTAATCAAAATATTTTGGATAAGTATAATTTTNCCTACCTNTAAAACCTAGTAATTTTTCGAAAAAATCNAACAATACTTTTAATGGGTTAATNTAAAACCAAAAATTTCCAAAAATTGAGCACAAAATAGAAAAGCCTGCCCAAAATACNACCCAAAATAAAATAGAAGACAAACTATAAATTTCATCATAATTACCAATAAAACCAGAAATAATAATTAACAAATATAAAAATATAGTAAAAGTCTTTATTAAAGAAACTAAAATCTTCACTATAAATTTATTTTCTAAATCTATGTTTATGNGTTTTTTTTGGTAATCAACTAACCCAGGAATATTTCTTCCATAAGANCCTATTATTAGGAATGAAAGAAGCACAGTTATTGCACCACCTAATATATATATCCATAGTGGAAAAGTAGTCTCAACTTTTGTAACAGTTCCGTGTGCATAAAGATTATTTGATATAAATAAAGTAAATATTGAAAAGATTACATAAAAANAAANTTTTTTGATTTTAAAAAAAAACATTAATTACTATTATCTCCATTTGTATAATGTATCATAAATAAAAAACTAATAAATAAATGAATGTAAATAAAAAAATCTTTTTTTGGCTTGACCTTGAAATGACAGGGCTAGGGGATGAACAATTTATCATAGAAATTGCATCTGCAATTACTGATGACGATTTAAATATTATTGCTGAAGGACCTGAAATTGCTATTTCTCGTTCTGACGAAGAACTGTCAAATATGGAAAGTTGGCCTGCTAAACAACATAAAGAATCAGGTCTTTTGAAAAAAGTAAACGAGTCAAAAATTGATATTAAAAAAGCTGAAAACTTAACATTAGATTTCTTAAAAAAACATGCAAAAAAAAATCAGGCAATTTTATGTGGGAACTCTATATGGGTTGATAGAAAATTTCTCAGAAAAGAAATGCCTATTTTGGAAGATTATTTATTCTATCGTATGGTAGATGTATCTTCCCTAAAAGAAATCATAAGCAAATGGTATGTAGATAAAGAACAATATAAAGAAAAGCGTAGTTCTCATTTAGCAATGTCAGATATTAAAGACAGTATAGATGAATTAAAATGGTACAGGGAAAACTTTTTTATAAATAAAGACACCTAAATTGNATAAGTGNCCTAGATGNGGTTTTANAAAGTACGAAACTATGAGTATTTTNAANTAAAAGATTCCAATTTTTCAAAGAAATCTTTCATTATCGCATCACGGTCAATTTGATAAATATACCGTACNGGATGNCTAGAANGATCGAAACTCCATGTTGACTGTTCAGTCAATATTGGAGAAGAAATAATACANCTAGGTGCCCACTTTTCACTTANCACCCANGCNACTGCCCCCATGTCCCATATTTCCTTAGACCANCCTTTATGATTATCACTATATTTTTTGAAACGCTTTGCCAAAAAAGCGCCAATTTCGCCTTGTGGTTCGACNTAACGNTCAATCTCCGGAACAGAACTATGTAGATGTGAAGTAACTCCCATGCAAGGTACCAATACAACTGGTGCTCCNCTATCTAAAAGGGCCTGCGCTCCACCTATATCCTGCTTAAGATTAAATTCCCTTGTATGAGGCCAATTAATACTATGCCCACCTAGCCATACAACCACAATCCGATCGATGATATCAGGTGCTTTCAAAATTGCCGAAATAACGTTACTAATTGCTGCAATTGCAATCACATAAAGAGGATTTTTGGGCGATCCAGCACGGGCTCGTAGTATTAAATTATCAACTGCTGGAGCATCTTTATATTTTTTTTTTNGCCCAACGTATTGNTCTACACCCCGGTAAACAAGACCCTCTGCATCAATTTTCAATCGATCTAAAAGGCGTAAAATTTCTTCATAACTTTGTTCCATTCCATCGCCTGGGTTTTTTGAACGATAATTATGAAAGGGAGCAGCATAGATTGCCTCTACAGATAGGCGTTCAGGAGATAACATCATTTGGGCAATAGCAAACTGATCATCTATTTCATTATATGCGTCGGTGTCCATTACAACTCTTAATTTACCTGCCCTAGGGCTTAATAATTCTAGACGCTTTTTATTTGAAATTTTCATTTAGAGATCTTCATAAATTACTGAATTGTTATAAAAATTTTTAAAACAATACTACCTTACACTATAACCACCATCAACTGGTATAGAAACTCCTGAAACAAATTGAGATGCTTCTGAGGCTAGGAAAATTGCTGTACCAGATAAATCATTAGGTTTACCCCACCTACCTGCTGGTGTTCTAGGCGCAATTAATGAGTGTCTTTCCGGATATCTTGTGCGAAATTTTTCTGTCATTTCTGTTACGATCCAACCAGGTAATATTGCATTTACCTGAATATTATCCTTACTCCAGGCATCTGCACAACTTTTTGTATATTGGACTACCCCTCCCTTACTTGCAGCATAAGCCGAACCATAAGACGACCCAAAAAGTGACAGCATAGAACCAATGTTAATTATTTTCCCCGAACCATTTTTTTTCATTCCTTCTATAACTTTACTCGACATAATNTGCATACTAGATAAATTAGTAGATATAACCAGTGACCAATCTTCATATGAAAGTTCTTGAGGTTCTGTTGATCTAATATTAATACCTGCATTATTTACCAAAATATCAATCGATTTATAATCCTTATAAATTTCATCAAATAACTTATCTACAGATTCTTTATCTGTAACATCACAGATATAAGTTGANACGTTACTCTGAGGAAATTTTTTAGTTAAATATTCTTTGCTATCTTGATTTTTCTTTTCATTTCTTCCAACGATAATTACAGATGCTCCAAATTTTAAGTAACCTTCAGATATTCCCAATCCAATACCACCATTACCACCAGTAATTAATGCAGTTTTGTTACTTAAGTCAAACATTTTTTTCTCCTAGATATTAAATTTTTTCAANTTATAATATACTATAAACATACGTAATAATATATCTATCTAAGTAAAAAAGAAAGTTAATAAAATAATGTTCTACCTACCTAACAATCCAGATAAAATGCCAGAGGCATTGAGCGACATCACTGTTCTAGACTGTTCACAGATATTAGCCGGACCTTTTTGTAGTATGCTACTTTCTGATATGGGAGCAAACGTAATAAAAATAGAAAAACCATCAGGGGGTGATGATACGCGTAGGTTTGGACCACCATTCATAAAAAATGAATCTGCTGCTTTCTTAGCTATGAATAGAAATAAAAGAAGTATAGTTATAGATTTCAAGCATAAAAATGGCGTAGAAATAATGAAAAAATTATCTAAAAAATCTACTATAATAATTGAGAATTATAGAACTGGAGTTATGGAAAAACTTGGCTTAGGATATGAAGATCTAAAAAAAATCAATCCTAAAATCATATATTGTTCAATCTCAGGATTCGGGAGAACTGGACCTTATTCAAAACGAGGAGGATTTGACCTAGTTGCACAGGGTATGAGCGGGCTAATGAGCATAACTGGAATACCAAACTCACCACCTATAAAGGTTGGAGTCCCCATAGCNGATATGAATGCTGGAATGTTTGCCACTTATTCAATACTATCTGCATATATACACATGTTAAAATCTGGTGAAGGACAATTTCTAGATGTCTCATTATTAGAATCAGCTCTAGCATATACAGTTTGGGAATCAAGTAGTTATTTTGCTACTGAAGAAATTCCAGAAGCACTCGGTTCATCTCATAGATTATCTGCTCCATATCAGGCGTTAAAAACAATTGATGGCTACATAAATATTGGAGCTCCAAATCAATCAAATTATGAAAGATTGTGTAATGCGATTGACAGAAAAGACCTCATAGAAAATAAAGATTTTATCGACAATGCTAGCCGATTAATTAATAGAGAAACACTAGAAAAAGAGCTAGAAAAAACTTTATCAAAAAAGAAATCAAACTATTGGATAGAAAAATTAGATGATTATGGAGTTCCTTGTGGCCCTATAAATAATATTGGTGAAACTTGGGATGANCCACAGGTGATCGCAAGAAACATGAAGGTCACGCTTGAACATCCAACTGCAGGAAAAATAGAAAATATTGGAGTCTCTCCTAAACTTTATAAAACACCTGGCAGAATTACTAGACCTGCACCAATTTTAGGAGAACATTCCACTGAAATTTTAGAAGAATATGGATATAACAAAAAAACAATTAGTGATTTTATAGATAAAAAAGTAATTATTCAAAATTAACTTATTTATTTTTTCTTTTTGTACGCTTTTTCCTATCTTTTTCTTTAGTCGCCTTGGAAGATTTATAAGCAAGCCATCCAAGGAGAAGTAAAATTAGAGCAAAAACAAANAGTTCATCATAGGCTCCTAAAGCACCATGAATCAAGTTTATTTGTTCAATCATAATATTATTTTTCAACATAGACAATGATATTATACAAACATAAATTTATGCAATTGGAAAAAATTATGGCTAAAAGAATAAATAAAGCAATAGAATTATTAGAATCTAAAGAAACCGTATACTATATGGGCGCACATTCAGGACACGTATTAACTTATGAGCAAGGAATTATTGACGCTAAAACTTGGGCCGACTATATAAATATAGGAATGGAACACGGAGCCTTTGATATGCCTGGTTTAGATAATTATATAAGAGGACTCATTGATGGCGGGCCTACTCCAAGTGGTCACAAAACTCCGGCAATAATAGTTGAAGCACCAGTTGAAGGTACTTCAGAAAATATTGTCAGATATAATGCATGGCAATTTAGAATGATTCTTGCTAGAGGAGTTCATGGGATAATTTTGTGCCAAGCTGAGAGTGTAGACGCGGTAAGAGCATTTGTTGAATCATGTAGATATCCTATTAATACCCCTGGAGTTGGATACGGATTAGAAAGAGGTACTAGAGGAGTTGGAGGGCATCCGACTGCTTCGAAAGTATGGGATATTGATCCCGAAAATTATATTTCAAAATGCGAACCATGGCCCTTAAATCCTGATGGAGATTTATTACTTGGAGTAAAAATTGAAAGCGTAAGAGGCGTAGCAAATTGCGAACAAATCTTAACCGTACCTGGGATAGGGTATGCAGAATTTGGACCAGGAGATGGACATATGTCTTATGGAATACGAAGAGATCCAAATAAACCATTAGATCCTAGGATAATAGAGGCTAGAAAAAGAGTTAAGGAAGCATGTGAAAAAAATGGAAAATTTTTTCTTGGAGGAGGAACACCAGATAATATAAATAACAAAATTGATGAGGGTGTACATATTATCTCTGGAGGAAGACAAGATACTGCCGAAGCTGGTCGCAAATATACTAAAAGGCAAATGCCAGTATAAAAAAATTTATCTTAAGTCACAATCAATATTTGATTCTTCACAATAAGTTTCAAACCAATTTATTACCTCTTTGTGATAAGGAATTCCTTCTTTTGATCTCTTAAGTACTTCTTCTTGCTCTTCTAGGCCTGCATAAATAACTCGTTCATGACCTTCAGATGGAGGAACATTTATAATATGTTCAAGTAAATCATCCATATCTGATAAAAATTTTGTTTTATCTGTAAAAGCATCAATGTCGTAGGCTTGAAAAAAATGTCCTCCATTATTTTTATGGACTGGACCTGGTCCCCATCCGGATAATTCATTACATATTATTTCATTCATTAATCCCAAACTATATCCTTTGTGAGAACCATTTTCTCTTGTTCCTCCAATATGTAATAAATGAAATTTTTCAGGTGGATGAACTTCATCCATAATAGGATTACCATTTGTGTCTGAAATCCAACCAGGTGATAGTTTGGCTCCCGTGCGTTTGGCTAGAGTAATTTTATTACCGGCTACCTGCGTAGTTGCTATATCGAACAAAAAATAAGGCATAGATTTAGCTGGAGCTGCCCAAGCAATTGGATTCGTCCCAAGTAGAGGTTTTGAACCAAATGTTGGAACCGTATTCAATGCGCCTCCAGCGGTCATACAATGTCCAATCATACCCTGTTCCGCTGCCATCATTGCATAATATCCGCATCCTGCTAAGTGGCCAGAATTAGTTACTGCAACAGCGCCAATACCAAATTTTTTAGCTTTATCGATAGCTTTTTGCATTGCCCACGGACCAACATGAGTTCCCAAAGCACCATCAGCATCTACTGTAAGTGTTGTTGGAGACTCTCTTAATATTGAAAAATTTGGATTTGGATTAAGTTTTTTATTTGTATATTCATCAACATACCTACGCAACCCATTTGAAACACCATGTGATTCTACTCCTCTTAAATCATTAGTAATTAGAACATCAGCATTAATTTTTGCATCATCTTGACTTAATCCTAAATGAACAAAAACTTTTTCTGTAACTAATCTGACTTTTTGTTCTTCTACGTATACTCTGTCTTTTTTTGGTACTTTAAATCTTTCTAGCATGAGTTATTCCTTATAAAATTTAATAATTAAAATCTATCATAAAAAAATAAACTAAACACAAACAAACGAACTATTGTGATAAATTAAATGAACAATATAAATAATAGAGGTAAATTATGAAAATAGCACTACTTGGAATTTCACATGAAACAAACACATTTTCTGTTACACCAGCAACATATGAAGAATTTGAAAAAAGAACAATCATTAGAGATGATGAACTTTTTTCTCAATATGATGGTGCAAATTACACAATTACTGGATACATGGAAGCAGCAAAGGACTTTGACTTCGAACTAGTTCCTTTAATGTTCGCAGAAACTGGTCCAATAGGAACAATAACTAAAGATGCATACGACAGACTATCATCTGAAATGTTTAATATGCTTGAAAATCAAGGACCTTGGGATGGAGTATTAATC